>CANARY010000012.1 GCA_947364235.1 uncultured Candidatus Melainabacteria bacterium | reverse complement strand
TTAATAATTAACTATACACAACTCTCTTATATAATCTTACATCTTGAAAAAGTTTACTCCCTGCTTGGGAGTTTTTTTTATGCTTTTATTATACCTTCTTTAATAAGTTGTTCTCTGATTTCTTTCTTGGTCTGGAATTCTTTGTCTTCTTTGCCCATAAATCTTTTAAATAACATCATTGCTGGAGTCATTATTCCGAGAGCAAAAACACAAGTTCCGATATTCATCAAAATAGAATTTCTTTTAAGTTTCTTAACTCCAGCAAAGAATTTTTCAGAAGTTTCACCTTTGCTGACTGCCGTTTTATATTGCTTATATAGTTCTTCTATTTTCTTGCTTACTCCCTCAACCTCATCAAGGTCGATGTATTTTCTTGTATCAATTTTATTAGTATTTTTATACAAAGATATAATATCAGACTGTTTAGCAACTTTAACAATCATATTATCCGGATTTTTGTGTAAGAATTCATATAAATCAGCTTTAGAGGTATTTGCTTTTTTAAACTCAGCTAAGCTTTTTTCAATGGTTGAATTTTCAAACATTTTCTTCAGCTCGCCTGCTTCAATAACTCTCGCGTCAAGTCTTATAGATTTGTTATATTTTTTCTCAGCTTGTTTTTCAAACAGCTCCTGAATTTTTCCTCCTGCATAATACATAAAACAAAGAGTAGAAGCTTCTTTTATACCGTAACCTATAAATTCTTGAGTACTTCTTGAATCTTTCAATCTCTCTCCTGTAATAAATCCATCTAAAATATACATATTTTTAACAGGCGAAAATGCAAAACTTTCAACAACACTTCCTGCTCCTTTGAAAGAAGGTGTTGTAATTTGCGTTTGTTCTTTATCTTTTTTAGCGTTATATTCAGCTATAAGATTTTTTCTTATTTTATTCTCAGTATATTTTTGTTTAGCTCTTGTAAGTCCTATATAACTTCCAACTGTAAGAGCTGTAGCAGCAAAGAATTTTGCTGTAACAGCATTTTTAAACAATCTCTTTTTAGCTCCAATTTTTTCAATATCTTTTTTAACTTCATCAGTCGGAGCATACTTTTTAATCTTTTCAAAAACATCTTTATCTTTAAGATTTCTTGCGTCAAAAGTGGAATCAAGTCCTAAAAACTTGAAAACAGTTTTGTTAAAAATCCCTTTAAACATCGGAATCCCTAAGAGCCATATAAACTCTGTTCCGATTTCATCAATAAATCTATCTTGACCTTCTTCTTTACCTGTAACGAAAGACCCTGCTGTCATTCCTGCTGTTGCTGAAAGGTCCTTAACAGCAAGCGGAATAAGCGAATTGGGGCTGCCTAATGTAGAGTATATTTTTGCTGCATTCACTAACATTGCCCTACAACCCCCACTTTAAATTCATTAATTTTTTACTATGTTTGTCCATCTCGACCTTCCTTTCTATGTAAGTTTCGTGAACATGAAAAATTGCTATCAACTTTACACTTTTTTACAATAAAAAAGAACTTCCCGCTTATAGGAAGTTCTTTTTTTTATAATATCTTAAACTTAGCCTACAAGTTCGGTATCATCCGACTCAGAAGCTTTAACCATAATAGCGTGCTCTACAGGATTTTCTTTCTTGTAAGCGCTTTCGGCTGCAACTTCTTCAAAACCAAACTCGTCTCGGGCTTTCTTCATTTGAGTCTCATCAACAAGCTTCTTAGCAAGTTCAGCAATTTCATATACAAGCTTGTATCGATTGTCAGTATTTTCGTTTAATTCCCAGGCTATTTTAATAATCTGATCCATTTTTACCTCTTATTTTCACAATATAAAAAAATTGTATAACACACAAAAAAAATTTACAAGCTTAATATTTTGTTACAAAAGAGCAATCATTTCCGCATGAAATACTTTATATATACATGCACGAGAATATTTAAAAAGGAGATTATAATGACACAGCCTTACGAATTTAACTCATACTTTGCAGCTGGTAAAACAAGATATTGGGCAGAATATGTCGATAAAAAAGAAAACGGCGGCAATGGTAACGGACGTGTTGATGGTGATGAAATCAAACTTTTCACTGACATAATGAAACACAGATACAATTACGATTACAGTTTTGATAAATTGGATTCTCAGCAATCAACAGAACTTGGGGAAGGCAGTGCAGCTGCTAAAGAAATGTATATGAAAAGAAATTTCGGCGGTCCTTGGGGATTGGGTTACAGCGTAAGCAAAAAGCTTAATGGAATAACAATGAATTATGATGACTGTAAAGAAATTTTAAATAAGCTTTCCACATTCCCAGTCGGAGCTAAAAAAGTAAGCGCAATCAAAAATTTTCTTAGCGGATACTCTTTAGGAGGAGCAAGAAACGGTATTTTTGAACAAATGGCATCAGAATATGGTGATGCGTTCAAAAATAAAGATGTAGTACCATTTATGAAAATGTTACTGGATAATGTTCCTGCTGACAAACGCGAGTCTAAAGATTATAAATTCTTAGAAAAAACTTATAATGAATATAGCAACAAGCCTGCTGATGATGATTTTGAAAACAGCAAATGGTCGGCAATATCCAGTATGTTTGGCTGTGATACGCTTGACAACCTTGATGAAGCAGTTTCAAGACTATACGATATTTAACTATTCCATAAGAGTAGTCATTAGAATTGGATCACCATCTGTTGCGAGAACTGTATGTTCAAAATGCGCAGATGGTTTTCTATCTTTTGTAACCACACCCCAGTTATCATCTTCAACAAAAACTTCATCTCCGCCAAGATTCAGCATTGGTTCAATTGCAATTACCATACCTGATTTAATCAAAGTCTTATCACCAACTCTGTAATTAAACAAGAACGGATCTTCGTGCATGGAATGACCGACTCCATGCCCGCCATATTGGCGTACAATACCTAACTTATATGAGTTTGCAACATCTTCAATTGCTCCTGAAATATCGTCAAGCACATTACCGGCTCTCATTTTCGCAATACCTGCCATAAGTGATTCTTCAGTAGCTTTCATAAGAAGCTGTTTTTCTTCAGAAATTTTTCCGACTGCATAAGACCATGCGCTGTCACCAACCATGCCGCCGTAAGTAGCTCCTACATCAATAGCTATAATATCTCCATCTTTAAGAATTTCATTTTCAGAAGGAATGCCATGTACAACTTTTTCATTAATCGAAGAACAAATGCATGCCGGAAAACCGTTATATCCCAAGAAAGTAGGAATAGCTTTATTTTCTTTAATAATTTGCATCGCAATATCATCTAGTTCTTTTGTAGAGATACCCGGCTCTACAACTTCGCGCATTTTCTTGTGCACTAGAGCAACAATATGACCGGCATGTCTCATTCTTTTAATTTCATCACGTGATTTTCTATTAATCATAAATAACCTCTTATTTGCTTAAATATTAAACCTAAATCACTGTGATTTCAAGCTTAAAAAATTTTTCTAAAGAAACCTCTTGACTTTAAAATTTGATTTGGTACTATAGAAATTGTCAACAGGCCCCCATCGTCTAGAGGCCTAGGACAACACCCTTTCACGGTGTAGACAGCGATTCGAATTCGCTTGGGGGTACCATTTAAAAAAGAAACTAGCTTTAAAGCTAGTTATTTTTTTATGTATACAAAATGACTTCAACCATTTACCAGAGCTGCCGAATGTGTTATAATAAAATAGTTATAATGAGTCTTTTAATCAAGGAGAGTTTATGCCTGCTATATCAAAATCACAATGTGTATTAGCAATTATTGATGCACTGATTATATCTTCATCTGCAATTTATATATTTGCACCAAACCCTCTGTTGTTTTATATAGTTCTCTGGTTTTTATTTGTTACAATACTTGTTTTACACTCAAAACATTTTTACGAAACAAGAAAATACTCATTTAAAGACATTTATACCTTGTTTGAAGGAGTAACCGTTGCAAATGTTATTGCAGGTATTCCTATGTGTTTTATCTTAGGTTTTAATATGCTCCTCATACTTGTTCTTTTTCTGGCATTTAATGCAGCAGCTGTTTTCACAGGAGTATTTATTACAAGATGCATTTATTTAATACATTTAAAATACATTAAACCTATAAAAAATGTATTAATAGTCGGAGCAGGACAAGACGGAAAGCTTATTGCAGAAGAAATCCAATCAAGACCCGAACTTGGAATGAAAGTTGTTGGATTTCTTGATGACAACATGAATACTCTTGAAGATGAAGATTCTACAGTTCCTATTCTTGGCTTAACCTGTGACTCTGAAGCTGTTATAAAAGATAATAATGTAAAAATTGTTATTATTTCAGTTAAATCACGTATGGATTCTGTAATCCTTACAGATTTAATCAAAGGTATTCCTCTAGGAGTAAAAGTATGGAGAATGCCTAAGTTTTACGAAAAAATTACTCGCAGATATCTGGTTTCTAAGATGACTGTAAACTGGCTTTTCTATTCCTGTGTTAAGAAAAAAGCTTTATTATTCGCATATATTAAGCGTTTTGGTGATGTATTAGCATCAATTGCTATTATGTTAATCACTTTACCTCTTTCTTTAATAGCAATTTTGGGGATTAAGTTCTCTGATTTTGGTCCAATTTTCTTTACTCAAACCAGAATCGGAAAATTCGGTAAACCGTTTAAAATGATTAAATTCCGTACAATGTACCAGGATAAAGTGGAAGAAGACTTTGATGATGACTTAAACGAAGTGCCTGCTGATGACAAACGTATAATGCCTTTCTGCAGAATATTACGTAAATTCCATATTGATGAACTTCCGCAGATGATAAATATTCTACGCGGAGAAATGAGTATTGTCGGACCTCGCCCAGTAAGAGAAGAAGTTTACTACGAAAACAGAGAAAAGATTCCTTTCTGGGAATGCAGAAACTGGGTTCGTCCCGGCTGGTGCGGATGGCAGCAGATTAATAATTTTGAGCCTACTTCAGAAGAACGACTTGAATATGATTTGTACTATATCAAACACAGGCATCTTCTTTGGGAATTTGTAATTCTTGTTCAATATGTAATAAAAGTCATCTGCGGCAGAGGCTAGTGGGGTGCTGCGCACGTAGACATTCTTACAAGTGGTAAATGGGGTAAATTTATTGGGTTGAAATTGCAACTACAAGTCTCATGTCCCCGCCCCTTGAAGTGCTACGCACGTAGACAATTGGTCGGAACACAGTGGTATGACTACAGTAACTGTAAGGCAATCGCAGGAGTTTGATTTGCGGTAGCAAGCAGCATTGCGGAAGCTTGCTGCAAGATTTGATTGCGAATATAAGCGGAGCTTTCTTTCGCAACATCAGCATCTCTTAAAGTTGAACGGCTTGAGAGAAGGTTCTCGTAATGTGTGTTGATTTCTTCCAAAGCGCTCTCAAGTCGGTTCTGGCATGCGCCGTATTCGGTTTGTTTGACGGAAATCGAAGCCAGCAAACTGTCGATTGTTTCAAGATAATTACCATCTTTCAAGCCTATTCGTCTTAGTGAACCTACATTTTCCAAAACAAAAGATGTATTAAGCACAACTTGAGAACTTTCGGAAGAATTTATTCCAACCTGAAAAAGAACATCATCCAATATTTTACCAACTGTTGAATTAGCAGATTTTGCGCCGCATCCTTCACCCCAAACAAGATTGCCTTTAACATAACCAGCTAAATCATCAACATCTTGACCTGCACGTTTTATACTCCCGCTGCTGGTATAATTCTTCAAAACAAGTGTATTTCTATCTCCTAGTTCAAACCACCCAAATATACCGCCAACATTTACATCCCCTTCAACATTTCCGGTAAAATAACAATCTGACGCGCTATCGCTCAAACTTCCATTCCAAGAATCGCTAAAAACACCGATTAAGCCACCTACTGAATCTACACCTTTTACATTCCCCGTTGCAAAAGAACGAACCAAACGATGGCTGTTGCTTAAAGCTCCACACAAACCGCCTACGTTCTCATTCCCTATAACATCAGCAGTAGAGTATGAATCATACAAATTGTCTCTTAGCCACCCAACCAACCCGCCTACGCTTTCATGGCCACTAACTTTTCCTGACGAATAGCATCCATTAACAGTTGCAGATATAGAGCAAGTTCCCACCAATGCACCCACACGATCTCCTGAGGCAACTACTACTGCATCCGCACAACAATTCGTTAGTGAGTGACGACTCTCTCCAACTATTCCACCAACATCCATTTCCCCCTTCACCGTTCCTGAGACATAACAATTTTCAAAACTTTGTTCAGAATATCCTGCTAGTCCGCCAACACGCTTTCTTCCGGTAACATCAAAATCTACAACTGCCAAATTTTTAATCACTTTTTTTGAATTGAGAGGCTCAGAAATGGAACCAAACAAACCTTGACGTTCTTCAGTTGGACGATTAATATATAAGTTTCTTACGACATAGCCATTACCATCAAAGTTTGCTTTGAAACTATTAGAAGAAATTCCTATAGGTATCCAGCCTTCACCCGTTGAATATGCACTCAAATCAATATCGTTTGCCAATACAAACTCGCAATCAGAGCCTATTTTCTTGTTATTTGTCATTGATGCAAGCTTAGCTAGCTCTTCTGCAGTAGAAATAGAGTATGTACCGGATGTTAACTCCTGATTTTCATCTACACTTGCTAACGTAGTCATTGCACTCGTATCACGTTTTGTTATTTCACTAATAAAATCTACTTCAGGTGCTTCAAACTTCTCACTGCTGTCAAGTTCTCCAAACAGTTTCATTCCATTGTATTCCGCAGTTGAATATAGTCGAGTTATTTCGTCCAATCTTGCATTGATTTCTGAATTAATTGCCTTCATTGACTCATCACCATAAGTTCCATTCTTCGCCTGCATCATTAAATCTCGTATTCTAGTCAAATGCTCGGAAATAAAAGCCAGAGAATCGTTTGCTGTCGTTAACAAATCCAAGCCCATTGCAGCGTTGTCTTCTGCCACCTGATATGCACTTATCTTCGTTGACATCTGAGCAGCAATAGAATAACCCGCTG
>CANARY010000011.1 GCA_947364235.1 uncultured Candidatus Melainabacteria bacterium | reverse complement strand
CAAGAGTTTTGACGTTTTATTAAACTTTCCGTATACATATCCATATCAAAAATATCCTTATAACTAATATATTCCACATGTATATAATTTATAACACTTTGTCAAATAATTGTTACAAATAAATTATGCAGCGAAAATACCCCACCCTGATAATTCTTTTTTAAATTTGTCTGAAATAACATGATTTAGACGTAATTTAGAGGAGGATTTATGAGCAATAACATTAATAACTCAGTACTTGGAGATGAAAAGACTAATTGGAAAGTATTTACCCCCGCAGCACCTGCATACAAACTAGAAGAACTTAATAATATATTTATTGAAGTTACAGCAAAAAACTGCAATCAAAGATGTTCTAATTGCTATATAGATTTTCCTATGAGTAAAAATATAAAAGATTTTATTCAAATCGATAAAATTAAAGAAGCTATAGAAGATACAAAATTTGAAAACCTTTATTGTATTTATCTTACAGGAGCAGAACCGATGACTCATCCGGATTTTAATGCAATACTTAGATTATGTCTAAAAAGATGCAATGTTTGTATTTGCACAAACGCAAGCTTCTTAAATGAAAAGAAAATCAGATTCCTTAAAAAAGTAGAAGAAGAAGGAAGCAATCAAATCTTCTTTAAAACCTCTCTCGCTCATTACAATGAAATTGAAAGTGACAAAGTCAAATACAGAGGTAATTACAGGCAAACTCTTTATGCTTTAAAAACTTTAAGCAGATATAATTTTAACTCCGTACTTTCTATACAAAATTTTTACAAACTCAACGAAAAAGAAATTAAAGAAGCTTTTAATGAAATTTTCAGAACACAAGAAATCACAAATACAGATTTACAAATCACAATTTCCCACCCGGATTTCGAAGACGAAAATTTTGCAAAACCATCACAAAAAACAGATTGCATGTATGGACGAACACTCTGCCAGAACGGAATTTATACCTGCCCATTTTTAGCAGATGACTATAGAGGCAGAGCTGGCAGCTCATTTAAAGATTACTCAAAAACCGTAATGGCAGAAACAGATTTTTGCGCAACATGTTCAAAAAATAACAATTATATGTTTGCCATAGGATAAACTTAAAAGTTTACAAAAGATAGAAAAAAGATTGTATCTTATATAAGCCTTATATAACTGCTCTTGAGGGTTTTGGGCTCTCAAAGATAGTAAACATTTGTAACATTATTCCGTTGAACTAATACTAAAGAGTTACTTTTCTGTTAAGATTATGTTATAAATAATAATGTAAAAATATATATTCAAACACGAGAGAAATGATCGGAGGCAAAAATGTCAGTAGGACAATTCGTATTTATGTTACACAGCCACCTGCCTTATTATAGAAAAGCAGGTATGTGGCCATTCGGAGAAGAAAACCTTTACGAATGTATGGCAGAAACATACGTGCCGCTTCTTAATGCAATATCAGAATTATACGAAGAAGGCATTAAGGCTAAATTAACAGTAGGCATAACTCCTATCTTAGCAGAACAATTAGCGGACGAGCACTTGCAAAACGGATTTGTTGAGTATATTGATTCAAGGATTAAAGCTGTATCAAAAGACTTAGACAGATATCCTGATCCAAAAGTTGCTCATTCTCAGCACTTAAAATATCTAGCTAAATATTATTTTGATTTATGGAATAAACTCAGAGATGATTTTATAAACAAATATGAAAAGAATTTGATTAAATATTTCAAAAAGTATCAAGATTTAGGATGTATTGAAATCACTACATCCGGGGCTACACATGGATTTTCACCATTGCTTGCAACTGACAGCAATTTAAATGCACAATTCAAAGTAGGTCAGGATACAACAAAAAGATTATTTGGAAAGAAAGCGTTTGGGGCTTGGCTTCCTGAATGCGCTTACCGTCAAGGTTACGAATATGTTGGTAAAGACGGCAAAAAGCACTGGAGACCTGCAATTGAAGTTACGCTTCAAAATAATGATATCAATTACTTTTTCACAGAATCTCACGTAATTGAAGGCGGCAACTCAATTGGCAACAGACGTGTAATAGGTATGTACGGAAACATTGAATACATTCCGCTTCCTGAAAGACCAGCTACTGGTTATGATACTTACTCAGCTTACTGGCTGCCTGATGCTCAAGTTGCAGTAATGGGCAGAAATGATAGAGCTGGTTATCAAGTTTGGTCAGCGGCTGACGGATATCCTGGAGACGGGTGTTTCAGAGAATTTCACAAAAAAGATGATAAATCAGGTATGCACTATTGGAGAATTACATCACCTACAACTGATTTAGGTGACAAAATGTTATATGATCCAGTTCTTGCAATGAATAAAATTAACGAAAACTCTGACCATTATACAACGATGATTTATCACTTATTAAATGATTACAAGTTAGCTAAAAACAAAGAAGGGCTTGTAATGGTTTCATTTGATACAGAATTATTCGGCCACTGGTGGTTTGAAGGCGTTGAGTTCATCAAGCAGGTTATTAAGAAATTCAACGATTACCTTCCAGAAGTTGAAAGACTTACTGCAGGCGAATACGTTACAAAATATCCGCCTAAAGAAGCTATCCAAATCCCTGAAAGTTCTTGGGGACAAGGCGGTCATTTCTATGTTTGGATGAACCACTTGACTGAATGGATGTGGCCAATTATCCACTCTTGCGAAAAACGTATTAACGCTATTGTTGATAATTACTCAGAAATTCCAGAAGATAAGCTTATGCAAAGAGCTCTGGCTCAGCTTGCAAGAGAAAACTTACTGCTTCAATCTTCAGATTGGCCGTTCTTGATTACAACTTGGCAGGCTAAAGACTACGCAACTGATAGATTTAACGAACATGTTGACAGATTCAGCTTAATAGCAGATATGATTGAATCAGGTTCAATTGATGAAAGCAAGCTGCATGAAATCGAAGAAATTGATAATTGTTTCCCTGAAATAGATTATCGTGTTTATCAGTCAATTGAAGAAGGTGTGATTCCTCAGCAAGAAAAGAAACTTGCTCCATTGTACAAATAAAAACATTTAAATAAAAAGAGGGCGCGAACTTTTACAAAAGTTCGCGCCCTCTTTTAAATTTACTATCTTCGTGATATAATCAATTTGCCGTACTCCACGGGGACTTAGCGGATCTCTCGACTCGAACGCTTTACGCGAGGTGCAGAGCCTGCTGTGAGGGTTACAGGCAGATTGCCTATGCTGGCAGAATTGTTGATAACTTAGAATATGACGGCGTAAGATATCGAACCGTGTCAGGATGGAAACATAGCAGCACTAAGGTAAGCCTTACGGGTGTTATACTTTTAAGAAGTAGGTTTTGTTAACAAAATCAATTTGGCTGTATTTCGATAGGCAGTGGTACGGTTTAAAAAGGGGTTTTCTTATGGGAGCCTCTTTTTATTTTATATAAAGAATTTTGTTTGCGAGCCTTGCATGTTTTCCTATCGGAATCGTAATTTTTTCTTGCTCATGTGTAATCTTAAATCCGCCCGCAGCAGGTATTGTAAATTCTGCAAATAATTCTTCCAGCCAATCTTTATTATCAACATCAAGAAAATCACCAAGAACAATTCCTTTACAATATTGGCAAAATTTATCAATGTTAAATAATTGGGTAAACATTCTGTCAATCTTATAAACAGGCTCATTTAAATCTTCCGCAAAGAAAATAAAATCGTTATCTGGTATAAAATCAATCCCGCAAAGCGACGTAACCGTTACAAGATTTCCGCCCCATATTATACCTTCTGCATTTCCTTCACAATATATTCTTGTACCTTCGAATTCTAAAAGCTCTCCACTCAAAGCTTTATTGAGGTTTTGAGCAGAAAACTCATCCGGCTCAAAAAAGTTAGATATAGCCATTGGACCATGATAAGTCACCAGGCCGGTTTTCTTGTATATCATCAGCAGAAGCGCAGTGACATCAGAAAAACCGATAAAAGGTTTTGGATAGTTTTTAATAATCTCATAATCGATTTGATTAACCAGTCTTATTGCTCCGTATCCGCCGCGAGCACACATGATTAAATCAATTTCCGGGTCTTGAAAAAATCGATGAAGCTCATCCAATTTATCCCCGTCAGAACCTGCAAGATAACAGTTATTGTCAAAAATATTTTTTGAAAGTTTTACATTGTATCCAAGAGTTTCAAGATTTGCAGCGGCTGTATTCAGCTTTTCTCTATTTACTACACCCGATAATGCAATAATTCCTATTGTTTTCATACAGTTATTATAATTGATTTATTAAGTTTTGTAAAACTTTTTATATACCCCGCAATTTTTTAAATCTTGAAACGTTAGTATATATATACAGTAATTATGAGGACATGACAATGGGCGGTGTACCAGGCTTAGAACAAAATTATCAATATGGTCTATACGGCAAAGGCGGCAGCATCCCATTTGGCGGGCTGACAGTCGGACCTCGCGTTAATCCCGCGACAACTGTTGAACCAACTACTGGAATTTCCATTCCAACACAACATTCGTTTGTAAATGACGAAAACGGGAACAAAATATCAATGGGACAGGATGGAGTCGGACTGGCTCATCGAGACGCCAAAGATTATGGCTTTATGCTGGTAGCTTAAAAGATTAAAAAAAGACCTCATCTGAGGTCTTTTTTCATGTTTCTCTGTTTCGTATCATCATCCATTCGTCTTTTGGAAGGTCTGAGACTATGTTTCCATCTTTAAAACGAATTATTCTGCTGCAATACTCTGCTATATCAGGTTCGTGAGTCACAAGTACAATTGTCTTGCCTTCTTGTTCTTTAAAACCTTTATTAAGTCTTACAAAAAACTCCATAACCTCAATACTTGTCTTTGTATCAAGGTTTCCGGTTGGCTCATCGGCTAAAATTAACGGCGCGTCATTTACTAACGCTCTTGCAATTGCTACTCTTTGCTGCTGACCGCCAGACATCTGGTTAGGCATATTTTTTTCTTTGCCTTCCAATCCTACGATTTTTAAAGCTTCTCGCGCTCTTTCAACTCTTTCTTCTTCACCAATACCTTTATAAATCATCGGAAGCGCAACGTTATCAAGCGCAGAAGTTCTTGAAATCAAATTAAAACCTTGAAAAACAAATCCGATTTTTTGGTTTCTAATTTGTGAAAGTTCTTCTGCATTAAGAGAAAAAACATCAACTCCATCAAGGTAATAACTTCCGCTTGTAGGTTTATCAAGAGTTCCGAGAGTATTCATACAAGTCGATTTTCCTGAACCTGATGTTCCCATAATCGCAACAAATTCACCTTTTTCGATTGAAAAAGAAACTCCGTTAAGCGCATTAAAACTATCGTCACCTGTGGTATAAGTTTTTACAATATTCTTTATTTCAATTAATGCCATAAGTCTATTTTAGCCGGCAAATTAATTTATGTCCAGATTTTAAAAGATTATTTTATTTTTGTTTTTGTTACAAACATTAACACTAGTCCTATATACATCCAAATACCTTCATGCTAAACTTGTAATACTAAAAAAAAGCGTATTATTAGATATGAAAAGGAGAAATTAATGGCTGACAAGAGAGTATGGCTATTCCGCGAAGGAAACGCTGATATGAGAAATCTCTTAGGCGGTAAAGGTGCTAACCTTGCAGAAATGACAAACTTAGGTTTACCTGTACCTCCGGGATTAACAATTACAACAGAAACTTGTATGGATTATATTAATAACGGCAACAAAATGCCGGAAGGTTTAATGGATGAAGTTAAAGCGGCATTAAAAGATGTTGAAGCTCAAAAAGGACAAAAGTTTGGCGATGCTGAAAATCCGCTTCTTGTTTCTGTTCGTTCAGGAGCAAGAGTTTCTATGCCTGGTATGATGGAAACCATCCTTAACTTAGGTTTAAACGACCAGACTGTTGAAGCAATGATTAAGCTTACTAACAATCCTCGTTTCTGCTATGACTCTTACAGAAGATTTTTGACTATGTTCGGCTCTGTTGCTTGGGAAATGGATAGACAAAAATACTTCGAATCAGAATTAGAAAAAGTTAAAGAACGCGAAGGCGTAAAACAGGATACTGAAATCTCTGCAGAAGGCTTGAAGTCACTTATCCCTGTTTACAAAAACATTATTAAAGAAGTAACAGGCAAAGAATTCCCGCAAGATCCGTATGTACAGCTTCAAGAAGCTATCGAAGCTGTATTCCGTTCTTGGAATATTCCTCGTGCAGTTGCTTACAGAAATATGAACAAAATTGACCACAATTTTGGTACAGCTGTTAACGTACAGTCAATGGTATTCGGAAACATGGGCGACGATTGTGCTACAGGTGTTTCATTCACACGTAACCCTGCAACCGGCGAAAACAAATTCTACGGTGAGTATTTAACAAACGCTCAAGGTGAAGACGTTGTTGCTGGTATTAGAACTCCAAAGCCGATTGCTGAATTAGAAACAGAAATGCCTGATTTATACAAACAATATGTTGATATTGCTAAGAAACTTGAACTTGGTTATAAAGATGTTCAAGACATGGAATTCACTATTGAACGCGGTAAATTATACATCCTTCAAACACGTAACGGTAAAAGAACTGCTGCAGCAGCTGTAAGAATCGCTGTTGAAATGTGTGAAGAAGGTATCATTACAAAAGAACGTGCTATTCAGCTTGTTGACCCTTATAGTGTAAACCAAATTCTTCTGCCTTGTTTTGATACAAAAGCTATGGAAGAAGCAAAGAAAATTGCTCATGGTGTAAACGCATCTCCTGGTGCTGCTGTTGGTAAAATCGTATTTGATACAGAAGAAGCTGCAAACCGCGGTGAAGCTGGTGAAAAAGTTATCCTTGTTCGTGTTGAAACTTGCCCTGATGACATTCATGGAATGGCTGTTTCTCAAGGGGTTCTTACTCTTAGAGGCGGAGCTACTTCGCACGCAGCAGTTGTTGCAAAAGGTATGGGAAAACCTTGCGTTTCTGGATGCGAAGATATGAAAATCAACCTTGCTGATGAAACTTTAATCGGAGCTGACGGTTCTGTTTACCACAAAGACGACGTTATATCTCTTGACGGCGGCAAAGGTATCGTTATGGCAGGAGCTGTTAAGCTTGTTGAAGCTCAAATCGATGATAACTGGAATAAGTTCTTCTCTTGGGTTGACGAAATAAGAACAATGAAAGTTGAAGCTAACGCTGATACTCCAAAAGACATAGCAAACTCGCTTAAGTTCGGTGCTGAAGGCGTTGGTCTTTGCAGAACTGAGCACATGTTTATGGATCCTGACAGACTTCCTTGGGTTCAAAAAATGATTATTGCTGGAACAGCTGAAGCAAGAAAAGAAGCTTTAGACAAACTTCTTCCTATGCAGTATTCAGATTTCTATGCAATGTTCAAAGCTCTTGGGCCTAAACCGCTTACAGTAAGACTTTTAGATCCGCCTCTTCACGAATTCTTACCTTCTAAAGAAGATTTAATCGCAGAAGTTGCAACTCTAAAAGCTCTTGGCAAAGACTCTAAAGAAAAAGAAGAAATGCTTCATATCGTTGAAGGTTTGTCTGAATCAAATCCTATGATGGGCTTGAGAGGCTGCCGTTTAGGATTAACTTATCCTGAAATTAACGAAATGCAGGTTAGAGCAATCTTTGAAGCTTGCTGCGACTTGAAAAAAGAAGGCGTTGACGTTAAACCTTGGGTAATGATTCCGCTTATCGGACACGTTAATGAACTTAAAGTTGCAAAAGAAATTCTTGAAAGAGTTGCAGAAGACGTTATGAACGAAAAAGGCATCAAAGTTGAGTATAAGTTTGGTACTATGATTGAAATTCCTCGTGCAGCGCTTACAGCTGATGAAATCGCTGAATACGCAGAGTTCTTCTCATTCGGTACTAATGACCTTACTCAAATGACTTTCGGATATTCCCGTGATGATGCAGAAGGTAAATTCCTCAACAGATATGTAGATCAGAAGATACTTCCTGCTAATCCATTCGAAACATTAGACCAAAGAGGTGTTGGTCAGTTAATCGAAATGTCTATGAAACTTGGACATAAAGTTAACCCTGACCTTGTTGGCGGTGTTTGCGGTGAACACGGCGGAGACCCTGATTCAGTTAAATTCTGCCATAGAATCGGCTTGAATTACGTTTCTTGCTCACCATTCCGTATTCCGCAAGCAAAACTTGCAGCTGCTCAAGCAGTGGTTGAAGGAAAATAGTAAAACTTTAAAGGCGCAGAGCAAAGCTCTGCGCCTTTTTCTATTAGGAGATATGTATGCGGGTTTTAACTATCCAAAATCAACAAATTTATTCACAACAATCTTTTCATGGTAAAAAAGCTAAAACAGGAAGCGTAATCGGCGGGCTTGCCGGTTTAGCGATGTGCGGAGCTATGATAGCTACTTATCCGCTTGACTGGAAACAAGTCAAAACCTGGCCGATTACTGGAATAAGTCTAACAGCTGCCGGCGCTTTAAATGGAAAGCTTATTGGAGATATTTTTGAAAAAAAATCTAAAAAATAATTAGATTTTTCCTGCAAACTTGATATCAAAATCGCTGATAAGCTCTTCATGAGCCAGCACTGTTAAATCATCTGCAAATTCAGATAAAATCACAAATACCATGTGCCTTATATCCATTGGAACGACAAGAACAGGCTTTGAAATCTTTTTAGATTTTGCAAACTTCATCAGCTTAAGCGCAATCTCTTGAACTTCTGAAGAATCTATTCTAATTACAGATTCTTCTTCATCTTCTTTAAAAAATCCGTAAACTTTTTCAATAAGTTCGTCAGAAAACTCTATTACTTTAAGCTCGCCATCTTTAGCTAAATCTCTTATAATATGCTTTGATAGCGCCAGTCTTACTTTATCAAGTAAATCTTCCTTTGTAGGCTCATTTGCATAATCATTAATCTTTTCAAAAATATAAACAATATTTTTAACAGATACATTCTCTCTAACCAAACACGTCAAGAGATACTTTAAATCAGAAGCTGTAATAAAATCAGGAATTATGTTATCGACAAGAAATGAGTTAGATTCAATAACTTTCTCAACATACTTATTTACATCATTATAATCCATAATATCGGAAACTTCTCTTACAGAAACTGTTTCAATTGCTTTTCCAATATATTCAACAGCTGTCATTCCCTGCTGCCAGAAGTCTTTAACTTTATCTCTAAGTATCCAGACAAGCTTTTTACCTGTTATTTCATCATCTGTTGTTATATCACCATCTTCCAAAGTATAGCCTTTTAAATCATCTTTATAAAACGCATTATACCCTGGGAATACAACTGTTCTAAAAACTTCAATATCATGAATTTTTATACAGAATTCATTTTGCATAAGCTCATCTGAATTATGAAAATGTATATGCGGAATAACATATCCGAGTTTTTCTGCCAAATTCTGGCGCACTTTTACTGTTTCAGCCAGTAAATTATCACTTGCTTCCATTGAAACAAGCTCCAAAATTTCTTCTGATAAGTTTACAACAAATTTTTCTTCTTTTATAGCAGAATACATTGCTTCTGGAGAGATTTCATTAACAAGCGCCTGTTTTAAAGAATCTAAATGCCTCAACTCGTCTGACATTTGTTCATTCAGCTGTTTCTTTTTGTCAGGAGAAAGGTTTTCGCTTTCAAGCTGTGATTTAATTTTTTTAATTCTATCTTTTTGATTAGAAATCTTAAGCTGAATTTCTTTACACGAAGCATAAGGGCTTGAAGGAGCTGCAAGCATTTTTTCCATTCTATATTTAAAACTTGTAATATTTACAATATCATCAAGATCCGTTGCATCCTCTTCCTGTTTTTCACGCATAAAAATGCAGTTAAACTCAAACGAAGTATCAGTTTCAACTTCATGCATCGTATACAAATCCCATCCGGCTTCTGACATCTCATTCAAAAGATTTTCCAGAGCCTGCTTGTCATCTGTGGATACTGATTTGATTACATATTGCATTTTTTTATTAAACATTCTCATCCTCGTCTTTTGTACTTACAATTTTATATATCAAACTATTATGTGAAGGCTTAGATTCACTCACTGAGAAAGCATTATCACAATACATTTGAGCAATTTTTGCAGACTCTTCACTATTAGCGTAAATCGTAAACAAAACTTCGCCTTTTCTTACATATTCTCCGCTTTTTTTATTAAGATAAATACCAACACTCAAATCAACCGGTTTTGACATTCCATCGCGAAACGCTCCTAAAGCTTTTGCCGCGTTAGCGATACTGTCTGCGCTAATCTCTTGAATATACCCGCTCTTCTTTGCTTCACACTCAATTTTATAAGCAGGCAGTACAAACCTGTCATAGTTTTCAATAACTTCTGGAGCTCCGCCCTGAGCAATAATAAGCTCTCTAAACTTATCAAGAGCTTTACCAGAATGAACAAGATGCTTCAAATAACTTACAGCCTCTGCATCATTATTATACAAATCCATGTGCAGCAAAGCAGCCGCTCCAATTGCATAAGTAAGCCCCGCCAAATCTCCGTTGTCACAATTACCTTTTAAAAACTCAATTGCTTCAATCACTTCAATAGCATGGCCTACTGCTCTGCCAAGCGGCTCTTCCATTGACGTAATAATAGCAGTCAGAGATTTTCCAAGCCTTTTTGCCGTTTTTACCAGCAAGCCCGCCAGCTCATTTGCATCATCAAGCGTACGCATGCAGGCACCTGAGCCGTACTTAACATCAATAATTATATTTGAAGCCCCTGACGCAATTTTTTTTGCAATGATAGAAGAGGCAACCAGAGGAGCTGAATTAAGAATTGCAATTTCGTTCCTCAATGCATACATTTTTTTATCAGCAGGCGCTAAATCATCTGCTTGAGAAGCAATAACAGCATTAATATTTTTAACCTGATTAACTATCATCTGAGAAGATAAGTTTGTATTCAAGTATGGAATAGCTTCAAGCTTATCAACAGTACCAGCAGAAGCTCCAAGAGTTCTATCAGCAAGCTTCGCTACCGGAAGCCCCGCTGCTGCAAGAAGCGGAATCAAAGTTATCGTAACTTTATCTCCAACTCCTCCAGTTGAATGTTTATCAATAATCTTATCTCCAAGCACACCAAAGTTTATTACTTTACCTGATTTACCAAGAGCTTCAGTTAAATACACTGTCTCATCAAGAGTCATACCCTTAAAATACACAGCTGCAGTCCAAGCTGCAGCTTGTGCATCTGAAGCCTCTCCTGACACATAAGAACTGACAATAAAGTTTATTTCTTCTTCAGAATGAGCTTTACCCTGTTTCTTTTTTTCAATCAGGTCAGAAAAATTCATTATTTCTTGATGCCTTTTAACTTAGCAATAACACTGTCGGTAACATCAACTCCGCCTACGAATACACCGCGTACATCCATAATTGCATCAAGCTTTTGTTCAACCATTACAGCTTTTGCAGCTTCTTTAATCTTTGTAAATACTTCTTGCTCTCTTTTATTTTTCAAAGTAACATAAGCTGTTTCTTTTGCTTTAAACTCTTGAGCAACTTTTTCTTCAAAAGTTTGTTTCTTTAAAGGAGTGTCTAAAGATTTATATTCTTTTTCTTTATCTACAAGGAATTGCTGCATTTCTAAGCCTTTAGCATCGACTTCTTTAGTAACCTGCTTTGCGTAATCATAGTTTTCAATTACCCTGGCATAATCAATATATCCAACTCCTGCAGCATTAGCAATTCCAGTAAAAGCAGCCATTAATAATACTACAATACCTAACTTAAACTTTTTCATAAAAAACCTCCTATATACCAATTACATTATACACTATTTAGTACATCATGTCACCAACACCAAACGTAAAGTATCCGTTAGGCGAACCGTTTGGTCCCGGATTTGTAAGCGGGAAGCCATAGTCAACAGATAAAGGACCTACACCAGGCATGTTTATCTTCAAACCAATACCAGCTGTAATTGCATGATTTGGTCTATTATACAGAACACTCGCAAGAGTCGGATCAAATACCTGACCTGCGTCAACCCAGAAAGTTAATCTCAAGTTTTGTAGGAAATTAACTTTAAGCCTATCAGTAAACGGAATAGGAGTAGCAAGCTCAGCTGAACCCATTACAAAAGATGTACCAGTACCTACACCGTTAACTTTGTAACCCCTGATAGTGTAAGGTCCGCCCAAACGATAAGCCATAATCTCAGGCATGTTTGAACCGTGAACTTTCAAGCCTGCGCGTCCTGTAAATGTCAAAGATGATTTCTTTGCTACAGGAATAAATTTCTTAGCCATACCTGTTAAACGTCCGTTTGTTTTGCCAAATCCGTCAAGCCCGAAAGCTTCTTCGTATCGCATAGAAGCGAGTACACCGTGACGCGGATTTACAGCAGAATCTCTTGAATCATACGCTAAGCCGGGAGCAAAACGTAAGAAAAACCCGCCTTCCAATTGTTTTGCTCTTTCTGCAATATCAATACCATGAGAACGGAATAATGAATCAACGTTACCTTGATCACCTTCGCTTAAATGTATATATTCAACCCCGGTTGTAAACGTAGAAGACAAATGTTTGTTATATTTAAGCCTGTGAGCAACAGTTCCTTCCAAACCAATTCTTCTTTCAACCGCCAAAGGAATCTGATAACTGCCTAAATCTCTAAAATACAGTTTACTCATTAAAGAATTGTCAGCATTCAAAAAATGAGGTTCAAAGAAGCTCAGCTCTGCCTGATAGTTCATATGGCTTTTAATAGAAGAATCGCTCATCAAAATACCTGAACCTACCATGCCGGTCAAAGATACTCTTTGGTTTTTTCCTTTAAAATTGTTATCTGAAATACCTACAGAACCAAAAGCACCAGTTGCAGAGTCCAAACCGCCGCCGATTGAAATTGAAGCAGTTCTTTGTTCTTTCAACTCAATCGTAACATCAAACTTATCAGGATCATCTTCTGAGACTTCAATTGTACGATTTACATCTTTAAAAGCTTGAGTTGAATACAGTCTTACCAAATCCTGTTTAATCTGGTTTTCATTATAAACAGTTCCAGGCTCTGTCATAACATTACGTTCGATAACATATTCTTTAGTTTTTTCGTTACCGGTAATCATTATTCTGTTGATTTTACCTTCTGTAATACTCAAGTTCAAAGTACCGTCCGGGTCATCATAAATTGAATCAATTTTAGATAAGATATAACCTTTATTGTAATAACATTGATTAATCTGCTCCATTGCCTGATTAATTGCACTAATATTCTGAGGCCTTCCTTTTAAAGGCAGAAGATACTGCATAATTTCATCAGAAGAAACAACTGTATTACCTTCAATCGTAAAATCTGTTACAGGAATATTTTCTTCAACAATAATTTTTAGAGAAATCGTTCCATTAGAATTCTTAACTGGAATAGCTTTCATTCTCTCAGTAAAATAGCCAAGCTTATAAATGGTTTTTAAATCCCGCTGCATCGCATCTTTGTCGTACAAATCACCTTTTTTAAGTGAAATTTTAGACAAAATATACTCTGGCTTAATAATGTTAGAGCCAAAAATTTCTATATCATTAATATAAGCAGTACTGCTGTCATAATTAGATTCTTCCATCTGTTCAAGTTCTTCATTTACGCCAGCTTCAGAAGCCCAAACAGGAGTTCCAAGGGCCGAAGAAACACCCAGTACCATTGCTAATATTATAAGTTTTTTATACATAACTGATAGATTTACCAACTCTCTACTCCACAGCATTATGTCAATATTCTAACACAAATATTTCATTTTTTACAATATTTTACAACCCTTAATGTTTAAGTTCAAAAGTATTTATTATATGATTAAAAACGATTACTTAATTTAAAGGAGGAAAAATGGAAGGTTTAATGAGCTTGATACACAATCATGCAATTCCTGTATCAGCTTCAATTCTTCTTGTAGCATACATTTTTATTGCTGCAGAAAAAATACCTAAAGTCACAGTTGCTCTTTTAGGCGCAGCGTTGACTTTAATGTTAGGGCTATTGGGTCAGGACAAACTTGTTAACGGAGAGTTCAATTTAGGTTACTTTATAAACTTTATTGATTTTAATGTTATATTCCTGCTTGTTTCAATGATGATTATCGTTTCAATTGCTACAAGAAGCGGAATGTTTAACTGGATTGCAAATGAAATGCTGAAAAAAACAAAAGGGAATCCAAAATTTATTCTAATTTCACTTGCTTTTTTTACTGCAGTTGTTTCAGCATTCTTAGACAATGTAACAACTGTTATTCTTATCATGCCGGTAACTTTTGTAATTGCAAAAGAACTTGATATTAATCCCGTACCTTTTTTGATTACAGAAATTTTAGCTTCAAACATCGGCGGAACAGCCACTTTAATTGGCGACCCTCCAAACATAATAATAGGAAGCGCAGCTGGGCTTTCTTTTATGGACTTTATTATAGAGCTTACTGGAATTGTTCTCGCTATTTTAATTGTAAACGTAGGACTGCTTGCATTTATTTTCAGAAAACAACTTGTTGCAGCAAAAGAAAAAATGGAAAAAGTTGCAAAACTAGACAATTCAAAAACCATTACCGACAAAAATTTAATGATTCGCTCTGGAATAGTACTACTGCTTGTTATACTCGGATTTATGCTTCATGATATTACTCATATCCAAACTTGCGTGACCGCAATGGCAGGTGCTGCTTTTCTGCTTTTATTTGAAAAACCGCAAAGAATTTTCCATGAAGTTGAGTGGAATACAATTTTCTTTTTCATTGGATTATTCATTATTATCGGCGGACTTGAGCATGCCGGCGGAATAAAATTAATGTCTGAATGGCTTCTAAACGTAACCAACGGCTCTCAAAAAGCTACTGCAATGATTATCTTATGGGCATCAGGAATTTTATCAGGAATTATTGACAATATTCCTTACACAGCAACTATGTCACCATTACTTGTAGAAGTTGAAAAAGTTATGGGCGGAGAATACACACTTCCTCTATGGTGGTGCTTGTCTCTCGGCGCATGCCTCGGCGGAAACATGACCATAATCGGAGCTGCTGCAAATGTTATAGTCTCAGAAACAGCTGCTGCAACCGGCCACCCGATTAAATTCATGCAATTTTTAAAATACGGGGTGCTGATAACTATAATCTCGCTTATTATGAGTACAGTATATATATGGTTTAGGTTTATCGGATAAAATAAAACCCGCCTTATAAAAGGCGGGTTTTTTATTGACACTGTCAGCATTTATTGTTAAAATGAAGCTTTCCGGGTATGGAAAACAAGGAGATTTATATGAAATATTCTAATGACGGAACACAATATCACATAGGTTTAAAAGAAGGAGATATCGGCGAATATGTTATCTTGCCCGGCGACCCTAAAAGATGTGAAAAAATCGCAGCTTATTTTGAAGATGCGAAGCTTATTGCAGATAGAAGAGAATACACAACGTACACCGGATACTTAAACGGAGTAAAAGTCAGCGTAACTTCAACCGGCATAGGCGGACCTTCAGCAGCAATTGCTTTAGAAGAGCTGGTAAAAGTAGGCGGTAAAAAATTCATCCGAGTTGGAACTTGCGGAGGAATGGATTTAGATGTTAAAAGCGGAGACTTAGTAATTGCAACAGGCGCTATCAGAATGGAAGGTACTTCAAAAGAATATGCTCCAATAGAATTTCCTGCTGTCGCTGATTACGATATTGTAACATCCTTAATCAATGCTTCAAAAAAACTTAACCAGAACTATCATGTAGGAATTGTCGAATGCAAAGACTCATTCTACGGTCAGCACAGCCCTGATATAATGCCGGTAAGCTATGAACTTAACAACAAATGGAACGCCTGGTTAAGGCTTGGCACTCTTGCATCTGAAATGGAATCAGCTGCACTCTTTACTGTAGCAAGCTATTTGAGAGTCAAAGTCGGTTCAATTTTCTTAGTTGTTGCAAATCAGGAACGTGAAAAGCAAGGCCTGGAAAATCCTGTTGTACATGATACAGATTCAGCTATAAAAACAGCGGTTGAAGCTATAAAATTAATGTTGTAAAATAACTTTATGACAATTTGTATTTTTCCTGGAACATTTAATCCAATTCATGAAGCTCATCTTAGAATGGCTCAATTTGCGTTGGATAATTATAATTTTGATAAAATAATTTTTATACCTGCGTACTTACCTCCGCACAAAGAAATAAACAAAAACCTCGCAAAGCACAGGTTTAAAATGGTACAAATGGCAGCTTCAAAAAACCCTAAATTTGAAGTCTCAGATATAGAATTTTTATCTGAAGGCAAATCGTATTCTCTTATAACAATCAAAAAAATCCGCGAACTATACAGAATTAAAGAAAAATTAAATGTTATTATCGGAACGGACGCTTTTGCTAAGATTGAATCATGGTATAAAGCAGATGAGTTAAAAGATTTAGCACATTTTATCGTATTTAACAGAGGAGAAATTATCAAAAAGTCCGGCTGGGATTACGAAATTGCCGGCCTGGATTTTCTAGATATATCATCGACAGAGATAAGAAAAAATCACAATAATTCAATTAAAGAAGTAAAGGAATACATTGAAAAAAATGGTCTGTACGCTTGAATACATTAACAACTGGCTTAAAGCCAATTTATCCGAAGAACGTTACATCCACTCACTTGGCACAGCAGAGTGCGCAAAAGAACTTGCCGAAAAATTCGGAGTCAATCCCGATAAAGCTTATTTTACAGGCTTAATCCATGACTGTGCAAAAAATCTTAACCAAATAGAAACTGATAATATTATAAAAACACATCTTAATCTTGAAGAAGGCGAGCTGTGCAGCCCTAAAACACACCATGCACCAGTTGGAGCTTTTATTGCTAAAAAAGAATTTGGAGTAGAAGATGAAGAAATCTTATCAGCAATTCGATGGCATACTATTGGCAAAGTAAATATGACAACGTTCGAAAAAATTATTTTTCTTGCAGATAAGCTTGAAACAAGAACAAGACCTTGTGAAATTTGCACACCAATTCGCAAAGCTTTAAATGAAAGCTTGGATGCAGCACTTCTATTATGTTATAAAAATACAATCAAAAGTCTTGTAGATAGAGAACTTAGAATATGTACCGCAACAATTGATATTTATAACAGTCTTATAGTATAATAACAATATGAGGAAGAGGTTAGCTGGATTATTATTAACAAGTTTGCTTGTGATGAATACTGCAATAGCAGATGTTTATCAAGGTCATGCCGAGTTTGATAATCAATATACAGAATTGGATAAAGAACTTTATACCGGCAAAAAAGAAATGCTTGAGAAAAAAGATGTTATTGAAATGACAGTATCCCAGGTTCTTGATGGAACATTTTCTCTTGAAGGCGACGAATTTTTTGCAGAAGTTACAAGCGATGTTATGGGAGACAAAGGCATAATTATCCCTAAAGGCACTGTAGCCCATGGCACAATTTCACAAACAAGCGAAGCCAAAAGGCTGGGACGCGACGGTCACTTAAGCTTAAGCTTTGATTACTTAGTAACCCCTGATGGAAGAGAAATTCCTATCGAAGGCAAAATGTCTACAAAGCTTCATCCTCTAAAAGCTGCTACAAAAATAATAGCAACTGATGTCGGATATACAGCTGTAGGCGGAGTTGCAGGAGGACTATTTGCGCTGCAAGCATTAGGACTTGAAGCAGCAATTGCTTCTCAAGGATATACTCTGGCTGGAGGTGCAGCACTAGGAGGAACAGTAGGATTAGGCATGTCACTATACCGCAAAGGCAAAAACGTGCTTATAGCCCCAGGTGATGAAATTAAAGTGAAAATCCTTTCCAATGTAGAACTTCCGGTTTATAGAGAAGAAGCTTTAAAACAAACCGAACTAAGCTATCCCGGGTTAGATATTCGCATCGCAAATATTCTTTATGACAAAGACCCATTTGGAGAAGTGAACACAATTACTTTATCCCTCTCTATTTCAAATATGTCTAAAAAAGCTTTCTCCGGCATGGATTTAGCATTAGTAAACGATTATAACGCTGTTTATAACCCGTCTATATTCGGAGATACAAAACTTTTATTTTCTCAGCTTAAACCCGGAGACAGGTTCGCAGGAAGAATTTCATTCTCAGTTGATAACGTAAAACAGTCTTTCTGGCTTACAGTTAACGATAGAGCTACAAATAAACCAATCGCAAAAGTTTCTTTAGACAACGCATATAAAAAAGTCTCAAACGACGTTAAAAAGCGTAACGACAAGATGAAAAAAGGGAAAAAGAATTATTATAAAGAAGATAGTCCTTTTGACTTATAAAAAAAGACCTCTTTTAAGAGGTCTTTTTTTTAATCTAAATCATAATTTAACATTGAAACAACATCAACTCCTGATGCTTCAATTTTTTCTCTGCCTTTAAGAGGGTCGAGCTCAATAATAAACGCTGCTGCTGCAACTTCTGCACCGGCTTTCTTCACAAGGTTACAAGCCGCAACCGCAGTTCCGCCGGTTGCTAATAAATCATCAATCACAAGCACTCTATCACCAGCTTTTACAGCGTCAGCGTGCATTTCAATTGTATCTGTACCGTATTCAAGCGAGTAAGTTTCTTTAATAGTATCTGCAGGAAGTTTGTTAGGTTTTCTTATTGTAATAAACCCAGCATTAAGCCTGCAGGCAAGAGGAGCTCCAAAAATAAAACCTCTTGACTCAATACCTGCAATATAATTAATATTTGCATCTTTGAATTTCTCATAAAGAAAATCAATACATAAATTAAAAGCTTTTGCATCTTTAACAATAGTAGTCACGTCAAGAAATAAAATACCCTTCTTAGGAAAATCAGGCACTTCTCTAACATGTTCTCTTACATACTGCAAATTATTTACATCTGTCATCATCTTTTCATACCTCTTGTAATTGTCTTGAATCTTGTTTTGTTTCTTCTTCCATAACTAAACCGTGAGCAGTCTTGCCCCAGTTCATATCTTTCTTGCAGAATAATATTTTACCACAAATAAATAATTCCATAGGAAACCATATAATTAAAAAGTATACAGTCGTCTCAAAAGCCTGCTTCAAAGCACTTAGCCTTGGAACAAGGTCATATCTTCTCAAACTGTATCGGATTGCAAAAATAAACCCAAGCCCTACAACAGCTGAAACAACAAGCGAAGACCATAAAACGTTATGGAAATCAGTTTTATCCATCACGAACTTTGTAATACGTGAAACAAGCTCCATCATGAACCATAAAGGCATAATAAACTGTGTAATATAAATTCCCATATCAAGCCTTGCTCTAAGAGACATTTTTTTAGATTTGATAGCTTCACCTGAATACTCTAAATATCTGCGGATAGTGCCTTCCAGCCAGCGCCTTCTCTGCCTGAAAAGCGGACAAATATACATAATTCCTTCTTCATACACACAAGCATCAGGACAAAAACGAACGTCCCAGCCTTTAATATGAAGCCTTGTAGACATATCTAAATCATCTGTAATAGTATAATTATTCCAGCCGCCTATATCTTCCAGAGCCTGCATTTTAATAAGCTCACCGTTACCGCGAAGTTCAACAGCTCCCTTTACAGCATCTCTGCCGACTTGAAGGTAAGTATCCAAAGTGTACTCATTATTCTGACATCTAGTAAGAAAGTTTACATCTTTATTTCTTATAATTTTTCTTGCCTGAACAGCACCTACATCAGCAGGTTCAAGATTCGGAACAAGCTTCTTCAAAAAATCAGGCTCCACTGTCGCATCTGCATCAAAAACAAGAATAGCATCTCCGTCAGCAATTTTTAAAGCATCATTTAAAACCGCAGACTTACCTGGAAAAGCATCTTTATCACGAATCAGAGCTTTAAGATTAGCATGTTTTGAAGCCAGCTCGTTTATAACAGCAGCTGTATTATCCGAACTCCTGTCATCAATTACTATAATTTCAAACGCTGGATAATCAATCTGCATAATATTTTCAACAGTATTAGCAATTACTGACTCCTCATTATGAGCAGGAATCATAATACTTACAAATGGTTTATAACTCTCGTTTACAACAGGAGGATGTTTTTTAAGCTTTCTTTTTTGATATTTTGTTGCTGCAATTGAATAAAGCCCGTAAGTAACCATACAAACACACAAAATAACAAACCCGACAGTAGTATTTACGTAATTTTGAAATACGTACAAAAATACTCCCAGACAAGATAATATTATAAATAATAAAAATCTTTCTCTCATAATCTCCCCAGTATCACCTAAATTATATCAAAAACATTAAGCTTTATTCCAATTTTCATATTTTTTTAAACTCAATTTTACATTTCTTAACAAAACTCATAAAAAAGAGCAATTTTCAAAAAGTTAGATACTTTATATATACATAAGAGATAATTAAGAGGAC
>CANARY010000010.1 GCA_947364235.1 uncultured Candidatus Melainabacteria bacterium | reverse complement strand
GGGAAGTTGGCGGTGAAAAAGGTATAGATAATGTAGAAGCTCCTAATAAGACTCCTATTGTGTTGATGCCTGATATTAATGAGGAAAATGAAAAGAAAGTTAACTCATCTCCAAAAAGACAAGGTGATGAAGTCGTACAATTAAATGCGCCTCGCCATTCAGCTGTGAAAAAAGTAACATTGAATAATAAAGACTCTGTAACGCTGGAACTGCCGGACCAGCAGAAGCTGCAGCCTCTGGCGTTTCAAAAAGAACATTAGAGTTTTCTAAGTTTATCAACCATATTTGATAAAATATTTAAAGTATCAGGATTTGGCTGTGCGAGAAGCTTGTTAATATTTTCTTCAAACATTTCCGGTAAAATTTTGCAGTTGTTCTTTGCAAATTGAACAAGTCTTTTTTCTCCAGGATGAAGAATGTTGTTTTTTGCAAAAATAACATCAAAATAACTTGCAAGAAACGCTGCAATTCTGTGGTTGATGCTGTTGTTATCTTCTCTTTTTATTGCTTTTTCAATTTGCTCATAATAAGAAGCAAATGGTTTGTCTTTCATTAACATCATGTTTCTTTTGATGATGTTTTGAGCAAGTTCTTCCGAGTATGGCATTTTAAGCTTATCTTTTAAATTTTGCAGCCAGTTTTCTGTGTCATGAACAATCTCAAATATGTTTAGTGTATGTAAAAAACAGGTCGAATAGCCATTTGAAGGCTGGTGTTTTTCCCATATGTTATGTACAGTGTTTTCAAACCAGTCTTTGCTCCAGTACATTACATCTAGCTGCTGTTCCATTTTATCAACAAAAAATTCATCTCCTGCGCCGAAATAATCGCATCCGATTTCGTAGTTTGATGAAAAGTTTTTTATAAGGGTTTCACGTTTATTCAGCGGTATTTCTTTATCAACAAAAATATACATATCAATGTCAGAGGAATTGTCTGCTGACTTAGCTGCAGAAGAACCTCCTATTGCGATTGCTTTGACTTCATTAAATCCTTTGTATTGATTAATAATAATATTTAAAGAATTATTCATATTGAAATTTTACAACCAAAAGCTTAAATATCAACTAGTTAACGGATTTTTTATTAACCAAACAGGCTAAAATATAGAATATGAACCATGATTATAATTTATTAATGAATAAAGCGAAAGAAGCATCAAAAATGTCTTATTCGCCGTTTTCAAGATTTGCAGTAGGTGCAGCTGTTCTTACAAAAAGCGGAACGATTTATTCGGGCTGTAATGTAGAAAATTCGTCTTTTGGAATGACTATTTGTGCAGAACGATGTGCGATATTTAAAGCGATTTCTGAAGGCGAGAAAGAAATTCTTGCTGTTGCAATATATTCTCCAAACTCTGATGATTGCAATCCTTGTGGAGCGTGCAGACAAGTTATGTATGAATTTCAAGGTGATGAAGAAATTGATGTGATTACTGAAAATCTTGGAGAGTTAATTGTCCGAAAATTAGGTGTTTATTTGCCTTACGGTTTTAAAATATAGGGCTGATTTGTGTATATCATTGAACTTTTTATAAAATGGCTTAATAAAAACAAGCGCGGAGATGGAGCCAATCCGGAAGGAGTGTATCGTGAAACTTTTAAACCAGAAGCAGATGAAGCTTTGACCTGTAATCATAATTTTATGCCGGTTGACAGTACAGGAGAAGTGTTAGCTTGTACAAAGTGCGGGTTTGTAGTAAAAAGGGGTAGGAGTTAATTTAAAAGGTAGAAAAACATGCAAAAATTTGTAGAATATATTACGTCAAAGAAATTTAGAAATATAATGTTTTTTATTTTGTTTACTTTTCTTATGACTGTTACAATTTCATCTCAGAATTACTTTTTCCAAAAAGTTATCGAAAATGGTATAAGTAAGAAAGATATTGTTGCTCAAAAAGACATTAAAGTTGTTGATACTAAAAAAACTGAGCAGCATAGAAAAGAAGTTGCTCAAAATGTTGAACCGATTTTGACTCCTGCTGAAGATGAGTTTATTACTACAAGCCTTGCAACTCTTCAGAGTTCTGTTATTAAGATAAGACAAAAAGATGTTGCTGAACAGGTCAAAAAAGAAGAGCTTAATGTATTATTTGATGAAGCTGGTAAAAAAGAGCTTGTAGAATTTTTGCTGAAAGCCGGCGATAGTGAATTGTATTCAGTATTTGATAAAGCAAAAGTTACATTGTCTTCTGTTTTAAGTACCGGAATTTCTTCAAAAGATTTTGAAACAGGACATGTTGATTCAATAATTAAAGATAATCTTCCTAATAATGCTCCAAGATATCAAGGTTTCTTGATAACAGGAATTTTAAACCAAATTATTGTTCCAAACCTTGTAATAGATGAATTTGCAACAGAAATTGCAAAAAAGAACGCTCAAAACGCTGTAAAACCTTACGAGGTAACTTTTAAAAAAGGCGATAAAATTGTATTTGACGGCGAGCCTGTAACAAAACTTAAACGCGATGCTTTGAGAGCTGCCGGATATAATGTTCTTGAAGTTAACTGGGGCGGTATAATCGGGCTTTATGCTTTGATTGCGTTTTTTACTTTTGTATTTTTACAGTATGAAAGAAATTTTGAAAAACAGTATTATGAAGCTAAACATATGGCAATGGCAGCTGCTTATACTCTTATTCTTGCGTTTACAGCAGCAGTTTTGCCAACGGGATTTTCTCCTTATATAATACCAATTCCTGCATATACGATTTTGGTTTCGATATTTACAACTCCAAGAAATGCTTTTTTTGCATCAACAATTGTCTTAGCGCTTATAGCTGTTGGAATGCATTGGAATATTGAAGTTGTTGTGTCATTTATGCTTTTAAATACTGTTGTAATGACTACTGTTTCCAAGCTTAAATTCTCAAAGCGTTCTGACCTTTTAATTGTCAGTTTGAAAATAACTCTTGCTGGGGTTCTTATAACTTCTGGTATTTACTTCCTTGAAAAATTTATGATGGAAATTGATAATCTTTTAATATTAAAAGATTTGGGCTGTTTAATAATCAATTGTTTTGTTATAAGCGGGCTGCTGTTATTGGGTGTACTTCCTATTATTGAAAATATTTTCAGAATAATGACACCTTACGGACTTGCTGAGCTTGCTGACCACAATCAAGATTTACTCAAAAAACTTATGCAGGAAGCTCCTGGAACATTTAATCACAGCTTAACAGTTTCTCATCTGTGTGAAAATGCTGCTGAAGCAATAGGAGCTAATCCTGTCCTGGCAAGGGTAGGAGCGATGTACCACGATATCGGTAAGCTTTTGCGTCCGATGTTCTTTGTTGAAAACCAATCTTTCTATGGAATTGAAAACCCGCACAAAGCTTGTACTCCTAGATTTAGTAAAATGCTTATTACTGCGCACCCAAAAGACGGGATTGAACTTGCAAAAGATGCACATCTTCCGCAAGTTATTCAAAACTTTATTTTACAGCATCATGGAACAAGCCTTGTAAGTTATTTTTATAACGAAGCATTGAAAGAAGAAGGAGCTGAAAACGTTAATGAAGAGCAGTTTAGGTATCCGGGGCCAAAACCTAATATGAAAGAAACTGCAATCCTTATGCTGGCAGACGCAATTGAATCTGCAGTAAGAGCTGCAAAAAATCCGTCTAATGAAGAAATTGACGCAATTATTAATAAAATAGTTAAAGAACGTTTAAATGACGGTCAGCTGTCAGATGCACCGCTTACACTGAAAGATTTAAAAACTATTGCAGAAACTTTCTCCAGAATGCTTCGCGGAATGCATCACAAACGTATTAAGTACCATAATGATCTGGTTCAAGAGCTTGATAAAAATAATGTTTTGAACCATGAAATACTTAAACCTAACCTTGATGCAGATTTGGAATCTAAACTTAAGGAGCTAGAAAATAAAAAGAATGACAACAATTAATATTTTTACAGAAAATATTTTTGAAGGCTGGAAGCTTGATGAAAAAGATGTAATTGAAAAAACACGTTTAATGCTCGAATATTATATTAAATGTCTTGAAACAAAGTCTTGTCTTTTTGAACGTGAATATGAATCAATAACTCTCGATATTGTGTTTTGCGATTCCGAAAAAACTCATGAACTTAATAGAGACTACAGAGAAAAAGATTATCCAGCTGATATTATTACATTTGCTATATTTGCAGATGATGAAAATAGCTTTATTTTTGACGGCGATATAAATCTCGGTGAAATTGTTATTGCTCTGGATAAAGTAATTGAAAGGGTAAATAAAGATATAAGTTTTTCAAAAAATAAAGAACAAGAACTTTTCTTTTTAATAAGCCATGGACTCATGCATCTTCTTGGATTTGACCATCAAAGCGAAGAAGAATACAATTTTGTTATAGGGGAGCAAAGAAAAGCTTTGGAGAGTATTGAGTATGACAAAATTTAAGTCTCAGGGATTTGGAAACACTTTTAAAAATGCTAGAAAAGGGTTTAGGCTTGTATTAAAAAGCGAAATTAATTTAAGAATACATACTGCAATTGCAACTCTTGTAATTTTCTTAGCTTTAATAATGAAATTTTCTGCCTTGGAATTTTGTATACTCCTTTTTGTAATAGGGCTTGTAATTGTTTCTGAAATGCTCAATACCGCAATAGAATTTACACTTGATTCGATTTATCATAACAAATATTCAAGGATGGTCGGTATGGCAAAAGATATTTCTGCAGGCGCTGTTATGTTTGCCACTATTATTAGTATTCTTGTAGGTTTAATTTTATTCGGAAGCAAAATTCTTTTATTTTTGTAGGCTGTTGGTGTGTAAACTTTTGTAACAATATAAATAGTATTGCGCAATTCTTGATTGCGTAAATACTTTGTATATATGTAAACATTAAATAAACACAACACAAACCTTTCATACAACCTACACACTAACCTTCTACACATGAGGAATTAATTACACAAGATTCCAAACCTTTCTTTAAGAAAGGTTTTTTTTTGCACTATTATTTTAGCACTTCAAATATTCCTTCTGCGTAGGTTGGATGAGCAAAACAAATTTCCTTTAATTCTTCTATTGTTATTTGTTTTTGAATAGCGATTAAAAGAATGTGTATTAAAGATGACGCTTCTTTTGATACTATATGTGCACCGTGAATTAAATTATCTTTGACAATCAGCTTGATAAAACCATCTGTAGCGTCGTCGCACCATGATTTTCCAAGTGCTGTAATTGGCAGCATTCGTTTTTGGAAGCTTTCGTCAATATCTTGTTCTCTAAGTCCGGTCCATGCTATTTCAGGTTCTCCATAAATTACGGAAGGAATTAAATTTTTGTTTAAAGATATGCCGAGGGTTTTTTCATTTGCTTGATGGATTGCATAATGAGCGAGTTGAATTTCTCCTGCGGAGTCTCCTAGTACACATACATCTTCGCATTCAGGTTTAATAGGAACTCTGCCTGCTGCAGCTAAGATAAAATCAGGGGAGATTTGAGCACTGCATTTAAGTGTTACAACTTTGTTTTCAATTTTTTCAATGCTGTCGTTGAGGTAATATTTTATTCCTTTTTGTTTAAAAATACGTTCAATTCGTTTTGAAACTTCAATATCAGCTATTGGAATAAGATGTTCTGCCATTTCTGTGATAGTTACATTTACTCCAAAATTTGAAAAAATTCTTGCCCATTCTATTCCAATAGCGCCAGAGCCTACGATTAAAACTGATTTTGGCAGCTGCTGAAGGTTTAATACGTCATCAGAACTTAATATAAATTCGCCGTCAAATTCAAGTCCTTTAAGTTCTCTTGGCTTAGAACCTGTTGCTGCAAATATTGCATTAACTTTATATTCTTTATTATCAGCAATAATTGTATTTTTATTTTTGATACAAGCTTCTGCATAAATAGTTGTAACTCCTGAATTTTTAACAGCAAGTTCTAGTGCTTTTCTAATTTTATCAACTTTTTGGTTTTTCTCGGAAATAATTTGAGCAAAATCGGGAGTTATTCCATACTTTCTTATATTTTTATAAATTTCAGAAGCGTGCAGAAGTGATTTTGTGGGAATACATCCTTTATTCATACATGTTCCGCCCATTTTGTCTTTTTCAAACAAAACAACTGAGTGCCCTTGCTTTGCTAAGTTCATAGCTGCAGTGTATCCGGCAGGACCTCCGCCGATAACTCCGTATTCAAAATCCATAACACATCTCCCTTTTTTCTTATTATAGCGTAAACTATATTTTCATGTTAGAAGATGGTTGAGGGCGTTTATCGAGGTATTTTTTCTGCAGGTTTGAAGCCATTGAATTACGGATAATAGGAGTTACTATATTAGAAGAAAGTATACTTGCTCCTACAGTTCCAAGTGTAGTTGCATAATTTTTGTAAGCATAATAAGATTCTTTCGGGAATTTCGGTTCATTCTTTAAAACTTCATCTAAATCTAAAGAAAGTTTACCAACTTTATCACCGTATAAATCTTTGTTTTTATTGAGAAAATCTCTGACTTTTTGAGGTGCAATTTTGCCTGTAGAAGCCATTTTTGATACAAGTTTCTTTGCTGCTTGGGTAATAAGAAAAAACGCGCTTATGTTTACAACAGCATCTGCAATTTCTTGCGGTACAAGGAAACTTTTTTGTTCTTTAGGTATTTTGGGGTTAAATAGTACTGCTCCTACCTGAGCTAAAGATGATAATCCCCATCCGATTGTACCAGTTACTACAAGCATTGTTGCAGTGTTCTTTTTAAAGTTCTGATAAACCCATTCAAGGCTTTTTTGGAGGACGCAGTTACTCATCTTTGACCTCCGTTTTATCGTTTAGATAATTTGTCAGAAGTGCAGTAAGAGGAGCATCAATAACAAAGTTTGTGATACACATTGCTCCGAGTGCAATTGACATTGCTAATGCGCTTCTATAATTCTTTAAAAATTTAGGGTTTTGTGCAATATCATTTAAATATTTTTTTGGAAGAAGGGCTTTGCTGAATTTTGAGTTTCCTCTGATATTTGTCATAGATTGAATTGCCTTGTAAATAGGACCTCTGACAACAAACATGCCTACTCCTGTTCCGGCAAGAATTTTTGCAATAGTTCTGTTTCTTGAGATGCGGCGTGTTTCTTTATCAACTTTATGGTTATGATAATCAATTGCAGGCTGAGTTAAAAGAGCCGTTGCTCCCATTATTCCTCTGTTTTCAGCTGGACGGGACATGAAACTGTCAATTTGCTCCCAAGCTTCAATCTTTTTTGCTGATTCTTTAACAGTATGCTGAGGTAAAGCGTCAATCGCTTTCTGGCTGACCTTCCGTTTTAAGTTATTCCAAAAATTATTTGGATTACCTTGCATAGATATACTATTATTTATCGGCTGTATATTCATAACACTTCTTCCTGCAAGTATAAAACAACTGAAGCTTGAAAATTGACTTGTATATACAAATTGTTACAAAAGATTTACAAAGATGGGTAAATACATTTGCTCTTGTGCGAAACGCCAAAAAAAAGCTATGAACTTTTTATCGTGCATAGCTGTTGATTAGGGATATGTGTATCGTCGTTTTTTAAGGAGTATAGATATATATTAGCAGTATGCTTTTTAAATGAAATCATTAGAATGTATGATTTTGTAACGAAATGTTAACAATTATTTCATCCGTACTTTATATTGACATTTTGGACTAACCGTTAAAGAGTAGTATTGTTAGGCGTTTTTATCATTGAAAAAAGATTGTGGTATATTAGAATTAGTAGAGTAGACTAGACGGGAGCACAATGGTATGAATATTGATAAACGAAAATTAACAATTCAAATTCTTGCACTGGCAGGATTGGGGCTGTCAATCAAGCTTGCAATTATTTATTATGTAGCAAACTATCAGCAGTATGCGCTTTCAAGTTTTTGTTCAATAAATGAGTTTATAGATTGTGACGGAGCTGCCAGAACTCATGTTTCGCAGTTCTGGGGAATTCCTCTTGCTTGGTGGGGAATATTCTTCTATCTGACAGTACTTTTCCTTACATTTGTAGATAAGTTAAAGCAGCTAAGATTTTTGAAATTTTTAGAAGTTTTTAAAAATCCTATGTCTTATATAACTGTTCTTGGAACAATAGCTTTTGCATGCTCTATGAATCTTGCTTATACAAGTGTTTTTAAAATTCAAAAACTTTGCATACTTTGCTTAATTACTTATTTCATAGACCTTTTGATTGCAATTATTGCATCTTCAGGAAGACTGCAAAACTTTTTAAATTCGTTTAAAGATACATATTTTGATTTTATTGACGGAGCTAAGACTTATACTAAAACTTTTATAGTGCTTTTGATTCTTGCGATATCTTTTCTGTGTTACAGCGGAATGACATATAATTTTGTTCCTCATATCAAGAAATCAAAATCTATCATGAAATACCGTAACATGACTTATAATCCATATAGAGTAAAAGGAAATACACTTGGTGCAGAAAACGGTGATGTAGTTATTGAGCTTTATTCTGACTATGTTTGTCCTTTGTGTTATATTCACAATATTATGCTTCACCAAGCCGTTAAAGAATTTTCAAATGTTAAAGTTATCCACCATAACTTCCCATTTGATAAAGAATGCAATCCTTATATTAATGTTAATATGCATCCGGGAGCATGCTTTATGTCAAAAGGTGCTATTGCAGCGCGCAGCCAGAACAATTACTGGGAAATGAGTTCTCTTCTATATGAAAAACAGCCTAAAGATATGGAAGAAATGCTAAAGCTTGCTGATGAGCTTGGTTTTGATAAAGATAAGTTTGTTGAAGATTTTAACTCTCAAGCAACAGCTGATGAAATTGCACGTGAGCTTAAGAAAACTCAAGAGCTGGATTTGGATGCAACGCCTACAATGTTTATTAACGGTGAAAAAATTGTCGGAGTTAAACCATACTTTACGCTTAAGGAAATGTTAATTGAGCATGGAGCAAAAAAATAGTCCAAGAAAAATATTATTGCATGCCTGCTGCGGCATCTGTTCGGGATATCCCATTTCTTTATTAAAAGAAATGGGATATGACCCTGTTGTTTATTTTTGTAATCCAAATTTAGATTCGAAAGAAGAGTTTGAACGCAGGCTTAAAGCTCAAAAAATTGTCTGCATGTATCATTGGGTTGATTTGGTTGTAGAAGATTACCGGCATGAAGATTTTCTTGCAGTTTCTAAAGGCTTCGAAAACGAACCTGAGCGCGGCAGAAGATGCGATAAATGTGTTGAGCTTCGCTTGCTTCAGGCTGCTGAAAAAGCGCGAGAACTTGGAATAGATTGCTTTACAACTTCTCTTGTCATCAGTCCTCACAAAAACTTTCAACAAATTACTGAGATTGCAAAAAGAGCTGCCGGTGATTTGGAGTATGTTGCAATTGATTTTAAGAAGAAAGACGGGTTCTTAAAGACGAATAAGCTTTCCAAAGAACTTGGAATTTACCGCCAGAATTACTGCGGCTGTGAATTCTCAAAATTTAATAAGTAAAGTACTTATCAAAATCTACGTCTTCAAAATTGCATAATAGGTGGAAAATTTCATCATCGTCATCCAGGCGTTGAAAATTGTATTCGTCAAAAAGCCAGTATTTGGGATTAATTCCTTTTACTCTAACAATATTTTTGTCTTTAAGAATTTGCAGCTTCTTTTTAACGATTTCAAGCGGAATGCCGACAAGTTTTGCCAGCTCAACTGCGGTAATACCGTCTTCGTGGCTGTATTTTTCAGGGGTAAGGAACATGAGTTCCAGCCCTACCATTTTTAAACTCATATCTTCAGCTTCCGAACTCATGCACTTATTATAGCACTTTGTTTTATATTAATCAATTAATAAGAGCGGAAGGCTTAAGCCTTCCGCTCCTGTGTTATCTAAAATTCATGTACACAGGGTTAGTTTTTATTTTGTTAGAATTTTTTTCTCATCTTTACTTATACAGCTATTTTTAAAATCCGGTTTGTTAAAACTTTAATGATTTTTTTAGATTGTTACAAAAATTTACATAAAGACCTGTAGAGGTTGAGAATTGCTAAAAATTAACTGCTTGAAATATAATAGAATTTATGGATAAATGTATTCAAACAACAAGAAAAGCTATAGTCTGGCTGTGTCTTGCACACCTATTTGCAGATGTGTACAGCGGCTTTCTTAACCCTATTATGCCTTTTATAGCGTCAAAGCTTGGGTTTTCAATGGCAGTTGCAACTGTTATAATAAGCATTTCGCATATTTGTTCTTCAATGCTTCAGCCTATTTTTGGTTTTTTTGCGGATAATATGCTAAAAAGATTTTTTATTTTTTGGGGGTTAATCTTAATCTCTCTTTTTATTCCTCTTGCCCCTTTAGCTCCGAATATTCCAATTCTTCTTGTCTGTATGATACTTGGAAGCCTTGGAGGAAGTTTTTTTCATCCGCAGTCGCTCGGCTTTGTGAATTATTTTTCTAAAGGTGATTGTTCTTCTAATATGGGGATTTTTATTAGTATGGGTTCGTTAGGGTTTGCATTTGGACCTTTACTTGCAGCTTTGATTACTCAAATGCATGGGCTTAGCTTGATTTCTTACACTTCAATATTCGGGCTTGTTCTGGCTGGGTTGATGTTTTTCTGTGTTCCGAAGCTTTCAAGTACGCAGCCAAAACCTGTGCATAAAGATTTTTTACGTTCATTTAAAGAAATTTTGTCAAACAGGCAAATGAATTATCTTATGCTTATTTCTATGATGAAATCTTTGATTACAAACAGTTCTTGTATTTTGCTTCCGTTTTTGTGGAAGTCAATGGGATATTCGCCGCTTTATATTGGCTTTGCACTTTTTCTTTTCGTGTTTGCCGGTGCAATTGGTTCATTTTTGAGTCCAAAAGCCGAAAGAAGATATGGTTCAAAGGCTGTTGTTTATTTTTCAATGTGGGCAACTTTCCCAATGATGATTTTGTTCGGACTGGTTTACAAAGCGAGCCCGATAATATCTCTTGCTGTATTTTTTGTAATCGGCTTTACTACGATGCTTGCTCAGCCTGTTACAATGGTTTGGGCTCAAAGAACGCTGCCAGAGTATAAAAGTATTGCTGCCGGGTTTATTAATGGTTTCTGCTGGGGAATTGTAGCACTATGCATGTCTATGCTGGGCGCTGTTGCTGAAAAGTTTGGTATAATGCATGTTTTGGCAGTATTAAGTGTCCTTCCTGTTTTTGCATCTTATTTTGTAAGATATTTAGAAGTAAAAAATAATTAGAATTTTTTGCCCTTTTAGAGTATAATACTTAAGAGCTTATGAAAAATTTTATTAAAACTTTAATATATCAATTAAAACATTTGAAACGGCTGGATAAGTATATCTTAAAACAGGTTATAGAAATGTTTATCATGGGAGTACTGGTATTTACGTCCATTATTTTTGCATCAGATACATTTATAACTCTAATCAAGCAGATTTCAATGTACGGTATTCCGTTTAAGTATGCAATTTTGATGATTATACTTCATCTTCCGGAAGTTTTTGTCATGACTATTCCGATGGGAGTTTTGCTGGCAACAGTAATGACATTGAACGGATTAAGCTTAAGTTCTGAAATTACTGTAATGCGTGCTTGCGGGATTGGTTTAAATCGTATTGCAAAACCTATTTTTATTTTTGCAATTGTCATGGCATGCATAAGTTTTGTTATTAATGAAACAGTTGTTCCGTTTTCAACAAGGCTTTCAGCTAAGCTTGCAGGGGTGGCGTTCAGCCAGAAGAATGTTCCTGAAGGCAAACAGAATTTTACTTTCAAAGAAACAAAGGAAAGCGGGCTTCTCAAACGTTTGTTTTATGTGGGAGACTGTACAGACGGCGAGCTCCATAATATAACAGTGCTTGATGCTGCAAAAGAAGGAACTATTCAAATTGTTCAAGCTCGTGAAGGGGCAACAACGCCTGGCGGATGGATTTTTGAAAAAGGTGCGATTTATACTGTAACTGATAGCGGAAAAACTCTTGATACAACTTTGTTTGAAGCTACTAATGTTAAGTTTGGAATGGATTTGACTAAAGAGCTTGATAAAAACCTTGCAAATCAGCATAATTTTATTCAATTGTGCGGTGTTCTTTCTAAATCAGATATTCCGGATAAACATGTCTTGAAGATTAGTTTATTTGATAAAATAGCGCTTCCTTTAACAACCATAGTACTAGTACTTATAGGGGTTCCGCTTGCTATTACTCCGCCGAGAGTAAGGTATAATAGAGGTTTCTTATTTAGTATATTGATTATATTTGCTTATTATTTAATAAGAGCGCTTTCTATATCGTTTGGTGAAGCAGGATCGCTTCCTCCTGTACTGGCTGCGTTTATGCCGGATATAATACTGACTCTGGCAGGTACTGCATTATATTACCGGAAAGTTTATACTATTTGCTAAGGCTGTTTGAGACGATAGATAACTCATTGCATAAGCTTCAAGTTTATGTTAGTATTAGAAAATAGAAGAGAGGTTATTCAATGAGCGAAGGACATTGGATTGTAGAGAAGGTAATTGCCGGTCACAACATGGCATTTAATATGGATACACTTGTTGCGATGTGGGCAGCAATGTTTTTTTTACTTGCAGTATCGTTTATAGCGACAAGAAAGCTGACAATTTTTCCTACAAAACTTCAATATGTTTTTGAGAGTATTCTAGGGTATTTTAATAATCTTGTTAATGGAATGATACAAAAGGATGGTCAAAAGCACTTTCCTCTGATTGCATCTTTGTTCTTATTTATTGTAACAGCAAATCTTATGGGGCAGCTGCCTTTAAAAATGATAGCTCTTAAGCATGGTGAAATTGCTTCACCTACAAATGATATTAATTTAACAGCAGGGCTTGCAGTCATAGTTCTTGTTTATTACGTTGCAGCAGGTTTGATGAAGAAAAAACACAAGTTTTTACTTCATGAGATATCTTTTGTAGGTATTATTTCCATGCTTGTTGAAATTTTAGAGTTGTTTACCAGACCTTTAACGCTGGCATTACGACTTTTTGGCAATATTTTGGCCGGAGAAATACTTATTACGGCTCTTTTAGGGCTATGTGCCTGGGGGCTTCCTCTGCCGATTATGTTTTTTGAAATACTTGTAGCCTGTGTTCAAGCTCTTGTATTTACTATGTTAACAACAGTATATATTGCTACTGCTGTAAATGATGAACACTGATATAGATAATTAATAAACAAAGGAGAGAAAAATGGAAGAAGTAAAAACAATTTCTGAAATGGCACAATTAGGTGCAGGTATTGCAATGGGTTTTGGTGCAATCGGTGCAGGACTTGGTATTGGTGTAGCAACAAAAGGGTTGATGGATGCTATTTCAAGACAGCCGGAAATTGCTGGTAAAGCTGTAGGTTTCTTCCTTGTTGGTGCTGCTCTTGCAGAAGCTTGTGCGATTTATGCATTAGTTATTGCTATGAAGCTTTCAGGTATGATGGGTTAGAGGCATAAATACGCCTCAGCCTTAATTTAGGACTTAGTATAGGTTAAAAAATGGAATTTAATGGAACATTTCTGGTAACTATAATATCTTTTCTTGTGTTTGTCTTTTTGATGAACAAAATTTTGTACGAACCTATTAACAAAATTGTTGCTCAAAGGCAAAGTTTTGTTGATGAAAATTTACGTTCTGCTGACGAAAATCATAAGAAAGCCGGCGAAATTTCTGCTCAAAAGGATGAGAAAATCAATAATGCCAGAAATGAAGCTAAGAACCGTTATTCAGATGTTGTAAATGGGTTTAAAGTTCAGAAAGATGATATTGTAAACTCTGCCCGCAGTGAAGCAGATGAAGAGCTTGCGAGAGCTTATGAGAATCTTAATAATCTTTCAAATGAGGCTAAGAATGGTCTTAAGTCTAGAATGAATGAGCTTGCGAATGACATCTCTGAAAAAATTCTAGGATACAGAAGTGAAGTTGAAGGCTTTGATGATGAAGCTGTTAACAGGATTCTTTTTAATTAGGGGAGCAGATGGAAAACTTTGGTGAAATTCTAAATTATATAGGCAGAACAAACCTTTTTAACTTTGTGATTTTCCTTTCAATAATCATTTTTCTTGTAAAGAAAATTGATGTTTCCGGAAAATTAGAATCAGCAAAAAACGGGATTGCTCAAAATATTGAAGACTCAAAAACTGCAAAGTCTGAGTCTGAGTCTATATTAAAAGAGGTTGAAAAATCTGTTGAAAATTTAGAAGAAGAAATTGACTTGATTATCAAGAAATCTGAGAGCAATGCTCGTCTTGTCGGTGATAAAATTCTTGAAGATGCACAAAATGCAGCTAATGGGGTTAAAGACAATTCTTTAAAATTGGCAGAAGCCAGAGCCGGGCTTTTAAAAAATGATATTTTAAAACGAGCTGCGAAAGCTTCTGTAGAAGTTGCAAAAGGTCATATTTTGAGCGAGCTGGGAAGAAATCCTGATTTGCATAACAAGCTTATTGATGAAAGCATTGATGCTTTAGATGAGGTGGTTTTATAATGGCAGCAAATATTAAAGGAAATGAACTTGCAGCAAAGAGGTGGGCTAAAGCTTTGATGGAGCTTGCTCTTGAAAATGAAGGGATTTCAAAAGAAGATATTTTGGATGATTTAAGAGAAATTAATGAAAATATTCAAGCTTCTAGAGAGTTATCAGAGGTTTTAAATAATCCTTCTATTTCGATAGAAGAGAAGCAGGTAGTTCTTTCAAAACTTTTTGAGACGAACTTAATGCCGATTGTTTATCAATTTTTAAAAACACTAAATTTAAAAAGCAGGCTTTCTTTGCTTCCTGCAATTGCTGACGAGTTTAGAAAAGAGCTTGAAGAAATTAAAAATATTTTAAGAGTAGGTATTACTTCTGCAATAGAACTTACTGATGAAAAGAAAAATGAAATTAGAAATAGAGTTGCTGACAAACTCAAAAAAGATGTTTTAGCTGAATGGTACGTTGATGCAGGTATCATAGGCGGTCTGGTATTTAATATTAACGAAATAATTGTTGATAATAGTATTAAACACCGTTTAGAAATTTTGAATAAACAATAAAAGAAGGGACAAAAAATGGCAATAATAAATCCTGATGAAATAAGTTCAATATTAAAAGAGAACATAAGAAACTATGAGGCAAAAGCAGAAGTTTCAAATGTCGGCAGTGTTCTTGAAGTAGGCGATGGTATTGCAAGAATTTACGGTTTGCGCAATGTAATGTCAAATGAGCTTGTTGAATTTGAAGATGGAAAAGGTACTTTGGGTATCACTTTAAACCTTGAAGAAGATAATGTAGGGGTTGTTATTCTTGGAGAATACACTCACATTAAAGAAGGTATGACAGTAAAAACAACAGGAAGAATTGCTTCTGTTCCTGTTGGTGATGCTTTAATCGGCAGAATTGTTAATCCAACCGGCAGACCTATTGACGGCAAAGGTGAAATTATAACCGATAAAACAAGACCGATTGAAAGAGTTGCTCCTGGTATTGTAACGAGAAAATCAGTTCACCAGCCGCTGCAAACGGGCTTAACTGCTATTGACGCACTAACTCCAATTGGAAGAGGGCAGCGAGAGCTGATTATCGGCGACAGACAGACCGGTAAAACAGCTATTGCTATTGATACAATTTTGAATCAAAAAGGCGGCGATGTAATATGTATTTATGTTGCAGTTGGTCAAAAAGCTTCTACTGTTGCTCAGCTTGCAAAAACTCTTGAAAAACACGGAGCGATGGAATATTCGATTATAGTATCTGCTACAGCTAATGAACCAGCTCCTTTGCAGTATATTGCTCCATTTGCTGGGGTTGCTATTGCAGAAGAGTTTATGGAACAAGGAAAACACGTTCTTATTGTTTATGATGATTTGACAAAACACGCACAGGCTTATCGTGCAATGTCACTTCTTTTAAAAAGACCGCCTGGACGTGAAGCTTACCCTGGAGACGTATTCTATCTTCACTCAAGATTATTGGAAAGAGCTGTTAAGCTTTCTGATGAGCTTGGAGGAGGCAGTATTACTGCGCTGCCTATTATTGAAACTCAAGCTGGAGATGTTTCTGCTTATATTCCGACTAACGTAATTTCAATTACTGACGGTCAGATATTCTTGGAATCAGCTTTATTTAACTCGGGTATAAGACCTGCTATTAACGCTGGTATTTCAGTGTCACGTGTTGGCGGAGCTGCTCAAACAAAAGCTATTAAACAGGTAGCTGGAAAGCTTCGTTTAGACTTGGCTCAGTTTAGAGAGCTGGAAGCATTTGCGCAATTTGCTTCTGATTTAGATCCTGCAACAAAGAAACAGCTTCTTAGAGGTCAAAAGCTTATGGAAGTTCTTAAACAGCCTCAGTACAAGCCGCTTTCTGTTGCACAGCAGGTTACAATTTTGTTTGCTGTAAATGAAGGGTATTTGGATGAAATTGATAATAAAAAAATTGGCGAATACAAAAGCAGCTGGTTTGAGTACTTTGAAGCAAATATGCCGGAGCTTAGCAAGAAATTGAATGCAGGAGATAAGCTTTCTGATGAAGATATTGAAGCTTTGAAAAAAGAGTTGGAAGTTTTTGGAAAGAATTAGGAGAGTATTATGAAATGTTATAATCATCACGACAGAGATGCTTTTGCAGTATGTAAGTCCTGCGGTAAAGCTTTGTGTTTGGAATGTGCAGAAGAATACAAAAATACGTTTGTATGTAAAGGTTCAAAAGCTTGTAAACATGTTGCAGATGTTGAATTTGTAAATTATTTTAAAGACAATTCTGAAAAAGCATGGTTCTTCAATAGAATGTTATTTGTATTTTTGGGTGTATTTTTATTCCTTTATATTGTTGTAAAAACATTTATGTTCTTTGCTATTCCAAATCCGCTGTTAGAAACAATATTACTTGTCTTACTTGCTTTATTGCTTATAAAACGCGGGCTTGATTTAAAACTTAGATAGGAAAAGGTAATGCCAAATTTAAAAGATATAAAAAGCAGAATATCAAGTGTTCAGAACACAAAGAAAATAACAAAAGCGATGAAGATGGTTGCTGCAGCAAAAGTGAAAAAAGCTGAAAATACTGTAAAAGCTGCGCGTCCTTTTTCTGATGAGCTTTTGCATTTGTTTAGAAAAATGCTTGCTCAAGCTGGTGAATATTCAGTATCAGGGCTTAGAGTGCAAAGAGCGCTTGATAATTATCCTGAGCTTCTTGAAAAACGTGAAATTAAATCAGAAGGGCTGCTTGTTATAACTTCTAATAAAGGTTTGGCAGGTGCTTATAATTCAAATATTGTGAAAACAGCGCTAAGGCGCGTTAAAGAAAATGCAAAAGCAGGTATCAAGACTGTAATTTATCCTGTCGGTCAAAAAGCTGTATCTGCACTAAAACATGCAACCGCTGATTTTGAGCTGCGAGAAGGTTATATCAGTATTGCGAATACTCCTACTGCAACCGGTGCAAATATTATTGCAGAAGATATTGCAGAAGATTTTGTATCAGGAAACATTGATAAAATTGATATTATAACGACTCATTTTAATAACATGATGTCTTATAATGTTGTTTCGTGGGATGTTTTGCCGGTTCAGGTAGAAAGAGCTGAGTCTCATGAACTTGATCCGGTAATGGAGTTTGAACCATCTATTCACGCGGTTTTACAGCAGCTTGTTCCTATGTACATAACAAATTCAATTTATCAAGCGCTTCTGGAAGCTAATGCTAGCGAACTGGCTTCTCGAATGACTGCAATGTCAGCTGCTTCAAATAACGCAGAAGAAATGATTACTACCCTCACGATTGATTATAATAAAGCTCGTCAAGCTGCTATTACTCAGGAGCTTGTTGAAATTGTTTCAGGAGCTCAGGGAGTTAGTAATTAAGCTCTTTTGCTTGATGTGCTTTAAACAGCTTGTTCTGCTGCTCAACCATGTATGCGCTTGTGCCGTAAATTGATGCTCCGGCGCCAATTATGCCGGATGCTAAATTTAATCCCCATCTTATGGCTGTATTTTTTATTTTTCTTGTAGCTATACCGGCAGCTAAAATGCCTGCAAAAATTCCACCCATAAAAGCTGTATTTGCGATAACAGAATGTTTTTTATCGAGCTTAGCATAACTTTTTACAAAAGAATCTGCTTTATTTTCAGGAACAGAATAAAATCTTTTTTGCATGTCTTTTGAAGAAATTTCTATCTGCACATTGTTATTATCAAGCCTGCTTGTAATTTTTGCATCAATTGTCATACAACACTCCTTTCAATAATGTAAAACTCTTGAAAGATTAAGATTGACTTATCAAAAAAAAAATTTACAAAACTTAACTTATAACTTGTGATAATATAAAGCTATGCTAGTTGGAATGAATTATACATATCCTGAACAGACTTTTTCTAGACGCAGCAGAACTTATACCAGGGATGTTAATACTGATGATAAGATAAAAGCTGCAATAGGCTCTGCAATTGGTACTTTATGTCCGATGTTTTATTTAGCAAAAAAACAAAAGACGAAAAATATTTTCAAGCTTAAGTATGCTCTTTCAGATATGGTTATTTTGTCTGCAACTTCTGTTGCAGGCGGGGTGGCAGTTGGTATGGCAGGAGAAAATAAACAAGCTCAAAAAAATAAATTGAAAGAAGGTTTGTTCATGTTTATGAATGCTTCTATTCCTGCCTGGGTAGTTGCAGGAGCATTGAAGCTTTCAGAATCAAGCAGAAAATTTAATAATATACAAGGTAAAATTATGTCTATGGCCGGCGGGCTTTTAGTTGGAATGTATGGTGCTGCTTCTCTTTCAAACTTAATTTGCGACCCGCATGATAAGCAGCCTGATAGAAAGCTTACTTTGAAAGACTGTGCAGCAAATATTGATGATGCAATTGGGGTTCTTGTGCTTGCGAAATTTCCGCTTGCAAGTAAGCTGCACATAGAAAGGCTGCTTCCTGCAATTTATGCTTACTGCGGTTATAGAGCTGGAAAAAGTAATTAATAAAGTATAACAAAGGGCGCCGGATTGAAAATCCGGCGCCCTTTGTTTTTAATATTTAAATATTAGCAAGCTGTTTGTAATAATCATGTGCTTGTTCAAACTTGTAAGAGAGATTGAACAATTTTGCTTCTGTAAGCTGCGGAGTCATTATTTGTAAACCGATTGGCATTCCATCTTTGTCAAAACCTGCAGGAATTGAAATTGCAGGGATACCTGCTAAGTTTGCAGAAATTGTTGCAATGTCTGTTAAATACATTGCAAGCGGATCTTCTGTTTTAGAACCTAAATCAAAAGCGGTATTAGGACAAGTTGGAGCGATTAGAGCATCAACTTGAGCGAATACTCTTAAGAAATCTTCAGTAACTACTTTTCTCATCTGAAGCGCTTTTTTGTAGTAAGCATCGTAATAACCTGAAGAAAGAGCATAAGTTCCTAACATTATACGGCGTTTAACTTCTGGTCCAAAACCTTCAGCACGTGTTTTGCAGTACATTTCAAGCAAATTCTTTGCGTCATCAGTTCTGTGCCCGTATTTTACACCGTCAAAACGAGCTAAGTTTGAGCTGCACTCAGCTGTTGCTAAGATGTAGTAAATACCGATTGAATGTTTTAGGTTTGGAAGTGAAACTTCAACGATTTCAGCGCCAAGAGATTTATAAGTGTCAATTGCGTTTTGAATAGCTTTTTGAACATCTTCTGCAAGTCCTTCCTGAACAAGTTCTTTAACAACACCTATTTTCATTCCTTTAATGTCGTTGTTTAAGCTCTTTCTGTAATTTTCTACAGGAAGTTTTAAAGAAGTTGAATCATGCTTGTCGTATCCTGAAATTACTTCAAGAAGAGCTGCTGCATCTTCAACTGTTCTTGCAAAAGGACCGATTTGGTCAAGTGAAGATGCGAACGCAATTAAACCGTATCTGGATACTTTACCATAAGTCGGCTTCATTCCGACAATACCGCAGAAACTAGCCGGAAGACGGATACTTCCGCCTGTATCTGAGCCAAGAGCAAGTGCTGCTTCGCAAGAAGCAACAGAAGCCGCAGAACCGCCTGATGAACCGCCCGGTACTTTGTTTAAGTTCCAAGGGTTATGAACTTTTTTGAAAGCAGAATTTTCGTTTGAAGACCCCATTGCAAATTCGTCTAAGTTAGCTTTTCCAACTATTGGAATCAAATTATCAAGCAGTTTTTGTGTCGCAGTTGCGTTATAAGGCGACACAAAATTCTCTAAGATTTTACTTGAAGCAGTAGTCTTAGAGCCGATTAAGTTCATATTGTCTTTTAGCGCAAGAGGAACTCCTGCAAGAAGCGGTAATTCTTCTCCTGCTGCGATTTTTTCGTCAACTTTTTTTGCAGTTTCAAGTGCAGTTTCTTCTGTTAAAGAATTAAAAGCGCCTAGCTTTTCATCGATTGATTGAATTCTTTCTAAAGATGCTTTTGTAAGCTCAACAGCTGAAACTTCTTTATTTTTAAGCGCTTGAGACTGTTCCATAGCACTCTTTTTCAATATTTCCAGCATAACTTCTCCTTTTATACCTAGTGTTGTTTAGTTTGTTACTACATTTTCTCCATTATACCAGAAACAAAACGTAAGCATTTGTAACGATTTTTTAACAAAGTGTTATAAATTATATACATGTGGAATATATTAGTTATAAGAATATTTTTGATATGGATATGTATACGGAAAGTTTAATAAAACGTCAAAACTCTTG
>CANARY010000009.1 GCA_947364235.1 uncultured Candidatus Melainabacteria bacterium | reverse complement strand
ATATAATTATACAAACTAGAAAACTTAATATCCTCGTGTTTATTTAATGTTTGCCACCCACAAAGTGACAAACTTTTTTTTATTACCAGTAGTAATATGGTCTGCGATAGTAATAATGAGGGTAATAATTGTAATAACGCTGAATTCGATTTTGTTCTTCAAGCAGCATATTCTGCCTGATGAGCTGCTGGATTTGAGCTTCTCGCTGTTTTGCTTCAATTTGTCTGGAATTTTCAGCAGCAAGAGAGATGTCTTCACGTTCTTCAAATGCATTTAAATCTTGAAAACAAGCTGCAAGGTTAGGACCTGTATATCTTTCAATACAATCATTTGCAGTGCTGAAAAATTCGTTCTGCCTTTTATCCCAGTAAGCAATATCATTAGCCAATAAATTTCCGCTTCGTTCTTTTATTTTGGACCAATCAGGTTTTTTGCAATATGAAGTGAGTTTTTTATAAGCATTATCAATTTTCTTTTGTTCGATCGGGGCAGTGAGATTATTAATCTTTTGTATCATATCTGTTAAATTTTGCGAATGATAAATTTGTTTTGCCCTGTAATAGTTAGTAAGTTTTTCAGTATCGTTTGATGTTGAAGCCGCGATTCTCATATAATTTTGAGGATTACCCGGATCAAATTTAATTAGATTTTTTGCAGCAGTATAAGCTTTTTGATGATTTTTTGTTATATCATAAATCGTGTATAACAGCTCTTGTGCAGGATAAAAAGCTTCATCTTTTGATGTTATTTTTGAAGCATAAGCTTCTGCAGATTTTAAATCTTGCATGTAATAGTAGTTTTGTGCGATTTGAAAACGAGCGTAACTATTTTGATTGATATATGGATAGAGGCAGGTATTTGAGTTTATGTAATCGCCGTTAAGAGAATATAAAACTCCAATTCTGTAATCTTTTGCAGATTTAGGAAACAAATTTGTTGTATCAAGTTCTGAAAGTTTTTTTGCTGCTTCAAGAGCATTTTTGAAATCTTTGCTGTCGGAAAAAATGTTTATAAATCTAGCAAGGTTAGGAATAAATTCCGGCAGCAGCTTCTCTGCTTTCTGATATTTTTTCTGTTTAATATATTTTTCGTTTTTTAAAATTGTTTTATATTCTTTTATTAAAGCTTTATCTTTTGGTTCAGACGATTGAATAAATTTGACATTAAGATTCGGCTCAAATTTATAATAATCTTCAAATGCTGCTTTCGCATAGTTTAGAGAAAACATAAATGCTAAAAATACACAGACTAATTTTTTCATACTCCAAAAATTTCCTTATATGCTGAAATGCATTTTAAAGCTGTTGATTTCGGTATGCATTCTGCTCCAAGCGTTTGAGCAATGTGTCTTATATTGTATGAAGCCGAAATTATTACAACTTTTGTATTTTTATAACGATTAAAAGTTTTAATTTGTTCAACGAGCCATTCACCGGCATATTTAGGTTCAAAATCTGTTTCCATCTGCATATCAGTGATTATAATATCAAAAGGAATTTCTTGAAGAAGCAGGTCATAAGCTTGCTTTGCGCATTCTGCCGTGTAGATTTCAGCATCTTTAATAAGCTCTTCTACAACTTGTTTATGGTGATTTCTCCACCCTTCTACATCATCCGTTATTAAAATTGTTTTCATTTTCTTAATATTTCAGCTCCGTCAAGATATACAAATTCAGGTGTAAAACCTTCTCCGCAATTTATTACAAGAAGAACGCGCAAGCATTTTTCTAAACTTTTTGGAACGTCGAGCTCGTGGAAGCACATCATAGGCACTTCTTTCCATTTCAAGTTAATGCGGGCATATTTTGCAGGAAAATCTGCGTTTAAGTCTTTTGTTAATGTAAATATTGCATGAGAAATTGAATCGACTTCGATTTTATTTTTATTCATCATTTCTGAAAGTAGTTTTATTGTTGCAGCACCTATTGCTTCGGGTGTGTTGTCTTCTACTGTTATTGCGCCTCTAATGCCTTTTGTTATCATTATTTTTACCTTTCTTCATATTTGTAGTTTTAATTCCAGCCATCTGTATTTACTTCTCATATAAATAAAATAATGCTGCATGTGTTGAAGAAGTAAGTGCAAATCCTTTTTCTTCCTGTTCTCTCAGCCATTGGTAAATCTCATTTTTATTTATCAGCATTCTGTCAACTATGACTCCCCCGTCGCTTACAGGTTTTGATACAATATTATATTCGTTGATATAAGCAAATGCAATTGTTAAAGTTTCAGAAACGCAGCCTGGAGAGCTTGCAAGCCTGCGCGATTTAATTTCTATCCGTTCTGCTTCAAGTCCGGTTTCTTCTAAAAGCTCAGATTTTATTGCATCTTCTATTGTTTCTCCGATTCTTTCATCTCCGACAAGCCCTGCCGGCAGTGCAATTGAGTATTTTGCAATTCCTTCAGCCTGTAATGGCGGTCTTTCTTCTTTAAGAAAAAGAATTTGTTCGTTGTTTATAATAGGGAGTATTACAACAACATCTTTTGCGTTTGGTCTGTGTGCGTAAACCCAGTCATTGCCGCTTTTCGACTTTGTACTTTTTAGCTGTAAATATTTTGTGTCATAAAGTATCATTATTATTCTCCATAATGCAGAGCAATGTTAACAACAGCAGGAAGATTTATTGTAAATTCTGTAAATTCGCCTTCAACACTCTCAACAGTAAGTTCTCCTCCGTGAGCTTTAACGATTTCATGCGCAAGGTAAAGCCCTAAACCTGTGCCGATTTTGCGGAATTTTTTTGCTGCGGAGTAATATTTGTTAAAAATCTTTTCTATATCAGCTTGAGAGATTCCTGCGCCGTAGTCTTTAACTTTTATGACAATAAATTGAGGAATTTCACCAATTGAAATTTCAATCGGCGAATTTGGCTCTCCGTAAGAAATGGCATTTTGTATAAGGTTTTTGATGACTCGTTTAAGCTGAATTCTGTCTGCGTAAACTCTTATATCTCTGGAAGTTGAAAATTTCAAGCTGTTGCCGGTTTTTATTGCAATGGGTTCCATTTCTTCCAGTATTTCGTTCAGAAAGCTTTTGAGCATTATGTTATCTTTGTAAAGTACAATGCTTCCATCTCTCAGCTTATAAGTTTCAAGAACGATTTGCACAAGGTCTAAAAGTTCTCTATTTGATGTCTGCATATTTCTGAGTGCGATTTCCTGTTTTTCTGATACTGGTCCGAAGCTTTGGTTCAGGAATAACTCAAGCATATTTGTTTCAGCAATAATTGGTACTTTTAAATCATGTGTAAGTGTTGCAACGAAGTCTTCTTTCAAGTTTTCAAGTTCTTTTTGGTCTGTAATATTTTTAATAATGATAATAAATCTGCGTTTTTTATCTTCAAGCTTCAGCTCCATAGAATTGGCTATAAAATTGGATGCTTTATCTGCTTTTATAAATATTTCGCATCTTTTTAAGTTTTCTATATGAGTTCTTTCTGGAATTATAATGTAATCATCTATGTGAGTATTGATAAGTTCTTTGCCTTCGACATTGAACCATTCGCTTATTTTTGGCGTAGCTCTTAAAATTTTGTGGTTTTCATCAATGATAACAAGTCCGTCGGAAAGCGAGTTGATTACAGCTTCAAGAAATTTATTTTGTCTGTGCAGCTCATTTTGGTATTCAACTATCATTTTTTCTCTGTCATAAAGAGTTTCAATCATTCTATTCAAGCTGTCAGCAAGAGGTTTAGAATTTGGCAGGTCCATTTTTTCAATTTTTTTTGTTAAGTCACCATACCTGACAGAGTTGACTGTTTTTGTAATTATTCCAAGATAATCATTAATGCGCGACCATTTTTTTCCGGTTTTTCTTGCGAATACAAATAATGCTATGAGAATAAGCAGAACAAATAAGTTCAAAATATGAACAAAAAATACACTGCTTTCTCCCAGAATGTGTTTTAAAATTTCAAAAGGCATGCCAGCTTGTCCTATTTTAATATTTTATGGTATAATTATATCAAAAAGTTGCTGATAAAGTAAATGTAATGTGTCATGTGAGGAGTGAATTGAAAAAGATTTTTGAAGTAATGCTGGGAGTATATTTAGTGCTTAGCACTCAAATATGTTATGCAGTTGATAAATTCGATATTCTTCCAGAACTTCCTGAACCTCTTGCAGGAGCTGCTCAGGCTTCTTCTGTTACAACTACAGATTCTGCTTCCCTTGCTGCGCAGTCTGTAGGACAAGAACCAAATTTTCTATCAATGATTTTCTCACTAATCTTTGTTATTCTTCTTATTTATGCTACAGGAATTGTGTATACAAAACTTAATAAATTTGGTTCTAAAACTTTGAAATCTCAGCAGGGAGACGCGGCAGGCTCTTCTGTCTCTGTAGTTTCAACAACGCCTCTTGGAAATAACAAGACGCTTCATGTTGTTGAACTGGATGGAAAAAGAATGTTAATTGGTGCTTCTGCGACTTCAATTCATTTAATTAAAGATTTAGGAAATTATCCTCCAGATGAAATTACAGAAGGCGAGTATTCAAAAATAGAGATTCCAAACATAAGAATACCTAAGATTGAAATTCCAAAAATTGAAATACCAGGTTTTACAAAAGTTTTTGTGAAACAACAGGAAGAAGAGAAAAAAACTGAATCGATACAGGATGAGAGTTTAGAATTTTCTGAAAATAATGAAGAAGCAGCTGATGGGATTATTGATGAACTTTTTCATACCAAAGCTGACGTGCCAGAGATGAAAACACAGGAAGTTAACGAGCATAAAGTTGATCCTGATGAATTTGCTTTGTATAAAAAATATTTGTAAGAGGGGTTTTAATGCTTAGAAAGTGTGTAAAAATTGCTGATAAAGTCGTTGGGGACGGTTATCCATGTTTTATTATTGCAGAAATTGGCATAAACCATAATGGTTCGGTTGATTTAGCTAAAAGAATGATTGATATTGCTGTAACGACTGGATGTGATGCTGTTAAATTTCAAAAACGTACAGTTGATGTTGTTTATACACAAGAAGAGCTTGCAAAAGAAAGGCAGAGCGTATTTGGAAATACAAATGGAGATTTAAAACGCGGTCTGGAGTTTGGAAAAGAAGAGTACGAAGAAATAGATAAATATTGTAAACAGCATGAAATTTTATGGTTTGCTTCTTGCTGGGATGAGAAATCTGTTGATTTTATGGAGCAGTTTAATGTTCCTTGTTATAAAATTGCGTCAGCTTCGCTTACTGATGATGCACTTTTAAAGCACACAAAATCAAAAGGAAAACCAATTCTTTTATCTACCGGCATGAGTACAATGGAAGAAATTAGACATGCTGTTTCAATTTTGGGAGAGGATGACTTAATTATTTATCATTGTACTTCTACTTATCCATCAAATGCTGATGAAACAAATTTGCGTGTAATTGAATCATTTAGAAACGAATTTTCTTGTCCTATTGGATATTCAGGTCATGAACGCGGTGTAACACCTTCTGTTTTGGCTGCAGCTCTTGGAGCAAATTCGGTAGAAAGGCATATTACCACTGACAGAACAAACTGGGGTTCTGATCAGGCTGCAAGCTTGGAGATGGCAGGGCTTTATCACATGGTTCGTGATATTAGACAGACTCCGACTCTTTTAGGTGACGGAGTTAAGGTTGTGTATAAAAGAGAACTGCCGATTATTGATAAGCTAAGGCGGGTAAAGGGCTAAATGTATTGGATAGAATTTGTGACTACAGGTTAAATGAGGAAAAGTGAAATGACTATAGTTTTACCTGAGACTATAAAGTTTGTTATAACAGACTTTGACGGTATTGTGACTGATAATTGCGTTTATATCGATTCTAAAGGTGAAATGAGCCGTAAGCTTAATTTTAAAGACGTTATGGCATTTTCTATTCTTAGAAAAAATGGTTTTAGAATCGGAATAATTTCCGGTGAAAAAAACTCTGCGATTGATATTATTGCAAAAAAATTTAATGTAGAAGAAGTTCATCAGGGTATAAGAATTAAGATTGATGTACTTAAATCTATTGTTGAACGATATGGGCTTAAAGAAGATGAGTTTGTTTATATTGGTGATGATATAAATGATTTAGAGTCATTAAAGTTTGCTAAATATGCAGTTACTGTTCCGCATTCTGTTCAAAAAGTCAAAGATATTGAAAATATTCAGATAACTTCGACTTGTGCTGGAGAAGGTGCGTTTAGAGAAGTTGTCGATGCTTTAGTTCTATAATTTTGCATTTATCTTGTTACCGAAGTATAATTGCTTTGAGGAGATTAAGTATGAATTTGTATGAACTATCCGAAATAGCTGATAAACGTTTTTCTCATGGAGAAGAAATTCCGCAGAATATAATTGATGGTATTAAAAATATTGTATCAGAAGGCGGATATATCGGAATGGCGCAAATTAATCCGGTTGCTGGTAATGTTGAGTACAATGCTAAAAAGATAGCAAAATATATAAAATATTCTTCTAAAATAGGTCTGGATGCGGTTGTTTTTCCGGAGCTTGCATTGATGGGATATCCGATAGAAGATACAATTGACAGGCATCCGGTTATTGTTGAAGAAAATATCAAATGGCTTAAAGGGCTTGCAAAAATTACCGTAGGAACGACCGCGCTGGTTGGTTTTGTTGAGCCGCGCAAGAAAGATGCTGAAGGTAAAAAATATTTTAACTCTGTTGCTATTTTAAAAAATGGCAAAATTCAGGGTATAGTTAGAAAATCTTTGCTTCCGAATTATTCTGAGTTTAATGACTATAGATACATTGAGCCTTCTCCTGTTGTTGGCGTACAGCCGGCAGAAACGCTTGGACTTTTTGAACATCCGCTAAAAAATTCGAAACTTTTTGAAAACTATGGTATTTCAATTTGTGAAGACTGCTGGAATAATAAAGAATTTTTTGAAAAAAACTTATATGAAAAAGATCCGATAGATGAGCTTGCACAAGAAAATCCTAAAGTATTTATTAATTGTTCAGCTTCACCTACACGAGCAAAGAAAGAGCAGCTTAAACACAATATGCTTTCTTTTATTGCAAAGAAATATCAAACTCCACTTGTGTATGTAAATCAGGTTGGAGCGATAGACAACTGCTCGTTTGACGGCTCAAGCCGTGTGTTTGGAGCAGACGGAGAGCTGATTGCAAGAGCAAAATCTTTTGAAGAACAGTTTTTGATTGTAAACCCTGAAAAAGGTGTCGGCAAAATTTATCCTCTAACAAAAGGGCTTGATAAATCTTTGACTGAGCAGAAAGTGTTTACTTTAGAGTATGAGTCTGATTTAGAGCGGACTTATAAAACAATTGTACAGGGTATTCGCGATTATTTTGCAAAATGCGGACTAAAACGTGCGGTTTTAGGACTGTCAGGAGGTTTAGATTCTACTGTCTGCGCTGTATTATTAGCTGATGCTATTGGTAAAGAGAATGTGTTCGGTGTTTCAATGCCTTCTCATATTACAAGTGATGAGAGTAAATCAGATGCTGCAGAGCTTGCGCATAATCTGGGTATAAACTTTACCGAAGCTTCTATCCGTCCGATGATTGATACAACGACGGAATGTCTGAATAATTTGTTTAAAATCGTTGAAGTGAAGTGGGATGGAAGATACAAAACATCCTTTACACCGGATAACATTCAGGCACGCTCACGTGCGATGTTTTTATGGGGAATAAGCAACGAGTTTGCTTCTTGTATTCCGATTGCAACTTCTGATAAATCTGAACTTTATATGGGTTATGCAACAATAAACGGTGATATGTCAGGCGGTTTTGCACCGATTGCAGATGTTCCAAAGACAAAGCTTTTTGCTTTTGCAAGGTGGTTGAACGCAAATAGAGAAGTAAAAAATGCAATTCCTGAGGCTGTTATTCTTAAAAAACCCGGCGCTGAGCTTGCGATTGACCCTAAGACTGGTAAACCGTTGATAGCAGAAGACGCATTGATGCCTTATGAGTTTTTAGATGAAATTATATGGCGCATTGAAAACAAAAACGAAGGATATAACGATTTATTAGAAACGGTTTTTGTGTATGAAAAGCATAATACTGTTTCAAAAGAACAGAAAGTTGAATGGCTTGATAAATTCTTTAGACGAATGTCTACGGCTTTGTACAAATGGTCAATTCTTCCGCCTTCTGTGATTGTCGAGTCACGTTCTATTAACAAAAATGATTACAGACAGCCGATTACATCGGGCAGAATTAACTACAAAGGGGTTGGAGAAAGTCATATTGAAGATGTATTATCCAGCTATTTATAAGAATAAATATTTGATCCGGATTTAATATGATTGAGCTGGCGTTTCATTTCGTCGGCTTTTTCGTTTAAACCTTGTTTTTGGTATATTTCCATTGCAGCACGGTAGTTTTTTTCTGCATCTTTCATTAAATCCGGGTTATCATATCCTGACATAAGCTGAAGAGTTTGGGCTAAAAGAATGTAGCCTTCGGGTTTTAAAGGGTTGATTTCTACTGCTTTTTCAAAACATTCTTTTGCATCTATAATATGTCCTTCGCTATGATTTTTGTATCCTTCTAAGATTAACATAGGATATGGAAATAAGTTCTGACTGTCAAAAATTTTTAGCTCTAATAGAAAACATATCTCCATTAAATCTTTGTCTGCATACATGTCAGTAAATTTAAAATGCGAAATAAAATATTTTGGAAATATGCTGTCAAGCTGTTTCAAAACTTCATCTTTTTTGTCTATCTGACCTGCAAGTTCATAAATCCCTGCTTCTTTTAAAAGCTTTATCGGGTTGTCTTTATCTATCATATCGATTATTTGTAAGAGCTTAAGTCCTTTAGCAAACTCGTCTTGTGTTAAAACAATAGCAGTTTCTTGCAGTAAAAATTGTACTGTTTTGTATTTGTGAGACTTAAAAATACTCATTAAATAATCTTTTGCAATATTTTCTTGAGAAGAAAATACCAGAGATAAAGCTTTTATTCTTTGGATATTGAAATTATCTGAATCCCATGTAAGAATTTTTTCAGAATCTTTCACGGCTTCGTAAAAATTACCCATTTCAAAATTAAGCTTAACCCGCTCATAATAAGCATCTTTCTTTTGTGCGCAGTGTGTTATGATGTATGTAAAATCTGAATATGCATCATCATACATTAATAGATTATGGCAGAGTTTTCCACGTTTTAAGAGCGTTTCTGTGAGCTTGTATTCTTGATTAATCAATTGGTTAAGCTTTTCAAGCGCAAGTTCAAAGTTCTTTTCAGAAATATCCCTATCAATAGATTTTAAACAAATAATGTGTTTTATATTGTCTAACATTTTGAATCCTTATGCTATATATTTATCATAAAATTCAAATTATGACGACTCCCGTGTTGTCTATAAAACTTTTAACGCTTGTCTAATTTCTCTGATAGCAGCTGAAATTTCTCTATTGCTATTTTTTTCTTTTTTAATTTTTTCGTAAGCAAACATAATAGTTGTATGCTTTTTATTATAATAATTTGCAATGTTTACAAAACTTTGATTTGTAATTTCGCGGCAAAGATACACAGAAAGATGCCTTGCTGCAGAGACTTTTTGACCTCTTGCAGTTCCTTTAATGTCATCAATATCAACTTCAAAATAACTCGCAGTAACTTTTGCTATTTGCTCAAAAGTTATCTCGTCATCAGTTTCTTCGCATTTTAAAACATCTTTTGCAAGTTTTAACGTGAGTTTCTGCTCTGTAATTTCTGCATAAGCACAAACTTTAGTGAATGCACCTTCAAGTTCTCTTACGTTATTTGAAAAATTACGTGCAATATATTTTAAAGCATCTTCATCAAATTCTAAATCATTATCTCTTGCAAGTTTTTTGATGATTTCAAACCTTGTTTCTGTATCTGGAGGAGTAAGCTCTAACATTAACCCCATTTCGAAACGTGAGCACAATGCAGCTGTAAGGGTCGGAATTTCTTTTGGAAGCCTGTCAGATGTGATTACTATTTGTTTTCCTTTGTTGTAAAGACTGTCAAATGTGTATTGCAGATTTTCCATTGTTTTGATTTTTGACTCGATGAATTGAATGTCGTCAATCAAAATTATGTCAATATTTGTATATTTACGGTTAAATTTTGACATGTTCTCAATTGTATTGTTGGTTTTTCTGCTGTTTGAAATGTAGTCATTAATGTAATCTTCTGTCTTTGTATATTTAACTTTTAGCTTCGGATTGTTAAAAATAATATAATGCCCGATAGCTTGCATTAAATGTGTTTTTCCAAGTCCTGAACTGCCGTAAATAAATAAAGGGTTATATTTCCCTGCAGGATTCTGAGCAACAGCCATTGAAGCTTTGTAAGCGACTTTACTGCTTTCTCCTATTACAAAGTTTTCAAATTTGTATTTTAAATTTAGATTCGCAGCAGATTGCATATTGGTGAGATTTTCCATTGCCTGCTCTTTTATGTTAAGTTCACTGGCTTTTTTCTGGAGCTTTTCTGTTTCTCGTTTTAACGTCTTTGCTGCATTTTCATCGTAAATTATAACTATTCTTGAGTTTTTATCTCCGCTGACATGTTTAAGAGCTTCAAGCATGCTGTCATAATGATTTTTTCTTAAGATATCTCTGCCCATCATCTGACCGGTAACAACAGTTAAAACGCCCTTGTCGTAGCCTGAAATTTCAAGCGGATAAAGCCAAGGATGAGCGTTTTCCGGCAAAGTGCCAAGCATTTCTTCTTTAACCTGCTCCCAAAAACGTTTTAATTCGATATTTTCCATACAACTCAAGATTTGTGATAACTTTAAATTAAAAAAGGCGACACCCAGATTCGAACTGGGGGTAAAAGCTTTGCAGGCTTCTGCCTTACCACTTGGCCATGTCGCCGTAAGAGTATAATACGATAAACAATTCTTTTTTGCAAGTGCTGTACATGAATAAAGCGGTTAATCTTTTGATTAACCGCTTTGGTAATTTATACTTTGCGTTTACGAGCTGCTTCAGATTTGCGTTTTCTCTTTACGCTAGGCTTTTCATATCTTTCGCGTTTTTTTACTTCTGATAAGATTCCAGCTTTTTGAATTTTCTTTTTGAATCTTCTAAGTGCGCTTTCGATGCTTTCGTTTTCGCCAACTTTAACTTCTGCCATTTATATTTTCACCACCTTTATAGCAATTTATGTAACATTATTATGATAAACCAAGAAAAACTATATTGCAAGGGGGAAAATATATCTGTACTACCGGTTTAGAATCATATGGAAGGGTATATGGGTTTACAAATGTGGTTTTTGATGTTAAACTCGCGGTATGGAACTAACTGCAGAAGAAACTGTCACAAAATTGTTATCTAATAATGAGATTTTGAACGGAAATAAAGTTAAATCATTTATTATAAACCCGGTTGATAATCTTGGGGAATTCTTGAAAAATTATAAACCGGAACCTTCGCCTTATGAAGGTAAATACGTTTTTATAAGATAAAAAACTCCCTTCAGGGAGTTTTTTATTGGATAGCTGCTTTGCCATTTCTTACAGCGTGGTCATCGTCGTCATCTTCTATTATTTCATATTCTGTACCAATTTTAACATTTGTGTATTTTTTAGTTTTGTTTTCAACAAGTTCTGCTATTTGATATTTTGTGCTGTCTGCTTCACAGCTCATTTTGTATTTGCCATTTTCAGTTTCTATGATGAATGTGATAGTTGTTCCATTGAGTTTGACATCATCTATTTTTCCGTTTAAGTAGGCATCTGCACCGGCAACATTGTCGAGGGCTTTATTGTGACCGCAAGCTAAGTCGAGTCCTGATTGTTGTGTAAGTAACAATGCCTTATAGTTTGTAGTTGCTTTAACACCGTCTTTATTATCATCATCTTGGCATAATAGCCCAAGTTGTCCTAATAATTTTTTTGCTTGTTCTGGAGAAAGCTTTTTGATTTGTTCTGGAGTTAGTGCTTCAATCTGAGCTTTAGTTAGGACGCCGAGTTGATTATCTGTTAATGCTCCAACTTGTTCCGGAGTTAATTTAGCAATGTCATCTGCTGTTAAATCTTTAACTGGAGTTTCTTTGCCGTCGATAGTTACTTTTTCTGCGACGACTGGAGTTGTTTCAACTGCAGGTTTTGTTGAATCAAAAGTTACATGCGGGAATTTCTTTTGCAAATCTTTAAGCAAGTTTTCATAAGCATCTGTACTTATACTTTTGTTGTGTTCGTCTGCATTTTTATCCATTTTTGCTTTAATTTCGTTATAAAGCTTTTTTGCTCCATCAACATCAGTGTCGCTTAGTTGTGCAATTTTATCTTTAAAACCTTTATGAATAGGCTCATCAGCATCATCAACAACTTTTTCTACTGTTTTTGTTTCATGAGCTTTACAATGACATCCTCTATCTGAGTCACCAACTCTGCCGGTTCTATCACCCCAATAGTTTCCGCCGCCAGCGCCGCCGCCCCATTGTGTTGCAAATGGAGAGCCGCCGCCCCACATATTACCCCACATGTTGCCAAAGCCGCCAGAGAACATATTTCCGAAGCCAAAATTACCCCAGCCGCCGCCTAAAAAGCCGCTAAACAGGCTGCCAAAAGCATTGCCTAGACCAAATCCAAAGCCGCCCCAAAAACCGCCGTGTCCTCCGCATTCAATGTTGTATGTAGTATTAAAAATACTGCCGTAACCACCATCATTGCATCCGCCGTGGAACATCATATAGTGTTTATAAGGACTATGACAATTAATACCTTTGACCATAATTTTTACCTCATATTTCTTACATCTGTTATATATATAAAGGATATAAGATATGGCTAATTTCAAAGGGTGGTATTATTGTTACAATTCTTTACATTAGATTTGAACTTTTATTATAACTTTTTTTACGTTTAATTTTTTATCCGGATTTAATGAAGGCTGGTGAGCATCTTGAGGGTAAAAAACAAGAAAATCTCCTTCTTCTAGAAGTTCGTGAAAGTCACAAATATTACATTCTAAAAATTCAATATCTTTTTCTTCATCATATTCTATATGAGCAGAACAATTTGAATAGTGAGTAACTCCTACTTTTTCAGTTCCTTTTACCATATATTGAATGTCAGCATATTTGCGGTGAGCTTCGTAAGGGGCATTATCTTTTGTTTCATAGCTTTGTACGTTTGCAAATAACATTTCGCCGTCAATATAATATCTGCCATCAGCTAAGTTTTCCAAATCGGTATTTTTAAGCCATTCAAATCCTTGTTTTAATCTGTCTGAAATTCCGTAATAAGTTTCTGCATTAATAAGTTTGTCTTTTATCATATTTCTAGCTCCCTTTATTTTGTCCTTAACAAATCGTAACAAAATATTAAAAAAAAGGCAATTTGTAAAAACTAAAATACTTTATATAAATGTAAGGTTAAAAGGTTAGATTTTAATATTACGCAGGTTTAGTAAAAGTTAGGTAGGTTCACTATGTTAATGGCATTCTGGGAAGTCCAGAGATTAACACGCGAAATAAATTACCTGGAGCGTCAGGCAATGGAGACACGCAACCGGCTTTCGAATTATCAAAAGTATGCAAGTGTTCTCGGCGGTTCATCAATTATGACGCTTGGTAACATTGCAGGGTTGTCCGCAGAACTTTTACCGCGTGCGTCAATGTTTGCTCAGTTCTCTAACCAAGCAAGTTCTATGAGTGCAATGCAGAACCTTCAATCAATGAAAATGACAGGTCAAGTTCCTTGGACCGGAAATGCATTAGCACAATATCAAGTAGAAATGAGTGCTTTTGCCAAGTTTAAAGAAGAGTCTATGAAGGCTCTTAAGCAGCAGGAAGTTCAGATTCTTAATGAAAAAGAAAAAGAAATTCAGCTGGAAATGAATGAAATCGAGCAGCGTCTTAAGATGAAGCGTGCATACTTAGAATCTGTTAAACAGCAGGCAGCTGAGGATGCAAGAAACAGCGCTCCTAAGTTCGGGCTCGGATAACAGGACTATTTAACTCTAAAAACTATTAGTGTGTAGAATCACTAGTGAAGTGTAAACCTATTAACTTAAAAAATTCCCCGCCTCTCATAAGAGAGGCATTTTTATTTATACGGCGTACAAGTTCTAGTATACTGGAATATCAATTGGGTTAAGCAGTTTTACGTTAATAACATCGCCTTTATTAATATAAACATCTTGTCCTTTTCTGAACATATCGGCAACACTGTCTCCGACCCAGTATCCTACACCGCCTAAGAAACCGCCGACTGCACAAATTGGAGTTGTTAAATACTGAATGCCCGGTGCTGAATCTCCTGCGCTTAAACCATAGTTTGTTGCGTTTTTGGTGATTTCAACGCTTCTTTCGTAATTCTTCTTAACAGCTTCGCCATAGCCGAGGTTTTTGTATAAACCGCCGTCATAGCTGATATTTTCAAAACTGCAAACAGCCATATCTAAAGGGATTTGTCTTCCGGTTGGAGTTACGATGTGATCAAAGTCAAGATAAAGCTTTGCTCCGCGTGAAAATCTTTTTGCTGTATTAACTTTAGAAAGGCTGCCTCTAACGATAGAGCCCGCAGGAATAATTACGCTGCTGTCAGAAGAAGTAAGTTCATTTTTTATTGTAGCAGTAAAAGAATCGCCTTCACATCCGGAAAAAGTTGAAACAGGCTGCAAAAAATCAAGCTGAAATACTGTACCTGCTGGAATTCTTTTTGTTCTTGCGTCAGCCTTGAAAGCTCCTGCAAAAACAGTTGATGATGCCATAAATAAAGCTAACATTAATATTATAAAATTTTTCATTTTTTCTCTCTCCCTGTGCTTATACTATCACGTTAAGTTGAAAAATTCAATTTCTTTTATGAAAATTTTTAATCATTTCAGAAGCCGCAATAGCGGTAAATGGTACACAGATTACAATTGCTATGCTTCCTATTAAAGCTGATGCTATTTCTGTAACAACTTGATTTAAGTTAATAAATTTTTGAAGGTCAATATTTTCGGCTAGAAGTACAAGCGGGAGCGAACCTCCAAGATAAACTAAAATCAAAGTATTAGCCATTGTGCCTATTATATCTCGTCCAACGTTCATGCCTGATTTAAAAAGCTCTTTTACACTCTTAGTATTATCCACTTCATAAATTTCGTTAATTGTGCTTGCAATTGACATTGCAACATCCATTACTGCGCCTAAAGTTGCAAGAATCATTGTTGAAATTGCGATGTGTACGAAGTCGAGCTCTGGATGAGCTGAGTATAGAAACATAGAATTTTCGCTGTTAAATCCTGTTAAATGCGCTGTGTTCATTGTTAAAAATGATAAAATTCCTGCAAAGGCAAGACTTAAGACTGCTCCTATTATTGCAGATGTGCTTTTTGCATTAAATCCGCCTACAAGGTACATTGTTATTGCAGTAGATGCTATGCAAATCATAATGGTTGCAGCTGCGGGATTTATTCCAAATAAGACTAAAGGAGATAGTACATTTGTAATTAAAAGAACTGTTAATCCGATAGAAATCAGGCTGTATAGACCTTTTTTTCTACCGACATAAATTAGCAGGCTGCAGAAAATGAGAGAGAGCCATATTAAATTGCCTGAACGTTTAATGTCTTCAATAGAGAATTCTACGCCGTTTCCGTTATCTTCTGCGTGCAGTATAACTTTTGTATTTTTCTTTAGTTTTATGTCATAGTAAGGATTTCCAGTGAGCATGTTGTCAAGCTCTATTGTTTCGCCTTTAAAATCTCCGCTTAAAAGTTTTACTTGAATAACTTGTTTTGTCTGTGTAACGTTATCTTCTAAATCAACGTATTGAATACTTTCGACAATTCCTGTTTGAGAAGGGAGTATATTTGTTTCTTCTGCAAAAGCCGGCAGTAACAAGAAAGCTAGAATTAAAAATAAAAACTTTTTCATATTTTCTTACCCTTCGAATAATGAAGTCTGCTGTGACGGCATTTTTAAGCCTAAATGTCTGTAACCTTCCGGAGAAACTTTTCTGCCGCGCGGAGTTCTCTGCAAAAGTCCTGCTTGCAAAAGATAAGGCTCGCAAACATCTTCGATTGTCCGGACGTCTTCACTCAAAGCAGCTGCAATTGTTTCAATACCGACCGGTCCGCCGTCATATTTTTCAATAATCATGTTTAATAAGGCTCTATCAGTGTTATCAAGCCCAAATTCATCTATTTTTAATAAATTCAAAGAATAGTTTGCAACTTCTTCATTAATAGTGCCGTCAAATTTAACGATGGCAAAATCAGCAACTCTTTTTACAAGCCTGTTGGCGATTCTTGGAGTGCCTCTTGAACGTTTTGCGATTGCTTTTGCACCTTCTTCTGTTATATCTAACTCTAAAATTTTTGCAGTTCTTTTTACAACCTGAGAAAGCTCTTCTGTTGTATAAAATTCCAACCTGTTAATTATTCCAAAACGGTCTCTTAAAGGACTTGAAAGCTCTCCTGCTTTTGTAGTTGCTCCTATTAAAGTGAATTTAGGCAAAGGAATTCTTAACGTCTTAGCAGTCTGGATTTTACCAGTTGTCATATCAAGTGTAAAATCTTCCATTGCTGGATAAAGTATTTCTTCTGCAACTTTGTTTAAACGGTGAATTTCGTCGATAAAAAGAATTTCTCCGCCTTTAAGAGACATAAGAATACCAATAATATCACGCGGTCGTTCAAGAGCTGGAGCAGATGTGATACGAATATCAACTCCCATTTGAGACGCAACTACACCTGCTATTGTTGTTTTGCCTAAGCCAGGAGGGCCGTAAAACAGCATGTGGTCTAAAGTTTTACCGCGTTTTTTTGCAGCTTCAAGGGTTATCTTAAGTGTTTCTTTTAAAGCACTTTGACCAATGTAGCTGTCAAAATCTTTTGGGCGAATAGTGTTTTCAAAAGTTGTGTCATATTCTATTGTTTCAGCTTTAATTACAGGGTTTTTCTTAACCCTGCTTATATTCTCCAACCCGTCATCATCTGATATTATTGCCATAAATAAATGATAACATAAAGAACTTAGTTTGTCTTCTTCTAGCCAGCCGGCAGTTGGAACTATTTACTCCTAACATACTCTGTTTGTATTCATTCCTTTAAAATGATCTCTGATATTGTTAAAAGTTTCATCTAATATGTAATTTATTGCTTCAACAGTATTGTATGCTATGTGCGGGGTTAAAATTACATTGCTCATTTTGAAAAGCTTTTGAGCAACAAAAGCGCTTTCTACACAATTTGTGTCAGTAAGCTCCATAACTTCTGAAATTTCTCCGTTATGTGTATTTATGAACTCGCATTCAAGAACATCTAATGCGGCAGCTTTTATTTTACCTTTTACAAGATTGTCGTATAAAGCTTTGATGTCAACCAATTCTCCTCGTGCTGTATTGACAAAAAATACTCCGTTTTTCATTTTTTCAAACTCGTTTTTTCCTATCATGTGGTAATTATCACCGTCAAAAGGAACATGAAGAGATATGATATCTGATTTTTCAAGAAGTTCATCAAGAGATACAAAATTGCACATGTCAGCAATTTCATTATTTTTCATATACGAATGTATAAGAATTTCCATTCCGAAGAAATGTGCTATTTTTGCAACAGCTGAACCTATAGAACCGCATCCTATTATTCCAATTGTGTAAGAACTTAGAATTCTGCCTTCGTATTTAGCAGGATTAACTGTATGGTTTTTCATATCAAAATATGCAGGCAGAATATTTCTTACTAATGACAGGATTAGAGCCATTGCAAATTGTGCAACAGCTGTACGCCCGTATTCATCTACATTAAGCACAGCAATGTTATGTTTGATACAGTAATCAATATCAATGTGGCTGTAAGCAGTAGAACGTGTTGATATTATCCTCAAATTTTTAAATTTTTTTAGGACATTTGAGGTAACATCAGATGTTGTAAATACGCTAAGCACAACTGTGTCGTTAAGCTGTTCTTCTGTTAATTTTATTTTATCATTTAATGGGGTTTTAAAAAAGGTTATATCAAAATCTTTTAACTCTTTGTTATTAAAAAAATCTTTTTCTGATTCCCTGAAATCAAACATTAACATTTTCATCAAAAATAATCTCCTTTTTTAATAAGTATTGTTTAAAAAAGGAAATTTACTATTCAACAATGAGGCAATTTATCCCATTTGAGACATTTTATTTGCAACTGCTTGTAAATTCGTAATATCTTGCATTGCAAAAGCTTCATCAGCTGCCATTCTTGAGTAAAATATACTGTCAGATACAGCTCTGTTCCTTTGAGACCTTGAGTCTAACATTGGATTTCTATATCCGTCTGCTTCTGACTTCTCAGAACCTGTTAACTCAGAATATTTTTTTCCTGTTTGTCTTAGAAAACCTTCATATAAATTTGTATATTCTTTATATGTTTCTGAAGCAGATTTGTATACAGCATTGGCTTTATCTTGTAAACCTTGCCAGTGTGCCATCCAGCCTTTGCGGTTTTCTTTTTGAGATTCAAAGCTCTTATCAAGCTCTTCCCATTTGTTATTTACTCCAAACAAATCATTAGGATCAACTTCAATACGCTTGCCGTCAACTTCTGCATACCATTTCCCGTCGACTCCTTTGTCAGCCGGCATGTAATGTCCGTTAATCCAGACTTTTGGTTGTGATTGATTGTTTACGCTTGCAGCCATTGTTATCCTCTTGTATTTATATAAAGTTTGTATATTCTAAAAAATTGCTTTTTTTGTAAAGAAGTTTTAATTTCTATAAAGATTTGTAAAAAAATCACAAATAAAACTTTACTTTCGTTATATAGTGAAGCAATAATGTTATTGTAAGAAGTATATATCACAAATACATGGATTGTATAAATTTTGATTAAGCAGACAAAGGATGTCACAACGCTTAAGAAAAATGTGTATGAAAACGTCAGGGGTTATTTACAGTGATGTATACAAACAGGGTACATATCTAAACAAAATAAGGAGAAAGAGAAAACTTGTGTAATAACACAAGCTTAATCGGGCTGTTTTTGTAAGTAAGCAGAAGCAGTTATAGGAGAAGCTGTGCCTTTTGCGGGTACAGTTACAAATCAATATAAAAACGAGAGTAACATAGTGAGTTGCGCAAGGATAGTGCAGCCAAATTAAAGTATGTATCGAAAGAGAGAAAGGAGATCTAACTATGACACTCACAATCAACACAAACATTTCGTCATTAATTGCTCAAAGAAGTTTGAACAGTGCTACGAATAGTTTGAACAAGTCATTGGAGAGAATGACAACAGGTTACAAGATTAACCATGGTTCTGATAACGCTGCGGGTTATTCTATTGCTAACCAATGGAACACAAAAATAGGTTCACTTGATGTAGCTGCTGATAATGCTGCAACTGGTGCTGACTTGCTTTCAACAGCAGAAGGAACTTACGGACTATTATCAGAACATTTGCAGCGTATTAGAGACTTGACCGAACAAGCTGCAAACGGTACTTATGCTTCAGCTTCATTAAAAGCAATCCATTCTGAAATTTACGCAAGGCTTGATGAAATCAATCGTGTTGCAGCTAACGCTGAGTTCAATGGTATTAAACTTGCATCTTACATTGAAGATGGAAATCCTAAGGGAGTAGGAATGACAGGTAATGGTATTAATTTGCAGGTTGGTTTGTATTCAGATGCAGACAGTGTAATTAATCTTGACGTATCTTTGTTTAAAAGTGCTGCTGTAAGCGGTCTTTTCGGACTTACTCAAAAAACTACTGTTGTAAATAGAACAGATAGAGGTGATAAGGCTCCGGCTGAGTTTACTTTACAAGAAGTACTTGATGGAGCTGGTAAAAATGCTGTTACAGATTTGGCAACAGAAGATCAGTTAAGACAATTTGCGGCTGCTTGCTGCGGTTTGTATTATGAAGGTACTGATGAATACCATTTATTATCAGACGAAGCTTTAGATTATGGTGCAAATGCTATGTTAGGCTTTATTGATAATGCGATAGATGAAATTGCTTCAAGGGTTACAAGAATCGGTGCTGCTCAAAACCGTGTAAGTTCTGCAATATCTTCTATTGAAGTTCAGTCTCAAAACTTAACTTCATCTCTATCAACTTTGAGAGATACAGACGTAGCTGAAGAATCTTCTAACTATATTCAGTCACAAATTCTTCAACAAGCTTCTGCAACGCTGCTTGCTACTGCTAACCAATCTCCGCAAATTGCTTTGAACTTGTTATAACAGGTGATTTATTATGAGTAGAACTGGTTATTTAAGCTAGTTTGTTGGTTAGGGATTGTTTGTCAAAATAGCGGTAACTTTTTAAAAGTTACCGCTATTTTACCAATTTACCCTTGATTTAATTCATGATATATTCATTTTATGAAATTAATTGAAGATGAGCTTATGGCTGTAAATAAACAGCTTTCAAATATTAGTATAGGCAATGAACACCTTGAAGCGCCGCTGAATATTTTTTTGTCAGGCGGTTCAAAACGTATAAGGACAAATATTGCATCTTTGTATTTAAAAGCTTTAGGGTGTAATATTTCCCAAGAAAGCATAAAAATAATGACAGCTGGAGAGATTATTCACAATGCTTCTCTGCTTCATGATGATGTAATTGATGGAGCAAAGATTAGACGTGGAAAATCTACTTTTGCAGAAGAGTTTTCTCCATATATTTCTATATTGGCAGGTGATTATTTGCTTTCAGCAGCAACAGAATTGCTTTTAGAAGTTAAAAATTCAAATGTTTTAAAGATATTTTTATCTTGTACAAAACAAATGTGTTCTTCTGAAATTAACCAGTTTTTTCTAAGAGGAAATAAGCCTGAGCTGGCGGATTATATTAAAATCTGTGAAGGCAAAACGGCAGCTTTATTTGAAGCTGTTATGTGCAGCTGCGCTATGATAGAAGGGGTTTCTTCGGATAAAACCAGGGAGTTTGCAAGGAATTTTGGAGTTTTATTCCAGTTGAAAAATGATTTAGAAACCTGTTCAGCAAAAACTGATGCTGACAATAAAATATTTACTCCAAAAGACTTTTTGGGTATTGAAAAAACAATTGATTTAATAGATAATTATCAAAGAAAGCTGCAAGAACTTGTTAATAGCTTTCCTGATAATATTTATAAGAAGGGGATGGAGAGTTTGCTCTCAAAGTTATGATGGATAAGGAAAAACTAAAAGCTAATATTAAAGAAACAATTGATACGATTGTATTTGTTGTTATTGCAGTAATTTTAATCAGGTTTTTTATCGCAGAACTTAGGTGGATTCCATCAGGTTCTATGAAGCCAACACTTATTGAAGGTGATAGAATTGTTGTAGAAAAAATTACAAAATTTCCTAATGTTATAAAGACACATAGTTTTGAAAATACTCCTAAACGCGGTGATGTAATGATTTTTTACCCTCCGTTTGTAAAGCTTAAAACCGATCCTTGGCATGTATTTAGCAGATTAACTGGTTTCTTCTGTAAAGATGTTGCTTATATTAAACGAGTAATCGGACTGCCTGGTGAAAAGCTGGAAATTAAACAGGGAGAAAACGGAGCTTACAAAGTTTATATTAACGACAAGCCATTGAAAGAAGATTATATTATGAGTGAGTATGATTTTCATAAATGTAAAGAAAATATGTACTGCGGTCCTCTTGTAATACCTCAAGGGCACTATTTTATGATGGGTGATAATAGAGGAAATTCAATGGACAGCCGTTTTTGGGGAACTTTGCCTAAAGAGCGTTTTATCGGCAGAGCTGTGTTTATTTTCTGGCCGTTTAAACATCTTGATACGCTGTAATAATAAATCCATTGATTTCTACAACCAGAGTTATAGAAATTTCTAACTTATTGAGAATTTATTTTTATTGAAATAGCGTTTAATATGGTAGTGTGAAGAAATAAAAAACTTCAAACAACTATCACAAAAGAGTTTTGCCTTGCTTCAGGCAGAGCTTCTGTTGTGTTAATCAAGGAAGAAAATTTAAGAAAAGGAGATCTAAAAATGGCTTCAATCACTATCAACACAAACCTTGCGTCTTTAACTGCGCAAAGAAGTTTGTCAGCGGCTACAACCGGCATGAATACTGCAATGGAAAGATTAACAACAGGTTACAGAATTAACTCAGGTAAAGATGATGCTGCAGGTTCAGCGGTATCTTGTTTAATGGAGGCTCAAATTTCCGGTTATGATGTAGCTGAATCAAATGCAACAATGGGGTTATCGCTTTTAGATACTGCAGAAGGTGTCTTAAATATTGTGAGCGAATATTTGCAGCGTATCAGAGATTTGACCGAACAAGCAGCGAACGGAACTTATGGTACTTCTTCAATGAATGCAATTAGAACTGAAGTTCAGCAGAGAATGGAAGAAATTAACAGACTTTGTACAGTAATTGACTTTAATGGTATTAAATTATTGGATGGTACTAGTGTAGCTGCAACTACTAAAAATGGTGTAAATTTACAAGTAAGTAATAATTCTGGCAAAAATAATATTATTAATTTAAAATATACAATTTTTGAATCAACAACTATTACTGCATTATTAATGACAGGAAATAAAAATAGTGCATCATACGGAAAAACAGGTCCTAACCAGGCTTGGTATAAACGTAATGATGTTGAAACAAAAGCTTTGGAATGCAGAGTTGAACACATAGAGGGCACATCAACTGATGGAAGAAAATATGACTACAGCTCAGATGATTATGTAAATGTAAAAGAATATAAATATGACTGGAAGGATACTAGAAAACCTGAAACAAACTGCAGCAGCCTTACTGCAATATGCGACGCTGTTTATACAGATGATGCTACCGCGCGTGAATTCTTGCAATTTATCGATGATGCTATCGAAAACGTATCTGCAAGAACAGCTTTAATCGGTGCTTATATGAACCGTGTTGAGTCTGCTGTTGATGCTATAGCTGTTCAGAAGGAGAATATTGTATCTGCAAATTCGTCAATTAAGGATGCCGATGTAGCAACAGAATCTTCAAATTATATTAAATATCAGATTCTTCAGCAATCATCTGCAACATTACTTTCAACTGCAAACCAAACTCCAAGTATAGCGTTGAACTTATTATAATATTTTTCTTAAATAGTGATGAAGCCCCCGCTATGCGGGGGCTTCTTTTATGGTGAGATTTTTTAAATCCCGCCGTTTTTTTGTTAAAAAAAAGCTTGTGCATAAC
>CANARY010000008.1 GCA_947364235.1 uncultured Candidatus Melainabacteria bacterium | reverse complement strand
CACAAAACTGTCCACCGGACACTTTTGGTCGGCAGAGTCATCCCGAACACGGTTTTAAAGACTCTTCGCGACGAAAATACTTGGCGGGCCACCGCCTGGGAAGAGAGCTCGCTGCTAGCATCTAATTTAAAAAAAAGAGTTAATTAACCAGAGTGTTGATTAACTCTTTTTAAGTTATATTTAAAAAGCGAAAAGAACCTTTAAAGAGGTTCTTTTTTTGTGATAAGAGCTAAAGTCTAAAATTATTAATTAACTTTAGAGTTATGATTGTAAGCTATTGCAAGTTGAATTCGATTATTTACTTGATATTTTTCATAAATTTTGTTAATTTCAATTTCAACTTCACTGCGAGAAAGATTAAGTTCGGCAGCTATTTCGTTTTTATTTTTACCCTCAATGAGGAAATTTATTATTTCTTTTTCTTTCAAAATAAACCTTCCTTATTGTTTTATACAATAAAATATTTATATTTTATATAGGTTAACGGGCTGATTTTTAAAAAGATATTTTTGGCACGATTTCTAAGTTGTGCAGCATAAAAAAAAAGAGCCATAAAGGCTCTTGGAATTAAGAATAGCTGGAAGTATGAAAAAGATTTAATACAATTATTAAACCTAAATTACGGGTTCAAATCTATTACCATGGGGGGTGATTTTATATTACCCGGTAAGGCGAAAAAAAGACCGGTATAACCGGTCTTTTTTTCGCCTTATTCGTATTCAACTGTAATGTTATCTCTGTAGCACGCGTAGCTTCCGAGTCCTGCAAAGAATGCACTTAAACCAATTAAGATGTAGATAGCTCTTGTTACAACAGACATGTCTCCAAATATTCGGGCCACTAAGTCGAAGTTAAATATACCTACTAACCCCCAGTTAAGAGCTCCTAATAATACAAGAGCAAGTGCGGTGTATCTGATAATGTGTAACATATTTATGTCTCCTTTCCATTTCCATTTTTATTATCCTCCATATGGAAATTTTTAAATTAGACTTTTGTAGTAGTCCGAATTAGCCTGATTGGAGACAAAAAAATACCGGCAAAAGCCGGTATTTTTTTAACCTTGTGTTTCTGCAATGTATTTGTCCATTGCTTCTTTTGAAATTTCTACTGTGTCTTGGATTAGACTTCCGATGACAGCATCTGACTGCCTTGCCATTTGAATGCATTTAACTGCATACTGGGCTTGTACTTCCGGGGTTAAGGCGCTTCCGCCTATTGAGCTAATATCCATAATATCCTCTTCTTAATTTGTGATACCTTAATATTAACACTTTTTATAGAAGATTGCAATACACCTTGCCCAAATTTTTTCGGAGAAGGCAGGCTGTTATTTAATTTTAAAAGACACGTTTGCTACGGCTGTAACCTTCTTGTCTATTGAAGAAGAATCATTAACTCCCATGTCAGATACATCAGTTGAATCGACAGGAGTTATTTGGTAAACACCCATACGAACTGATTGAATTTTGCCAACGCTGTTGTGAGTAGCTTTTAACATAGAAGCAGCTCTGTCTCTGGCATCGTTTGAAGCTTTTTCAAGAAGTGAAACTTTTAGTTCAGGAAGTTTTGAATAAGCATAAGATGCAGAATAAACGTTTATATCAACTCCTTTATTTATAAGGCTTGTAATGTCATTTGAAATTTCTTTTATAAGTTCAACGTTATCAGAAGATATTGTGAATGGCTGTGTGAGGTTATAAGATTCAGGAGTATTTGTGTAAGCTCCATTAAAATCTCTTTTGTAATTGTAGTAGCCGTTTACTGTTCTTCTATCAATGTTTTTAATTTGTTTTTCTTTTAAATAATCTTCAACGATTTTGATTTGCGACTGCATTGCTGTATAAGCTTCTTGTTTAGTAGTACGTTTTGTAACGATGTCAAATCTTAGCGAACCTGAATCTGATTTAACAATTTCATAAGCAGAACCGGTTACTGAAATCACATTATTAGAGATGCTTGTAGCTACCATTTTTGTAGACACAACAAGTCCCAATGCAATCAGGACACCCAATGAAATAATTTGTAGTTTTTCGATTCGTTCTAACATTATATTCTCCTTTATCTTGTAGTCTGAATTTGAGGAGGGCTTGTAGTTTGTATTATAACAGGGAATTATTATTTGCCCTCCGACCGATTGTCTACGTACGTAGTACTAGACGTTTCCTGTTGAGCTGTTTCTATCATCTTCGAGCTGTTTGAGCTGTTTTGCATCGACTTTTTCGTCAACAGAGTAGTTTGTAATTCTAGGTACTTCAATATCTACATTAACATCAGCATCAACCATTTCAATATCTGATTTGGTGAATTCTTTTATCTTTCCGTCTTCAAATTTTACTGCTACAGCATTATTTAAGAATTGAATATAACAAACTTTTCCTAATCCTGCAGGAGTCATAACCGTCGAACCAACCGGAGGCATTCCTTTCGCAGCTTCTATGTAGTTAGAATATTCGTATGTCAAGCAGCACAAAAGCCTTCCGCAAGTTCCTGATATTTTTGAAGGCGCAATTGGCATTCCTTGATCTTTTGCAAGCTTTACGTTAATTGATTCAAATTTCCTTAAATAAGAAGAACAGCAAAACGGTTTACCGCAAATGCCAGTACCGTCCATTATAGAAGATTCATCACGGACTCCAATATGACGCAGGTCTATTCGCATTCTTTTGAATACTTGCGTTAAGTCTTTTAAGAGCTCTCTAAAATCAACACGTTCAGGTGCTGTGTAGTAAAAAGAAATTTTTCTTCTATCAAATGTAATTCTGCACTGAACAAGGTTCATATTTAAATGATGTTTTTTCACTAAGTCTTTACACTTGAAAAAAGAAGTAACTTCTTCTTTTTTAAGTTCTTCTAAAATCATCATATCTTCTTGAGTCATAACCCTAATGAACTCAAAAGGAGCAGGAGTTTTTGGAGAATTTTCAAATAGTTTGGCAACATCTTTATTAACAAGAAAAGCTTTTAATACTTCTTCACCTTTTTCTGTTCTGGCAAGAACTAAAGCCCCGTCATCTAAATTAATATTATCAGGACATTTTAAAGGAACGAAAGTGTTTTTTAGATATTTAACTGCATATTTAATCATAACTTTCTTCCTTTTTAAGCTTTCTATTCATAAGCTTTGATAACACTTCTTGCGGAGTTATATCTGTATAAACTGCTTCATATATAGCACTTGATACCGGAACTTCCAGCCCGAGTTTTTCGGCTAAATCACAAACTGCCTTTGAAGTTTTAACTCCTTCTGCAACAGAACCTAACTCACTTAAAATGTCATTAATTTTCTTGCCTTTTCCCAGCATTGCGCCTACGGTGTAGTTTCTTGACATCGGGCTAGAACAAGTCGCTATCAAATCGCCCATTCCTGAAAGTCCATATAGAGTGGATGGATTTGCGCCAAGCTTAACAGAAAGTCTTACTATTTCTGCCATACCGCGAGTTAATAAAGAACCCATACAGTTGTCGCCTAAATCCATTGTGTGTGCAAAACCTGAAGCAATAGCAATAACGTTTTTTAAACTTCCGCCTAGCTCTACACCAATTACATCTGAGTTTGTATAAAGCCGGAATTTGTTTGGAACATTGCAGGCTTTTTGTACGAACTCTGCTGTTTCCATATCTTCGCAAGCAACAGAAGCAGCTGTCGGTTTTCCTTGAAGAACTTCTTTTGCAAGAGTCGGACCTGATAAAATAACAACTTTTTGTTCAGGCAGTACATCTTTGATAACTTCTGACATACGCATAAGAGTGTTAAGCTCAAGCCCTTTTGAAGCATTTACTAAAGGTACATTTGGATTAATCCCTGCAGCTTTAAGCTGTTCGCAAACAGGACGGACACCTCCGGTAGCAACAACTGAAAGTATTATGTCTGCTCCTTCTATAGCTTTTTTTAAGTCAGAAGTGAATTCAACTTTTTTATCTAACTGTACTTCAAGAGGTTTTGAACAGTGTTTGTTAACGATTAAATCTTCGTTTAAATCGCTTTCTCTTCCCCAGATTACAATATCTTCAAAATTATCATTCATAAGCCAGGCTAATGTTAATCCCCAGCATCCAGGTCCCAGTACAGTTAATTTCATAATATAACTTCCCCTCTTTTTGTCTGATACTATTATACCATAAAAATTGCTTATAACTTGACAAATGAATAAAATTTATTGTAAAGTTATATTAAGAATTATGATTTTAAAATACCCCCAAAAGCAAAAAAGAGTGAGTTTAAAAGGTGCTGTTCAGATTAATCGTAACAGTTTCTTTGTTTATACAGATGAGTTTGGCAAAACTTTTTTAAAGACAGGAAAAGATGAGAGTTTGCATAAATCAATGGTAAAAAATATGATAAAGCTCAATCCTTCTATAAAAAATCTTTTGAAGAAATATAAAATCAAAGCTTCCATTGATACGAGTACATTGAAAGAGCTAGCAGGCGGGCATATGAATGAGACTTGTAATGTTGCAGTCGGCGTATGTTCAATGCTTCCTGAACATTTGAGAGTAGAAGTTGATGAAAATAAAATAAAAGAAGCATCTATGCTTCACGATTTGGGTAAAGTGCTCATTCCTTCTAAAATATTGAAGAAGCCGGCAAAGCTGAATGTTAAAGAGCGTGAAATCATGAATATTCATTCGACTTTAGGATACGAGCTTTTGAAGACCCAGAGTATTTCTGAAGAAACGCTAGAACTTATTAAGTACCATCACCAGAATTTGAAGCACACTGGTTATCCTGTTTTAGAAGAAAATATTTATCCTTCTGATATTGGGGTTCAAATAATTTCGATTGCTGATAAATATTCTGCTTTAAGAGAGGCGCGTGTTTACAGAAGAAGGCTTACCCGTGTTGAGTCGCTGCTTATATTGTATGGAGAAGTCAGAGAAGGAAAAATTCTGCCGGAGGTTTATGATGCCTTGGTTAGATATGTCAGCAGTTTAAATGCATAATCTTTTTTTATCTTTATAGTATAATTTTACTAAAGAAAAATAGAGAGGTAGGAATTATGCAAGTTTCATTAAACTGGTTGAATGAGTTGGTAGATTTAAAAGATATTGATGTAAAACAAATTGCTCATGAGCTTACGATGAGCGGTTTAGAGGTCGAAGAAGTTGAAGAGGTTCGTCCTAAGTTTACAAATATTATTACAGCAAAGATTGAGAAAATAGATAATCATCCAAACTCTGACCGCTTGCATCTTGTTACTGTGAATACAGGCTCCGGTTTAAAAACTGTTGTGTGCGGAGCTCAAAATATTGAAGTCGGGCAGGTGATACCTTATGCTTCTGTTGGAAGTAAAGTTTTAGACAGAAAAACTGGAGAGCAGTTTGAGCTTACTCCTGCAACAATAAGAGGGGTTGAATCTCAAGGTATGCTTTGTTCTGATGATGAACTTGGTGTAACTGATAGAAATTATCAGGAAGAAGATGGTATTCTTATTTTGAACAGGCTTTTCCCGAATGTTGGACTTGGATTAAATGTTGAAGATGTTCTCGGGTTCGATAAAGATTTTATTATTCACACTGCTCCTACTGCAAACAGAGGCGATCAGGTTTCTGTAATTGGTATTGCACGAGAACTTTCTGCTTTGTTTAACAGAGAAATGAAGTTTGAATACGCTTCCCGCGAGGCTGAAAAAGCTGATTTTAAAGTTGAAATTAAAGATAATGATGTCTGCAAATACTATTCTATTGGTGTTTTAAAAGGTATTACAATCAAGCCGTCTCCTGAATGGATGCAGAAAAGACTTGTATCTTCAGGTGTTAGAGCTATTAATAACGTTGTAGATATTACTAATTATGTAATGTTAGAATATGGAACACCTCTGCACGCTTTCGATTTAGATAAGTTAGATGGTTATTTATGCGTAAGACGTGCTCAGGAAGGTGAAAAACTTGTTACTTTGGATGAAGTTGAAAGAGAGCTGCATCACGATACAGTTTTGATTGCAACAGAAAAAGAGCCTGTGTGTTTAGGCGGCGTATTTGGCGGGGCTAATTCAGAAATTGATGATAATTCGAAAAATATTGCGCTTGAAGCTGCTTATTTTACTCCGCAATCTAATAGAAAAAGCTCAAGAAGTGTTGGTTATAAATCTGATGCTTGTGCAAGATTTGAACGCGGAATTGATATTGAAGCTGTAAAACCGGGGCTTTTAAGAGCGGTTGAGCTTTTAGAAAAATATGCAGATGCAAAATTTGAAGGTCTGGTTGAAGCCGGCATGAATAAGCTTGAGCCAATCGATATTACTTTGAGATATTCTCAGATTAGAAGAATTTTAGGATGCGATATTGAGCCTGCAAAAGCCCTTGTTATACTTGAAAAATTAGGTTTTAAAGTTCTCGGTAAAAATGATATGGCTTGCAAAGTTGCTGTACCTTCATTTAGAGCAGGTGATGTTACAAGAGAAGTTGATTTGATTGAAGAAATTGCAAGAATCAACGGTTATGATAAAATTACTCCGACTCTTCCTAACAGAGCAGGAATTGCAGAAATTTCACATTCTGAGCGTGTAATTGCACGTGTTCGTGAAATTATGCAAGGCGAAGGTTTGAATGAAATCCAAACATCTTCATTGATTGGCGAACCTTTACTGAAACAGTTTAACGTAAATTTCAATAAAGAAAAAGCTGTTTATGTTCAAAATCCTTCTTCAGAAGATTACACGATGCTTAGACAGACTCTTGCAGCAAGTGTTTTACAGTGTTTAAAATATAACTATGATAACGGTCAGAAAAATTTCTGGGGTTATGAAATAGGAAGAAGTTATGTTAAGGTTTCTGATCCTGATGAAAAATGCTCAGGCGTTAAGGAAACTCAGATTTTAGCAGGTGCTGTAACAGGCGATATTCAAAATTCTATGTGGCAGCAAACAGGAGAAGTAGATTTTTACACAATAAAAGGTATTGTTGATAAAATTCTTGCAGATTTCGGTTTAACAAGGCGTATTAAATTTGAGCTTCTGGCTGAATCTGCTTTAGCTCAAACTCATACAGTAATGCACCCGTATAAATCAGCTGTTTTGACTTTGTTGGGCAAAAAGCCTGAAATCGTTGGTTATTATGGTGAAATTCATCCGGAACTAAAGAATAAGTTGAAGCTTAATCAGAATGCTTATGTATTCAAGCTGGATTTAGATTTGTTTATTAATGCTGTAAATAATAATGTTGTTAAATACAAGAAACTTCCTCAATTTCCTGAAGTTCAGAGAGATTTAGCAGTAATTGTTCCAAAAACTGCCAGCTGGGATGAATTGGAAAAAGTTGTTAAAAAAGGAATTGATAACAAAGTATTTGCTGGAACAGAAGTTTTTGATGTTTATGAAGGCGAACACGTTCAAGAAGGATTTAAGTCAGTTGCTTTCAGAATAAGAATGCAGGATAATAATGCTACGATGACAGATGAAACTATTGAAACACAGATGGCAAATGTCCGCTCTGCGCTTAAAAAAGCAATGCCTGAGCTTAGCTTCAGAGAGTAGGAATGAATAAAAAAGTTATTCAACCGAGGGGTTAATGTTATGAAAAAATTTTTAATAACTTTGCTTATGATGCTGACGCTGCCTGTATTTGCGGATACAATGCCGTTTTATATGGACAGTATACCAAAAGAAGCTATTGGAATGTATCAGACAGGTGAAAGTATAACAATTTTTTCTCATCCTGAAGCAAATTCACGGGTAGTTAAAACTTTTGATTTTTCATATAACCCTGAGAGTATGCCGGATAATGTTTTTGCGGTTCTTTTAAATGGAAAAAAACTCGGTTTTCTGTATGTTTCTGATATTGGAGATGACGGCTGGGTTGAAGTGATTTTTAATAAGATGACCGGAGAAAAAGGCTGGGTGCAGACAGAAGACCGTTTCCAGTTTTTGCCGTGGCTTAGTTTTTATAACATGTACGGGCGTAAATATGGTTTAAGGCTGATGAAAGATGTTCCTGAAGAAGCAGAAATCCTTCACGCAAAAAGTGAAGATTTGTCACAAAATGTAGCGGTTTTGAGATTTGTAAAAATGATTAGAGTTACTGCAATTCGAGGTAATTGGGCGCTTGTAACAGCTGTAGATGTTGATAGAATACCAAAGACAGGTTTTTTGAAATGGCGCAGCTCAGATGGAATAATTTATGCGTTTCCGAATATTGAATAGTACAAATGAATAATTCTAGATTTACTACTTGAAAGTTTTGTAAATTTTTTGTAATATATACTAAGATAAATATATTTATAAGAAGAGGATTATACTTAAATGTTCGAACGTTTTACTGAAAAGGCGATTAAAGTCATTATGCTGGCTCAAGAAGAAGCCAGACGCCTTGGGCATAATTTTGTAGGAACTGAGCAGGTTCTTTTAGGACTTATCGGAGAAGGAACTGGAATTGCAGCCAAGACTCTCAAGTCAATGGGTGTTAACCTTAAAGATGCAAGAGTTGAAGTTGAGAAAATCATTGGCAGAGGTTCAGGTTTTGTTGCTGTTGAAATTCCGTTTACTCCGAGAGCAAAAAGAGTTCTTGAGCTTTCTTGGGATGAAGCAAGGCAGCTTGGTCATAATTATATTGGTACTGAGCATTTGCTTTTAGGACTTATTAGAGAAGGAGAAGGGGTTGCGGCAAGAGTGCTTGAAAACCTTGGAGTTGATTTGAATAAAGTAAGAAGCAATGTTGTTAAGATGCTTGGTGATTCAAAACCAACTGCCGGGGCAGGAGCAGGAAGCAGCTCATCTGCTTCATCATCTGCTTCAAGCAAAGTCAAAACTCCAAGTTTGGATGAATTTGGTACAGATTTGACTCAAGCAGCTTCTGAACAGCGCCTTGACCCTGTTGTAGGCAGAGAAAAAGAAATTGAACGTGTTATACAAATTCTTGCAAGAAGGACTAAAAACAACCCTGTACTTTTGGGAGAACCGGGGGTTGGTAAGACTGCTGTTGCAGAAGGGCTTGCAATAAGAATTGTAAATAATGAAGTACCCGATATTCTTGAAAATAAAAAGATTATTCAGCTTGATATGGGACTATTGATTGCAGGTACTAAATACCGTGGTGAATTTGAAGAGCGCTTAAAGAAAATTATGGACGAAATTCGTCAAGCAGGTAATGTAATTCTTGTTATCGACGAAATGCATACTTTGATTGGCGCGGGTGCTGCTGAAGGTGCAATCGATGCAGCAAATATCTTGAAACCGGCTCTTTCTAGAGGCGAAATTCAGGTAATCGGGGCTACGACTTCTGATGAATACAGAAAGTATATCGAAAAAGATTCTGCTTTAGAACGAAGATTTCAGCCTGTAATCATTGAAGAGCCGTCTATTGATGAAACTATTGAAATCATTAGAGGTTTGAAAACTAAATATGAAGAACATCACAGCTTGAATATTTCTGATGAAGCAATTGTTGCAGCGACAAAACTTTCAAGTAAATATATTAATGATAGATTTTTGCCAGATAAAGCAATTGACGTAATTGATGAAGCAAGCTCAAAGGTTAGACTTAAAGTCTGCACTCTTTCTCCGGAAGGAAAAGAGCTTGATAAAGAACTTCGTGAAATTATCAAAGAAAAAGAAGATGCAATTAGAAATCAGGAATTTGAAAGAGCTTCAGCGCTTCGAGATGACGAAGCTAACATGAAAGACAGAATTAGAGAAGTTTCTGAAGAATGGCGCAGACAAAACGATGCAAATAAACCGACTGTAACAGAAGAAGATGTTGCAGAAGTTATTGCGACTATGACAGGTGTGCCTGTAACTAAGCTTACTGAAGGCGAATCTGAAAGACTGCTTAGACTTGAAGCTACTCTTCACGATAGAGTAATAGGTCAAAGTGATGCTGTTACAGCAATTGCAAAAGCAATCAGACGTGCAAGAGTAGGATTAAAATCACCAAACAGACCAATTGGAAGCTTTATTTTCTCAGGTCCTACAGGGGTTGGTAAAACAGAACTTGCAAAAGCTTTAGCAGAGGCAATTTTCGGAAGCGAAGATAATATGATAAGAGTAGATATGTCTGAGTTCATGGAAAAACATTCTACTGCAAAACTTATCGGCTCTCCTCCAGGATATGTCGGCTATGACGATGGCGGTCATCTTTCAGAGCTTGTTAGAAAGAAACCTTATTCAGTAATTCTTTTTGATGAAATCGAAAAAGCTCACCCGGATGTGTTTAATATTATGCTCCAAATCCTTGATGACGGCCGCTTGACTGATGCTAAAGGAAGGCATATTAATTTCAAAAACACAGTAATTATTATGACTTCAAACGTCGGGGCAAGCATGATTTCTACTGCAGGAAAACTTGGTTTCTCTGCTGCTGATGATGCTAAGAAGGATAAATACGAAAAACTTAAGGATACAGTTAACGAAGAGCTTAAAAAAGCGTTTAGACCTGAGTTCCTTAACCGTATTGATGACATTATCGTATTCTCTCATTTGAGCAAAGAAGAAATCCGTGAAATCGTAGACTTAATGATGAAAGACTTGTTCAAGAGATTGTCTGAACGCGAGCTTTCAATCGAAGTTACAGACGAAGTAAAAGATTATCTTGCAAAAGACGGATACAATGAAGCTTACGGTGCAAGACCTCTTCGCAGATTGATTCAAAAGAAAATAGAAGATCAGTTAGCAGAAGAAATTTTGACAAATGCTTACGAACCGGGAGATGTAATACTGTTGAAGTTAGAAGACGAAAAAATTGTTTTCGAGCGTAAAGAAGCAGTTAAACAAGAAGGTTAAAAAGATAAAATAAAGGGCGCGGACTTTTAAGTCCGCGCCCTTTGTTTTTTATAAGGTTAGAGAAAAGATTATAATAGCTGATAAAATCAGTACAGTCATTACAAAAGCTATTGCGAGTTTGAGGAGAGGGTGGAAAGAAAGATTGTATTCTTCATTGAGGTTCAATTGTTTTATTACATTTTTTGAAAAATCTTGCTTGGCGTCCAATCTTGATTTATGAAAAGATTCATTCATAAGCCTGCGTATATTATAAGTGTCTTCAAGCTCTTTGCGCGCTTGCTTGTTATTAATGGTGTATTTCTTGATTTTGATGCTTTCTTCTGCTGGAAGCTCATTATCAATATATGCAGAAAGATTGTTCTGAAAAATTCTGTACTGGCTTGTAACAGTTGGTGAAAAAACTTCTTCTTTGTCTTCAATAGTCGAGCGAAGTTCTTTGAGCATGCTTTTTACTATTTCATATTTTGCACGGCAGGCAGAACATTCCTGCAGATGCTCTTCAACTTTTGTTTTTAATGCTTTGCTCAGGTCTCCTTCAATGTAGAATGAGAGAAGAACATCCATTTGTGCGCATGTTATCTCCATTTTTTTACTCTCCTTTTCCCCTATATGAATTCTTTTAATTCTTGCTGCAGTTTAAGCCTTGCTCTTGAAATGCGTGATTTTACAGTTCCAATTGCGGTGTTTGTTATTTTGGCAATGTCTTCGTAGCTTAAACCTTCGTATTCTCTTAAAATTATTACAATCCTAAGAGCATCAGGAAGGCTTAGAATTGCTGCTTTTATTAATTTTTCCATCTCTGAAAAAAGACATTTTTCTCCCGGCTCGCAGCCGATTCTATCTTTGATTTCAAGAAGCTTATCATTGTCTAAATCAATTTTCTTATCTTTTGCATGCTTTTTTAAATAATCATAAAAAATATTTGTAACTATTTGGTTAAGCCAAGGCTTGAACTTAGAAATGTCTTTAAGTGTATAGATGTTTTTTGCCATTTTAACAAGAGCTTCCTGTGTTAAATCCGCAATATCCTGCCTTTTTTCTGTAAGATAGCTGAACATTGTGAAAATGTTTCTTTGAACACGACGAATAAGCTCCTCAAGCGCTTTTGAATCATTTTCTTGCGCAAGAGCAATTAGTGTATGTATATCCCTTTTTTTGTACCTCGAATTTGGCATAGTACATTCATTATATGGAGTAGATGAACAAAAGATATTACCTTGTAGGAGATAATATGAGGCCGGCGCATTTATGCCATAAAGAAAACAGGTCGGTTATTATCCTTCCTGTTAAGATTTTACACTAGCCGAAATATAAATAGCAATTTAATTGTACACCAAATATCCTGAAAACACAAATAATCATGCTAATAACTTTACATTAGCTGTTAACTTAAATTAGGATGTAAGCCAGATATATAAAGAAAAATGTCAAAAAACAAAATGTAAACTTATGTAACAAGTATATATCAAATATATATAAATTCGTCAATTTTCTTTACAATTGTGTTTTTATATAAATACGAGGATAGATAATGGCTTATAAATTTGATACATTTGTTAATAAACAAGAAGCTGATGCTTTAAAAGATATGATTTTTAAGCGCGCTAAGGAGCGTGCATCAAGTATGACAGAAGATGTTCAAAATGATGTCATGGATATGGCTCGTTCTTCTTTTGTAAGCAATAATAATCCATTTTCAAAAATTGTTAATACGCCTGAAAAAGAAGCTGAGCAAGTTTCAGATTCAGAAGTCAAGGAAATAGGATTTCCTCAAAAAGAAAACACTCAAAGGGTTGTAACTCAGAATCGTGTGATTAATGAGCAGATAGCTGGAGCTCAGCTTATCAGTACTATGCAGGAAGCAAGAGCAGGTTTGAGCAGTAAATCAAGTTTTATGGGAGCTTTAAATTTTCTTAATTCTCAAGCTGCGGTTTCTTTGATAAGGACAAGAGCTGATAAGTTTGAAGTTTTAGCTTAAATTGTTAAGGTTTATATGAATATTATATTGACATAAGCGGGTTGGTTTGTTAAAATAATTGTATAGAAGAATGAAGAAAAATTCTAATAATATAAGAAGAGAAAGGAATATTATGATGAAGAAGAATGGTTTTACTCTTGCGGAAGTTTTGATTACCTTGGCTATCATTGGTGTAGTTGCAACGTTAACTCTTCCTGCATTGATGACAAATACTCAAGAACAACAAGCAAGAACTGCTTTGAAGAAAGGTATCAATACTTTAACAGAAGCTGCTCAAATGAACTCAGCTATTGCAGGTTTTGACTATGCTTCTTTCAATGAAACTTCTACAAATAACTCAGAATCTCAATCTTTATACGGTTTGTTAGCTAGCCGTACTACTGTTGATTACCAAACTTCTGGTACAGCTACAAACGAAGCTAAAGCTGTAAACAATGGTGCTTCAAACTTTGTAGTATTCTTTAGAGATGGTTCAGCAATTGCGTTCCCTAACGATGCTAACACATTGATTACAAATGCTACTGTTAAAGCTATGCAGTCAGATGGTTTAGTTTATGGTATTAAAGCTTTATATGATACAAACGGAGCTAAAGGTCCTAACTTATTATCAAACTGCCAAGGTAATGCTGGTATGTTAAACTCAGCAGCTGTTAACGATACAGGTAAAGATTGTACTGTTAAAGCTAACCGTGTAATCAAAGACCAATTTGGTATCAGATTAAGAGGCGGTTTTGCAGTTCCTAACGGTGCAGCAGCTCAGTGGGCATTCAATAACTAGTATTTAGTTGTTATAAAAAATATTTAAAAGAGCAGATTTTAAATCTGCTCTTTTTATTTGTATTCTCTACAATATATGTAGGACTTTAACTTACGTCTTACTCCTCTATTTTAATTACACTATATGACTTAGTTATAAGCTTGTAGAATTTCTGCAATCTTGTTACTGCCGGGTTTTGCGTTTTCTCTAGACCAGATGGTCTATATCCTTCAATCTACCTCAAACGCAGTAAAATCGACCCTTGTATTGATGTAAAACTCCTCTATAAGGAGGTAATATATTTAGTATAAAAGAGAGAAAAATACTAAATTTAAATGATGTGTAAATAAAAGGGGAGAAGAGAGAGTATGAGACGTGAGTTTAAGAAGAAATCAAAAGTTTTGCTTATTGATGACAATTACGAGCATTTAGCAGGGATTAGAGAGCTTTTAAACTTAGAAGGAACTTTTGATGTAGTAGGTATTGCTACGAATGTTACTGTTGGATTGAATTTAATTAAGAAATATCAGCCGGATGTTGTTCTTCTTGATATGAATATGCCTGAAAGAGACGGGCTTCAGGGTATAATAGAAATAGAAAAGCTTGGGCTTGATACAAAAGTTCTTGCGCTTTCCGGGTATGATGATGCTGATTTAATTTTCAGAGCTATGAAGATTGGTGCAAGAGGATATGTATTAAAAACTATGGCTTCTGCTCAGTTGATTTATGCTATTGAAGAAGTTTTGAACGGGAAAATTTATCTTCCTCTTGCTTTATCTTCAAGATTCTTTGAATACTTCCAGCAGACATTTAAGGCAGAGGCAGAAAAGAAAGAAACAGAAGCGGAAGAAGAAAATCTTCTTGATTATTTAACTCAAAGAGAAGAAGAAGTGCTTGAGCTTTTGACTCAAGGAATCACATACAAAGGTGTTGCAAATAAGTTATTTATTTCTGAAACAACTGTAAAAACACATGTAAATAATATTTTTCAGAAGCTTCAGGTAAATGATAGAACACAAGCTGTGTTGTATGCAATTAACAATGGATTTTTAACAAAGAAAGTTAAAGTTGCAGTTTAGGATTAGCAGATGAAAAAGATTGTAAGGCAGCAAAATTATTTAAGAGAGCTTATAAACTCTCAGGAGAATAAAATAATTACGAAACAGACGCTTCGCTGTTCTATTCGTGCTGTCTTAGAGCCTTTGCTTGATAATCCTGAAGCTGGAGTTGTGCTTTATAGAATAATTAATAACAGCGGTCTCATGGGACTTTTAAAGCGTCTTGAGTTTTCTGAGATTGAGTCCTATGATTTTTCTGATGATAGTGAGAATTTGAGAGAAAAAGTATGGGCTGATACAGAATTTATCTGCGTTATGACTCACAGGTTTGTGTCTATTATTATTTGGGACAATAAGACTGATAACAAGACTTATGTAAGGTATTATTCGATTTACAATTCCAAGCTGCAAGATGAAGCTCTTGATATAATTAACCGTAATTCAATTGTTGATATTAAACAGTTTCAAGAAAAATTCAGACCGGATAGACGTGATAACATACTTTTAAACTCCTCAATAAGACGTCTGGTAGAGAATTTGGATGAAGCTGCGAAAGATGCAGTATTAGGGTTTGCAGAGTTTCAGTCCAAGCCGCCTGAGTATTCGAGTGATGTAAGAGAAATTTCTCATGAAGTCAAAAATCAGCTTTCTATTTGTGATTTGTATAGTGAAGTTATTAAAAAATACTGTGCAAAAAATGAGATTTCCGATAAAACAATTCTTAAAGGAATAGAGAGTATTTCAAGAGCGGTTAAAATTGCAGGAAATTCTTTGATTTCTTTAAAATCTTCTCAGTGCAAAGAGTTGAAGCCGTGTGATTTGAAAGAAATAATTAATACCGTAGAAGATTTGACGAAAGTGTACTTTGAGTGTAAAAATATTGAGTATACTGTAGAGAGCAAGGCTAATTTGAAGATTATGGCTGATGAGAATGCTTTTGCTGCAGTTATAATTAATCTGGTAAAAAATGCAGTAGAAGCATTCGGAACAGACGAAGAAGAGCTTAAAAATGGTAAGTATGTTAAATTGAAGGCGGAGAAGAGAGGCGAGTTTGCAGTAGTAAGGGTCCTTAATAATGCAGGTAAGATTAATGAGCCTGAAAAAGTTTTTGAGAAAGGATTTACTACGAAAACAGGCGGTTCAGGTCTGGGGTTGAGTATTTGTAAACGGTCGATAGAAGAACAGCTTGGGCAGCTAAAATTAGAGCATTCTGATGAAAAGTATACCGAATTTACGGTTAAAATGGGGTTGATATAATAATGGACTTAATCTCAAACAGAACAATAGAAATAACAAAGCTGGGTATGGACGGGCTGATGAGCAGGCAGCAGGCGATTTCATCAAATATTGCAAACGTAATGACTCCGGGATTTCAGAGAAACGAAGTTGCGTTTGAAAGCCAGCTTGCTGAAATTATCGAAGGCGAAAACTTAAAAGACTATATTAAAGGACAGAATAGTATTAACTATGTTCCGCCTGTAGTAGATGCATTTACTGGTGATGTCCATACGTATAGAACTCCTACAATGCAAGAGAAAGCGTATTTGCAGTCTAATATTATGAGAGATTACAATCCTCAGGTTGTGACAGATATTTACAGCGGTACAAACTCGACCGGAAACAACGTTGAGCTTGAACGCGAAATGATGGATTTATCTAAAACAGGCACAAGGTATATGGTGCTTTCAAATCTGGAACGCAGGCAGTTTACAGGGGTTTCAGAAGCAATTCGCGGTCAGTAGTACTACGGGGGTAAATGGGAAAAATACTGATAAGTGGAACTACAAGCTAATATAAAAGGACAAAGAGGTTAAAATTCTCTCTTTCGCCCAACGAGAGAGGGTAGGGACGAGGGGCAAAAACTACAAGGATAAAATCATTGGCAGCAGCTTAGTGTAGAAAAAAAGGAATATTATGAGTTTTAATATTTTTGATATAGCTGGTTCAGGAATGACGGCTCAAAGAGTAAAAATGGATACGATTGCAAGTAATATTGCAAACATAAATACGACACGCCAGCCTGATGGTTCAAAAGGTGTGTATGTAAAAAAAGAGGTTGCTTTTAGAACTATTTATGAAGACAGCATTAACCGCGGGTATTCAAATTTTTCGTCAAACAGTCCTGATGCTCAGTTTGACCCGGCAACTGGAAACATGCTTATTAATGCTAATATTGCGCTTAATAATGGTATGATAACAGGGGGTGTCAGAGTTGATTCGATTTATGAAGCTGAAAATGCAGTTAAGACTGTATTTGATCCTTCTCATCCGGATGCAGATGAAGAAGGGTATGTAGATTTGCCAAACGTAAATCTTGTAGAAGAAATGGTCGGGATGATTTCGGCTTCAAAAGCGTATGAAGCAAATGCAACGGTTGCAGAAAACGTTAAGACAATGATGCAGACGGCAATGAACATCTAATAGGAGTATATTATGGAATTTTCAACAGAAATAAGCCAGATAAATACAAATTATAATTTAAACGCAATAAATGACTATAACAAGCTTTTGCAAGGGCAGGCTTCTTTTGATGTTGAAAAAAATGCTTTTGAAGATGCACTTGAAAAAGCTTCAAAAACTCATCCTGTTAAAGATAAAGGCGACCCATCCGGGCTTGGAAACTTTGCTTCAAATATGGGAAATGCGTTTTCAAGCAGTTTGAATGCTGTTAACGATGCAAGAATTATGGCTGATAGAATGCAGGAAGACATTGCAATGGGCGGTTCTACAAGTATTCATGATGCTATGATTGCTGCTGAAAAAGCATCTTTGAGCATGCAGATGGCTATTCAGGTAAGAAATAGAATAGTTTCAGCTTATACAGAAATGACTCAGATGGCAATATGATTCAAAATTTCTCTAATCAGGATATTGCAGTCGCTTCTAAAGTTGCAAAACTTACTTGGGGAAATTTTTATACCCGGGAAAGCGCTCAAATTCAAAAATTGATTTACGAGTTTATGGTTAAATATTACGATTTAAACCGTGATTTTTCGTTTTCGGCTTATGATGACGAGTTTAAAGGTTTTTTACTTGCTTCGAAAAAGGATGATAATAATAACAGTTTTGCATATTTAGAAACACAAGTTCAGAAGCTGACCGATTCCGGAGAAAAAAAGATAGCGCTGGATTTGTTTGATTTTTTAGAATCTTGCGGTCAAGATGTGAAAGAATGCATGAATCATGATGATATTATGCTTGGGCTGTTTGTAAGTCTTCAAAAAGGTATAGGCAAAAAACTTCTTGCAAAACTTGGTGAAAAATGTATTGAGCAGAATATCAAAAAGATTTACTTATGGTCAGATACAACATGCGATTATGATTACTATGAAAAGAACGGATTTAAGCAGATTAAAAAATCTGCCAAAGAACTTAATGGCAATATAATAACTACTTATGTTTTCTGCAAAAATATTATATAGGCATGTAATCTGAATAAATAACGCTTGACCAGTTATCTTCAAAATAACTGATTTGGGTCAATGTTCCTGTTTTAATCAAGTTTTTAAACTGGCTTTCAGGGTTGAGCTCAAGTGTTTTAGCAATTGCAGACTGAATAACATCAGGGGTTGTTACGATAATAATTCGGTTGCCTCTATTTTCTTCCACAAGCTTGTCAATTATTTCTCCGACACGTTTATTGAAATCTTCAAGCGATTCTCCGCCATGAGGCTGCTGGATTATAGCTCTCGGACCGTATTCATCAAAAATATCAGCATAACATCTTCCGCTCCATTCTCCATGGTTTCTGGAAGAAAGTTTGATTGTTGTTGTATTTTTTTTGAATAGCTTTGCAATTATTTGTGCAGACTGGGTGCATCTTGCAGAAGGGCTGGTGTAAATTTTGTCATAAGCAACAGCTCTGGATTCCAAGTATTCGCATACTTTTCCGATTTCTTCTTCGCCGAGCTCGTTAAGTTTTGGATACTTTTCTGCATCGCTTATTATTCCTTCTGTTGTATGGACAGTTGCCCCATGTGATATGAAAGTTATTTTACATTTACGTTTGAACATATATACATTATAGCACATGTAAAATTATTTTCTCATATTCTTATATGATTGACTTTATTGCAAAAACTATTAAACTATAAGTGTATAAATATAACTAATCACAAGGAGATGTATTATGAGCAAACGATTAGACGGTTCATCTTTATTCAGCGGTATAAACGCAGGGCTGACAAATTCTTTCTCTCTGCTTTCCAGCCAGTATGCTGACGGGCTTACTTTGGAAAATTTGAACTCCGCTCTAACTAATACGAATGTTACAAACACAGCTTACGGCTCTACATTTGCTTCATATTTAACAAATAATTTTAATAGCGTTGATTCTAACGGTGATGGAGTTATATCTGCTGATGAAGTTCAAAAACTTATGAACAATATGGCAACACAAGGACTTACAAGAGAACAAATTATCTCTCTGGGAGCATCTTCCGGTATGACAAATTCTTTGCAGCAGACTGTTCTTGCACATTTTGATGACATTGATGCTAATCACGACGGTAAACTTACAAACGCAGAGATTAATGCTTATGGCGTAAATTCTCAAATTGAAAAACAAAAAATTGCTGACAGAAATCGTATTGTTAATAACATGTCTATGTATTACAGTGATGATTTGACTGAATATGAAGGCAGTATAATGGATTACAGATATTTGGATGATGATGAAGCTTAGTTGAGTAAAGGGGCGCGCCGTTTTTACGGCGCGCCCCTTTTTTAAATAGCAAAAAATTTTTTTACGGGTTTTTAATTGGTATTATGATTAATCCAATATTATTAAATATTAACCCTTATCAACCTGCAAAAGCTAAACAGAATGTGTCTTTTGGCCATAACATTCCGACTCTTAAGCACACAAATATCGGCAGCTGCCTTGAAGGGTATATCGGCAAGATTCGAGTGCGTAAAGATGGCGGAGAAGCTTATCTTGATGTTTTTAAAAAAATTTTAGGACATAATTCAGAAAACTATACGATTAAGAACGAAAAAAACGAGGTTGTCGGTAATGTAAATCTTTTAATTTCGAAGCTTCCTCCAAATCCTTGGGAAAATACTGACCCGAGTCATGTATTTGTTGATGATTTGAGAAACTTTTCAAAACCGGGCACGCCTTATCATAATAAATCTCTTGAATATTTCAAAGATATCGGTACGCGCCTTTTACAAATAGCTCAGAGAAGAAGTGATGAAGCAAATTGTCAGGGAAATATTAAACTTATATCTAAAAATGAGTCTATGAACTGGTACAAAAATATTATTGGAATGCGGCAAGAATTTCCGCCGATTCCTGGACAAAAGTTTTGTATAAATAATCCTAATAAACTTTATTTGCCTCCTGAGAGCAAAGAACCGCTCTCGCGTCTGCAAGGCGGACTATGATGATTTATCAGGCTGTGTTAAAACGCTGATTACGCTTAAAACAACCATAATTAAAATTAAAACTGCAATATAAATAAAATAGTTTTTAAGAGTTCCGGTAAAATATGTTGCAAGCGCTCCTCCTGCAATTGCAATAGAAGTTAGAATTGCAACAGTTATTTTCTGTGAAAAGCCAGCTTTCAAAAGCTTGTGGTGAATGTGCTCTGCATCAGCCACGAAGGGAGATTTTCCTTTCATAATCCGCCTTAAGCTTGAAAATGTAATGTCTATTATAGGAACAGCAAGTACTAAAAATGGCAGCAGAACAGCAAGAGCAGCACCTTTCATAACACCAGCTATAGATAAAGTTGCAAGCAGGAATCCTGAAAACAGTGCGCCTGAGTCACCCATAAATATTTTTGCAGGGTTAAAATTGAAAGTCAGAAATGCGAGAACTGAGCCGGCAAGAATAAATGCAATTAATGCTGTAATAGGCTGTGCCGGCGTTATTGCGACTGCTATAAGCGCTAACGTGATTGAGCTTACTGATATTACTGAACCTGCCAGACCATCGACTCCGTCAATAAAGTTAACAGCGTTTGAAATACCTACTATCCATAATATTGTAATAGGATACGAAAACAGCCCGAGATGAATTACTCCGCCAAACGGGTTGAAAATTGTATCTATTTGAACTCCTAAAAGGTAGACTATAGTAGCAATAGAAAGCTGAATAACAAGCTTGAATTTTGCATCTAAATTATAAATATCATCAATCAAACCTAATAGAAACATCAAGGAACCGCCTAATAAAATCCCAGAAAGCAAACTGCCATAAGGGTAATAGCTCATTAAAACAAGGAATAAAAACGTTAACATTGCACTTGTCCAGATAGCAATTCCGCCCAGACGCGAAATCGGATTCTTGTGAATCTTTCTTTCGTTAGGAACATCAACAAGTCCTTCTTTTTGTGAAAATTCTATTACAAATGGTACAATAAACACCCCTATTAAATAAGAAATGCATGCGCCTATTATATGTGCTTGTGTAAGTTTGATTATCATTTATTCTTCCTTTAATTTGTACTTACCTTTATTAATACAAAGGGTATTTTTTGCAAAGCTTCAAAGACTCTGCTCTAAGTGTGCTTAAAACTTCTTCGTTATCAGAATTTTTGATAGCTTCAGAAATTATTCTTGCAACTTCCTTCATGTCATTTTCTTTGAAGCCTCTTGTCGTCATCGCAGCTGCACCAAGCCTTATTCCGCTTGTAACAAACGGGCTTTGCGGGTCATTTGGAACAGTGTTTTTATTTGCAGTAATTCCTACTCTTTCTAAGATATTTGCCATATCTTTACCGGTTTTACCTGTTTTTCTTAAGTCAAGTGTCATTAAGTGGTTTTGAGTCATTCCGCCAACAATATCCATTCCGTTATCCAGAAGTCCTTGAGCCATTGCCTTTGCGTTTTTAACAATTTGTTCTGCATAAGCTTTAAACTCAGGCTGCAAAGCTTCTTTAAGAGCAACAGCTTTTCCTGCAATAATGTGTTCTAAAGGCCCGCCTTGAATACCCGGAAAAACAGCTTTATCTATTGCAAGAGCGTATTCTTCGTCACACATAATAATTCCGCCTCTTGGTCCGCGTAAAGTTTTGTGTGTTGTTGTAGTTACGATTTGTGCGTAACCCGCAGGTGACGGGTGAACTCCGCCTGCTACGAGCCCTGCAATGTGAGCTATATCAGCAAGAAGAATTGCGCCGACTTCGTCAGCAATTTCTCTAAACTTTTTAAAATCAATTATTTTTGAATAGTTGCTTGCGCCGCATATTATCAATTTTGGCTTGTGTTCAAGCGCCATTTTACGGACATCTTCGTAATCAATGTTTCCGTTTTCGTCTACGCCGTAGCTTTTTACGTTGAAGTACATGCCTGAGAAGTTAACAGGAGAACCGTGGCTTAGATGACCGCCGTTTGATAAATCCATACCTAAAACGGGGTCTCCGCATTTAAGAAGCGCTGCAAAAACTGCCATGTTAGCTTGAGCTCCGGAATGTGGCTGTACGTTTGCGTGATCCATTTTGAAAAGTTCGCAAGCTCTTTTTTGAGCAAGCTCTTCAATTTTGTCAATAACTTCGCAGCCGTTATAATAGCGTTTGTGAGGCTTGCCTTCTGCATATTTGTTGGTTAAAACGCTGCCGCAAGCCTGCATTACAGCCGGAGAGGTGAAATTTTCACTTGCAATCAGCTCAATTGTTGTCTGCTGTCTTTCAAGCTCTTCGTCTATATACTTCGCAACTTCTGCATCTGTTGCTCTTACTTTATCTAAATTCATACGCACTCCTCCCTAACTAATATTCTTATATTATAAAAGAAAATATAATCTAAGTAAACATTTGTAACGATTTATTGTACAAAAGACAATTTTTATTTTGTTTCACATTAAATATAAAAGGAGAAAAATAATGAATATTACATCAATAAAACCTTATAATATCAATATAATACCCAACAAATTTCTAAAAAAGGATCAAATACAATCTCAAAATGTGGATTTACCCAAAAAGTATCCTATTTATAACAAAATAAATTTTCGCGGAAGTTCTATGCCAAAATTGTGGGACGAATACAATTGGTATATACGTCATGACAAGACTCCTGCAGTTTTCTCATTCTTAAAAATTAAAGAAGCTCCGGAAGTTATGGAAAAATTTTTGAATGAAATATTAAAAGCAGGTGACAGAAGCAAAGAATTTTTCTCAAGTATTGTATATAATCCGAGATCGGTAAAAGCTATTACTGATGGAATGTATAAAGTTTTGCCTAAAAACTCAAATATTTTTATGCCGTTTTCATACATTAGTCCTTATAACCAGGCTTATACAAAATTTATTGAAAATAAAGTTCGTGAAGCACATTCGGTAGAAGATTTATTAAGAATAAGACCGGATTGGCGGGGCGAAGTTCTTTTAAAGAAGCATTCAGAGCTCAGGGGAAATGAAAATCTTACAATTGGTAATGTACCAAAAGAGCTGCCATTTAATCATCTGATGGAAATGGTTAACTATTTAAGCTCAAAGATGGAATATGGAATGAAATCAAACAAAAAGATAGAAAGCTTAACTATTGACGGCAGAAAATATGATTTTAAATATTTTACAGAAGGTAAATCTGATAAGAATGTATTTGGCGTGTTTACTCCTGAAGGTAAGAAGTTTGTATTAAAAATGAGCAGAGCTGATTTAAGAAGTCTTGATGCTCCATTTGCTCTTGGCACACTGGCAAAAATTGATTCTTATCTTACATATAACAGAAGCCGAAACGCAGCTCCTCTTTGTTATTATAACCATGAACACAATTTTTCAATATATAAATATATTGAGCATCTACCGGTAGATGCACCTACTAACAATTTAAGTGTTATTGCTCAGAATATGCCGGATTTTAGCAGCTTGGGGCTGTCATATAATGATACTGTCGGATATAAAAACTTTTTCCGCTTAAGCACCAAGTCAAACGCTGATCTTGAAAGAACGGAAGGTTTTCAAGATGGAGTAAGTAAAGGTGAATGGATTTCTGTAGATAATGACCATGTAACTTACAATAACTTCTGGCAGCCAGGAGTGTCCAGCTATCATGCTGCGCTTCCAAATGCGATGCAAATGTTTTTCTAAAAAAAAGAGCCTTTTGGCTCTTTTTTTATTTTTCAAAAACTATCTCATCATCTTTGACATCAATTTTAATCTTGTCGCCTTCAATAAATTTCTGAGAAAGAATAAGCTTAGAAAGCGGGTTTTCTACCATCTGGCGGATAACACGTTTAAGCGGACGAGCGCCGTACATTGGATTGAAACCGCGCCTTGCTAAAAATTCTTTTGCATCTTCTGTGATTTCAAACGTAATGTTTCTGTCTGCCAGCAGGCTTCTCAAATGATTCATCTGGATATCAACAATTGATGAAAGCTGCTGCATTGTAAGCGCTTTGAAGAAGATTGTTTCGTCAACTCTGTTTAAGAATTCAGGCTTAAAGCGTTCTCTCATAACTGTCATAACTTTTTCTTTTGTTTCATCAAAGTTTGCACCCATTGGATTAAGCGAGTCTTCTAAGATGATTTCGCTTCCGATATTGCTTGTCATAATGATGACAGTGTTTTTAAAGTCGACTGTTCTGCCTTTTGAGTCTGTTAAACGTCCGTCATCAAAAATTTGAAGCATTATATTAAACACATCAGGATGTGCTTTTTCAATTTCGTCAAAAAGTACAACAGAGTAAGGTTTACGTCTGACGGCTTCTGTAAGCTGCCCGCCTTCTTCGTATCCGACGTATCCTGGAGGAGCTCCGACAAGCCTTGCAACATTGTGTTTTTCCATGTATTCTGACATATCAATACGAACAATTGCATCTTCGTCGTTAAATAAAAACTCTGCTAAAGTTTTTGCAAGTTCGGTTTTACCAACCCCTGTAGGACCTAAGAAAATGAACGTACCAATAGGACGTTTAGGGTCTTTTAAACCTGAACGTGCGCGTCTGATTGCGTCAGATACGGTTTCTACCGCTTCATCCTGACCGATTAAGCGCTTGTGAAGTACATCTTCCATGCGGAGAAGCTTCTGCATTTCGCTTTCCATAAGTTTGTTTACAGGAATTCCTGTCCATTTGCTGACAATTTCTGCAATATCGTCACCGTCAATTTCTTCTTTAAGAAGCTGGTTTTCACCTTTTTCTTTGCCTTGTATTGATTGAAGCTTCTTTTCAAGCTCCATTAACTTGCCGTATTTAAGCTCTGCTGCAGTTTGTAAATCTGTATTGCGTTCAGCTTCTGCTATTTGAGTTTTAACTTTGTCAATTTCTTCTTTTATTCCGGCTTCGCCTGTGATTGTATTTTTTTCGACTTCCCACTGAGCTTTCAAAGTGGAAATCTTGCCTTCAAGCTCGTCAATTTCAGAAGTAAGCTTGTCGATTTTTGCTATACATTCAGGAGAAGTTTCTTTCTTCAACGCTTCGCGTTCAATTTCAAGCTGGATTTTTTGTCTCAGCATAACATCGATTTCTTCCGGCATGGAATCGATTTCAATACGAAGAGCAGATGCGGCTTCATCGATTAAGTCGATTGCTTTGTCCGGTAAAAATCTGTCAGTAATATATCTGTCTGAAAGCTGTGCAGCTGCAATAAGAGCGCTGTCTAAAATTCTGACTCCGTGATGAACTTCGTATTTTTCTTTCAAACCTCTTAAGATTGAGATTGTGTCTTCAACAGATGGTTCATCAACAAGCACCGGCTGAAAACGACGTTCAAGAGCCGGGTCTTTTTCAATATACTTGCGGTATTCATTAATTGTTGTGGCTCCGATTGTTCTCAGCTCGCCTCTTGCTAACATTGGTTTTAAAAGGTTTCCTGCATCCATTGAACCTTCTGTTGCGCCGGCTCCGACTACAGTATGAAGCTCATCAATGAACATAACGATTTCGCCGTTTGATTCCTGAACTTCTTTAAGTACAGCTTTTAAACGTTCTTCAAACTCACCTCTAAATTTTGCACCGGCAACAAGAGCGCCTAAGTCAAGAGAAATAAGTTTAACTTCTTTTAAGCTTTCAGGTACATCTCCTCTAATAATTCTTTGAGCGAGACCTTCTACAATAGCCGTTTTACCGACTCCGGGCTCGCCTATTAGAACAGGGTTGTTTTTAGTTCTTCTATTTAATACTTGTATAATACGTCTTACTTCTTCATCTCTGCCTATAACAGGATCTAATTTACCCTTTCTTGCTCTTTCAGTTAAGTCTGTTGAATATTTTTCAAGAGCTTTCATATTTTCTTCTGCGTTTTTAGTATCCACTTTTTTATTACCTCTTATTTTTCTCATTGCGTTTAGAACTGCGTTTGTATCCACTCCGCTGCGTTTAAGCAAGTCTTTGATAAAAGAGTTCTCGAGTTTTGTCATAGCAATTAGTATGCATTCGATTCCGACAAATTCATCTTTCAAGTTTTCAGCTTCCTGTGAAGCTATTTCAAGCAGTGTATTTGTTTCCCGCGATAAGAATACCTGTCCTCCTGCCGTTACTCCTGATAAAGTCGGATATTCTTTGATTTTTGAAACGATTGCGTTAATAAAATTTTGGTTGAGAAGTTTAAGCTCTTCTAAATAATCTTTAGCTATTCCTTTATCTTCAATCATTGCCATTACGATGTGCTCAGGCTGAACTTCTGAATTTTTGTAAAAATCTTTTTTTGCGTTCGCTGCAAAGATGATTTCTTGTGAATAGTTTGTAAATTTTTCAAAATTAAGCATATAATTACTCCGTATAATTATATTTTAATGCTGTTTTTAAAAAATCAAGAAAAATTAATGTTAATTTAATTTTTCCGCCTTCCCTGATATAATATTTTTATGAAAATTTGTTTTATACCGATAGATAACCGTCCGGTTTGTTATAATCTTGCAAAAGACATAGCTGCAATTGACGAAGATATTGAACTTTTTATTCCTCCGCGTGAATTCTTAGGTGATTTAACTAAAAATGCCGATATGAATGAAATGATTAGATGGGTTGAAAAACATCAAAAATGCGAAGCTGTTATCCTTTCTTTAGATACAGTTGCTCATGGCGGTTTAATTCCATCAAGGCGTTCTAATGATGAAGTTAACACTATAAAAACCCGAATCGGAAGGCTTAAAGTGTTTCTTAGGAATAAAAAAGTTTATGCATTTTCAAGCATAATGCGGATTTCTAATAATAACTGCAATGAGGAAGAGAAAAAATACTGGAAAGATTACGGTAAAAAGATTTTTGAGTTTTCGTATTCCGGCATGCAGACAAATGAAGGTATTCCTCCGGAAATTCTTGCTGATTATTTGAGAACAAGGCTTAGAAATTATGAAATAAATGAAACTTATCTTAATTGGCAAAAAGAAGGTGTGTTTGATACTTTGATTTTTTCAAAAGACGATTGTGCTCCAAAGGGAATAAATGTTGAAGAAGCCAAAAGGCTTGAAGCTCAAGGAGGTAAGACAAAAACAGGAGCAGATGAAATTCCTTTGACTTTACTTGCTCGTGCGGTTGAAAAAGAAATTAAAGTATTTATCCGGTATACAGAGCCCGATTTTAAACATTGCGTTTCAAACTATGAAGATGTTTCAATTGAACAGTCTGTTCTTGGTCAGCTTGAGCTTGGAGGGTTTACAGTTGTTGAGGATGAAACAGAAGCTGACTTAGTTATTATTGTAAATAATTTTATTGAGAAACAAGGTGAACATGTTATGGGCTGGGAAACAGGGAGTAAATATAAAGGCAATTTTATTCCGCCGGATAAGCCTTATGCTATAGCTGATGTAAGATATGCAAACGGTGCAGATAATGATTTCGTCGAAGATATTTTGTCAAAGCTCGATTCTAACTTTTACGGCTATTCAGGCTGGAATACTTCTGCAAATACCCTTGGAAGTTTGCTTGCAGGGGTAAAAGTACGATGGAATGCAGGTCAGTATAACGAAGAAGCTTTTAAACGCCTTCAAATGATAAGATTTTTAGATGACTGGGCTTATCAAGCAAATGTTAGAGTTAATGGGCAGATACCTGATATCAGTGATTTGATGAGACCTTACGAAGAAAAACTTTCTCAAGCTCTAGGATATGCATTAACCAGCTCAATAACATACAGTTATCCGTGGAAAAGAAGCTTTGAGATTGAAGTTTCTTTGTGATAAAATTTTTGTATGATTAAACCTGAACTTTTAATGCCTGCCGGCAATGTAGAAAAACTTAAATATGCAATCAAATATGGTGCAGACGCTGTATATCTTGGCGTTGTGGATTTCAGCCTTCGTGCTATGAGAAAAGGAGAGCTGATTACGCTGGATAACCTCAAGTATGCAATTGATACTGCAAGAGAAATGGGTGCAAAAGCTTATTTGACGCTGAATATCTTTGGTTTCAATAACGATATAAAACTTTTAGAAAGCTGTATGGATAAAATATCTGAATCAAATCCTGATGCGCTTATAATAAGCGATCCTGGGATTATGAGGCTGGCGCAAAAGTATATGCCTAAAACAGATATTCATGTTTCTACTCAGGCAAATATTTTAAACTACGAAGCTGTTCGCTTCTGGCAGGATATGGGTGCAACGCGTGCTATTCTTGCTCGTGAGCTTCCCATTAAAGATGTTGCAGAGATAAAGCAAAAAGTTCCTGATATGGAGTTGGAATGCTTTATCCACGGAGCTCAGTGTGTTTCATTCTCAGGCAGATGCCTTTTGAGCGATTATATGACAAATGGAGAAAGAAAAGCGAATTCAGGAAATTGTTCTCAGCCTTGCAGATGGAGCTATAAGCTTGTAGAAGAAACCAGACCTGGGCAGTATCAGGAAATTGTTCAAGATGAAAAGGGAACGCATATTCTTTCGACTAAAGATTTATGCTTGGTAAAACATCTTAAAGCGATGATTGAAGCCGGAATAGATTCATTTAAAGTTGAAGGCAGAACAAAAAGCTTGTACTATGTCTCAGCTGTTGCAAAAGCTTATAGAGAAGCAATTGACGCAGTTATTGCAAATCCTGATGCAGATATGTCGGAGTATTATAATGAGCTTTTAAAAGTTGGAAACAGAGGTTACACAACCGGTTTTTATCTTGGAGAAGGATATCCGAAGGACGGTTACAGCTATGATATTTCTAAAGGACTTGCAGGAGCAGATTTCCTTTGTGAAATTAGTGGAAAAGATGGTGATTGGTATAGAATTAAAATTAAAAATAAATTCTATAAAAATGAAGATATTGAAATTATTTCGCCGTCAGAAAAATTCATAACTCAGGTTACTGAGATAAAGACTATGAATGGTGAAGAACTTGAACTTGCAAACACAAATGACGATTTGTTTGTAAAATTTGCAAAAGCTCCGGTCGAGTATCAATACGCAATGGCAAGAACGGTCGGAATTAAGGGTGAGTAAGTGGAAAATTGAAGCTTGTAGTTTCAAAACCATAGAAAAGTGCCGGATTAGTAATGTTAATAAAAATAGGGCAGGAGTGGTGTAAAAAATGTTTATAAAGCCGGATTATAATTTAAAAAACGTATACGAAATTGATTTTGCAAAACTGAAAGAACAAGGGATTAAGTGTCTTATGTTTGATTTAGATAGCACGATTATGGTGTCTAAATCATCAACATTTTTGCCGGAGACAGTTGAGTGGTTTAATACTTTCATTAAAGATTTTGAAGTTGCTATTATTTCAAATAACAAGAATGATGAGTATATTGCAAATGCTTCGAAAATAGCACCTTGCAGGGTAATCGGAAGAGCTGATAAACCTAATCCGAATGTTATGCGCTCTTATTTGGAATCTGTAGGAGTTGAGCCTTCTTGCGCTGTGATGATTGGCGACAGACCGTTAACAGATATTCTTGCAGGTAAATTGTTGGGATGTAAGACTATTCTTGTTGGTTCTATAAATCCGTCAGAAAATCTTCCAACCAAGTTTGTGCGTGCTCTTGAACGTTCAACGATTAGAAAATAGTTAAGTTTCAAATGTTTTTATAATATCCAAAATCTGTTTTTGTTTTAGCGGAGTAAGTTTTGAAACTATTGCAGAGATTTGGTCAGTGCAGCTTTCTACTTTTTGAGGCTTGAAATCAAATAACTGAACTTCCTCAATTTTTAACGCTTTGCAAAGTTTGACAAGAGTAGGGTATTCAATAAAAGATTTGCCATTTTCCCATAACACGACAGTTTTTGTAGAAACATCGACAAGTTCGCCAAGCTTTTCCTGAATGCTGGTTTTACACTTTTTGTATCAATGAGTTTAATTTTGAGTGCTTTTAATATCAATTCTGCTCTATTTGTAACTTTAAGTTTTGCACAAAGGGTTTTAAGACGTGTTTTAGCGGTGTTATAGCTTACACCAAGTATAAGTGCTGTTTCTTTGAGTGTAATGCCTGAGGCAATAAGTTGAAGCAATTTAAGCTGACTTTTTATTAGATTATTTGTTCTATAATTCAAATTTAACAAGTGTTTCATATTATCAATTAACGAGTCCAATTGGTAGCTGTACTACAAATAGTAGCATAAAGATAATGATTACATGAAGACTCGGATTCGCGTAAAAAATAAATTATTAAAAAAGCTTGGATGTAATATTCAAAGAATAAGAGTTTCTAAGAATATTACTCAGGAGGAACTCGCGGATTTAATTAGCTCAGACAGATCATATATAGGGGCTATTGAACAAGGACGTAAAAGTCCGTCGATTTATTGCCTATATACAATTGCTTCGGCGCTCAAGGTCAAGCTTTCACAGATTATTGATATTGAACTCTAAATTTATTGAAGTAGCCATGTTCCGAAAATATCAAGCGCTTGTTCAAGGTTTTCGGCACAATAACCTATTCTTACGTAGCCTTCCATTTCTAAAGTTTCACCCGGAAGCAGTGCAACGCCGGTTGATTTTTGAAGTTTTTTACAAAGTTCGCGTGACGGAATATTTCGGTTGTATCTTAAGAGTATCGTTGTTCCGCCTTTAGGAAGAATGCATCTAACTTTTGGAGTTTTGTTGAGCCAGTTATTTAAGATTGTTATGCCGTTGTTCATTATTTTAAAATTTCTTTGTGCGATGCAATCTTTGTTTTCTAGAGCTATTGCTGCAAAATAATCATCCAGAGCGCTAATGCTTATTGTGTTGTACTGTCTTTGGTGATTGATTTCATTTATTATATCTGCTCTTCCTGTGACCCAGCCGACGCGAAGTCCCGGTAAAGAATAAGTTTTTGACATACTGCCTACGGAGATTCCTTTTTCGTAAATATCTGCAATCGATTTAGAGTAAGGATTTCCGATTAAATTAAGTCCTCTGTAAACTTCGTCTGAGAGTATCCAGATATTTTTTCTTTCTGCAATTTTAACAATTTCTTCAAGCATTGAGTCCGGAATTACCGAACCGGTCGGATTGTTGGGGTTATTTAAACAGAGAAGTTTTGTTTTCGGGCTTAACATTTTATCAAGCTCTTCTAAATCTGGAAGCCAGTGATTTTCTTCTTTTAAAAAATAAAGTTTAACTCGGCATCCGAGAGATTCCGGAATAGAATAATGCTGCTGGTAAGTTGGAACGATTGATACAACTTCATCTCCGGCTTCTAAAAGCGACAGAAAAACTAGCTGATTTGCTCCGATTGCGCCGTGCGTTACGGTTATGTGATGTTGTTTCTCATATAATTCACTGATTGCGGATTTTAGCCTTTCAGAGCCTGTAATATCTCCATAGCCGAGTTTTAAGTTAAAGATTTCATTTGAAAACGGCAGCTCGCTTATTGATAAAGGTGCAATGCAGGTTGTTGTAAGGTCGTAAGATGCGGATGATTCATATTTATTCATCCACTCTTCAATTTTAAATCCAGCTATTTTCATATAAATATCCTATCATAAATGGATTGTTTTTTAGAAAAATTTTTGATAGAATTTAAGAGCTATGAAGAAAACATTATTATCTATTATAACAGCATTGTTGTTATCGGGACCGGCTTTTGCCGCAAATATTGAAGTTTTGCCTACAATGCAGAGCAAAACAAATGTTCAAGACAGAGTATGGGTGGGAACTTTCCAGATTGTTTGGAATGATTTTATGGATAAAATCGCTTTCAATCAGATTAAGTTTCCAACAGGAACTCCAGTTAGCGTAAATGAGTTGAATAAACAGGCATTTACTGTGAATGAGCTGTCTGAAAAATGTTATTACAAGTATTTTGGAAATGTAACAAAAAGTACTAAAAAAACAATTGCAAGAGCAATCAAGCGCAAATTTAATGAAAAAAGCGATATTCTTGACCAGATTGACTTAACTCCTGGTAAGGATAAGTTCTTTGTTTATGCGATGCTTAAGAAGAACTTTAAATTTGCTGCTCCGTTTGATAAGCTTGGCAAATCTAAGTTCAGAGATACTGAGGCTGAGTATTTTGGAATTCAGCCAAATTCACCAAAAGAACTTGATGATGCAGTTGAAGTTTTATTTTACAATAACCCTTCTGATTTTGCTGTCAGACTTGAAACTCAAGGTAAAGATGAAGTTTATTTGTATAAAACAGCGAATACAAAAACATTTAACTATATTTATGCAGACATGCTGAAAAAGAAAAATGCTTTCAGCGGAAATAGAAGCTTTGACGAGTCTGATTTGCTAAAAGTTCCTAATCTAAAATTCTTTGAAGAAAAAGTTTTTGAAGAGATTGGCGGACACAGAGTTAAAGGTACGAATATTGTAATTGAGAAAGCAATGGAGACTGTTAAGTTTGAAATGGATAATACAGGAGTCAAGCTTAAGAGTGAAGCTGCAATAATTGCAAAAATGACAGCAATTTTGCCTTCAGCTGATCCTAGATATTTTTATTTTGATGATACATTTGTCTTATTCTTGAAGGAGAAAGGTAAGGACAAGCCTTATTTTGCTCTAAGAGTTTATGATATAAGCAAGTATCAATAGAGGAAAATGAACCGGATTTGTTGCAATGATGACAATCCGGTTTTTTATTTCTTTCTGCATCATTCCGTAAAACGCGTTTTTCAGACGAAAAAATGTAATTTTTTATTACAGGATTTTCCTTTTGCATTTTTCTATATTAAAATAGTATTATTGTTAAGACCTTGGTCTATGGAGAGTATGAAAAGTTTAATAAACAGTTGGGATAAATTTGAATGAGAAGAAGAAGGAAATATGATATTTATTTGGTAATCTTTCTGGCGATTTTTACTGCGGGGTATTTTTTTTACAACCATGCTTCAGCAGAATCAAGAGGGATAAATAATTATTCTGAAGCGCTGGAATTTTATAAGGATAGTGATTACGAAAAAGCTTATGAAGTTTTTGCGAAAGTTCCTTCCAGTTCAACTTTAAAACCTCCGGCTCTTTTCAGGCAGGCAAGGTGTGCAACAAATATGGATAAAAAAGAGCTTGCTGTAAAGAAATATAATCGTATTGTTCATTCGCGCTCTAAGTCTTCAATTGCTCCAATCAGCAGATATAATATGGCTGTTTTAATGTATGAGCTTGAGGATAAAAATGCCAAAAAACATTTTAAAAAAATCATAAAAATGCACCCGACAAGTGATTATGCTATTGCTTCGAATTATTATTTAGGATTAATAGAAGTTGCAAATCCGCCTAAGTATAAAAGATTTGCTATGAAGTCTAAATACAAAGCGTTTATTTATTTTAAAAATTACTTGGAAGATGCTCCGGGCGGAAGATTTTCTTTGAATTCAATAAATGAGATAAAAAAACTTGGCGTTAAGCTTACTAATTATGATAATTTACTGATTGCAAAATCTTATTATGCAAACGGTGAGTATTTGAAAGCTAAAGATGTTTTAAATAAAACCACACTTGCTGAAAGCTGGTCAGATTTTGCTTTAAATTATTATAAACTTGGTGATAAAGAGAAAGGAAATTATTATACTGAGATGGGGCTGAAAAAGCATGCAGCTGCTTCTTCAACTCAAGATGTTTATGAAGTAATTGATAATTATATTCTTGCTGCTCCTTCTAGAAAAGAAGGTATCATTAAGCTTAATTCTTTAGGAATAAACTCAACAGGCGCTGATTATGCTGCGTATTTGAATTGTAATGAAGTGGTGGCTTCTAATTTAAAAGAAGCTTGCTATAGAACTTTGTATGAAAAATATCCGAATGGTCAATTTTCTGCAGACTCTCTTTATAACATTTTTATTTCTAAATATTTACAGAAAAAATATCTTGATGCACAGCGGCTAGGCTTCTTGCACCTTAAAAAATTCCCTGGCGTAAACTCAAGCCCTGCTGTTACTTATTATATGGGGAAAATTGCATTCAAGCTGAAACATTATGAAAATGCTAATAGTTATTATAAACAGGTTATATCAAAATATCCTGACACTTATTATGCTTTTAGGGCAAACTATAATTTATACAAAGAAGATGGATTTTTACCGTTTGGGGAAATTAATGATAAGCCTGTTGTTTTCCCTTACAAAAAATCGCTTGATAATAATCTTGTTGTGAAACTTGCTTATTTGAAAGATTATGACCTTGTGGAAGAATTGTGTAAGCATGATAAATTTATTCAGAGCTGGATAGCTTATCAGAAAAAGAATTATACGATATCTGCTGTGCTGGCGAGAAATGCGATGGATGAGCTTCAAACAAAGCCTTCGTTTGAAGATTTAAGATGGAGGCTTGTGTATCCTACTCATTATTACGATATTGTTGATAGGGTAAAAGGTGCGAATAATCCTATTATTCTTGAATCTATTATTAAAGAAGAAAGCCATTTTAATCCGCTTGCAAAGAGTTCTGTCGGTGCTTCCGGGTTGATGCAGCTTATGCCGGCAACTTATAATGAAGTTGTAAAAAAACATAATCTGCCTGCAGATTTGAACGCTGAAGCTGTAAATATAACAGCTGGAAGCTGTTATTACAGCGGATTAAAGAAAGTTCTTGGAAATAAGGATTTGTACGCAATTTCTGCATATAACGGCGGAATCGGTTCTGTAACAAATTGGTTTTCAAACTTGATTTATAATGATACAGATGAGTTTGTTGAACAAATTCCATATCCTGAGACTAAGAATTATGTTAAAAAGGTACTCAGAACATACTGGGTGTACGGAAATGTTTATTAAAGTAATAAGTATTTTTTTGTTAATATGTTTGCCGGTCTTTTCAGTTGGAGTTTGGGATATTTTCCTGACTACTGATAAAAATTTAGAAGAACAGCTTCAGTTTTTGGATAAGTTACATTCCTGCACGCCTTATAAATATCATGCAGAGCCGGCAGGAATATATGAGATTTGGGGAAAAAATAACAGAGCCTGTTCTGTTAAATGGACAATTGCCGAATGTAATTTTCCCGAAGGAGTGTATCAGGAATTTGCGAAAGTACAGAGAAATAGAGCAATAGAACGCAGTGCACGATATCGAGATAAACAGTTTATGGAAGTTAAAGACAAAGAATACAGGTATCTTTACGAAATGGGGAATTTGTATTGCAGCTCATCTTTTTAGTGGATATATTGCAGGTATCATAAGTTATAATGTGAGAGTATATTATGCGAACGGAGAATGAAAAATGTCAGAAATAATAATTTTAGTAGTTGCTGCAGTAGTTGTCATTTTTTGGGCTTACAGTATTTATGTCGGTTTAATCACTAAAAGGAATAAAACTCAAGAAGCTTTTTCTGCAATTGATATTCAGTTGAAGAAAAGATATGATTTAATCCCAAATATTTTGACTATTGCACAAAAATATATGGATCACGAACGTAATTTGCTTGAAGAAGTTACTAGGTTGAGAACAGAAGTTATGGCACTTTCTTCAAGCTATGAAAATATTGACAGAAAGATTGCTCTTGATAAACAGCTTACGCAAAAAATGGGACAGCTTAATGTCGCTATAGAAAATTATCCTGAGCTTAAGGCTGATCAATCAATGCTTACTGCAATGCAAACTTATAACGAAGTTGAAGAACATATTGCGGCTGCAAGACGTTTTTATAATTCTGCAGCTAATGAACTCAAAAATGCGGTAGAAATTTTTCCGTCTTCTTTCTTTGCAAGAATGATGAATATCAAATCAGTTGATTTTTTCAAAGCAGCAGAAATTGAAAGACAAGCTGTCAATGCATCTAACTTTTTGAAGTAACAGTATTTGGCAAAGGTGCGGAGCTTTGCTCCGCACCTTTGGTTTATAAAGAGGTAATATGGAAGAAAAATCATATCAACAAATGCGCAAAGAGTTTCAACAGCAGTATTTTAACAAAATTGTGCCATTGATTACTTTTAATGAGAACGAACGCAAAAAGTACTTATTTATAACAAAGATAATTACTTTTATTGCTATTCTTATTGCAATTGGATATTATGTTTTCTCAAAAGTTGTTGATATAGGTGTAATTATAGCAATCTGTATTTTTGCGGCAGCGGGGAAAAGATTTCTCAAAAAGAAGTTTGAAAAAGTCTTAAAAGATACTATAATGCCAAAAGTGTGTAAATGCTTCGGGAATTTAAGATGGAATAATAACAATTATTCCGGATTTAGTGACCTTTTTGTTAACGCCTATATAATACCGCAATTTGATTTAAGTTTTTATGATGATATTTTTTATGGTAAACATAAAGATGTAAACTTTGAAATTATAGAAGCTACTTTTTGCAGCACGAAACAAGAAATGAGTTTATTGTCTAGTAAGATGGTATGCAATTTAATATCTACATACTTGAATCCTCCCAAAAGTAAATTTAAAGTTTTTAACGGTTTAATTGTAAAATTGGCTATGAATAAAAATTTTACGGGAAATACCATTATTCAACCTAATTCAATAATGCATTCTTCTCCATCATCATCACTAAAACATACAACATTAGAAGATGTTGAGTTTGAGAAACATTTTGATGTATATACTAATGATGAAGTTGAAGCAAGATATTTGATAACTCCTTCATTTATGGAAAGATTGAAAAGTATGCAGATTGCCTTTAAGGCTGATAAAGTGTCTTGCGCTTTTTATGATAAATATTTATTTATAGCTTTGCATACACATGATGATGTATTCTCAATCGGTGATTTGGCAGTTCCTGTTGATGATGACAAACAATATTTTACAATGTTTGAAGAAATTCTTTCTATAATTCAACTTATCGACCATTTCAAACTGGAACAAAAGATTGGTTTATAGGGGCGGGGTAAATGTATTTGGCTTGGATTGGAACTACAAGACTGGTATCTCAAGGAATAATATGAAAGCTTGTAAACTTACTTTTATTTTGTAAAATAAAAATATGAAAAACGGATTATTTATAACTTTTGAAGGAGCTGACGGGTGCGGAAAAACTACCCAGATTCAGCTTTTGGATAAATATTTGAAAGAAAAAGGATTTAATACTCTTTTGACAAGAGAGCCGGGAAGCAAAGGTTTAGGAGTTAAGCTACGTGAAATTCTTTTGAATTATGATGGTGAAGTTTCTCCTCAAGCAGAATCGTTTCTTTTTCTTGCAGATAGAGCTCAGCATATAGATTGCATTATTAAACCGGCTGTAAAAGAAGGTGCAATTGTTCTTTGCGATAGACATACCGATTCAACTCTTGCTTATCAAGGATACGGGCGTGGTTTGGATTTGAACCGTATAAATTCTTTGAACGAAATTGCAACAGGCGGCTTAAAGCCTGATTTGACAGTCGTTTTTGATATCGATGTTGAAACTTCAATGCAAAGAGTCGGCAAAGAAAAAGACAGAATGGAATCTGCAGGGATGGAATTTTTTAATCGTGTAAGAAACGGTTACCTTGAGATTGCAAAACAAGAACCTGATAGAGTGAAAGTTATAAACTCTTCTGATACAATAGAAAATATACATAAACAAGTTGTGGAGCTTATTGAAGCCTTATGAGTATCGAAGATATATTTCTGGCAGTTAAAAAGAATAGACAAAGTATTGATTTTGAAGCGCTTAAAAAAGAGCTTGCTGAGCTTGAAGCAAAGCTGCAAAGCCCTGAAGTGTGGTCTAACCAAAATCTTGCTTCTGAGCTCGGTCAGAAATCAAGAGAGATTAAAGATACTATTGAAATGTTTTCCCGCTGGGAAAATATTTTAGAAGATGCAAAAGCTGCTCAAGAAATCGGAGATACGGAACTTATTGCTGAAAGTGAAGCTCAGCTTGCAGAGCTTCAAAAAGAGCTTGATAAATACGATATCCAAAAAATGCTTTCAGGAGAATATGATGAAGCTGATGCGTTTCTTTCCATTAATGCGGGAGCAGGCGGAACTGATGCTCAGGATTGGGCAAGTATGCTTCTAAGAATGTATACAAGGTGGGCTGAATCCAGAGGCTGGAAAACTGAACTTATTGATAAATCTGAAGGCGAAGAAGCCGGGATTAAGTCCGCGACTATCAAGATAAGCGGAAAATATGCTTATGGATATGCGAAAGCTGAAAAAGGCGTGCACAGACTCGTAAGAATTTCCCCTTTTAATGCGAATGGTAAAAGGCAGACGAGTTTTGCATCCTGCGAAGTTTCTCCAATTATTCCTGATTATGAAAAGACGATTAATATACCTCCTGAAGATATTGAAGTCGATACTATGCGCTCAGGAGGAGCCGGCGGGCAAAATGTTAATAAAGTTGAAACTGCTGTGAGAATTCTTCACAAGCCGACAGGGATTGTTATTAAGTGCCAGCAGGAACGCTCACAGCTCCAAAATAAAGAAAATGCAATGCAAATGTTAGCTTCTAAGCTTCTTGAGCTTCGCCAAAGAGAACACGAAAAGAAATTAGCTGAGCTTAAAGGTGAAAACTTTGATATCAATTTTGGTTCGCAAATCCGCTCTTATGTTTTCCATCCGTATAAAATGGTAAAAGATCATAGGACAGGGTTTGAAATGGGTAATGTAGACGCTGTAATGGACGGTGATTTGGACAGTTTTGTAGAAACGTATTTAAAAACTTAGGTTTAGAAAATTGTATTGCCGTTATACATAAAAACTAGCTTCCTGTTAATCCATCTTTGCTCTTTTTATAATTTTGCTGCATAAAATCACGGCGCTCTTTGATTTTGAGCATTGTATCCATATCCATCTGCTGGATTTTTCTTTGATATTCAAGTTTTTTTATCTGGTTATCAAATTTTTCTTCTTGTTTGATTTCTTTAGCTTTTGCTTTTTCAAGCTCTTTTGCATGCCGTGCTTCAAACTCAACTTCTGAAACAGGTATAACATCTGCTTCCGGAACAAGTCTGTAACCCACTGCAGCAACAGGGAATGCATCTCCCTTTAAAGATTCCAGCCTTGAGTTTTCGCCGTAAATATCAATGCTCCATGTTCCTAAGAATTTCGGAACTTCGCCTGTATAAGCGTATGCGCAGAGCACTATTCGATTTTCGTCGTTAGCATCAAATCCCATTGGATATATATCCCAGCGTTTTTCATCAAAATCAACTCCGCCGGACATCGCCCAGTAATTAACTATTGCGTCTCTTATTTGAGGAAGTTTTCTGCTTTCTTTTTTTTCAAAATCATATACCCACAAATCAGTTTTCCAAATTCCGTCATGCCTGTGTCCAACTTTTTCTTTGACTACAAGCTTTGTATTGTCTACAGAAAAGTCAATTGGAGTAAGCGTTCTGAATATGAACTTTGTTGTAATATCTTTTGAAGTTGAAATCAAAGGGTCAGGCTCGCGATTAACAATGTTTGCTTTTTTTACTTTTTCAATTTTATTCAATTTAGGATCTAAATTAATTAAAAATAAATCGCAGCTTGTGCAGTCATTTTGTGCGTAATAATAAACAGCAGGATAAACAAGCCTGTTATAATCGCCGGAAATAATTCCCTGCGCATTAATTTGGCGGTCAAAATTCAATTTTCTTGGAAGTGTAAGTTCAGGGCTTCCAACCGGATCATTGTATTTTACAAGTTTAAATCTTTTTTGAGGAACGTAAACCATGTTTACATCTTTTGGCATTTCTGCTTTGTCTAAAATTTGTTCACTGATTTCTCTTCTTGATTTTCCGCGCGATTTTTCTTCATATTCAGCAACAGTCATATAACCGGATTCAGGCATGCGGCTTTTTTCGTATTTTTCAGTTTCGCCGACTTTGTCAACTTCGTTTCTGTAAATGGTTTCAGCAACAATTCTATCCTGACGTTTCATCATCGGATATTTCATCTGATTGAAATGCATTTTCATTGCCATATAAGCACCGGCAAGAGCTTCAAACATTAAACAAGTCCTTCTTTCATTGCTGTAACTGTAGCTTGCGTTCTAGATGATACACAGAGCTTTTGTAAAATGCTGTGAACGTGAGCTTTTGCAGTTGCTCTTGTAATTACAAGCTTATCTGCTATTTGAGGGTTAGAAAGTCCTTCTACCATCAGCTCAAGAACATCCAGTTCGCGCTCGGTAAGTCCGTATGAATTTTGAGATTTTTTAATTTCTGGCGTACTTACAATTTGTGTAGAAGGTTTTTGCAGATTAGAGAAAACCATTTTTGCAATATTAGGATCAATCCATCCGATGCCTTCGTTTACAGCTTTTATTGCAGAAATGGTCTGTTCAGGAGTAGCTCCTTTCATAATATAACCGTCTGCTCCGGCTCTGAATGCTTCGAATACATCATTTTCGCTGTCACGTGATGTGAAAATCAAAATCTTTACGTCAGGATTGAAATCTTTAATTCTTTGAGTTGCTTCAATTCCATCAATGTTTGGAAGTCCGATATCCATAAGGATTACATCGGGGTTAAGGTTTCTTGCTGCTTTTATTCCATCAGCTCCATCTGCTGCTTGAGCACAAAGAGTAATTCCCTCTGTTTTATCAAGAAGCATTGAAAGCCCCATTCTATACAATTCGTGGTCTTCAACAAGCAGTACGTTTATCATATCAAACTTCTTTCTTTTACAGTATCAGTAAGCAAAAATGAGAATTCGCTTCCTTTGTTTACTTTGCTTTCAAGCCAAATTTTTCCGCCATGAGATTCAATAATCTGACGGGAGAGATATAAGCCTAAACCAGTTCCTGTTGAACGTTTTTTGCTTGTTCCTTGAGAAAAACGCTGGAACATATTTGGAATATCTTCAGGAGGAATACCGCATCCATTGTCAGTTACAGAAAAGATTAAATCGTTATCTTCGCTTTTTAACGTAATTGTAACACTGCCGTCTTCTTGAGTGTAATTAATTGCGTTTCCGCAAAGGTTGCAAACAACACGTCTAAGCTCGCTTCTATCAGCGCAAATTTCAAGAGCTTTGTCAGTACAATCAATCTTAAATTCTATATTCTTTGATTTAGCAAGAGGCAAAAGCTCATTGTAAACCTGCTCAACAAGGTTGTAAATGTTGAAATTTGTTTTAGTAAGTGTAAGCTTTTCAGCGTCGTATTTATAAACTTCTAAAAGCGCATTTACAAGTCCTAATAAATCTTCATTGCTTTTTTGCATTGTTGATAACAGAAGTTTTTGTTTTTCATCCAGCTCCCCAAGCGCGCCTTCTAAGAAGAAAGTTAAAGTTTGGATTGCTGCAAGAAGCGGAGTTCTTAAATCGTGAGTAAGAGTTGCTATAAAATCATCACGAAGCTTATCAGATTTCTTCTGTTCTGTTACATCTCTTATAACGCCTACAAAACGTTTATATTCGTCATCAGAAGTTATTCTTGCAAAGCTGATTTCAACTGGAGTTTCAATGCTGCTTAAAGGATTTTTTATGTAAAAATCTCTTAAAAGAAGCTCGCGTTCATCAAGTTTGTGCAGCTCTTTAGAAATAAAAGTTTTCTTTCCGAGAAGGTAATCATCAATAGAAGTCATGATAATTTTGCTTCCAACTAAGCCGATTAAGCTTTCGCAAGCAGGGTTTACCTGCTCAATGATACCGTCTTCGTTAATAATTATTATTCCGTCTGCGCAGTGGCTGAAAATTCCTTCTAACTTGGAGTTAGACTGCTTTAAATCAGCTGTTCGCTCTTCAACAAGCTGCTCAAGATTGTGTGAATATTTCTCCAGCTCTTGTTTTGCATTTTCAAGTTCTGAAATCTTTTTTTGAAGCTCGCTTAAAAGATAACTTCTTTCAATGCCGTTTTTAATGTTTATAATTAAATCATCATTGTTCCAAGGCTTTTCAATATAACGGTACAAGCCAATTTCATTGATGGCTTTGATTGCGTTTTCTTTATCTGCATATCCGGTAAGTAAAATTTTACTAACTTCCGGATAAAGATTTTTTACTTCGCTCAAGAATTCTAACCCGTTCATTTCCGGCATGAGAAAATCTGATATTATTAAATCTGGTGTATTATTTTTTAAAAATTCAAGCGCTTCTTTTGGATTGTTAAAAAAGTGCGCATTACTAAAACCTTCAACTTTTAATAAAGTTTTAAAAGCAGAAGTAACTATTCTTTCGTCATCGACTACTACTATCATCCCTGTATTCATACTTTTATAATAACCCAAAGAATGTGAATAGACAAATTATTAAGATGTATGAATTCACAAATTAAAAGTGAATCGAGAATTACTCAAAAGTCGGATGTGTGCTGCATAATTATTAAATTATTAAGTTGCTTTGAGTCTATAATATGCTATAATCACCTTATACAAAAAAAGGAGAGACATTATGGCAGAAGCAAAATTATTAGCAAGCATTCAAAGATCAGATACTGAGCAGTTACAAATTTCAGTTTCAGAATACAGAGGAAAAAGTTACTTTAATTTAAGAATTTTTTATACAACAGATGATGGAGCAACTTGGCTTCCGACAAAAAAAGGAGTTACTTTTGCGCCTGACCAGCTTGATGTTTTATCAGAAGCTATTGAAGAAGCAAAACAATTATTTATGACAGAAGAAGAATAATGGAAAATTCAATACAAGACGAATTTATATCAACAGTTTCGCATGAAATGAGAACCCCGCTGACTAGTATCAGGGGGTTCTCTCAAACCTTGCTTGCTTCTTGGGATAAGCTTGATGAAGAAAGCAAAAAAAAATTCGTTAAAATTATTGAAGAGCAGTCTAATCGATTGATTAACCTTGTAGAAAATATTCTGACGGTTTCAAAAATGAATGCGGATAAGCCGATATTGAGAGAAGTTGGAGTAAATATTTCTATACAAAAAGTCGTTCAAATGCTTTCTATAAAGTATAAAGATAAGCGGATAATTACACATTTCAACAGCCATCTGCCTCCTGCAAGGCTTGATGAAGACAAGTTTCAGCAGATTATGACAAACCTTATAGACAATGCCTGTAAATATTCAGAACCGGGTAAAACTGTCGAAATTACAACAGCTTTTGCGAATTCTGATAATATTTTAATAAGTGTAAAAGATGAAGGTATTGGAATAAAAGAAGAGGATGCGGGTAAAGTTTTTGATAAATTCGTAAGGCTTGAGAATCATCTGACAAGTAAGGCTCAAGGAAATGGGCTGGGGCTTTATATTACAAAAAATCTGGTTGAGTCTATGTCTGGAAAAATTTGGATTCAAAGTGTATTGGACAAAGGTACAATTTTTAATCTTGAATTTCCTGTTTATAATCAGGAGGAGGTTTTGAAATGCTCTCAACAATCCTGATTATTGATAAGCGTGTTGAGCTTTCTGTAAAATATAAAAAAAGTCTTGAAAGTGCAGATGTTAATGTAGTTGTTGCACGTGCGCTTAATGATGCAATTTCTGCGATACAAAAGCTGGAACCGGATATGATAATTGTTTCAGATAGTATTGAAGAAAAGCTTACAAACTTTTGTGAAAAGATTAGGGTGCTTACTTATGATACCAGGCCGGTTATTATTGCGCTATCCAAATCTGCAGATTCAGAAGACAGGATTGCTGTTTTAAAAAGCGGTGCGGATGATTTTTTGAGCGAGCCTGTTAATATAGAAGAGTTTAAAACGCGTATTGGTGCTCACTTAAGGCGTGATATTGAATCAAATCTGGATATTGCAACTTTGCTTCCTAACCAGAAAATTGTTAGAAAAACGCTTAAACGTGTATTGAATACAGATAATCAGGCAGTATTGCTTGCGGGTGTTGAAAACTTGAAGAATTATGCGGAAATATATACAGAAGTTGCTGCTGATAAGCTTATTCAGACTTTTGCAGCAATTGCTAAATCTGCTCTTGATGAAACAGACTTTTTTGGCAGGTATGATGAAAATAATTTTATTATAGTAACAAATCGATTTACCGCAGAGAAGCTTGCAGCTTTTTTAGTGTTTGCTTTTGAGACTGTAATGCCTAAATTTTATTCAGAATCTGATTCAAAACGCGGGTATACTTTACTTAAAGGCGAGCGATATGCAGGCATGAGGGTTAATTTTGTATCTGTTTTGATTGGCGGTATTGTAGAAGGCTTCAATTTAATAAGTTCTGTTGATATTCTTTTAGACAAACTTTTTGGAGTCAAGAAGCTTGCAAAAATACCTTCAGGTTCAAATTATGCTATAGAGAGGACAAAATTATCTGCTTCTAATTCAGTCTTATGCGAAGGAGGTAATCGCTCTATCTTTGTACAAGAATCGGATGAATCGTTAAATTATTTGATAAGAACCGCATTAGAACTTCAAGGGTATGAAGTTTTGGATTCTTTTAAATTTGAGTCAGCATGCCAGCCGTCAATAGTAATTATGGATAGCGGAGATGAGCTTTCTGCGCTTGAAATTTTGCGTGATATGAAGCTAAGACAGCAATTTGTTAACACAAAGTTTATTGTAACGTCTTCTGTTCATGATAAGTATGCGGTTTTGGATTCCGGGGCAGATTTATATCTTCCAAAGCCTTATGAGATTTCGGATTTAATAAGGTGGGTGGAGCATTTTCTCAAAGGTAACTAGGCAAAAGAAAAAGAGCCGTTAGGCTCTTGGAATTAAGAATAGCTGGAAGTATGAAAAAGATTTAATACTTATATTAAACAAAAATTTTGATGTAAAATCTATTACCCTAGTGCCTGATTTATTAATAGATAATTAACTACTTGCAAAAAAAGATTGATGTGATATTCTTGAATTACGGCAAAGATGTCATGCGTCTGTAGCTCAGCTGGATAGAGCATCTGCCTTCTAAGCAGAGGGTCCCGCGTTCGAATCGCGGCAGGCGTATTTTTTGCGACAAGAGTCAAAATTTACGAAATATGAGAAAGGTAAGTTATAGTCATAGCCTACCTTTTCGCCATTTAAGGTGCAGTTCGATAGTAGATAATTCAAAAATTTCCTTTTTTCTTCATTCGGTTGTTGTTTATATAGCCAGTACGCATTTTTCAGAGTTTCGATAATTTTAACTCCTTCATCATAATATTTTTGGTTTGCAACTCTTAAAGCATCTAATTTTATATTTATTTCTTCTAAAGTTTTATTCCATGCAATACTTTTTTCATTATACAATTGTGTAGAAATTGTGCCATCGCAATATCCAACTAATAATTTATCAAGTCTGTTTTCAATTCTTTTATATTCGGCTTGCAAATTTTCTCTTAATTCTTCAGAAAATTCCTTTTTATCCTTTAAGCATTCTTTTAAACCTTGTTTTATGTATTCAATATGTACTTGTGCCAAATTAACTGTCTTTACTGCTTCATCAAACTGTTTTTCTAGTTTTTCTTCTGAAATATATTTACTTTTTTGACTGCATTTACCTTTGCCACCTGTACAATGATAGTATATATACTTGCCCTTTTTAATTTCAGCAATAATAGCACAACCACATTCAGCACAAGTCATCATGCCAGCAAAAACAAAATTATGATTATCTCTGTATAATGGTTTATTATCTTTTCTGAACGATGATTGAGCTTTATCAAATATTTCTTGAGAAACAATAGGTGGATGTTGTCCTTCATATATAACATTTTTAAACTTAAGTACACCTACATAGTTAATATTTTGTAGTAATTTCCCTAACTGTCCTTTTGAGATTTTATTATGTGCAGGTTGATATATAAAACCTTCGTCATAAAGCTGATTTCGAACATGTTCTAAAGATAATCCACTACCATATAATTCAAATGCCCTAATAACAAATGGGGCTTTTTGTTCATCAATAATAGTTTTTCTTGGATTAAGTTTTTTATAACCGTAGGGCACTTGTCCGATAAAATAACCTTGACTTGCTTTCTTTAATCTTCCCTTTTGTGTTTCTTCTCTAAGATTATCAATGAAGTTTTTTGCAAGTAATACTTTTAATCCATGTACTAATTTTTCATGAGAACTTGAATTTGGAGTTAAAACCACACTTCTTTAACTAGATATACAGAATATCCTGTTTTATCAACATCTAAATTTACATAGTCGCAAAAATTTCTATATAAACGGTCTGTTTTTTCTACTAAAATTGTTTTAATATCTTTGCTATTTTTCAGAAATTGTATCATTTCTTCAAATTTTTTACGCCCTGATTGTTTTGCAGACTCTGACTCTGTAAATTCTTTCACAATTTGAAATTTATTTTTTAAAGCAAAATCTCTTAATAAATCAAGCTGAGCAGGAATTGAAAATCCTTCTCTTTTTTGTTCTTCAGAAGATACTCTTGCATATAATACAACTTTTAAAACTTCATTATTTTTCATAGTTTACTTAAGTCCTTTCCAAATCAGGGCTTTTTTATACAAAAATACCTGAAATATAATCTAATACTATAATTTGGTATAAACTTAAGTCTATAAAACTATTATAGCATATTTTTCAGGAGATTTTGCACTCTTTTTGATTAAAGTTTGGAATTCTCTTTAAGTCGCTTTTCTTTTAATTCCATAACTTTTTCTGCTGCATATATTGCACTTTCAACACTATGCCATTTCCAACACTTCTTAATTAGTGCTAAAACCTCTTTATCATTTTCATACTTTGCCTGTCTTTTAGCATGTATTAGGTAGTATCTGGATTTAAGAATAAGTGCATTATGTTCTCGCATAATATCAGTGCGATCTCTTAAATCAATACCCTCTTGTGCAGCTTGATATTTAATTAACGCGGTTTCTGTGTCAAATCTTCGTCTAATGCTGGCATTTGTTTGAATATTTGATACAGTATTTGCAACTCCGGCAGCAGTATTAACACCTCCATATACTGTTCCTGCATTCAATGCTCTTGATTGGGCATTTAAAGCATTATCTAAACTGTCGGCATAGCAATTAGCAGTTGATAAAGTTAATACAAAAATTGCGATAAAAATCTTTTTCATAAAAAACTCCTATTGTTTATATTTATCTAAATCCATTAGTAATTTTGGTAGTTCTTGTGTTGTTTTTTGTGCATTTTTAATGATTTGTTTCTGTTCTTGTTGATATTTGTACTCTGTATAATTAACTATAAATGTACAAACGCTTGCAATTAAAAGTAAAATAACAATAATTAAATAAAATGTTTGTTTCTTTTTCATTATCAAGACTACTCCTATAATTACTTTTTACTAACTTTTTTAGATAAAAATAGCAAAATAGCTTATTTTTACAAATTTATAGTAGTATAAATTACTACCAAATGCAAGTTTTGATAGTAATATAGCGAGTTCTTTTTTACAAATTCTCTTTATATCATGACTAGGAGGGTTTGTAATGAAATCGTTAAAGCAAAAACTTGGAGCAAGAATACAAGAGATAAGAAAAAGTAAGAATTTAACACAAGAAGTTCTTGCTGAAAAAATTGATATGGATAAACCAAATTTGAGCAATATTGAATGTGGTAAAAGATTTATGACTGCTGAAACTCTTGAAAAACTTGCTAATGCTCTTGAAGTTGAAGAAAAAGACTTATTTGATTTTGGACATATCAAAAATAGAAAAGAACTTGTAGAACTATTAACCTCATCAATCAACAATGCTTCAGATAGTGAATTGATGTATTTATATAAAGTGATTTCAGCATTAAGATATTTAAAGCCCTAAAAATACAAAAATTTTTCTAGGGGTACTATCCGTATATGGAGGCTTTATTTCTCTATTTTTTAGGGGGTAGGGGGAGGGGTTAATCCTCATCATATTCAATTAGAGGTATCTCATGCCTGTTCTCTTCAATCAGTTTTTGTCTTTCTGCTTCTATTAGTGCTTTTACTTCGTCATAAGATTTTTGTAAATTCATATTGACACTTGATACGCATAAATTTTCCGTTGGTTTTTCGCCGATTGTATCTCTTATTATTTGAAATGCTTTTGTATCACCCTCTAAAGCCTTATCAATAATCGCTAAACAAATTTCTTCCTGTACACTTTTTTCTGAAAGCAATAGTAGCAAATGTTCTTTTAAAGTCTTACGCATTCTACGCACCTCCCCTGATTTTATTCCACCTTTTTGTCCTAACTTCCTAGCTTCGTCCTTGCTTCGTTTATTTGCCGGAATTAGATTTTTATAGCCGTCTGATTTTGGCATTATTGTAACCTCCTAATGTTTATATTAAATTGTTTTATATCTAAATTGCAATAATTAAAGATATAATCAAGCGTTTTATAATCACCATTTAAAGCATTTTTTATATTAAAGAATTTAGGAATATTATATATTTTATTTCCTGTAATAAGTTTGCGTGTGTCAGCGTTAATTTTATATTCTAATAAGCTGTTAGAATGCTCTATATGAAGTTCTGTGATATTTCTATGAGGATTTATACAAGGAACATTTAAAAGTTCTTTTGGAGGCAATTCTGGCATGGATTTTTTTGTTTTTATACATTTTAGATAATGTTCGTTAAAATCCTTGCAACCGCAAGACATTGTTTTTATTTCAACAAAGGGGAATTTTGTTTTGATTTTTTCCATTTGTGCAATTCCTGTAGTATCAGTATCTAAATACAAATAAATCTTGCAATACTTATTAAAATGCTCTTTAACATTTTCCAAATACTTTAATGTTGACCCCTCACCATTTGAAGATGTTGTAATATGGTAATACTCGGACTGTCCTATTTCTTCTAAATACTGATAAAATACATAGCAGTCTAAATATCCTCCTAAAATAACTAATGCTTGAGTTTTATCTGTAAATGTATTTATTTGTGCAAGTCCTGTTAAACCGCCAATTTCACGCTTTATACTTTTGCTTAAATCAAGTGGTCTGTATTCAAACCCTATAACATTATTTGTCATAAATTCGATAGTAGGAAAAGCAAATTTATTTTTTTCTACATCAATACCAATAAAACATTTTTCAATGGTTTTAATTTCTATGCCTCTTTTTGTTTTGATAAAATCAAGCATTTTAGGATTTTTTAATAAATCATTATTGTATTTATGCATGTTATCGGTAAAATATTTTATTTTATCTGGGCTTAATACTTTCTTTTCTGGTTTTATAACAGGAGGCATTGTAAAAGTTTCATCAGGTGAATTTTTATAAATCTCACTCAATATCATGCCGGAATGTTCACCTCCACTTGCAAAACACCATAAAATACCTTTATCCTTACTATATATAAGATTATTTTGGCTTTTATCAATACAATACGGACATTTCCATATTAAATTATTCCCACTTTGTTTATGTGGTTGCCCCAAATAATTTATAATTTTTTCAAGTTCTATACTCATATATGTAATTCCTGTAATTCTTGGTAAAACTATTGCTATAACTAATCTTTACGATTTACAGACTATGTAAAACTTGTAAAACCAGTTTTACAGGATTTACAAAATTATGTAAATTCAAAATCCTTTTATATTGCCAGTTTTACAATGTTTTACCAGTTTTGCCAAATACATCATTTTATAATTTCATCAATAGGTTTAAAATCATCTGATAGTTTTTCAGCTTTTAAAGTAGCTAGTAATTTGATTTTATAACCATTGTTAATATCTGTTAATAGTTCATATCCTTTCATTCCAGCTATTTCTTGCAATATTGCAATAGCATTATTCCAAATATGTTTTTTACGAAATTCCTCTCTTTTCATTCCAAAATCTTTATAGTGATTGTTTACTAATTCGGTTTTTGTAAATGTTTTGCCCAAATTTTTTGTTAAAAATTCAAAGAATTTACCATAACTATCATTTCTATCATACATGTAGTTATAAAATTTGATAAAATCCTTACTTAAAAACTCTGTAATGCTTATACCCTGCTCAAAATCTTCTTTTTCTATAATAAGTTTGTCAGGGTGATTAAGAGAGGCACACAATGTAGATAATAATAAGGCTTTTAACTCTTTAGATTTTATTACTTTACGCAACATGTGATTTTCTGTTGAATTGTATTTAGTCTTTATTTCATTTACATAAGGTAAAAATATACTTGTTGAAATTGTTTCAGGCAATTTATAAGTAGCACCGTTCGGAATTTTATTAAAGATTTCAAATAATTCTTTTGACAACTTATCCGCTAAATAGTATGCATTTTTATCTTGGTTATATGCCATTATAAAATTTTCTTTTAAACTTAAAACTTCATGTTCTTGAAAAGTAACGAATGACCTGCGTGCAAGCCCGTTATTCATCATCAATTCAATTAATTGACTAACTCTTTTTTCTTTAAAATAATTAGGGTCGCCATATAATAATGCATTTACTACAATATTAGATAAATTTTCATCACGATTTGATGTCTTAATTGATTTTGATTTTATATCACCATCAAAAGCCTCATATAATATATTCAACAGTTGATTTTTGGTATCATCATTTTCACTTATATATGCACCTAATTCATTTATTGAAACAAGCATTCCTCCGATACTCATGCCTGTAATTGCTTTTGCGTCTTGATATATACCCTCTGGAGTTCCGTTTGATACGATATGTTCAATATTTCTAATTTTTGCAGTTTCTTCTTTAATATAGCGTCTTTTTTCTACCGGACTATTTATTTTTTCTGCGTCTGCAATAATTTTTTGTTTTAAATCTTCTATATGTTTTTCTACTTTCTCTTTCATAAAATCAAAAATATATTTCAAAATCTTGTTACAAATATCTTTGTATAATTTGTCTTTTCCTACACCGGAGGGAGCAAAATTTATTGTGAAGATATTAAAATTTCTTATATTTCTACCGTCATCATGTTCATCAAATTTAATTCTTTTGTGCGAAATAGCAAAACCCACAAGAGTTAAAACTGCACCTAACAGGCATGAAGTTGCCATATCAGGATATATAGTTCTTGCAAAATTAAAAGTAATATCCTCAAGTATTTTAGGCATTTTTAAATCTGCTACATCTTTTAAATTCGTACAATTTTCAATAACATTTTCCATGTTAATCCTCGCTTTCTTTGTTTTTATTACTATTTTCACTCATAGAACGATTTGACCAATTTACAAGCAATTCAATTACACCGAATAAATTCTTTTGAATTTCAAAAGCCTCAAAGTCTGTTATTTTAGAATTTGAATATTTTTGAAATTCTAACTGTGTTATTTCTATAAAATTTTGCTTTTTAAAATTTCTCATTTTAAATCGTCCTACATATTTTATAGGACTAATTCAAATAAAATACAGTGAAAACTAAGCAAAATTTAAAATTTATGAGTTTTCACCTTTTACAAATTTATTGATAGGTTTTGTAATTTTAATAATATCGTTTTCTGAATAGTGTTTATCAAATAAAAGGCTTATAATTTCTGCGACATAGCGATTATACGGTTTCTTAAATTCTTGTTTAAAAAATAAAGATATTTTTCTTGCAAAAAATATAGGAAGTGCAGTTTCAGATTTATATTCTCTGGTTATTGGTCTCCAATCTGAACTAAGGTATGAAATATTATTGGTCATTTCTTTAAAATTTTCAAATAAAGGAATTCCTTTTTCTTTAAATATTTGAAGCTTTTCTTTTAATGGCTCAAATTCTTCTGTTAACATATGGCCATAAAAATGACATTCATATTCTTCTAATAATTCTTCAAGTTCGTTTATTTTTTGTAAGATATTATTAAAACATTCTTTTTCATTAAGATGTTTATTATATAAACTGATTGCACCCTCAAAATCATTAGCTATATGAAAAATATAACTTATAAATTTTTCAGTTTTGGAGTTAGATATTTTATTTAACTTTAACCATATCTCTTTCATCTCAGCATCAATGAATATTGGTATAACCAAGTTAAAATATTCAACCATCATAGCATATACATCAAAAAACTTTCTTAATTCTTCTTTGTTGAGCGATTTAATTAATTCTTCTTGTTCTTTAATTTTATTTTGTAGATTTTCTGGAAACCATGAGGACAATTGATATTCTGGAAAAGGAATTTCCTCCAATTTAATATCATTAAAGTTCTCCATAAAAAGTTTGGCTTCTTTGCTTGTAAACATAATCTAATTATAAAACAAAATTAAACATTGTTAAAAAATATAATTTTGCAACTGATTTTTAGTTGCAAAATTATAAGTTTTATGTTATTATATTAGTATGACTAAAATAGATAAATTAATAAACAAATTTTTGAATAAACCTAAAGATTTAACGTATGAAGAACTTATACAAATTATGAAGTTTTATGGCTATGTTGAAATTGCAACAGGTAAAACAAGTGGGTCAAGAAAAAAGTTTAAAAATAAAGATAATGATATAATAATGTTCCATAAACCTCATCCTAAAAATATTATCAAAAGTTATATAATCGATGAGATAATAGAAAAATTAGAAAGGAATGGGTTAATATAATTATGATTATGAAAGATAAAACTAATAATGTATTAAAATATAAAAATTATGTTGGTTCTGTTGAATATAATTTAACCGAAAAATTTCTTTATGGAAAAATTTTGTTTATTGATGATTTAATAATGTTTGAGGGTAATACAATTGAAGAATTAGAAAATTCTTTTAAAGAAATGGTTGATGAGTATTTAGAAACCTGTAAAGAATTGGGCAAAAATCCACAAAAAGCATATAGCGGTAGTTTTAATGTGAGAACAGGTGCTACAATACATCAAGCATTAGCAGAAATTGCCGAAATAGAAAATATAAGTTTAAATAAATTAATAATTAATATTTTTACCGATTTTGTTGAAGAAAATAATTCTAAAAACAAAAAGAATAAAAAATTATATACTAAATTTTCGAATGCATAAATAGAATTACATTATTTAAGTTATAATTACAGTATGAATTTAGAAAATTTAGTGCAACAGAATGAAAGCGATTATTTGGATTTTAAGCAGGAATGGTACAAAGATACAGCTTGTCTAATTTTAGATATTCTTTGTATGGCAAATTCAGATGCTAAATCTGATAGATATATAGTCATTGGATATAATGAAGAAGATAAAAAATTTTGTAATATTTCTGAAAATCGTCTAAAGCAAGATAATCTATGTAATTTATTAAGTACTGCTAATTTTAATAGAATTCCAACAGTAAAAATTGAAACTTTAAATATTTCAAATAATGAAATTGATATTATTATAATTAAAAAAAGTTCTAATAGACCCTACTATTTATTGAAGGATAAACGAATAAATACAAAGAATAAAACTATAATAGCTGGCGTTGTATATACAAGGAATGGCTCTGTAAACACTCCTGTTGACCAATCAACACCAGAAAGTCAAATAGCGGATATGTGGCGAGAGCGTTTTGGTCTATTATTATCACCTAGAGAGCGATTAGAGATATATGTAAAAGATTATAATAACTGGGGATTTAATTATAATGAACTGGAATTAACATGTATATGGCATTATATTCCATTCCCTGAATTTACAATCGAATACACATTACCTAATCATATGACTGATTATAGTCCCGATGAACATGCAGATGCTGTTTTTGCTCATTCTATAGGAAATTCTTATGAAACATCAATTAGATATAAATATCACACTACTATACTAAAAACAGAAAGTTTATATATTTGTGATAAAGGTAGATATTATATATTACACCCTAAAACTGACTGGTTATACTATAACCCTGACAACTATGAAGATATTCATGTTTTTGTTAATAATGCCAGTTTATCAAATAAAGGAAAAACTATTGATGAAATAGACTTTAATTATAGTGATGGTGGTTGTCATAGACAAGTAACTTTCTTCTATAATATAAAAAATTCTTTTGAATATTTAGTTCAAAAAATTATAAATAAAAATTCACAATATGATATTTATAAGGATTATTTTTTCTTCTACGATGGCTGTGGAAATAGCGAAGAAAATAAAGATATAACTTGTCCTAATAAGATATACTTATTAGAACAAAATGAAAATATTGCACAGAGATTAAGAAATGAATTTTTAAGTTTACAAAAAAATAAAAGGAAAAGATTAAGTGGTAGCAACAAAAAATACAAATGAAATATTAAATAGTGTTCTTATAAATGCTATTGATTTTTTAAATAAAAGTGCAGATGAATTTGAAAATAATACAAAATATTCTATTATAAATTTCTTTTGTGCTATTGAACTCTTTTTAAAAGCACGCTTAATTGCTGAACACTGGAGTTTAATAGTTGGCAAAAAACCAAATCTAAGTAACTTTAAAGATGGCACATCTTCAACATTACAATTTGATGAACTAATATATGTTCTAAAAAATGCGTTTGATGAACCTCAAATACATGAGGATGATATTAAGGCTTTTGATGAAATAAGAAAAGAACGAAATCGTTTAATTCATTTCTATCATGATATTAACAAGTGTAAAAAAGAAGATTTGAAAGAAATAAAGACAAAACTTGCAATTCAAATTCTAAAAGCTTGGTATAGATTACGTAGCTTGCTTTCCTTTTGGGATAATATATACAAAGATAATGATAGAGTTATTAATTCTATAATTAGGTTTGAAGCTAAAATCGTACAACTTAAAAATTATTATAATATCAGGTATGAGGCAATAAAAAACGACATACAAAAAGACAAAAGCAAAAATAATGTTGAATATAGAACTTGCAATAATTGTAAAAAAGAGTCATTAAGAATAACTAATTCACATATAAAAGATATATTTTATGCTAATTGCGTTGTTTGTGGACAAGTATTTAAAGAACGTATGATAGAAATTGAATGCCCTAATTGTAACAAAATTTCAAAGTTAAACGTATACGATTTAAAATATTCTTGTGATATAAATCTTAATTGTGGTCATAAAATAAATTTCAATGACTTTTTGGCATGTGTTAAACAAAAATATAATGATAATTCTAGAAATATTTTAGATACTTTGGATTTTTCTGATAAGCAAGAAGATATTATAAATTGTGCATATTGTGGAACTAGAAATTCTGTTGCATACATCAATGGTGTGTTTACATGTACAAATTGCGGAGCAGGTTCTGTGTCGGTACGAAGTTGCAGTTGGTGCAATGAACTACAACTGGGAGGTGATTTGAGAAATAGTTACCTAGAAGGGTGTGAATTTTGCCAAGGCAGAGGTTATGAGGATAATGTATAATACTTAGAGCTTTATTTTAGAAAATCTTTTATTTTACATTTAGTAGTGTATACATATAATGAACCTGAAGCATCTGTAACATACATTTTAAGTTTTGAATTTTTATCAAGAAATTTTTCAGAATTATATTTTTGTATAGTTTGATAAAATGGTTTTCTAATAGTAAATAAATTAGCTGTTACATCTGGTTCTAGCAATGTTGGTAAATTATCCCCTAAACAACCCATAGTGCTAGTACAACAACAAGCTTTATGTCCATATTTTAAAATAATTCCCCAACTTACAATTTTAATTTTTCTTTGACATATGTTTGTAACAGATAGTGATACATATGGTTCATCCTTTACTCCAATATCACCAACTCCAATAACAGATGGTGAAAATTCAAATTGTAAACTTTTTCTAGTTTTTAGACGAGTTTGCCACAATGACACAATTACAGCACAGAATGTTGCAATACTTGCACATACACTTCCAATTCCACTTACAGCATCCCAATTTATCATTAATACCTCTTTAATGTGAATTACAGAATAATAACAAACAAATTTAAAATGCAGAAAAATGCCTTTTTAATGCAATAGGCATAGTATTATAAATATCTTCTGATAATATAAATGTTTTATTTGGATTTAAACTTCTGTCTGCTATCCTTATGCAAGGATAACATTCTTGTTTCCTTTGCAAAAGTTCTTCTTTGCGTTGTTCAATATTATTAATTAAACCAACAGTAACAAACCCCATTATTGTTGCTAATTCTTGTGTTGTAATATCATTTTGCGGTAAAAAATACATTGCACCCATAATTCCCTCCTTGAATAAAATTTTATTTTCTTATTATACAATATTTTTAAAAGATAATAAAATATATTGAGTATTGTAAAAAATGAAAATTATGCAACATTCTCAAGCAACCAAGTTCTGAACTCGTCAATTCTGTGGTAAATTACAGAGGATGGAACCCCATCCTCTGTAATTTTTTTGTATAAAAACATCCAATCTGTAAGCAGCTGATAGTTCTTTATTTACGTCTGAATTTTAATTTAAATCCAAGGATTGTTAAAATTTTGTGTTGTTTTCCATGAGCGTTTCTTATAGAGAAAATTTGCTGCCAAAGAGTATATTTATACTTTTTAGGAACAATTGTTATGGATAAGCATTGTATTGTGTAATTTTCACCATATAAATGATACAAAACGCAACATCTATGCTGGCCATCAAGAATTACATTAGTTTGTGAATTAATTATAGGCATATAAAGCTCATTGAATGAATTTTCAGTGATATCTTTGATTAAGTTATCAAACCTGGCTTTGCTCATTTCGAAATTGCTAAGCTTTTTATTTTCAATACAATATTTTTCATATTGTTTTACGTGACCTTGGAGATATAAGTAAGGGTGAGTTTTATTTAATCTAATTGTTTTATTTTTCCAAGATCTTTTAATATCTTTGAGTTTTATATTTTTTATTTCATAATCTAAAATTACACTTGTTTTTGTTAAATTTTGAAAAAAATCTAAATCAATTTTAAATCTGTTGTCTTCTAAAATAGCTTTTGATTTTATGTTACACTTTTTTATTATTTCAAACAATTTTCATACTCCTGATAATTATATTGTTATTATACCATAATCTAGCTAGTTGACTAATATCTTCTTGCGGGATAAAAATTATGTTCGTTTTTTTTAATCTTTTTGTGCAGAGCTATTCTGCAGAAAGGCGGATATAATGAGTTTTAATCCATTAAAAGAAAAAGGACTTCCTATTGAGAAACAATTAAGAAATTGGCATCAAATTGTAGGAAAGCCTTATAATAAATCAGCAGTAGACTGCTATACAAGAACTAGGCAAATTTTGATGAATGGTATAGAAGTTGAGGCTTGGGGCTTTAAACACCAGCTTAACAGGTACGTAATTGATGATACAGATAAAGATGTTATTGCAAAAATAAGCAGAATTGAAGATTCTCAGCAAACAACAATGAACTGGATGGCTCCGGCTGATCAGTCTGTCCTTGAAACGACTCTTGGGTATGAACAGGTTGCTGTTGATTTAACTGCTTGGATGGCTCAGAATGAACCGGATGAATATGTTAAAGAAACTTTTGATTTTGGACTTTTAGAAGACTTTGACCATTTATACAGATACAGCCAGTTTGCTTACATGGTTGAAGGTATTAAGCCAAACGAAATTGTTCAAGGGCAGACAGATATTATAGTAGGACGCCCTACTCAGCATCACCATAACTGTAACGCAATGAGACTTAGAAATCATTATGACAAATCAACAGCTGATCCTCAAACTAAAGTTAATATTTTAACTCTTGTTGCAGGCGAACAGCAGACTCATAATTATTATGCTGAACATGGTTTTATGTATGCTGATCACGTTTTAAGAGAAACTTATGCAGAGATTAAAGACGTTGAGGAAGAGCACGTAACAATGTATGAATCTTTGATTGACCCGTCAGAAAGCTTGTGGGAAAAGTTCCTGCTTCACGAATTTACTGAAGTTTGTAACTACTACACTTGTGTTGAAGATGAAGTTGATGATAGAGTTAAGGCTCTTTGGGAAGTTTGTCTTGATATTGAGCTAGGCCATTTACAGATTGCAGCAGAGTTGTTTAAAAAATATGAAGGACGTGATCCTGAAGAAGTGGTTGGTTCGAAAGTTGTTATTCCTTGCAGGTTCCAAAGCCAGAAAGATTATGTGCGTAAAGTGCTTGTAAACGAAGTAGATAAACGATTGGATACAGAAATGGGATATACTACAATTGCTGAGCTGCCGGAAGACTGGCCAAGCTATGAGATTCAGGAACGTGCAAACGAAATAAGCTCGCCAACAGAAAACTCAATAAGACTTATCCAGATTTATCACGATAGAGATATTGTTGAAACAGGTGATAAGTTTGAAGAGAAAGAAGTTAAAATCTTAGAAAAAGGTCTGCAGAAAGAAGGAGTTGCTGATAATACAGTAATGCCGGATGAACTTGAAGATATGATTCAGCTTCACGAAGAAAGAAAAGAGGAAAAAGAAGAACTTATATAGTTTAAAAATAAAAGCGCCTTTAAGGCGCTTTTATTTGTTAAGATTCTTTTAAATGTTTGAAGTGTTTATATAAATACAATAGTCCAAGAATTCCAATCACGGTAACGATTAAGATATCGAATTTATGCCAGATGTGTTTGAATGCTTCCATGTTCTGCCCGAATTTTACACCTGCATATACTAACAAATAGCTCCATACAAGTGAACCTAAGAAAGTCAGTGTGAAGAAAATTCTTTTCTTAGCTCTTAGAATTCCGGCAGGAAGCGAGATGAACGTACGTACAACCGGCAGCATTCTGCAGATAAAGAATGCCCAGTCTCCATATTTTTCGACCCACCTGTCAGCATCATCGAGGTCTTTGTGTGAGATTAAGAAATACTTGCCGTATTTTTCTATAAATTTACGACCGCCAAAGTATCCAAGGTAGTAAGAAGGAATTGAACCTATGACACACCCAAATGCTCCGGCAAGAGCTGCTATGTGAAAATTCATTTCTCCTTTACTTACGATATAGCCGGCAAAAGGCAGAATCGCTTCACTTGGAAGAGGAATATTACAAGATTCTATTGCCATAAGGAGGCTTATTCCCCAAGGACCCATTACTGTAATTACGTGTTCTATAAATTTTATTAGAACAGACAGTATTGTATTAATAAATTCCATAATTCTCTCCCAACTTTTTCTTTTATAATACTACAAAAACATGCTTATGCTATTATATAAAAAAAAGGAGAGTTACTATGTTAACAAAAAATTCATCATTAAAAACAACTTTTTCAGGCGTTGATTTTTCAAAATACGCTTCAAAAGTATCAGAATTTGTCAGTGAATTTTCTTCTCGTGCTAATCAGCCGGGGAAATTCTTAAACTGGGTAAACTTACCTCAGGAACAAGCTAAAAGATTGGATGATATTTATTCTTTAGCATCAAACTTAAAATCTCAAACAGGCGTAAATAAACTCAGCGTTATGGGTATTGGCGGTTCTAAACACACTGTTGAACACATGTTGAGCATTAATGGTTTGAATATCAACTCTGATGTTATTTATTTTTATTCAGATGTTGATTCAATCAGCTTTGCAAGATTTTTGGAAAAATTAGGCGGAGATGTATTAGCATCTAACTATCTTATTGCTTCAAAATCAGGCTCAACTTTTGAAACAAAGGACGGTTTTTTAAGAATTCAAAAAATGCTTGAAGATGCTTATGTTTCAAAAGGACAATCTTTGGAAGAAGCTAAAAAATCTGCAGCTAAGCATTTTATTGCTGTAACAGACGGTAATGCTGAAAAAAGCGAACTTAGAAGAACTTCTAACGAAAACGGCTGGCTCGGTGATTTGTTTATTCATGATGATGTCGGCGGAAGATTTTCAGCTTTTGACGACCACGCTTTGTTTACTTTGGCGTTTGCCGGCATGAGCAAAGAAGATATGAAATCAATGTTAATGTCAGCTCAAGAAATTTCATCACTTTCACTTTCTTCTGATTTAGAATTAAATGATGCGTTGAAGGAAGGTATTTTCTGGGCTGATGCAAAGCTTAACGGAATAGAAGCTTCTGTTCATCAGTACATGGGTTCAATGTTTGAAAACACTGTTTACTGGCATGCACAAATGCAGAATGAGTCTGTTAAAGATACTCTTAAACAAGTTGCAAAAGTGCCTGATGCAATGCATCACTCAGCAGAAGCTCATTTTAACCCTGCAAACAAACTTGTTTTTGCGCTTACTGTTCCTGCAGATAAAGGAATATGTTCAGAAAATGCAGAAGCATATATCGGCGCTTTGACTAAGTCTTATGAAGTTTCAGGAGCATTCTTTAAAGAATATGTTGAAACTTCAAAATTGGGCTTAACTCCTGAAGCAGCAGGTGCTGTAACTCAGCTTCGTGCTTTTGCAACCTGCTATCAGGAAATTGTTGAAGCTGTTATGCAGAATAAAACGCTTCCGGAAGTTCTTGACAGCGTACTGCAGCCGCATGTAGAATTCTACAAAAAGAATTTAAAAGGCGGAGTAGTTGTTCCAGGACGTATATCTTAGTTTATTTTTAAATAGGGCGGGTTTGCGAAGCAAACCCGCCCTATTTTATTGCCAAACTGTCCGATTTTCAAATTTCTTATTTAAAAAATAATTATTATATGAATAAAATTTTAGTATTATTGATTGGGGCGGTTATGGGTGTTGCTGGATTTTTGTATTTAATCCACGGATTTCATAATATCCATATTGTTGCGGTGTTTGATAAATTAGAACCAATGCCGCATAAGTTAAATGTGTATTACAAAGGTTTTCGAATAGGGCGTACTGTTAGAGTTCACCCTACTAATGATTTTACAACTACAAGCGTGGATATTGTTTTAAATGCTAAGAATTTGAAACTTCCTGATAATACTACTGCTAAAGTGAAACGTAAGGATAAAAAAGACTATGTGGAGCTCGAGTATCCTACAGCTCCTTCGATTACGTATTTGAAAAATCATTCTGTGATAAAAGGTTCAACCAGCTTTAATATTTCCAGTTATATCGATTCTCAAGCAGATAACGGCGGGCTCGATGATTTGAAAGACAATTTAAGCGGCACTGTAGAATCTGCAGGAGAAACTTTGAACGCTTTAACGGATTTATTTAAAACTGCTGATGATATTCTAAAAGATTTAAGACCTTCTTTAAAAGAAACAGGAGAAAATCTGGTTATTACAAGCAGAAATCTTGCGGATGTTTCTACTGAACTTAATAATTCAGTAAGACGTGATAACAGACTCGATAACAGTTTTGCAAATATAGAGCTGATGACAAGAAACTTCGAAGCTGCTACAAGGAACTTCCAAACTGCAAGCTTAAACATCAATGATTTAACCGGCAATGCAAATCGTGAAACAATCAGATTGACAAACTGCGTTCTTAAGAATGTCAATAATGTTGTCTTAAATGTAAATGATATAGTCAAAGGTTTTAAACATACTTTAAGCAAACGTTTTGGAGGAATGCGCGTATTTCTTGGAAAAGCAATAGAAGATGATTCTTGCAAAAAAGAATGTTCGTGTAAAAATTAAATTATGCGTATTGACAATATAAATAAACAATCAACCTTTAAGGCAAAAATAAATTCTAAGCTTTTGCAAAGAGCTGAGCAATTTGCAAAAAACGAAATGCAAAAAAGCTTTCTTGCAAAACGTGTTAAAGAAATTGAACAATACGGTGATAAAAATACTGTTATCAGCTGCGAAAATTATTTGCACCGTACTGCAGGTATTACATTGTCGCTTACAGGTGATAATCCTTGCCTGCCGAAACGCCGTTATTCTCCGAGTACAACGTTTACTCCTTTGTATGTGGCTTATAATTGTGCGTTTCGTAACTATGATTATGACGCAAACGAATATGATGTTATTACAATGATAACTCCTGAAAGAGTTTATGATTGTGAAAAGAAATTTTTTAAAGACAGTGTTAGAGATAATAAACTGGACTCGCAAAAAGAACTTGAAAGATGTAAGTCAATTGTTGCTCCGGATACTTATAAAGCTTTTTTGGAAGCAGCGGAATCTCTTACCAAATAAATTCGGCTTTACAATGCGTCACACTTTATTGAATTGAAAAAACATTTAAGATATTCTTTTAATCAGTGGTAGATTATTTGGGTATTATAAATGGAAAAAGGTTTTGTAGAGAACGGGTTTATTATTGATTTAAGCGATGCTAAAAATACTACACAGCTTGTTTTTGAGCTTAGTTCTGTTATGGAGCATCCTGAAGTTAAAAGAAAAAATGTCTGCTTGAAACTGGGCGCTTTAGATTTAAAACAGTCCCAGCTTTTGAGTATTAAGGCTTTGATTGAATCAATGGATGCAAATCTTGCATTTATTGATACAGATTCTGAACAAACAGAAGCTTCTGCAGTAAGCCTTGGTATTATAGTTTCAGAAATCTCTGATAATCTTGAACCTTCAATTGTCTGCTCAGCAGCAGAAGAAGTTAAAGATGAAGAAGTTGTTATAAAAACAGAATGTGAAGTTGTAGAAGAGGACAAGACTGTAGAAGTTCATGCAGATTTGAATTCTAACGCCAATCCTATTGAAACAGCAGAAGGTATAGAAGATATTTATGACGAGCAGTCAACACAGGAGCTTTCAGAAATTATCCCTGCGGAACATTTTGAAGCGAACTTTGAGGCTCTGGCTGAAAGTGAAGGATTAATCAAAGCGGAAGAAGCAAGTAAATATATACTTCTTGATACCGGTGATGTTCTTCCTGAAGGTGCAGAAGAGAATGATACAAATACAGAAACTCTTCCGACTTTGTATATTAATCAAACTTTACGTTCAGGTCAGACAGTAAGCTATGAAGGGAATATTTTAATAATAGGCGATGCTCATCCAGGCAGTGAAATTGTAGCAGGAGGAGATATTACTGTTTGGGGAATTTTAGGTGGAATAGCACATGCAGGTTCTCTTGGTAATGTGACTTCGAAAGTCAGAGCGTTAAAGCTGAATGCAATACAGTTAAGAATAGCAGGTTTGTACGCAAGGCGTAACGATACTTTGAATGTGCCTTATGTACAGAAAACAAATGAGTTTACTCCTGAGGAAGCTCAAATTGAAGATGGAAAGATAGTAATTTATAAAAAGTTAAGGAGAGATTAATGACTGGTCGAGTAATAGTAATCACGTCTGGAAAAGGCGGAGTAGGAAAAACAACTACAAGTGCGAACATCGGCACAGCGCTTGCTAAAGCAGGTTATAAAGTAGTCCTTATTGATACAGATTTAGGATTGAGAAACCTTGATTTGCTTTTAGGACTTGAAAATAGAATTGTTTATACAATTGTTGATGTTATTGAAGAACGCTGCAAGCTGAAACAGGCATTAGTTAAAGATAAGAAAAATCCAAACCTTTCTCTTCTTGCTGCAGCTCAAACACGCGATAAGACAGCAGTTAACGCAGAACAGCTTAAGAGCATCTGTGACACCTTAAAAGAAGAAAATGATTTTGTGCTTGTTGACTGCCCGGCTGGTATTGAGCAAGGATTCCAGAACGCTGTGGCAGGTGCTTCTGAAGCAATTGTTGTTACAACTCCGGAAATGTCTGCAATTAGAGACGCGGATAGAATTATTGGACTTTTGGAAGCAAAAGAAGAAATTACAAGTTATAAACTTCTTTTGAATAGAGTTAGACCTAGCTTGATTAAATCAAACGAAATGATGAGTGTTGACGATGTTGTAGAAATTCTTTCCTGCCCTCTTGTTGGTATAATTCCTGAAGACACAGGCATTATTACTTCTACAAACAAAGGCGAGCCGATTGTTAATGATGAGGCAGCTCTTGCTGGTAAAGCTTATAGAAATGTTGCTCAGAGAATACTTGGTGAAGAAGTTCCTTTTCTTGATTTAGATGAGCCAAAAGGGTTTATGGCAAAAATTAAAAATGCGTTTGCAAAATTGAAAGCGAAGGTGTAGAAATGGGGCTTTTCTCCGATATATACAATACAGTGGCTAAGTTCTTCCGCCCTCAAGAAGAACAAGGAGATGCTTCAAAATCAGTTGCTGCAAGCAGATTGAAGCTTGTTTTGATGCAAGATAGAACGAACTTGACTCCAAAAATTCTGGAACAGATGCGCGGTGAGCTGATTGACTTGCTTTCACGCTATGTTGAGCTTGATAAAGAACTTCTTGAACTTGATTTTCAGCAAGAAGGCGAGCAAGTTGCTTTGATGCTTTCAATTCCTGTAATCAGAGCAAAAGATGAAGAAGAAATCGAAGCAACTCTGGCAGCAGAAGGTATAAATGAAGAGGCTGAAGCAGAAGGAACAGCAGAAGAAGCTTGTGAAGCTGATGCGGAAGTTCAAACTGTAACTACACCGGAAGAAATGACTGCTTCAAAAAAAGATGACGAAATTAAAGAAGAATGTCAATCTGAAGCGTAGTTATTTCCAATTTGGGAAATAATGTACAGTGATTGTGTCTTTTGGTGTAATTTTTGCGTGTCCGCCTTTAATAAAGTTTGTAAGTGAACCTGTTGGAGGTAAAAATGTTAAGCTCCATTTTAAAGGGAGCACCCAGTACATTCGGTTAACACCGCCTTTGCTGTAATTATAAAGCAATTTAGATGAGTCAATGTTTTGGAATTTAAAATCTCCAATATAAATGTAGTAAGGTATGCCATTCATTCCGCTTGGGATAATTGTTTCTATTTTGGCAGAAACGATTTCTCCTTTTTTTACAATAAGCTGGTTTTTATAATAAATATTAGACTTTGAAATTAATTGTATTTCTTGTGCATCATGAAGAGTTTTATTTCTGGTAGACAGCGTTTCTAGTGTACTTAACTTTATTGCTACAGAATCTGTGCTTGTAAAATCGTATTCGCTTAAGACATCCGGTTTTTCATATATTTTTCCGGCAGTGTATTCATCTGCAAGAAAATCTGTGATAAATTCTTGAGCATTAATTGCTGCTGTGCTAATTAAACAAAAAATCAGACTGAGTAAGAATTTATTCATACTTTACCTTTTCTAAGCTGTTACTTTTTAGTTTTGCTTCAAGTTTTTTTCTGTTTTCTATTGAGTTAAGTAAAAAGTTTTGGTAGTAAATGTTAGTAAGATATGTGTTGTTTTGCAGAAAATACGGATATTTTATCAGAATGTATTCATAAACTTCTGCAAGTCTTTTGGAAGTTAAATAGTGTTTAGATATAATATCGTATTTCTTTTGCGGACAGCTTTTATTAATGAAAGTAATTAGCCCAAGCGGGTTATAACCGGCTCTAACCATGTAATCTACAGCTCTTTTGTCACCTATTATTTCGTATTTTTTTGGTGATATTAATACTTGCAGCGTGCCGATTGTGCCTTTTCCTTGACCATCATAAGATTTTTCAGCGTTAGAAATTTTTTGAGAAAGCATTGCTGCAATTTCGTCATCGGTTTCTGCGTATTGAATAGTGTCACCGTAAATTATTATTTCGCGTTTAGTTACTTCTTTAGGAATTATATGTTTTTTCTCTTGCTCTGAATATGTAAAAAACATTCTTTTGTTGATTTTATTTGCATTAAGAATTCCAAATCCAATCATGTCAATACGATGCTGCATTAACCCTGCAAAAACAGGAGATGAAATTAATAGTAAAGCTAATGTTATTATAATTTTATTCATTTGTTTCTTCTTTCTTCAAGTTTTTTAATAGAAGAATCAGAGGTATAATTACAATCCCTGCGATTGCAAAAATTCTGAAAGCATCAATGAATGCTGCTAAATTTGCCTGCTGCATTAAAAGCTGATAAGCTGTGTGCTGACCCATATAAAGAGCTGTTTGCGGGTCTGTAGAGGTCATAAATGCACTTGCGTAAGCTTGAACGCGTTCAGTGTATGTCTGCGTTGTATCAGTTAAATGCTGAATTAACATAAACTGATGCTTCTGTGCTCCTCGTGATAACAGCGTTGCAACTATTGAAGTTCCAAAAGCGCCTCCTATATTTTTCATAAGGTTTTGAAGTCCGCTGGCGTTAGTCATCTGATCGTTTCTAATTGTAGCAACAGAAAGCGTAATAATTGGAATCATTGCCAGTCCTAAGCCAATACCAAATAGGAAGTTTGGAACAGCAATATTCATTGTAGAAAATTCTAAGTTCAAGCCTCCAAGCATCCAGCTTCCTCCAGCAATACAGCCTAAACCTATCATTACAAGAATTCGGTTATCAATTAAATTAGCTAATGTCGCGCAGAGAACCATTGCAAGAAGAGCACCTAAACCGCGAGGCATCATCGAAAGTCCGCTTTTGTAAGCGTCATAACCCATTAATGATTGTAAAAATTGCGGTAAAACAGCTAAAGATGCAAGAAGCACTGCTTGCATAACAACTTGAACAAGTGTACCAATCAGGAAGTTTTTGTCTTTGAATACGCTTAAATCAACTAGCGCTTCTTTGTTTTTTAACTGAGATATTAAGAACGCTAAGCCTGTAATACACGAAAGCGCAGAAAGCCAGCAAATCCAAGGAGCGTTAAACCAGTCTGCATTGTTTCCTTTGTCTAAAACTATTTGTAAAGTTAAAAGCCAGACAGAAAGAGTAAAAAATCCAAATACATCAGTCTTGACGCCTTTTTGCTTCTGTGCATAAGGCGGGTCATATATAAACACTTTTGATAAAGCCAAAGCTATTACACCGATTGGCAGGTTTATAAAATAAATAAACGGCCAAGACCAGTTCTCAGTAATCCAGCCTCCAAGAACAGGACCGATAATAGGAGCAATAACGATTACTAAGCCAAACATAGCCATTGCTTTTCCTCGCTCTGCAGGCTTGAAGTTCTCTAATAATATTGCCTGAGAAATTGGAAGCAAGCCTCCGCCACCAATACCTTGTAAAATTCTCGCAAAAACCATCGTTTCAAGATTCTTAGAAAGACCGCAGAGAGCCGATGCTATAGTAAAAAGTACGATACTAAACATAAAAAAGTTTTTACGACCCATAACTTTACTAAACCAGCCTACCATCGGGATTACAATACCGCTTGCAATCAAATAGAAAGTTAAAATCCACATAGACTCTTCCCTGCTTACAGAAAAACTGCCAGCCATGTGCGGAAGTGCAACGTTAGCTATTGTTTCATCCAGTACAAACATAAACGCAGATGCCATTGTAGGAAGGCAGGCAAGCCACGGATTAATCGGTTTCTCTTCTATAGTTTCAGCCATAACACAAAATTCCTATATATTTACCTCAAAATCGTATCATACAAGTGTTGCAAAAGCAACATGTTGTTATGGCAACATTAATATCTTGTGTAAGAGCCTATTACTCTCACGCTGTGGGCGTATGGTTCTAAATCATTCAGAAGCTGTTTGATTATTTCGTCTTCTTTATGACCATCAAAGTCGATAAATACGGCTTGTTCTTCTGCATTGTTATTCATCATTTTAGAATTAATCTGTGTTATGTTTATATTGTATTTTACAAAAACTTGAACGATATCTAAAAGTGCTCCTTGTCTGTCATTTAAGAAAAGAACGATACTTGTCTTATCTTTTCCAGTCGGATGTGTTGAAGCATCTCCTATTACAATAAATCTTCGCTTGTTGTTTTTATCATCTTCGATATGTTCTTTTAGAACGTTAAGATTGTATATTTCTGCAGTTTTGTGTGTTCCGATTATAGAGTATGTCAGGTTGTAGCCGTTCAAAAGTCTGGCTGAGTCGTCCATGCTTTCTGCAACTACTATACTGAGCTGTCTCGGCATTTCGTCGCGTACAAAATTTTTGCTTTTTGCTAATGCGTTGGGGTTAGCAATTAAACCTGATATACTGTAAAACTCTGTCGTTTTAGAAAGAATACAATCATTAACTGGAATAATCGTTTCTGCTAAAATTTGTATGTTTTGGTTTTTTGTTTGAATAAGATTATCAATAGTTTCTCTTATGATGCCCTTATAAGTTGTTTCTACTGGCAGTACAGCGATTGCGTTGCTGTTTTCGTCTACATAGTCAATGCATTCTTTAATAGAATTTAAAGAGCGCTGATATAAATATAAGTCATAAGCTTTGAAAAGCTCATCTTTTGCAATTTCTGAGTATGAACCGCCCATGCCGAGGCATATAACTTCATTAAAATCTTCAAACATAATAAACTCCGTGCTTTTTTACAATTATAGCATACTAGCAAAAATTTTTATGTTTTAATTTTATTAAATTAGGAGGCAATCAAATGAAAGTTGTATTACAAGGAAACTCAATAAATAGATTATATAGAGTTGCAAAAGCTAAAAGAAATGAAACTCTTTTTACAGCAGGTGCCAGCTTTACTCTTGCAGCATTAGATGCGCATAGAAAAGACGTGCCGTTTATGTTTGTATTTGGAGCTTTGACTTGTATGGGGTTAAATATTGCAAAAAAATATATTGACGCAATGAAACTTATTAAGCCTGAATACGATAAAATTGTTGAGCGGGCAAAGCACATAAAGGCTGCACAAAAAAAGTAGAGCCTCTAACCTCCCCACTCAATCATTTACCCCCTCTCTAGCGGCCGATTTCAACCGCTTTAGCAGCCATTGATTTTGAGATATTCACAAGCGCAAGGTTAGCTTCATAAGCTCTTTGTGCCATAATAGCATCTGCCATATCTACCATAGCGTTGACATTTGAAGCTCTAATATATCCATTAGCATCCGCATCAGGGTGGCCTGGAGAATAAATTCTATCGCCTACGGTTGGGTCTTCTACACAGCCGTTAAAAACAACTCCGCCTTGAAGGTAAGGAAGTGTGCCGACTCCGAAAACATCGTTTTTCATGACATTCATTAAGCCGTGAAAAGATATGTCCTCAGAAGCATTAAGAACAGGAATGCGTCTTACATAATTTGGTGTATCCACGTTCGCAATGTTTTTTGCATGGATATCCAATCTTAAACCGTGTGTCTTTAAGGCATTTGAGCCGATATTCATTGATTCTATTATACTCATGTTTTTACCTCGTTTTACATTCTTGCACTCTTAATGTAAGCCAATATCATTTATGTTTCTACTTACCTACATTTATAACTGTTTTCATCTCTGTAATTATATTAGACATTCTTCTTGTTGCCATTGAATAAAGAAGCGAGTTCTTTTGCATTTCTGTAAGTTCTTCTGCGATATCGATTTCTTGTTTTTGTCTTTCTTCGAGAATTCCGGAAGGTCCGAGTTCTGTTGAGAGTTTAGTTTCTAAAGGGCTGTTCATAGAGCCTAAATAAGCTGAAAAATCAATATCTCGTCTTACATATCCCGGAGTGTCTACGTTTGCGATATTTGAACCTAAAGCTCTCTGTTTTTGAGAGATTAAGTCAAGCATTAAATTTGTTTTGCCTATTGAATCTAAACTTGTATACATTTTATTCTCCTTGGAGTTTTGCTGTTCTTACAGAAGTCTTATAGTCTTGTGCTGAGGGTGATTTGGAATTATTATTTTATTTTGTAATTTTGCTTATATCACCCGGCCATTTTCCTGCGTACGTAGTACTATTCGCGGATATTGATGGCTTTGTTGTACATATCATCAGCAACTTTCATAAGGTTCATGCTGGCAATCATAGAAGTATTTAGTCTCATCAAATCATTAAGCTCGTCATAAATGTTTGTGTTTGAAACTTCTGTAGCGTACTGTTTTACGCTTTCTAAACCTTTAATAATTTTAGGCACTCCGGATTCATCATTGTAAACCATTTTATTATTGTGTCCTTGTTCTAGAGCTTCCGGGCAGTCAAATTGAACAATTGGAATAGTGCCTATTTTTTCAGGAAGCGAGCCTGCATTGTCATAGTTTATGACATCACCGTTGGGCTTGATTTCAAATTTATAAGAGTTTGCCGGGATTTTGATTCCGTCTCCGACCATCCAGTCATCAACTGTCATCAAGTACCCGTTTACACCTCTTTTAAAAGAGCCGTCTCTTGTGTATTGAACTTCTCCGTCTTCTGAAACAACTGGAATGTATCCTTCTCCATCAATTGCGATATCGTAAGGATTTTTGCTTACGCGAATTGAACCTTTTAGGGCATTTGTTCTTATTGCACCGTCAATATATCCGTCTTCTCTTAGGATTTGTTCAAAGCGGTTTGTTTTGTACGCTGCTGTATTGTAGTTTGCGAGGTTATTAGCAACGTAACCAAGTTTTTCAAACTGCATCGTTGCATTGTTTATACTTTTTCTTACTACTGCTTGCATGTTATACATTGTTCATACCCTCCTAGTTCGCGCTTCCTAATTGGCTTATAACTTTTTGTAAGTTAGTGCTTTCGATTAAGAATATTTGCCTGTTTGCTTCAAAGTTTCTTACAACAGGTTTTACTGCAAGAAATTCATTCTGAAGTGTTACATTTGAATATTCGTTGTATCCTTGTTTAACGTCAGGACTTAAAACAGCCATTCCGTTTGCGTCAACTATTCCTAAGTATCCTGCATCAACCAGCTGATTAGAATTTTTATCAAAGACACTTATTTTTCCTTTTGAATTAACTATTACTTGAGCAGGATTATCAGGTACTACAGGAAGTTTTATCGGCATGCCTGCATCAGATAAAACTTTGCAATCTTCAAGGTTTAAAAGGTTGCCTTCTCTATCCAGTTTAAATCTTCCGTCACGTGTAAGCTGTACGCCTTGCGGAGTTTGGATTTGGAAATAACCTTTATTTGCCATAGAAATATCAAGCGGGTTTTTTGAGACCATAATACGACCGACTTGATCGTCTACAGTGTTTGAAAGCCCGTGGATGCCGATGTATTCTGTAAAAGCAGAAACTACCGGTTCTTTTCTCTGATATCCGACTTTGTCGAACCCTGCTACGTTTTCATTAATCATTCCTAGGATTTCGCTTTGGACGTGCATAGCTCTAATAGAAGCTTTCATACCCGGTTCACAAAATCTTACACCGCCATTGATTTGCATAGTTGTACCTCATTTACTATCATGATTTATCGGATATTTAGTATTTTTTCTTTAGAAGAAAAGCTTAAAATCATCCATTTAATGTAGATATAATGAATTTTTAAAAAAAGTCAAAAAATTGAGTTGACAATAAATTTTTTTTCTAATATTATAGAACTTGACGCCGGTATAGCTCAACGGTAGAGCAACGGTTTTGTAAACCGTAGGTTGTAGGTTCGATTCCTATTACCGGCTTTTATTTTTGACAAGAGAATACTCGTAGTTGCATGTAAGCCTTTGTGGCGCAGGGGTAGCGCACTCCCTTGGTAAGGGAGAGGCCACGAGTTCAAATCTCGTCAAAGGCATTTTTTAAAATTTAATAAGGGTAGGTGGCCGAGTGGCTAAAGGCGACAGACTGTAAATCTGTTCACGAGAGTGTACGGTGGTTCGAATCCACCCCTGCCCAATACTTAAAACATAAAAGAGGCTTGACTTTAGCCTCTTTTTTATTTTTGTTATGTCCATTCCGCGTTCATTTTTTATTTTGAATTAAATATACCAAATAAAGTAATTGAAATTTCCATATATTGAAATTTTCTTACAAAGATGTTATCTTATTTTTAGTAAAAGGAGAATGTATGAAAAAAGTTATTTGGTCTATTGTATTGTGTTTTGTGTTTAATAATTCAGTTTATGCAAAAGATTATGCTAAAATTCAAATTCGCGAAATGGAAAAAGCTCAAAAGTATAGTACCACTGATAGGTATTATGCGGATTATACAGAAGACAATGTTTTTAATAAAAATATAAAAGACCCGAAACTTATTCATCTTGGCGGATATAGTACTATTGAGCAAAGTAAGTTAAATGCAAAAAATGCAGCTGATAACCTTATTTATTCAAAGATAAAATCAGCTTTATGCGGTAAAAAAGCCGATGATTACAATGTTCAGGCTTATGGAGCAGATTTTTATAAAGTATATAGAATAGCAGAAAAAATAATCCGTGCAAATAATTTGGATTTTATGAACTGGAGAATAGTTTTTTCTAAAGACAATTCGTTTAATGCTTATTCCAGTGAAACAAATTGTATAACAATTCATGCCGGGGCTTTTGACTCTCTTTCTGCTAACGATGATGCTATTGCGCTTTTGATTGGTCATGAAATGGCGCATTCAATACTGGGACATCAAGTGAGAGCGGCAAAGTATATGCATAAAATTGATTCTTTCCCTGAAGACAGCGCTCTTAGAGCAATTGCTATAAAAGCTTATGTTTCTGACTCTAAAAAAATGGAATATGCTGCAGATACTGAGGGGGCAAGATTAGCAGTAAAAGCTGGTTATGATTTGTCAAAAGCAAAAGAAACTTTGTCTTTTATTTATACTATGAGTAATGATTCAGAGTTTTCTTATACTCATCCAACAGGAAAACACCGTTTAGAAAATTACGCAGAATCCAGAAAATATTTTATGGAAGATGAAATGAAAAAACAAGGTGTTTACAATATTTATAAATCAGAAGTTCTTAAGCCAAGATTGTCTTCTGACAGAAAGTCTCTTGTTATTGAAAAAAATACTGCTAAAACGCAAGCAGAAGCTTATCGCACAGAAACTCCTGTTGATTTGTATACAAGATATGCTTACAAATCTTATTTGAACGGAGAATTTGAAAAAGCAGAAGAATATTTTAGCAAATTGCTGGAACTTGATAGAAAGAACCCTGTTGCTTATCTTTATTTTTCTTATACAGAAGAATGCTTGTACAAGAAAACTGGGAAAAAGAAATATTTGGATAATGCAAAGACATTCGTAAACTATGCACAGAAACTTGCACCTTCAGATAAACATATTCAAGAACAGGTTGATGCTTTGTAATGCAAAAGCTTAAGTTTCTAGCAGGGTTTGGAATATTATTTTTTATTTATTATGTAAGTTTTTATTTAGTAAAACTTACCGGTATTTCTTTTCCACCTGCAATTTTAGGGTTAATTCTTTTTACGATGGCTTTATTTACAGGAATAATCAAAGAAGAGTGGGTTGAATCTGCTTCAAATTTTTTGCTTAAGAATATGGCTGTTCTGTTTGTTCCATTTGTTGTGGGGCTCATTGTTTATAAAGATATTCTTATTAAAAACTGGCTTTCGATTTTGCTCGTTATTTTTGTTACAACTACTGTAATTATTGTGAGTATTGGGCTTTTTGTTGAGCACGGACTGAAGTTCTTGAATAAGGAGCAGAAAAATGATTAATCCTCTGGGAATTGCTGTAACTGTTGCTTTATTTAAATTTTCACAAAAGCTGAAAATAAGCTTGCTTTCTCCTATTCTGATTGCAGGAGCTGCTATTATTCTGCTTTTAAAGCTATTTCATATTAATTATATCGAGTATAAACAGTCTGTTTCATTTTTGACGTTTTTACTTGCTCCGGCTACAATTTCGCTCGGGTATCCTCTTTATAAAAACTTAAACCTGCTGGTACGAAATAAACGGATAATCTATACAGCTTTTGTATTTGCTGTTGTGATTGCAATTTTGAGTACTAACTTTATTGGAAATGTATGTCATGCTGAACATTCTCTTGTTGTTTCAATGCTGCCAAAGTCAGTTACTGCTCCTATTGCCATTGAAGTTTCAAAGAGCTTGCATGGAATTCCTGAGCTTACAGCTTGTACTGTTGTTTTGACAGGAATTTTTGGAGCAGTTTTTGGTCATAAAATTTTGAATTTGATAGGGGTTAAAGATGATGCTGCAATAGGACTTGCTATTGGCGCAGCAAGCCATGTGCTGGGTACAAGTAAATGTATCGAGACAGGAAAACCGAAACAAGTTGTGATGAGTACTCTTGCGCTTGTGGTGGTTGGTATTTTGACTGTAATTATTGCACCTGTTATCGTGCGCTTGATTTATTAAATTCCCATCTATGTTCGTAAGCTTCAACGGCTAATGCTGCTTCTTCTTCAGAATATTTATAAGCTGAAAGGCTTATCATAATCCTTCCTTTAGATTCTTCAAAAAGTTTTTTCTTTATTTTATATGGGTAAGTTTCGTTTCCTTGTAAGTTTCCGGCATGAATCTCTTTTATGATGTCATCAATGTACATCTGCATGTATAGAGGGATTTGCGGATGCCTTTTTATGTACTCACATAACGGCATATTCTCGCGGTAGCGGTTTCCGCTTGCAGTTGTTAGAAGAAAGTTTCCAATTGTGTTGAGTCCTCCATTTGAAGCTGGGGTAACGTGTTCGATAGAACCTGTGGAAGCGATAAAAATACGGCGGATAATTTCCATTTGGGTTCGTTTAGAGTATTTTACGATAAACGCGTTTCTGCTGCTCTCCGAAGTTGGAAGGAAAAGCGCTTTGTTCTTTATGTCGTTGAATATTTCTCTCTCATTTTCTTTTGGAATAATTTCTTCCAGCGAGTTTAAAAATGTTTTACGTTTGAAAGTATCGTGTGTGGAGCTGCTTAAAATAATTTGCCTGCATTTTGTTGTTTTTGCTCTTATCTTTAATGCAGTTTGCGGAGAAAGCTTGCGGGTTAATATGTCTACGTCGTCAAGTACTTCCATTTCTTCAAGCTTTAGCTTTGTAAGGCAATTTGTTTTAATCATTTGAAGACAATTTTGAAGATTGTCTTCGGGGTTTAAAAGAGCGAAATCTTTGAAAATTGCATAAATAGATTTTTCCACAGAAAGCATATTCTCTTGATATGGAGCAAGCAATTCAACTGCATCAATTGCAGTTCTGCATCTAGCCAGACCTTTTTCAAAACTTTTTATTGTTTCACTAGGTATTATTTTAACGCCTCTATAAGGACAGGTAATGTTTTTAAGCTTTCTTAATGGTTTTCCAGCAGAAGTTTTGCCTTCATAAGGGATATCATAATAATATTTAAGATAGTTTTGCGGGGTGATTTTTTTTAACTTTTTTTTCGGCATGATAAGCCTTTTTATTTTCATGATACTAGATTTAAGAAATTTTTACAAGCCTAATTGCCCTCAAACCCGCTTGCGGCTTGACTTCATAACATTTTGTATAAAATGTTATATCATCATCTTTGTAAAATGCTTAATTTTTCTATAGTATTTCCAATATATTAAACAGATTTTTTGTAATTTTACAAAAAATCACAAATTTGTCTTTTTGCTAGAATACCTTAAAAATAGGGCGTTACAGCGATTTTTGTTTTCTGATTTAATATAACATTTTATACAAAATGTTATATCGGATTTTAAACGAAATTTTTGTAAATTATATTAGGCTCAAATGTAGATTATCAAAAGATTTCATACAAAAGGATGACTTGAAAAATATATACAATAAGATATAATATAAATATAGAGTATGAACAAGGTAAATACCCCATGTAAACATTCGTAACGCATGAATGTTTATGTGATGTTTGCAAAAATTGAAGTTATCAAGGTGTAATATGGGTAAAGATAAAGTCAATGTTGCAGCAAAAGAGGAAAAACCTCAAGCGAAGGATTGCGCAGCAAGAAAAATCGTAATAGCAGCACTAGCCGGTCTCTGTTTTATCGGGGACGGGCAGGAATCAGCTGCTGTTGAATTTGCTGCAACAAGCCGTACTTCGGACAATGAAGGCGGAATTAATGAAGTCATAAATACTCATATTAATAAGGCTAAAAAACAAACTGGGGTAAATATAAGAACCGGCAGGGCAAATAAGGAGGTAAAAGGTACTGCTACGGGTTTTGCCGGCAGTTTGTATACTGTTGTTGAGGGTACAGCTCAGGATTATCATTATAAGACAAGTAAGGTTAATGCTGATGGAACTATAACCACTCAGTACTGGAAAATCAATTTAAATACTGCAAATGCAGGAACTGCTTCTAGTATAAAATGGAGTGAAGTTGCTTCTGCAGGTACTGATACTGTTAAATTGAACCTTCCAAATGGTCAGACAAAGTATATGAAATATACTTATACAGCTCCGTCTGGCTATACAAATGTGACTACACGGGCTACTTCTGCTACACAAGAAGCTGTCACAAATAAAGTGTTCAGAGTAAATACGACTATCAATCAAAATGGCGGAACAACAGATTATTCAGGCACAAATTATGGCAGTGCTTCTGCAAGTATGAGTGTTACAAATTACGGCGGTGCGGTTAGTAATTCAAGTGCGGATATTCAATCAGATTTTGTTGGTTCACATTTAACTCAGACTATTAGCGGCGGAACTGCAAAAGCAGGTTCTGATTATACTTATGCTTCTGATGATTTCGATGAATCAAGTACCGGCAGTGCGTCTGCAAATGCGGATGCGTATGCAAGTGCTAATGCAAATGCAACTGCTGAGTCAAATGCTTATGGTGGAGCTGTTGCTAATAGTTCTACAAGCGGCGGGAATATAAAAGGTAATTTTGTAAACAATTATGTAGAATCTAATGCTCGCGGCGGTTATGCAAAAGGTGGTTATGCAGAAGCTCATGCAGGTGATGCTCACGCAACTGCGGGTACAGCTTCTGATACAAATGACGATGGTTCAGCATCTGCTACAGCAAGAGCATCAGCTTCTGCAGACGCAAGTTGTAGTACTTATGCAGATACCAGTGCAACTGCAAAGGCTGGAGGAGGTGCTATTTATGCATCGACTTCTATGGGAAATATAACGGGTGATTTTACTGGAAACTATGCTCATGCTGATGCAAAAGGCGGTACGTCAATCCATGGTACAAGTAACGAGTATAGTGGTAATGCAACTGTTACAGCTGGTTCAGCTAGTGCAAGTGCGTCAAAATCGTATACTCTTACACACACAAGTACGTATTGGGATAATGATAAACGCGAATATGTAACTGAAGAAGAAACTTTCGAGGTGAATCTTTCAGCTTCTGCATCTACAAGTGGTTCTTATGATAGTAATAGTGATGGTGGTTATTATCATCGTTGGAAAGATGGTTCATCTACTTATATAAGCAGTATATCAGCCACAGCTGATAGTTCAACATCTACTAGTGAATCTACTAGTTACGATTACAGTGAATATGCAAATGCAACAGCTTACGCTTATGGCGGAGCTATAATGTATGAAGGTGCTGATAAAGAGATGGGAAATATTACCGGTAATTTTACCGGTAACTATGCTTTAGCTACAGCTCAGGGGGGAAGTGCAGGTACCTCTAATTACGCAAAAACTTATGCTTATGGCGGTGCGTTGTACAATCATTATAGAAATTCTAACAACTGGTATTCCAGAATTGGTGATATAACGGGCAGTTTTACCGGTAACTGGGCAAAAGCAGGCTGTGAAGCGATGGGCGGTGCAATCTACAATGGAAATCAAAGTTCATCAAGCACCAGTTATGAAAAACGAATCGGTAATATTATTGGAGATTTTAACAGCAACTATGTAACTACCAGAGATGGTGATGGTGAAGACTCTTATAGCTTGGCTTTTGGCGGCGCTATTTTTAACGGGTCTAAGATTGGTGATATTACCGGTAATTTTACAAGTAACTATACTGATACAAAGCTCGGTACAGCTCTTGGCGGTGCGATATATAATAAGGGCAACTATGCACAGATTGGTGCTATTAAAGGTGATTTTACCGGCAACTATGCAAACTCTGTACAACAAGTTCATGGCGGCGCTATTTTTAACAATAATAGTGCAAGAATTACTTCTATATCCGGCAAGTTTAAGGATAACTATGCTGTAACTACTTCTACAAGTAGTAGTAGTCATATAGCTGCAGGTGGAGCTATATACAATTATCAATCATATATTGATAGTATTACAGGCTCAGAATTCAATAATAACCATGTAACAGCTTCTTCGGGAGGTGCCTATGGCGGTGCAATTTATAATGTTGTTTACAGCAGTAATGGTAGTATTGGTGACATTGGGGCAGATTTTATAGGCAACTATGCTGTATCTGGAAGTAATAGTGCTAACGGCGGTGCAATTTATAACAGTTATTATAGTTACGGTAATAGTTCTTATGGTATAGGAAATATTTCAGGTAATTTTTCCGGCAACTATGTAAAAGGATCTTCTGAATCAAGCGGCGGTGCAATTTATAACCAAAATAAAATTGGTACAATTACGGGTAATTTTAATCGCAACCATGTTGAGTCAACTAATTATGCTGCAAATGGCGGAGCTATATTCAATAATAGCGGCAGTTATTCAAATATTGGTAATATTACCGGAAACTTTACTGATAACTATGCTTCTGGTAAGACTGGTGCATATGGCGGCGCGATTTATAATTATAATACTATAGGTACAATATCTGGTACTTTTAAAAATAATTATGCTACAGCAGAGAGTTCAGTTTATGGCGGTAGTATTTATAATATGGCTAACATAAATGGTATTAACAATAGTACTTTCTCCGGTAATTATGTAAAATCAACATCTGCAGTTGCTAATGGCGGTGCTATTTACAATACGAGTACAATTACTAATGGTATTCAAAACTCTATATTTACAGGTAATTATGCTGATGCCCATACCGACGCACTAGGTGGTGCAATTTATATTATTAATAGACCTCTTACAATTAAAAATACCAGTTTTAAAAATAATTACGCAAAATCTGCTTCCGGAACGGCTCACGGCGGCGCGATTTATACTTCTTATGATAATTTGAATATCATTGCTGACAATGCTGCAACAGAATTTTCAGGTAACTATGTTCAGTCAGGAAGCGGAGCTAAAGAAGCTGAGGCTATTTATATAAATGACGGTAGTGTTACTTTGACAGCTCAGAATAATGGTTCAATCAAGTTTGATGATAATATTAATGCTGCATCATCTTCATATCGTTTGTATTTGCAAGGTGATAGTACCGGTAACATTTTCTTAAACGGTCAGGTTAAAACTGCTGGAACAATTTTGAATAGCGGTAATTTAACTTTTGGGACTGATACATTTAAAACTTCAAGCTTTAATGCTCAGGGTGGTACTGTTAATTTACAGGATGAAAAGATTAATAATTACAATATTAATTCTCTTTATTCCTCATCTTATGGTACAAACTGGAAGCTTGATGTTGACCTTGCTAATAAAAAAGCTGATACGCTTACAATTAACAGCGGTTCAGGTACTGTTTATATCGATAAAGTTGATGTAACAGGTATTCCTTTAGAAGATGGTTCTATAACTGTACAGGTTATTAAAAATGCTTCTGGAAGCAGTGTTCGTTTGGATGTTAACTCTTCTTTGATGTACAGGCAGCTTTTAAAAGAAACAGAAACTGCTGAAAAAGATGAAATCAAAGCTCTGACAAATTGGGATACTGTTTATTCACAATTAGACCAGATAGTAAAAGTGTATGGTCAGTTAAGTCTTGCAACAACGAATACAACTAATGACAGTATCAAATACACAACCACTTCTGAAATATCTGGCAACGGTTACAGCATTCAAGGCGATACGTTGAAGCTTTGGAACCAGCTTGACACAACAGACGCAAAGACATTCAAGTTCGCAGACGCATCAAATACTTATACATTGACAGACAATCTAGGCGCAACCAAAGGTAATTCAACAGTATCCGGTGTAGCAAACGGAAATAATAAGTCAACATTGAACATGAACGGCAAGACCGGTTTTGAAGTATCTTCAGGGAAGACATTGACATTGAATAATGTTAACATTACTAATGCAGTGAACAGTGAAGGTTCTGTTGTAAACAACGCATCCGGCGGTGTAGCAAATATTAATAATATTAACTTAAACTCAACAAACTCAAATGCAGCAATAAAAAATGCGGGCACTTTGAACGTAACCGGGGGAACAAACACCATCGGCACTGCAATTTCCGGTACTGGTACAATGAATATTAACGGCGGTTCAACTCTGACAATGAACAACAATAAGTCAATTACTCAGGGCACTGTTAATGTTAACAATGGTACTTTGAACCTTTCTGATACAGCAAAAGTTAACGGCACATTGACACTTGGCGCGTCAGGAACAGCTAACATGTCAGCAAATGGTATTACAAGTAATGTGACAAATGCTGGTAATTTAAATCTTTCCGGCGGAACGGTAAGCAAAGTTATTTCAGGAACCGGTAAAACAACATTAAAAGGCAATACAACAAATAGTGCCGGCATAAATCAAGCTGTAACAGTAAACAGCGGAGTGACATTAACAAACAACGCTGCATTAGGTTCAAATACAGGAGTTATAACAAACGCTGGTACAATTAATACAAGTGCAACGAATATCAAAGGTAATGTAACAAATACCAATGCTTTGAACTTGAACGGCGGAACTTTGTCAAAATCAGTAACTGGCAGCGGTACTACAACAATAACAAGTAATTTAACCAACTCTGGCGGAATTAATCAGAAAGTAACTATTAACAGCGGTGTAACGCTGACTAACAACGCTGCGTTAGGTTCAGATACTGGTGTAATAACAAACTCCGGTACAATTAATACAAGTGCATCAAATATTAAAGGTACAGTTACAAATAATAGTACTTTAAATTTAACCGGCGGTACTTTAGCAAAAGCTGTAAGCGGCAGCGGTACAACTAAAATTTCTGGTTCAGTAACATCAAATTCTGCAATTTCACAAGCAATTTCTATTATTACCGGAGCAGGTTTGACCATCAATGCCGGCAATGTAGGCGGTAATGTAACCAATGCTGGTAATATTTACTTAAATGGCGGAACTTTAGCCAAAACAATTACTGGAGCAGGAACAACAAATGTAACTGGAGCTGTGACATCAAACTCTGCAATTTCACAAGCAATTGCTATAACTTCTGCTGGTAATTTGACAATCGGGGCTGGAAACATTGGTGGTAATGTATCTAATGCTGGTACATTAACTTTAAACGGAGGCACTTTATCTAAGACTGTTACAGGGGCTGGTACTACCAAAATTACCGGAACAGTAACATCAAATTCAGCAATTTCTCAAGCTATTAATATTGCAGCCAATACAGGTGATTTGACAATTGCAGCCGGTAATGTCGGCGGTGCAGTATCAAATGCCGGCAAACTAAAACTTACAGGCGGTACATTGAATAAAACTGTAAGCGGTGCCGGTTCAACGACAATTACAGGAAGCTTAACAAATACCGGCGGGATTAATCAAGCTGTGACAGTAAACAGCGGAGTAACTTTAACCAACAATGCTGCATTAGGTTCAAACACCGGTGTTATAACAAACGCTGGTACAATTAATACAAGTGCTTCGAATATCAAAGGTACTGTTACAAACACAGGTACATTGAATTTAAACGGCGGTACATTGGGCAAAGCAATAAGCGGCAGTGGTACAACAAATATTTCTGGCAGTGTAACATCAAATTCTGCAATCAATCAGGCAATTAATATTGCTGTAAACAGCGGTTTAACTTCCAGCGCATCTAATATTGGCGGTAATGTATCTAACGCTGGCACATTGACTTTAAACGGCGGTACTTTAAATAAAGTAGTAAGCGGCGCAGGTTCAACAAGTATAACTGGAGCTGTGACATCTAATTCTGCGATATCTCAGGCAATTTCGATTACAACAGCCGGCGGTTTGACTATCAATGCCGGCAATGTAGGCGGCAATGTAACCAATGCTGGTAACATTTATTTAACCGGCGGTACTTTAGGTAAGACTATCAGCGGGGCAGGAACAACAAACGTAACTGGTTCTGTAACATCAAATTCAGCGATAAATCAAGGCATTAATATTACTAATGCCGGCGGTTTGACCATCAATGCCGGCAATGTAGGCGGTAATGTAGCCAATGCTGGTAACATTTATTTAACCGGCGGTACGTTAGGTAAGACTATCAGCGGAGCAGGTACGACAAATATAACAGGCGGAGTTACTTCGAATGCTGCTATAAATCAAGCTATTTTAATAACTACAGCTGGTACTTTAACTACTAATGCAGCTTATGTCGGCGGAAATGTTTCAAATGCCGGTAAGTTGAATTTAAGCGGCGGTACGTTAAACAAAGCTGTAAATGGAGCCGGTTCAACAACAATTACCGGAAACTTAACAAATACAGGCGGAATTAACCAAGCTGTGACAGTAAACAGCGGAGTAACTTTAACCAACAATGCAGCTCTTGGTTCAAGTACTGGTGTAATAACAAACGCAGGTACAATTAATACTAATGCATCAAATATTAAAGGTACTGTTACAAACAACAATAATTTGACCTTGACAGGCGGTACATTAAGCAAAGCTGTTTCGGGAACAGGTACAACAAATGTAACTGGTGCAGTAATATCAAATTCTGCAATTTCTCAGGCTATTTCAATAGCAGCAGCTGGAGATTTAACTATTGGTGCCGGTAATGTCGGCGGTGCAGTATCAAATGCCGGCAAGCTAAAACTTACTGGAGGCACATTAAACAAAGCTGTAAGCGGCGCAGGTTCAACAACAATTACTGGAAACTTGACAAATACAGGCGGTATTAATCAAGCTGTGACAATAAACAGCGGAGTAACATTAACAAACAACGCTGCATTAGGTTCAAACACCGGTGCAATTACAAACTCAGGTATAATAAATACAAGTGCATCAAATATCAAAGGCACTGTAACAAACAATAATAATTTGACATTAACCGGCGGAACTTTAGCAAAAGCTGTTTCAGGAACAGGTACAACAAATGTAACCGGAACAGTAACATCAAATTCAGCAATTTCTCAAGCTATTAATATTGCAGCCAATACAGGTGATTTGACAATTGCAGCCGGTAATGTCGGCGGTGCAGTATCAAATGCCGGCAAACTAAAACTTACAGGCGGTACATTGAATAAAACTGTAAGCGGTGCCGGTTCAACGACAATTACAGGAAGCTTAACAAATACCGGCGGGATTAATCAAGCTGTGACAGTAAACAGCGGAGTAACTTTAACCAACAATGCTGCATTAGGTTCAAACACCGGTGTTATAACAAACGCTGGTACAATTAATACAAGTGCTTCGAATATCAAAGGTACTGTTACAAACAACAATGCCCTTTCTTTGAGCGGCGGAACTTTGTCAAAAGCTGTAAGCGGAAGTGGTACGACTACAATTACTGGCAATACAACAAATAGTGCTGGCATTAACCAGAAGTTAAATGTCAATTCAAATGTGACTTTGACAAACAATGCGAATATAGGTTCAGATAACGGTATTATTACAAATGCTGGAATAATTAATACAAATGCTTCTTATATTAAAGGCACAGTAACAAATAACAATAATTTGACATTAACCGGCGGAACTCTTGGAAAAACAGTTTCTGGAGGCGGGTCTACAAATGTAACTGGTACAGTATCTTCAAATGCTGCTATAAACCAGGCGATTAATATTGCAAAGAGTACCGGGGCTTTAACAATAGCTTCTAATCTTGTCGGCGGAAATGTTTCAAATGAAGGACGTTTAACATTAACCGGCGGAGCTTTGAACAAGGTTGTCAGCGGAACAGGCTCAACTACAATTTCTGGCAGCACAACAAATAGTGCAGGAATAAATCAGGCGGTAACTATAAATAATGGTGTTACATTAACCAATAATTCAACTCTTGGCTCTAATACCGGTGTAATAACAAATGCTGGTACAATTAATACTAATGCATCAAATATTAAAGGTACAGTTACTAATAATAATAACTTAACTTTAACCGGCGGAACTTTGTCTAAGACAGTAACAGGCGGCGGTACAACAAATGTAACAGGAGCTGTTACTTCAAATGCAACGATTGCTCAGAATATTAGTATTGCTCAAACATCAGGAGCGTTAACTTCAAATGCAAATTATATCGGCGGTAATGTTTCTAACGCTGGTACATTAACTTTAACCGGCGGAACTTTATCTAAGACTGTTACGGGTGCTGGTAAAACAACGATTACGGGTGATGTACAGGGTAATGCTTTGATTTCTCAAGCTATTGATATTGCAGCTTCCGGCGATTTTACAACAAATGCTTCCAATATTGGCGGAGTGGTTAATAATGCAGGAGACTTGATTTTATCTGCAGGCACTCTAAGCAAGACTGTTACTGGTACTGGAAAAACAAGTATTGTAGGCGACGTTATTGCAAACGCAACTATCGGTCAGCAGATTTTGATTACTGGTGTCGGAGATTTAACGATTCATGCTTCTAATGTCGGCGGACCTGTTACAAATAACGGTATATTGACTTTAACCGGCGGAACTTTGTCTCAAGTTGTAACCGGTGAAGGTTCTTTAGGTATTGCTGGTAATGTTATTAACAATAATGTTATTTCTCAAAAAGTTATTGTTAAAGCCAGCGGAAATTTAACCAACAATAATAATATTGGAAGTGTTACCAACTACGGTATATTAACCTCAAAAGGCGAATACTTAACTGGAACAATTTTGAATGAAAATACTTTAAACCTTTCAGGCACAATTGGAAAAACTGTATCCGGCAACGGAACAACTTATGTTGCATCTTCTCTTACATTCACAAATGGAGCAGATATTACTAATATCTTAAATCTTGCAGATAACTCTGTATTGAATGCGAACGGTGATTCCAACAGCAACTATGCAATTGGTACTTTAACCGGCAACGGTGACGTAAAAGTTAATGCCGGCAGCTTGTTAATTGATAATAACGCAAATCTCCATAATTTAACTAATACCGGCAAAACAACTGTCGGCGGAAATCTTGCGGCTTCAGGAACAATTGAGTCCACAGGAGCTCTTAATGCTGCAGGAGATGTCTCAGCAGCAGGAGTTACTAATAGAGGTAATGCTGTAATTGGCGGTAATTTAACTTCTACCGGTAATATTCTTACAACAAACAGGCTTGAAACAGAAGGTTCCGTATCAGGTAAAGACTTTACAAATAACGGTGCTGCAATAATCAAAGAAAACTTAACAGCTTCCGGCAATATTGTTACAACTAATAATATGAATGTCAGCGGAAATGTTACAGGTAACAGCTTCCGTTCAGAAGGTGTTGCCGCTATTGGTAAAGACCTGATTTCAAAAGGGGCAATTAACGCAGCGGGACAACTTGATGTTTCCGGTAAAGTTTCCGGTACAAGTCTAACTAATAGTGCTGTTACAACAATAGGTGGCACGCTTACATTAAGCGAAAATATCACTAACACCGGCAGTATAACCTCTGACGGCAAAGTAACTGCCAAAGATGTTGATAACGACGGCACCATAATAATAAAAAACGAATCAGAGTTTCGCGACTTAACGAATGATGGC
>CANARY010000007.1 GCA_947364235.1 uncultured Candidatus Melainabacteria bacterium | reverse complement strand
AAAGTTTGCTGATTTGAGCAATCGGCAAACATTAAATAAACACGAGGATATTAAGAGAGAGTATAAAAAACTTGGGTTAAATGAGTAACGGAATTATTTTTCCAACTTCATTTATTTTCTTTTTCCTTTTTTCTTACTTAGTTCTTACATATATATAAAGTTATTCCATTTTGAAAAATTGCCCTTTTCAAAAGATAAATTTACAAAGCTTAAAACTGTATAAACAGTGGATTTAAGACGTATATACTCTATAAATACATCAGGTATCATATAAAGATTATTTGCTTTACAGAAAGGTTTTTTGTGATACTATTATTATATTATGGGATAGAGGAGAAGTATTTTGGCTCAACAAAACATGTTTTCAGACGGTAAAATAGTACCGGTTAATATAAGAGAAGAAATGAAGAAGTGCTATATTGATTACGCAATGTCAGTAATTGTCGGACGTGCGCTTCCAGATGTAAGAGACGGCTTAAAACCTGTTCACAGACGTATTTTATACGCGATGAATGAGCTTGGTATGACACCGGACAAACCGTTTAAGAAATGTGCCCGTATCGTTGGTGAAGTTCTTGGTAAATACCACCCTCACGGTGATAGTTCTGTTTATGAAGCCTTAGTTCGTCTTGCTCAAGATTTTAACACAAGATATCTTGTTGTTGACGGGCATGGCAACTTCGGTTCAGTCGATGGTGACGGAGCAGCAGCGATGCGTTATACAGAAGCACGTATGCATAAGATTACAACATCTATGCTTGCTGATATTGACTGCGAAACAGTTGATTTCGAACCTAACTTCGATGGTTCTTTAGAAGAGCCTTCTGTTCTTCCTGTAAGGCTTCCAATGCTTTTGTTAAATGGTTCATCAGGTATTGCAGTAGGTATGGCAACAAACATTCCGCCTCACAACTTAAGAGAAGTTGTTGATGGAACAATTGCTTTAATTGATAATCCGCAAATTACAATTGAAGGTTTGATGGAGCACATTAAAGGACCTGACTTCCCTACAGCTGCAACTATTGTCGGCTTAAATGATATTAAGCAGGCTTATGAAACAGGCAGAGGTTCTATCAAGATGTCAGCAGTTGCTACAATCGAAGAAATTCCTGGCGGAGCAGGAAGACAAACAAGAACAGCAATTATTGTCACTGAAATTCCTTACCAGGTTAACAAAGCAATGCTTATTCAAAAAATTGCCGACCTTGTAAAAGAACAAAAAATCAACGGTATTTCTGACTTACGCGACGAATCTGACAGAGAAGGTATGCGTATTGTAATCGAGTTGAAACGTGACGCAAAACCTGAGGTTGTTAAAAATAACTTATTCAAGTTTACCCAGCTTGCTACAACATTTGGCGTTAACATGGTTACGCTTTGCGGGAAACAGCCTAGATTATTGAACTTGTACGAAGTTCTTAACGAATTTGTTGAGCACAGGGTTGAAATTGTTACAAGAAGAACAATTTATTTCTTGAAAAAAGCAAAAATTCGTGCACATATATTAGCAGGTTTGTTAATTGCTTTAGGTTCTTTAGATGAAGTTATTGAGCTTATTAAGAAATCTAAGACAACAGACGAAGCAAGAGTAGGCTTAATGAGCAGATTCGGACTTGATGTTGATCAAGCTAATGCAATCCTTGAAATGCAGTTGAGAAGATTGACAGGATTGGAACAAGATAAAATCAAGAACGAATACGATGAACTTCTTAAAAAGATTACAGAATACGAAGGTATTCTTGCTGACAGACAAAAAGTTCTTGATATAATCAAGGGCGAGCTTCTTGAAGATAGAGAAAAATACGGTGACGACAGAAAAACGCAGATTCTTCCTGAACAGGGTGAAGTCACCATTGAAGATTTGACACCAAATACTCCTATGGCTGTATTTATCACTCATCAGGGTTATTTAAAGAGAATTTCGTTAGATACATTTGAACGCCAGAATCGTGCAACACGCGGTAAAGCCGGAATGAAAACAAAAGATGACGATGACATTCAGCATTTCTTTACTGCAATGATGCATGATAAAGTTTTATTCTTCTCATCTAAAGGTATCGTTTACAGCTTGAACGTTTACGACTTCCCTGAAGGCGGCAGACAATCTAAAGGTTTGCCTATTGTAAATGTTCTTCCAATTGAACAGGGTGAAAGAATTACTGCGGTTGTTCCTGTAAGTAATTTCTCTCATGATTTAAACCTTATTATGCTTACTCAAAAGGGTTATATAAAGAGAATTGAGCTGGATAATTTTGCAAACATTAGAAGAAGCGGTATTATTGCAATTTCTCTTGAAGAAGGCGACAAACTCAACTGGGTGAAACTTGCAAACTCAAATGATGAAATCATAATTGGTACATCTTGCGGTATGGCTATAAGGTTCCCGATTGAAGATTTAAGACCTTTAGGCAGAAGTGCAAGAGGTGTAAATTCTATGAAGCTTAGAGCTGCAGATACAATCATCGGCTGCGATATCGTTCCTAGAAACTACGATGCTGACTTGCTTGTTGTAACTTCTGACGGATTTGGAAAACGTACTAAATTAAGTGAATTCCGTTCACAGAATAGAGGCGGTATAGGGCTTATTGCAACCAAATTCAAGTCTAATATGTCAAGATTAGTTGCTTTAACAATTGTTGAAGAAAAAGATGAAATCATGATGGTTACTGCAAACGGTATTGTAACAAGGATTAAAGCCGGAGATATATCTTGCCAGGGAAGACCTGCAACAGGTGTAAGAGCTCAAAACCTTACTGATAATGATACTGTTGTATCTGTAAACAAAATTGTGAACACAGATAAAGATGATGACACAACACCGGCTTCAGGCGGCTGCACTGTTGAAGAAATGCAAGAACCTGCCGGAGAACAAACATCATTAATAGAAGAATAGTTAAAAAGGGGCTAAAAAGCCCCTTTAAGTTATAGAAGGAGCTTAAATGAAAAAGATTAGCTTGATTATTACTTTATTATTAATTATAACCCCTGCGTTTGCACAAACTGCAGAAGAGTTAATGGAAAGATTTCAATATCATAGAAATACAGTTTATAAGCAGCTCAATTTAACAGAACAACAAACTAAGAAAATCAAAAAAATTGATGAAAATGTATATACAAAATTAGAACCTGAACTTCAACAAGTTTCTAATTTTATTAACCAGATTGATGAAATAGCTAAAAGTGATAACTGTACTATTGAACGTGTTAATGCAGTTAAGGAAGAATTCAAAACAACAGAAGAAAGAATATCTATAATCAAAGAAAAACATGAAAAAGCAATCAATCGTGTTTTAACTTCTGAGCAGAAAACAGCTTATGAAAAAGCAAAAGAAGCTCAGAGAGCAGAAATACAAAAAGAAATCGAAAACTTACAAAAGGAGCAAATCAATAATGGACAAGCTTAAAATTTATATGGATAAAGACATCGACACTGAACTTATTAAAACCAAGAAAATTGCGATAATCGGATTTGGCTCCCAAGGTTATGGTCAAGGAATGAACCTCGTTGATTCTGGCTGTAACGTTGTTTTTGGACTTAGAGAAGGAGGACAGTCTTGGGTAAAAGCAAAAGACTACGGTTTAAAAGTAATGCCGATTGCTGATGCTGTTAAATGGGCTGACATTATACAAATCCTTATCCCTGATGAAATTCAAGCAAAAGTTTATAAGGAAGAAATCGAACCTAATTTGCATGCTGGTCAGTATTTAATGTTTTCGCACGGGTTTAATATACATTATGGATTTATCAAGCCTCCAAAAGATATAAAAGTCATTATGGCTGCTCCTAAAGCTCCGGGACATACAGTAAGAAGTGAATACGCTGCTGGTAAAGGAGTGCCTGCACTTATTGCAGGAGATGATAAAGAATTGGCATTGTCTTACGCATCTGCAATCGGTTCAGGCAGAACAGGAATTATTGAAACAAGTTTTAAAGAAGAAACCGAGACCGATTTATTCGGAGAGCAAGCAGTACTTTGCGGCGGATGTGATGCTTTAATTAAAGCCGGATTTGAAACATTAGTAGAAGCTGGGTATTCTCCTTATATGGCATATTTTGAAGTTTGTCATGAGCTTAAGCTGATTGTTGATTTGATTTATCAAGGCGGAATCGAAGATATGCACTATTCAATATCAAATAATGCAGAATATGGAGATTACACAAGAGGAGCTGAAATTATAAATTCCGGAACAAAAGAAAGAATGAAAAAAATTCTTTCGCAAATTCAAGATGGCAGCTATGCAAAAGAATTTATGGATGAATTTAGCTCCGGCTCAAAGAAATTTAAAGAGCTGCGTGAAAAATCTCAAGGTCACTTGATTGAAAAAGTCGGCTCAGAAATACGTTCGTCTTTTGCTTGGAATAACGAAAATCGATTGGTAGACAGGGTTAAAAATTAGAGAATAGAATTCATTTCAAATTTCCCCAATCGGGTTATAGTATTTAATTTTCCATTTCTTACAATGAATATGTATCAAAAATACAGTTCATTAACTTAATTAAAGGAGTAAGAGATGAAAAAAACTTTATCAGTATTGGCAGTTTTAGGTATAGCTGCCGTAATCGGTACTACAAGTGCTAACGCTTTCACATGGTCTAATTTAAACCCTGCAACTTGGTTTGGCAGCGGTAAATGCGGTTGTGAAAAACCTAAATGCGGATGCGAAAAAATTAAAAAATGTGATCCTTGCGAAAGAATTTCTGAACCATGCCCTACAGGTGCAGCTGTTCCATGCGATCCTTGCATGAAAAAATCTTCACCTTGCAGCATCCCTGTTCAACCTGTACAACAGCCTTGCAGCCCTTGTGACAGATTACAAAATATGAACAAATAGTTATAAAAAAAAACCTCTCTAAAATAGAGAGGTTTTTTATTTTATTATAAATCCTCTATTTATTTGATTACAAATTTCCAAAAATAATTTAAACTTAATGTAACAAATGGGGAGAGGGGTAAATATAACGGTATGGTTAAGTCTAATTTAAAAGAGAAAAAAACTGTTAAAAAGGCTGATTTAAAAGTCGTAGATGTTAATGCGGTCAAAACTACCGCTTACAGTGATATAAATTTAAAGCAATGGCGTAATTATGACCATGTAAAAACAGATACTTTGTGGGAATTTCCTAACCGATTAAAAGAAGGAGGACATTCCAACGAATATCACGGCAACTACATACCGCAAATTGCTCAACAGATTTACGAGAGATACACTAAAAAAAATGATATTGTTCTTGATTTATTTTTCGGTTCAGGAACTTCTGGAATTGAAGCTGTCAACATGGACCGCAGATGCATTGGAGTTGAGCTTAAAGATGAGCTGGCTGAAGCTGTTTCCGAAAAATTTACTCCAAAACAGTTAGTCACAGACGTAAATATTATTTGTGCTGACTCAGCAAACGAAACGGCTAAAGAAAAAGTTCAAGCAAGGCTTGATATTATGGGAGCAAAAAAGGCACAGCTTTTAATGCTTCATCCGCCTTATGATGATATTATTAAGTTTTCCGATAAAAAAGAAGATTTATCTAACTGCTCAACAACAGAAGAGTTTTATGATTTATTTGAAAAAGTTGCAAAAAATGGTTATGATTTGCTTGAAAAAGGCAGATTTGCTTGTTTAATAATTGGAGATAAATACGCAAACTCTCAGCATATTCCTCTTGGATTTGAATGTATGGCACGTATGAACAAGCTGGGTTTCATCACAAAAGCTATTATTATTAAAGATATGCAAGGAAACGAACGCGCAAAAGGCAAAACTGCTAATTTATGGCGCTATAGAGCACTTGCAGGCGGTTTTTATATATTTAAACATGAATATGTTATGGTCTTTCAAAAAGTATGAGGGATAAATATATAAATGAAACAGCTGATGGGCTTATTATTAAAGTCAAAATTGTACCAAATTCATCTAAAAATGATTTAATTCTAGAAGATGAATTTATAAAAGTTAAAGTTACAGCGCAGCCAATTGAAAACAAAGCAAATAAAGCCTTAATTGAATTTTTGTCTAAAAAATTCAAAATTCCTAAAACAAGCATTGAAATTGTAAAAGGTGAAACTTCAAAAGACAAAACGCTTCTTCTTAAAACAAATGATGCAATCAAGAAATCTGGAATTGTTTCTATATTGACAAAATAAACTAAAAAATATACTATTAAATATATAGGAAGAAGAAAAGGTGTTGTATGCATAAGCGTTGGTATGATATAGATCCCACAGTTAGCCTGGCAGTTAGTTTGATGAGAAATGCTAACATAATGACTCAATATGAGTGTGCTGATTTGATTATTAAAATATCAAAAGAAAATGGCATTAATTTAGCTGATAATATTTTAACAGACGCTTTTACTTATGTTTTAAGAAGATGGTACGACACAGATCAAAAAATTGCAGAAGCTTTTGAATACTTGAAAAGCCTGCCTTTTGAGATTCAAAAAGAAGCTGCTCTAGAAATTATAAACTTCTTACAGGAAGCAGAAACCAGATAAAATGGATATCAGCTTAATAACCAACCCTGCTTTAATATCAATAATCTTATTATGTTTTCTTTGTATAAAAAAAGTTAATGTACTATTAGCAATTATTATTTCCACAATCACAGCAGGCCTCTTAGCTGGTATAAACTTAAGTCATATTATGGAAACTTTTGTATCCGGCATGGGAGGAAATTCTGAGACAGCTTTAAGCTATATTTTACTTGGAACATTTGCCGCTACAATGGCGCATTCCGGATTTACAAATGTAATATCTTCTAAAATTTCCAAATACGTTGCCGGAAATAAATATATCCTTTTAGGTATCTTGGCTCTTATTGCAATGGCTTCGCAAAATATCGTTCCTATCCACATTGCATTCATCCCAATAATAATTCCCCCGCTGCTTGGAATTATGAATAAACTTAAAATAGATAGACGTGCTGTTGCAAGCGTACTTACTTTCGGATTAAAAATGCCGTATATCGTGATACCAGCAGGATTTGGTTTAATTTTTCAGAACTTGATTGCAGATAATCTCATTCAAAATGGCGTCAATACAATGAGAAACGATATCTGGAAACCGACTTTGATACTAGGAGCCGGAATGTTTGCAGCTCTTCTTATTTCAGTATTTATTACTTATAGAAAACCGCGCATATACAAATCTGAAACAGCTGAATCCGAAATAGCGCCTTCTAAATTTGAAATGAAACATTGGATTGTAATACTTGCTGCTTTTGCAACTTTTGCAGTCCAGCTTATTACAAAGTCACTGCCTCTGGGAGCTTTAGTCGGACTCGGAATAATATTTTCATTCAAAGTAATTCCTCAAGATAAAATGGATCATATGATGAATGAAGGTATATATTTGATGGGATATATCGCCTTTGTAATGCTTGTTGCTGCTGGTTTTGCAGATGTTTTAAAAGAAACAGGCAGTATTGAAACACTTGTAAACACAGTCCTTCCTATACTGCCTTCAAATATTTTAATAAGCGCTCTTATTATCTTAATTATCGGCTTATTTATAACAATAGGTATTGGAACATCTTTCGGAACAATTCCTATCCTTGCAGTCCTCTTTGTTCCAGTTTGCTTGCAGCAAGGATTTAATACTCCGCAAATCATTGTACTTCTTGCAGCAGCAGCCGCTCTTGGCGACGCCGGCTCGCCTGCCTCAGACACAACACTGGGACCAACTTCAGGCTTAAATGCAGATGGTCAGCATAACCATATTTTTGATACCTGCATACCAACATTTTTGCATTATAATACCGCATTAATAATATCAGCTTTAATTGGAATATGGCTGTTAAGTTAAAATTAACCGTTCAATCCGTAGTTAAAGTCTTCTTGAATGTTGCTTGTTAACATAGATTTAATTGATTCCATGTAAGCTTTAACCTCTTCAAGCTCTGCACTATCAGTTGTAATTTGTGCATCTAAAGCTGTTTCCCAAGCAGTTAACTCATCAAACTGGTCTTGATACTTTGCAGTTAACTTATCAATCTCAGCTTCAAAATCAGGAATTTCTGTATAATCAGTATATTTTTCTTGTAAAGATGGGTCATTTTCAAATAATTCTTTGAAATGATTTCTAATTGAACGAGTTTCAGCAGATTTCAAAGACTGAGCATCAGCCTGAGAATAAGTCGCTAAAGACTTCTGGCTCTGAAGTTGAGAAATCTCAAGATTCAAGAAGTTTCTTCTTAACTTATATGTCTGCAAAGTTTCGTGTAAATTAGCGATTGCCATTTTCTTTCACCATCTTTTATTACTTACATATATATAAAGTATCTAAAAATAAGATGATTTCAATCGTAAACAAAAACGTTACAAAAGTTTACATATCTTTAAGTTCACCTGATTTATAAGCAGTTACAGCCAGAGAATCACAGCGTTCATTATATTCATGCCCGGCATGTCCTTTTACCCATATAAATTCAACTTCGTGTTTTTCTTTTGCAGTAAGCAAACGTTTCCATAAATCAACATTTTTAACAGGGGTTTTCCCGGCAGTTTTCCAGCCTTTTTTTATCCAGTTATCAATCCATTTCTTTTCAAATGCATCAATTACGTATTTGCTATCAGAATATAGAGTTACAGAACAAGGCTTTTTTAGGGCTTCAAGTCCGATTATTACAGCTAGAAGCTCCATTTGGTTATTAGTAACACATTTAAAACCTTCTGAGAGCTCTTTCTCGTGTTTTACTCCATTTGCGTCAGTATGTACCAGAATGGTGCCGTAGCCACCCGGTCCGGGATTTCCGCTGCAAGCACCATCTGTATAAATATTTACTTTTATTTCAGGCATATTAAGCTGCTACACCTTTAATTTCTGAAATAAGATATTTAGCAACCCATTCAAATTCTTTGTTGCTGCTAGCTGCTTTTCTAAGATATTCAACAGAAGCTTCACCAATTCTTATAAGGCTCATTGCAGCAACTCCGCGTCTTACACCTCTTGCTACTTGAAGCTGGTGAACAAGTTCCGGCACTACAGCTTGACCCTTGTCAACCAAAATATTTTCAATTTTATTCTTTGTTGTATTATCTGCTGTTTCTAATTTGCCTAGAATTTCTTCTACTGATTGCATATCATTCTCCTTCATATTTCATTCATCTTTTGCAATTTTATTATAGCGTAAATTTTCACGAAATTAAGATTTCCTTACATAATCTTAATATCCATTCAATTTCTTCAATGTTTGTACTATAACTGCGAGCTTGGCGCTTTTTTGCTTGGTATAAAAACCTGCACTTTGAGAGCTTTTCATTAACCTAATGTAACAATTTCTTAACAAAACATGTATTAAGTGTAAAAAGTACAAATTTTTTGTTTTTTATAGTACTATATAGTAGTTAGTAAAAAATTTAATCGATGCACGAAGCATCTTTTGAAAAGGAGGCACATGAATTGACAATTGTATCATCTTCACTCGACGAGCTTGAAAAGCAAAACCTGGACAGAGTAAACTTAGGACAACACGTTCTTGCAGAATTTTTTGAATGTGATCCAAACATTCTCAATAGTAATGACAAAGTAGAAAAGTACATGATAGACGCAGCTCTTGAGTGCGGTGCAACAATTGTTCAAAAGTGCTTTCACATGTTCAATCCGTACGGAGTCAGCGGTGTAGTAATTATTTCAGAAAGTCATTTGGCTATTCATACTTGGCCGGAGCTTGGTTACGCAGCAGTTGATTTATTTACATGCGGAACTAAGTGTGATCCGAAAGTAGCTTATGAATTCCTTAAAAAGAAATTTAACTCTAAAAAAGCTTCTTTCACAGAACTCAAAAGGGGCATGATTGATAGAGAAACTCTTAAACTTGCTGAGCAGCCGTTTGAAGTTGCCGAACAATTTGAAAATTAGATAATTCAAAATATAATAAAAATACCGCTAATCCAGCGGTATTTTTTTGTTTACAATATGCAATAAACAAGCAATTTTCAGAGAGATTAAGTTTTATATATAATATGGTTATGAAAGTCTGTAATATTCAAAAACTGTGTTTCAAAGGTGTTACTTCTGCTGCGAATGAAGCCGGTAAACCGGATAAAAAAACGCAAATTAATGAGCTATCAGCTGTAACTCCTGACTTTCAAGTGCAAATTCCCCAGAAATATACAGAACTCGGAATAACAGAACTTCCTAACGGTTTAAAACTTCACCAATACAAGCTTGCTAACGGGCATAAAGTAACAATCATTCCAATGGAAGGCTCTCCTGCTGTTGTAAAAAATTATGTAAATGCCGGCTCGATGAACGAAACTCCAGATATAAAAGGCATAAGCCATTTTCTTGAACACATGGCATTTAATGGCACAAATGGCGAAAACGGACATTTACAGCTTGATGCAGGAGATTCGTTCAAAAAAATCGATGAGATTGGCGGATGGGCAAATGCAAGCACCAATTACGCAATTACAGATTATGTTAACTCTGCTCCGCTTTTAAACAGCACCGATTTAGAACAGCAGATTAAAATTATAGCAGCAATGACAGAAGATTTAAAACTTTCTCAAAGCATGATTGAAAAAGAGAAAAAACCTGTTTGTTCAGAAATTAATATGATTCTTGATGATCCTCAAACGATTGCTTTAGACCAAACAGTCAGGACTCTTTACAATATTAAAAATCCTGCTGATGAACTAGTCGGGGGAAGTGTTAAACACATTCAAAATCTCACTAGAGAAGATGTAGTTAACTACTACAACAAGTATTACACTCCTGACAACATGAACCTGGTAATAACAGGAGATATAAATCCTGATGATGCTATAAAAATCGCAGCAAAAAACTTTAATTCAAAAAAAGTTAGTCAAGGAAAAAAGTTTGAAGAAAAACTTACTCCAATTCAAAAAACCTTGAGAAAAGATTTTATAAACAGTAAAACCTTATCAACAGACATCATAATCGGATTTGCCGGGCCTAAAAATAATGCAGTAAAAGACAGAGTTATTTACGATTTAGCAAAAGCTTACCTGCTTTCTTATTCTGTAAACTTAAAACAAAACTTAAAACAATTAAACAGCTATCCTTATATTGAAAGCGAAAAAATAAGTACAAATCCCAATAATCCACGAATGATATATCTTGCCGCAAATGTATCAGAAGAAAACAGCGAAAAAGCATTAAGAACAATGTTTTCTTGCATCTCAAATGCGAAAAAGCCTGATGAAACAACATTAAACGAGCTTAAAGCACGAATCTTAAAATCAAGAGAAAACACTTTTGAATACTCTTCAAACGTAAATGACATAATAGGAAAAGCTGTTTTAAATAATAATTTAGAATATGTTACAAAATATAATGACATCTTAAAATCAATCACACCAGAAGAAGTTTTTGACGGAGTAAAAAAATACTTTGACCTTAATAAAGCTGCAATAACAGTTATACATCCGCAAAATGAAATCAGCTTCAAAGGAGGCAGAAAGCCAATAAATACTGAAAGTATTTCAGAATATAAGCTAAAAAACGGGTTTGCAGCTGGTTTGCACCAAACAAAAAACAGTAATATTTCTTATAATATATCATTATACACAGACAAACCATACAATAAAAAAGCTGGAGTAATTGAAGTTTTAGACTTAATGTATTCTATGGGAAATTGTGATATGGATGAAGCTGAAATGAATCGTTTCAAAGAAAAAAATAATATCACTTTATCAGTATCTGTTTCTAACACAGGTTTTTCAGTATTTTCTGAAAGCAGTTTTGAGAACCGAAATATAATTTTTGAAAACTCAAAAAAAATGCTGTATTCACCGCGTTTTACAGAAGAAAATCTTGCAAAAGCAAAGGCAAAAATAAAAGATTTTCTTACAAGAAGACAAGAAACAGCATACAATTTATACATTAACAATGATGCAAAAAACAATCCTTATGAGTTTTCTGACCAAGAAATCCTTGAAAGCTTAGAGAAAATTACACTTGATGATGTAAAAGACTGCCACTCTTATCTAATAAAAAATTCAAGAGGAATTATCACTGCAAACATTCCGCAGGAGAAGCCGGATACTAAAAATGAAATACTAAAAAACGCAAACATGCTTAAACAAGTGCTTCCAAACCAAGTTAAAACGCTTAAGATTTATAAAGAAAATCCAAATACAAAAGTCCTAACCAGTGTCAATAATAATTCTCAAGCAGATATAATGCAGGTATTTAAATTCAAATGCGAGAGCACAACCAAAGAATGTGTACTTGCAGAACTTACCAATTCACTATTAACAAGCTCCAGCATTGGACTTTTTAACACACTTCGTGAAAAAGAACATCTCGCTTACTCTGTATACTCAGATATCAAAAGAAATGGAGACTGCGGTGAGATTTCCTGCAATATATTAACAACAACCGATAACAAAGAAATCGGAGAATTCTCATACGACAATGTACAGAAATCAATCAATGGATTTAACAGGCAAATCGGAGAGCTCAAAGCCGGAAAGTTCACTGACCAAGACTTAGATAATGCAAAACGTATGTTTAAATCTTCACTTCTTAACAATGAAGGAGTTGATGCTAAGCTAAATAATTTGAATACAGGTTTAAATTCACAACACGGAATTACATATTTAAACAAGCTTTACCGTGAAATTGACAAAATTACAAAACAAGACATCATTGAATTTGCAGTCAAAGCTTTCAAAAATCCGCCAATTTATTCAATTACAGCCAGCCAGGATACTATTGATTACAACAAAGAATATTTTGAAAGTTTACTTCTCAAAGCATAGGTTAAAAATTTCTTCTGCTTCCAGCTTCCTCAAACCATTTTCATCCTTAAGATTTATAAGCTTAATTGTTTTTTCCGGATACAAAACAAAAGCATCAACTAAGAAGTCTATTTCATCTGTTTTGAATCGTTTTCCTGAATTTTTACCTAAATTATCAAGAACTTCATACATTTCTGCAGAATTCTCATAATTATATATATCCATAAACTTACTAGTTTGCTCAGGTTCTCCTGGATAATAGCGTTCTTTAAGAGTTTGCGGTCTTTGTTTTAAAGCCTGGAGAATAATTTCAGTTTGATGCGCATCAATAGTTTCCAGACTTTTTGAACGGACATAATTAACAAGTTCATAGGAAAGCTTTGGATTCTTCTTGTTTTCTCGATGCAAAACAACAATTGTATCATTTGAAAAATCAGGCACGGTAACTTTTCTACCTTTATCATTAATCGTTTTATGCTTCATTGATTTCAAAGCATTTACAAAATTTGGAGCTTCTTTCTCTGCTCTTTCATAAGGGGTTAATTTTCGCTTTGAAGCTGCTTTTTGCATTTGTGTATTATTCTGCTTTATTCCAACAGCAGCAAGTGCAGATGCAGCAAAAGCAGAAAGAGTTGTTGTAAGTTTTACGTTCTTTTTTATACCTGTAAAAGCAAGCTCTGAATTGTTTTTCTGCGTTTTTTGGTTTGTTTTAATTTGATGTACCGTACTATAAGGTTTAACTGTTAAATTCATAATTTTCTCCTAAATATATTAAACCCCATAAAAATTTTTTTTGCTAAGTATAAAGTTTTTGCCTAAATCCTTTAATTTCATCTGCAGTTTTTTTATAATCACTATCCAGAATTGCTTCTATATTGTTATTCAGGAGAGAAACAACATCTTTAATATTTTCATTATTCATAACAATCATATCGTTAGCCATCTCTATATTAGAAAGCGCCAATCTTGTTGTATCACGGAATCCTGATGAGGCAAGTTTTTGAGCAAGCTCATTATTCTCTATGTTCTTACAAAGAGCCTGAGCAACAAGCATAGGAGCATGCGAAATTAAAGCAACTGCTTTATCATGTTCTCTAGGAGTTGTCATAATAGTTTCTGCCCCCAAATCATTTATTACAGATTTAAGAACTTCAAAATCTTTTATATCTGTATCATCTTTTAAAGTCACTGCCCAAGCAGCACCTTTAAATAGTTCAGGAAATGAATGCTCCCATCCATTATGTTCTGTACCAGCCATAGGGTGAGAAGGAATAAACTTAAACTTATAAGATTTATGAGAGACAAACTCTTTTAAGCTGCAAACATCTGTTACAATTGTCCTTTCATCAAGATAATTTTCTAACTTATCCAAAATCTCAAGCGTTTTGTTCATTGGAGTACATACAAATACAACATCACAGCCTTTTAAAGTTGAATAGTCACCGCTTACTCCATGCTCTTTAACAGATCGTGAAACCCCTGTAACTTCGTGCAGCATAGACAGTCCTTTAAAAATAGAACCGCCGATTAACCCCAGCCCAATAACTCCTATTTTCATCTATAAATCCTTATGATTAAATTTCTTAACTCCATCTGCATAATCTTTTACAGTATCACCATCTCCTTGGATATTGTATTTATAAATAGTAAGTCCTTCCAAGCCGACCGGACCTCTTGCGTGTGTTTTGTTAGTTGAGATTCCGACTTCAGCTCCAAAACCATACCTGAATCCGTCAGCAAAACGAGTTGATACATTATGATACACACCCGCTGAATCAACAGCATTCATAAATATTTTTGCGTTTTCAGCATTTTCCGTAATAATTGATTCTGTATGCCCTGAAGAAAACTCATTTATATGCTCAATAGCTTCTTCAAGAGAAGCTGCTTCTTTAACAGAAAGAATTTTATCAGAATATTCAGTATGCCAGCTTTCAGGAGTAAAGATTAATTCTATACCAGCAGCTTTTAAAGCGTCCAATAATTCTTCTTTTTCTCTGAAATTCTTATGAATCAAAAGAGTTTCTACTGAATTACAAGCACTCGGATACTGAGTTTTAGCATCAATAATAATACGTTTAGCTTTTCCTAAATCAGCACTCTCATCGGTAAATATATGGCAAATACCATCTGCATGGCCCAGAACAGGAATTTTTGTATTGTCTTTTATAAATTTTACCAGATTGTTTCCTCCCCTAGGAATAATTAAATCAATATATTTATCTTGCGAAAGCATGTATTTAACATCATCTCGTGAAAAAACTTGAGTCAAAATATTTTTAGGAAAATCTTTTGTATTATCAAGAGCTTCTTGAATAACGCGCATAATTTCTTTGTTGGTATTTACAGACTCTTTTCCGCCTTTTAAAATAACTGCATTTGAAGATTTGATTGCAAGCGCTGATATTTGAGAAATTACATCCGGACGTGCTTCAAAAATTATGCCTAAAACTCCAATCGGACATGAGACTTTTGTCAAAACAAGCTTTTTATCAAGCTCTCTGCGCAAAAGGACTTTTCCAACAGGATCTTCAAGGTTTGAAATATCAATAATTCCTTGAATCATATCGCGCATTTTGTTTTCGTCAAGCTTTAGGCGATTAAATACAGATTGTTTAAGCTCGCCTTTTTCTACAAGTATTTTTGCTTCATCAAGGTCTTTTTTATTTGCATCAAAAATTTTGTCAGCATTTGCTTTTAAGTTATTTGCAATATTTAAAAGGGCTTGATTTTTGAGTTCAGTAGAAAGCGAAGCAGCTTTTTTGGAAGCATATTTTGCATTTTTAGCAAGTTCAATAAAATTATTTTCTTCCATTTCTGTATTCCTCACAAAGCTTACTGTACTGCATGCGCCTTAAATTGACCATTTTTGAAAACTTCTTTTTCATCAAATGTTCTTGCAAAGACAAAGCTGGTTTTTCATCCATAACATTTGGCTGCTTAACAATAAAACCTGACAAATCCATAAATGGCACAACATTTCTATAATCCATGTATGGATTTCTTCTGTTTTGTTCGCTCATACCTTCTCCTTATTGTGATAGCTGTTGAATTAATTTTATGCAAAATGCAGAGATGAAACAAGGTTTTGTTAATGAAAATTTACTTTATTAAATATGGTTGAAAAATTTTCTTGTTGCTGGTATAGTTGAGATACATTGAGCGTTAAGCTTGCAGTAGAAAAGTAAGCGCGTGTAGCCCAGTTGGATAGAGCGTTTGGCTACGAACCAAAAGGTCGGGGGTTCGAATCCCTCCACGCGTACCACTTAAATAGAGCCTTCGGGCTCTTTTTTTATGCGTGTTTTATCCAATCGCTCTGTTAGAGAAATTATCTTAGAATTTTCTTTTATGCTCACATTGTTGAAAAATTGTTAGCTAACTAGCAAATTTATTTTTTACAAGATTTAAACGAATATAAGGAGACATTATACCCATGCAAATTATTAAGATTTACTCACCAAATATAAGCAAAAAAAGCACGAATTTTAAAGCAAATGACCCTAATTCTAAAATATTCAACACGCTGGAAAGCTTAAAAGATGAGAAATCAGTTCTATTATATATAAGAAAATACCCTGACTTAATAAATCCTGTTGATGCAAACGGTGACCACATAATACACTTTATAGTAAAAAAAGACTTTTTTGAGACCCTTAAACAAATGCTTCATAACCCGGCAAAAGCACGCGAATTACTCGATTTACGAGGAGAAGGAGGAAAAACCCCGCTTGCAGTTGCAGCAAGCACAAAAACTGCAAGACTGATGCTTCAAAAAGGTGCAAATCCATACGCTCTAGATAATAATTTGGTTCCAGCAGGAACCAATGAATTTCTACCTGACGAAATTCGTGAACGCGTAAAAAACGTTACTGCTGAAAAAGTCAAAAAAATCCAAGAACAGAGAATTCAACCTGAACCAAAGATTGATACAACTCCTTTAAAACAAGCCGCAGCTCAAGAAACATACGCAAAAAAAGCGGAAACAAAAGAAGAACCGGTTAAAGAAAAGAATATCGAAGAGAAAAAATTTGAAGAAAAACCTAAAAAATCCTTCTTCTCAATGTTCTCCCCTAAAACAGAAGAAACTGCACCTGTACCTTCTGAAGAAAACACCAAAGAAATAGCTGCCCCTTCAAAAGACATTACCAAAGAAGAAAAAATTCAAAAATTAGAAGATGACGTTAAAATTAATAAAACCAAGAAAGAAACTCTTTTACCGGATATCAAAATTGACGGTACAAATAATTTCAAGCGAATTGATACATTAGAAATTCCTAATCTGGATTACATTGTAGGATTGGACAGCGTATAAAGTACTTTAAGAAAAAGTGTAGTAGAACCGGTTATAAATGAAAAAATCGTAAAAGAGTTATCTCAAAATCTGACTACAATTCCGAACGGAATCTTACTTACAGCTCCTCCGGGGAATGGTAAAACAACTTTGGTTAAAGCTCTTGGTGCAGAAGCTTTAATGCCGGTTTTTGAAGTATCAGGAGCTGGAGAAATTTCTCAATTAATTAATATTATTGAGAAAAATTTCCAGACAAATAAACAACGTGCCATCATTTATTTACGTGGTCTGGATAATTTATATGGTGAAAATGCTTCTAACGGTCAACTCACCAACGAATTAATGAGAACTCTTAATGAAACAGCAAAACGCGGTTCACTGATTATATTTTCAACCGAATGTTCCGAAAACATTCCAAAAGCAATTTTAACCCCCGGCAAAGTTGACAAAATTTTAAGCTTTAAAGCCCCGGATACAGCAGCAAGATTAGCATATATTGAGCGCTACAGCAAGAACAAAGAACTCTTGAAAGAAATCGATTTGAAAGAAATCGCAGAAAAAACTCAAGGGTTTTCAATCGCTCAAATCAAACACGTAATTGATGATGCAGTAGTTTATGCAGCAACCGAGCAAGATGAAAAAGTTACAACCTTGTCATTGCTAAACAGAATTAAAGAATTCTCTAAAGAACAAAATATTCCGGAAATCAATGAATACAATAAAACTTCAATGTATGATACAACACTTAGACGTTATCAGCCAACAGTTTTTGATGCAGAAAGTTTTGAAACAATTGCCGGAATGCCTACTACAAAATCCGGCATTGAGGAGTCTATCTTAAAACCTTGGCAAAATGCGGACAAACTCAGAGAAGCAAAAATTCAGCTTCCTGCTGGCGGTATTTTTGCAGGAGACCCGGGTACAAGTAAAACATACATGGCAAAAGCTCTTGCAAGAAGCTTAAACATACCCCTCTATAATCTTAAAATGTCTGAAGTCGGCTCAAGTTACGTACACGAAACAAGTAAACAAATCGGACGAATAGTTGACCAGCTTATTACAAAATTTGATGAAACAGGAGAAGCAAGTATTCTTCTTATGGATGAAATTGACCATTTCCAGAAAGGTCAAAGCCAGCACGGTGCAGAAGAAGTTAATACACTTTTGCAAGAAGTAGAACGAGGCAGGAATAAAATTTTGTTTATCGGAACTACCAACGAACTTGAATCTCTGCCGGATTCTCTTACACGTGACGGCAGAATGGGTACTGTAATTCATTTTGAACATTGCGATGCAAAAGCTGCAGAAGCTATTATTAAGAATATGCTTACCGCAAGGAAAGATAATTCTGAGGCCGCTAGAGTTCTGAAAAACAACAATATTCTTGAAGAAATTGCAAAAAGATGTAATGGAATGGTTGCAGCCTCTGTATCTGCTATCGTTAATGACGCATTAGCAGATACTGTAATAAACGGAGTCAAGCTGGAAGATGCTTTTGATACAGCAGTAAAAGTTCGTAAGAAAAAAGATATTGAAAAAATGCTTTCGCAAAACTCAAAAAACGCAGGACACAGGCTAAATATCAGCGAAGACTCAACAATAATGTATGATACGAAACATCCAAGAATGTTAATGAGCGAAACAGACCCGAAAAAGTTAGATAATCTGGGCGGGATGGATGAAGTTAAAACAACACTTAGAGAAGAAATTCTTGAAATATATCAGCCTGAAACTTTAGCTCTATTAAAAGAAAACAAACTTCCGATTACAAAAGGCTTTATTCTTCACGGACCTCCGGGAAATGGTAAAACAACTATCATTAAAGCTATTGCAAACGAAATGAAGCTTCCTGTTTATTCATTGAATACAGGAAATATAGGCAGCTCGTTTATCCACCAGCTTGCAAAAAATGCTCAGGAAGTACGTGACCAGCTGGCTTATAAATTTAAGATGACAGGAGAAAGAAGTATTCTATTTATGGATGAAGCCCAGCAGCTTGTACCAAGAACGAGCGGTTCTATGATGACACATTCTCATAATATTGAGGAAACAAATTTCTTTAAAGATATGATTATGACGGCGCAGGAAGACGGAATAATTTACGCTATGGCAACAAATGACCTTAATCAAATAGAGCCTGCTTTTTATGAAAACGCTGACAGGCTTGGTGTTTGTGTATATGTCGGTAATCCTGACTTGAAATCAAGATTGGGAATAATAAAGAAACTTCTTGATGACAGACCAATTACAAAAGCTATAAATAATACCGAAGCCATACAAAAACTCGCAGAAGCATTTAACGGACTTTCCATAAGTAAAATTTCTCAATCAATTTTAAACATTGTGAGAGATAGTATTAAAACACGAAAACCAATTACTCTGGAAAGTTCTCTAGAATTAATCAGAAAGGTTAGATGATGCAAGTTTCACCAGTATCAAACAGTAATCCGAATTTTCAAATGCTAAAGGCGTCTCGAGGCGCACTCAAGGGACTCGGAACAACCGGAGAAGCATTGATGGGTAACGATTTTTTAAAAAAGTGGTCTCAGGAATACGACATTTTTATAAATGGAACAAACGGTTATTTGTTTACTAAACCGACAGAATTTGCTCTTTCAATCGGTAAAAAAGGGCAGAAATTTCTTTTCAAGAGTCTTGAAGAACTTGGCGGAGTTATTGAAAGTCTCAAACCCTCATTTTATAGAAAACATGCTGAATCTAAGTATCAACATGAATTAAAAATCTTTGAAAAAATAGAAGAGGGTAATTATTTTCAGTTTATTACGCAAAGCGATTACCTTATTCCGCGGATTGCGAGCATTCCGGACAAGCCTGAATACCAAGAAATAAGGGAATACTTTTTATCAGCTCTTAAAAATTTGAGAGTTTGGATCCCTGTTCAAAAAAACGAACGAAGATTAGCTGATAAAGACACAAAAGCTTACTGGGAATCGTTAAATATGGACAAAAGTAAGTCTGCTCCGCTTTTAGCACTTGAAAACAACAACCTTGAACTTTTAAAATTTTTGCTCTCAAAAGGTGAAAATCCAAACCAGTGCCTTGATTTGATGAAAAGGGGGTTAGTTTCTGACGAGGCAAGAGAAATTCTTAAAAATGTAAAAGAGCACGATGCTAAAATTTTTGACTTGGAAAACTGTTTTGAAAGTCCGTATTTGACAATAAAATTCTTTAAAGCAAATGCGGATATTGATATAAATTCCCGAAACAGAAACGGAGATACTCTTGTAACAAAAGCATTTAAAGAGAGTAACGAAAAGCTTTTGAAATTCCTCACAACTCTTGAAGGTGTTAATTGGAATGCTTATGATTCACAAGGTAAAAATGCTGCTTTTATTGCATTGAAACAAAAAAGTATTGATATGATATATTTCCTTACAAATCAATTAGGAGATGAAAAATATGATATCACGGCATGCAGCGTTTGTAATGCACAAATTCATATATCATCACCTCTTGAATTTGCAGTATTGAATAGAAAACATCTGATTGATTATATTACTAAGTTTCAAAATGCAGATGTTATGGAACAAATAAGTATACATGATGAACCTTTAATTTTCCGTGCAATGGATAACAACCTTTGGATGACTTCTTATTTTGAACCGCTTATAGAACATCCAAGCTTTGATATTTATGGTAAGACAAAAAACGGAACAAGTGTTGTTGATTATGCAGCTAAGTTTACAGGAAATAACTATTCTGAGATAATAATTCGTCACATGCCGGATTTTATTATAAAGAAAGCTAAAGAACTATATCAGAAAAAAGGCGAATTGACGATTGAAGAATTGGATATGCTGCTTGATTCTTTAATTGAATACAAAGCAAACAGAAATATTGTCAATTCTTCTCTTAACATTGCAGAAGAGGGTTTTGGGCATTTAATGTCCGATATTCCTGTTGATATCAATGATTTTGATAAAATGTGTAAAATGTCATCTATCCTTAATAAGCTGGTAGAAGCCGGAGGATGGCAATGTAAAGATAAAAAGAATATCTTTGATTTGGATATGGTAGAAAAAGCAATTGAGGCAGAGAATTTGGGATTGATAAAACTTTTTGCAGAAAGATTTAATATACGCAGAGACGAATACACCTGCCCTACAAGTGAAATTGCAGAACTATTCAAGAGGTAGAAATGAAAATTAATACCATAAACAGTTTTATGTATCAACATAAAGTGCAACAGAATAAAAATACTTATGCAACAAAACCGATTGCATGTGATACATTTGTTAAATCGCCAAGCTTTGGAGCCGTAAACAAGGAGCTAAAATATATCAACGACTATCTTGCAGGTAAGTCTTTTAATATTGAAAAAATAAAAGCGGATGACGTTGCATTATACTTGCCGGATTTAAAAATTGTAGAAGAGTTCAAAGATAAAGCAATTGAAGTAAATAAGCAGCAAGCCAAGCCGCGTATTAGTATGACACAGCCACAGGATGTATTTATAAAGTCCCCATCTTTTAAAGGCGCCGAGTACAATAAAATTGAGCCGTTTTTGAGAGGCAGGATTTCATATACTTCTAAAAACATAAAAAAATTCAATGAGGTGATTGAAAGTATTGATTTTAAGAACTGCAAGGATTCTTTGGTTTCAAGCCTGACTCAAACAGTTTTGGCATTTGATAAAAAAAATACTCCATTTACGATTGATTTAATGCTCCGAATCGGAAATCCGGACAGTCTCGCGCAAATGTGCAAGCTCAATCTTAATACAGTTTTTGAGTTTCTTCCAAAAATCAAATTTTCTGAAGAAATGAAGCCAAACGTATTATCACTTTTGAAAAGTATTCACCCACACAAAGAAAACACCGGTTACTATCCATATGACTTATTTAAATACGCAATTTCCGATGACAATGTACCGCTTCTAAAAACTATGATTCAAGATGACAATTGGCGTTTATTTTATCGTTTCCCAATGAATAACTGGCAGTTTAAAAAAAATCAATTACCAATTATAAGAGACGGGCAAAACTCTCAAAACCCGGAAATTAAAGAATTATTTAATGATAAGAACCTCTACAATCTATTAAGTCAGTATCAAAACATTTATACAACAGTGATGGACGATTCCGATTGCATGTTTGACTTAGGCATGATTTATCTTTACAACACACCTGATAAGCAGAAACGTAAGATAATCGCCGACATTATGGCGTATAAAATACTAGAATACAGCTATGGTAACAAGGCAGACCTTCTTTCTGAAATACCTTTGACCTCTTATAAATCGGGAGAATTAAATATAGGCGCATTTTCGAAACATAAAAATACAATACAACAAGCTACAAATCTGCGGGTAAAGAAAATTATTGAAAGAAACGGTGTCGATACTCCGGAAAAGCTCCTTGCCTGCCTAAACGACAGGGTAATGACACCTAAGCTCTTGGATGTACCGTATCAAGATTACACACTCATAGATAAAATCGCCCAAATTCCTGTTACAGAAGAAAATAAGCCAATATTATCACAAATTATGGAAAAACTTTCAGATACAAAACATCTACCTGATAATAACACATTTAGAAGAGCCGGAATAAAAGCTGCAGAAAAAGGCAATGCAGAACTTTTAAGATTTTTTGATTCAAAGAATATTCATTATGCACATGAATTAAACAAACCTATCTCAAACTTTGCGGAGGGAGTTCAAGACATTCTCAAAAACACAAAAGTAAACAATGCAGACATACTGGAATACAAGCATTCTCCGAAATATTTAGAGAACTATTTACAAAAACACCCCGATGTTGATATAAATTCAACTTCTCAATACAGAGACTCCCTGATTTCTGAAGCAATAAGACTTGAATTAATTGATACTCTTAAAACTCTTGCTCAAAGAGATGACGTTAACTGGAATATGATTAATTCTGCTGGTGAAACCCCATTAATGCAGATACTGACACGCACAAAAGGGGATAGTTCTAACCTGGAGTTTAAAAGACAAGCTCTTGAAATTTTGCGTAATCTTCCAAAAGGAAGGCTCGATGTAAATTATATTAATCCTTTAGGATTTTCATATTACACAGGAGCTTATACAGCACTAACTAAAGTTCTATACTATACTAACACAAAGTACTCACTTCTTGATGAAGTTTTAAAATTTTCTGATATTGATACAAACTTAAATCCTGCAAGTATTATGCCTTTGTGCCTGAAATATATTAATAATTTTGATATGTTCAAAAAAATATATGAACATCCTAATACTGATATTTCTTTAATTACAGATGAACATATTGAACGCTTAAAAAATGACGATTCCGTAAGAATAGATAATAGAATAATTCAGTACTTGAAAGAACAAGCTGATCTAAAAGTAGCAAAATTGGCTAAAAAACTTTACGAGGAAAACGGAATACTGACACTTGATGAAATAGAAAAATTTGCCAACTATGACAATTTCAGCGCAATTGCAAATACACAATTCAATGTTTTTGGTGAAAATATAGCACATCTTCTTGTAGACATATTCCCTGATATCGACAATCAGAAAGAATTGGGTAAAATTGCGCAAATTGTTAGAAAACTAAAAGAAAATAATTTTGATTTTCGAGCAAAAGACGAACTTGAGAGAACACCGCTTGATAAGGCGATTGAGGGTGAAAACGAAGTCGTTGCAGATTTGCTCAGGAGGTACAAGTAATTAGTTTTAACCCGAGTATCTCCACTCCGAAATATCAAAAACAGAAAAGTTCGGATGGTAGCAAAAAAAAATTTATAGGATTTAGATTAATATGAGAATTTTACCAATAACAAATCAATACAATAACAAAAACACATTCAAGTCTAATTACCTTGCAGAAGAAGCAAAAAAGATTCTTAGAAACCCGTCTCTTTTCCGCAGAGAAGTTTTTAGAAACGGATTGATATATAAAGACCTTGCTAAATTTGATTATTATAACAGATTGAATTATGAAGGTTTATTTAATGCATTTAAGTACGCAACAAATGTTCTAAAAGTAAGAGATGAAGAATTGCGTCCTGATATTGCAATCTCAGAAGGAATAAAGAACAATAACGTAGAATATCTGAGAATTTTGATGGAAGAACGTGACCTTGTGCCTTTTCAGCCGGATGGCGAGATTTCTGTAGATGTTATACTTGAAGGCAGAAATCACCCGAACCCTAAAATACGAAGCTTTTTTGAAGACAGATACCTTGAAAAAAGGTCTTATAACCGTGAAATTCTTGCACTGCAAGAAGAACCTCCAGCATATACCATAATTGAAGGCAGTGATATTTTCCGCAAAATGATGGGTATTCCAAAACAGGATTTATTGAATGAATTTTTCATTTCTACAACCAATATGTGGCATAATAGGGCTAAAGAGCTAATCTCTAACGATGAGGAGAAGTTTGGTGAAGTCAGAATTGCAACTTTAGAGAGAATTGTAAGTCACGAATCTTTTAATTCTATAAAAAATGAAAGCCTAAACATTTCCGGCAGCAAGATTTTACACTTGCTTGCAGAAATATACATAAATCCAAATAATCTGGACGAGATGGAACTCTTAAATTCTATTATGAAGAATTGCCGCAGAGTCAATTACAATTTTGATATAAAAAATGATTTTGGAGAAACCGCTCTGGATAAAGCACGCGAAGCAGAAAGTACTCCACTTATAGAAGCGCTGAAAAAAATGCAAGGAAGGTAATATGTTAGTTCAAAAAATAAGTAATACTATTTTCAACTATAATAAAATTTCTTTTCGCTCAAACCGCGAACATGAAGCAATGCTTAGAGCACTGAGAGCCGCTCAGGCAGAAGAGATGAAACAAAGATTTGCAAAGCTTCATGAACTTCAAAATTATGAAATAAAGGATAAAGGGTGTCACAACATGGCACAGTTTCTCTTAAACTTCGTCTGCTCAATAGAAAACGATTCTGAACACAGCCTTGACGAATTCTTTAAATCTGAAGCAGAAGCTGCCAGAATAAGAATGGGGCTTTCTCCGGAATGTCAGAGAAACAGCCTTGAAATCAGAGAAGAAATACAGTCTCAGCCTGTGTTTAAAGACCCTGCTCTTACACTTATTACAGCAAAAGATATGAAAGATTTTACACCTGTTGATGAAGAATTTGCAGCCGACCCGCAATATCAAGCAACAATAAATGCAGCTAAAAAAACTATCATAGACGCTGTTGAAGCTTCTGATAAAACTAAATTTAACAGCTCAGAAATTGGAATGATAAAAGAACTTACACAAATCATCGAAAAAACAAAAGGGCTCGATTTTGGTGCAGAATATGACAGTACGCTTGAAAGACTTTTAAACTCTATCAAAACCAGAAAACAAGAAATCGAGCGAGTTGCTGCCCAACAAAAAAGTTATATTCCAAAAATAATAAAAAAACTTAAATTCTAATGAAAATCCAACCGGCAAGCTTTAATAAATACCTTAAAAGTATCTCTCCTCAAATACGTGATACCGCATTTCCGCTTGAAAAACTTCATCTGCCTCAACTGGAAGGAATTCAGAAAGATATTGTCTTATTTGAAAATACAAGCCTTGAAGACATTAAATTCATGAGCAAATGGTTTCAAGTTCTTAACCTTGCGCGCGGGTGCAGAGAACAATGTACATTTTGTCTTAGAAACGCTTTAAAGCCATTAAAAGAAAATTCTACAATTCTTTGGGATGACCTGACACGTTTTACCAGCGGAATATCAAAACTCAACGAACGGCTAGGGTTTAATATTTTACAGGGAAACTCACATATTACACTATTTGAAGATGCAAATCTGCCGGTAATACAAATAAAAGACTCCAATGACGAAATACACAGCCTTAAAGATGCTGTAAAAGAGATTTATACAAAACTAGGACTTCCGATTGTTTTTGTAACTGCAGGCTGGAATCCGACTGATAAATCTTCACAGCAGAACGCAGAAGAGCTTTGCTCATACATCAGCCAAAATCCTGACTGCGCGAAAGAATTTGCCGTATCGGTAAATCCATTTCACAGGTACAACAGAGATTTTTACACATCAAGAATTGCAAATACTTTAAAAACTTTCCTCCCGCTTTACAAGACCGGAATAGCTTCTATCCTTATTAAATACAATTATCCGGAAGGAAAAGACGCACAAAGTAATGGTTATGAAAGTGCAAAATCTTTATACTTGGAAATATTTGAAAAATTGAAAGCCATGACTGGGAGTTCAACAGAAGAATTCGAATCTTTAAACCCCGAAAAAGTTACCCTCGAAAGAGATGACAACTACATTGAAAACAAAGGCAGAGGACAAAAGTTTTTCTCTCTGGAGGCGGTTCAAAAAAATAACAAAAAACTCTTTGTCGAAAGTTTTCAGTGGCTTACAATGACTCCGGAGCAGAAACGCGAATTTGCATACAATTACACAACAAAAAATATTGATATAAATGGTCAAATTTACTTAATAACTCCATCTGAGCAAATGATTGAAACACAAATGAAGCTGAATTTCGTCAATAAAGACAAAAAAACAGCTCCAATACATACCGATATTAAGTTCAAAAAACTTGATTAAATTCTGTTTACAGCCAGAGAGAACAAAGAAAGCAATAACGAACCAAGAAGCGCACTTAAAAAGCCTTCAACTTCAAACCCTGGTGCAACAAGTCCTGCAAGCATTAACATTAATGCGTTAATAATAAATGTAAACAAACCAAGTGTAACCAGAGTAATAGGTAAGGTTATAAGCTGCAAAAGCGGTTTGATAAACGTATTAATAAGAGCAAGAATTATACATACAAGCATTGCACTCACAAAGTTATCAACTTCAATACCAGGTACAATCCAAGATACAAATACGATTAAAGCTGCATAAATTATCCATCTTACAAGTACATTAACCATAAAAATCTCCTTTTCTTTTATAATAATTCAGATTAAAAAAAACACTATGCCCGAAATAGTTACTACTTTTTGCGCATTTAATTAACAAAAGAGCCTTCTATAATATCAAAGTCCACATAAGAAAGGAGTACTTCAATGAAAAAAGACGAAAAAATGAAAGAAGAAACTTTAAAAGAAAAAGCGCATAAAGTAAAAGAAGATGTTAAAGAAGGCGCTGAAAAAATGACTAACAGCATGAAAAAAGGTATGCATAACGCAAAAGAAAAAGTTTCTGAAAAAATGGATGAAATGAAAGATTCCAAAAAAAGAAAAGGATAACAAAAAGAAAACACCTTTTACAAAAGGTGTTTTCTTTTTGTTTATTCTTCTACCATACCTAAATTATCATTCTCAGTTGCAATCTCAAGCAGCCGATAAGATAAATATGCCCCAAGAGCAACTGCTTTCAAATCAATTCCTTCATCATGTTTTGCAACTTCCAAAATCGCACTATTTATCTCAGGGTTTTCTTCTTTCAAATACTGAACCATATTCTTTCTCCAGCTTTGAACATCCTGAAACGCTTCTGTAAAAACTTCTGATGATATATCTTCTGTTATGATTGGCAACATAGTTATCTTTTCTCCTATATACCCAATTATATAATGTTTTCAAATAATATACAATACACTATATATACTAGGATTTTCTCTTACCTTTCTTTTTACAGCAGTCGCGTTTTAACTCAACTTCGCCATTAGCAATATTTCTGCCGATATTTTTCTCAAGAGTTGCTTTAGAAGCATTATAATCAAACATCGTCTGATAATAAGTCAGCATCGCATTCTGATATTCAACCTGAGCTTCTTTAAGCTCGATTGGATTTCCAACTCCAACCTTGTATCTGCCGTAAGAAAGTTCATAGTTCTCTTTAGCTTGTTTTAAGCCAAGAAACGCAACAGGAATTTTATTTTTTTTCTCAGTCAATGAATAATAAGATTCTTGAACTTCATAATAAATATTATTTTTTGTAGTAATCGCGTTTGACTGTTCTTTAGAATACAAAGCTTTTGCTTCTTTTATCTCATTTTTAATCAACATACCGTTAATCGTAGGAAAGTTCAAATATCCGCCATAGTTATAACCATAATTAGAAGTCGGGTGGCTTCCGCCAATCTGATACTGGCCTTCAACAGAAATCTGCGGGAAATAAGACTTCTTTACAAGCTGCACATTCTGCCTTGCTTCTTCGACTTTAACCTCAGCAAGCAAAAACTCTGGTCTTGAAGATTGTGCTGTTTTAATAGCTTTATCAAGAGTAATATCACAAGGGTCATACCTAAGATTTTCTGTTATTTTGTACTTATTAGAATACGGAAGCCCCATTGAATTATTAAGTTTTGCCATCGCAATATCAACAGCATTTTCAGCCTGAATTAAATTTAACTTTGCATTGCTTAAATTAACTTCTGCAATAGTCACATCAACCTTTGGCTTTGTTCCGACTTGATAGAAAGCTTTTGCCTGTTCATAGAATGAAGCATATTTTGCAACCATATCTTCTGCAACTTTTTTAGCTTCTATAGCATATTGAAGCGCAAAATAAGCTTTTTTCACTTCGCATATTACATCGTTTACCGTTCCGGTCAACGCAATTTTATACCCTTGATTATCTAATTTTCTAATAGTAACCTGATTTTGAGTAACTCCAAAATCATAAAGCATCTGAGATGCACTTATCTGACCCAGAACCCAATAATTGAATATCAAATTTTGCCCCAACGCATCAGACAACTGCAATTGTTTAATTTTGGTGTATCCTGTCTGCCACCCGAATTGCGGGAAATAAGCCGACCACGCCTGTTTAATTCTTGCATCAGAAGCAAAAACATCCTGCATTGCTGCTTGAATTCGAGGATTATTTCCAAGTGCGTATCTTAAACACTCTTCAAGATTGATGTCTTCTGTATTTTCTACGCTTCCTTCAATAACAGTCGCTCCGTCAATATTTGTAATATTAGGCTCAACGTCCTTACTTTCAGGATACTCTTCTTTCTTTATTTCATTACCCAATCCTGCATCTTTATTCCAAAACGCTGCATCTGCAGAAACTTGAAGCAAAAATATCATTATTAAAAATGTTATTATTTTTTTCATTTATTTTTCCTTGAATTAAATTTCTCTTTCATTACATTAATCATTACAAAGAATGCTGGAACAAGTATACTTCCAAGAAAAGCAACTGCCATCATACCGCCAAATACAGAAACACCAATTGAGTTTCTGCTGCCTGCACCTGCACCTTTTGCAAATACAAGAGGAAGTAAACCGAGAATAAACGCAATATTAGTCATCATTACCGCTCTAAAACGAAGCTTAGCAGCCTGCATTGCTGCCTGCATATAACCAAGACCGTCTTTATCCATCGCATCTTTTGCAAACTCTACAATCAAAATAGCCTGTTTAGTACTTAAACCAATCAGCATAACCAGACCTACCTGAGCGTAAATATCCAGCGAAAGTCCCCATACATACTGGAAGAACAATGCGCCCAATAACGCAACCGGTGAAATTAAAAGTACAGCAATCGGCAGCGTCCAGCTTTCATAAAGCGCCACAAGAAACAGATAAACGAAAGTCAAAGCCATAGCTAAGATAGGTCCAATTTGCCCTGAAGACTGCTGCTCCTGCAAAGAAGTGCCTGACCACGCATAATCCATATCATTAGGCAGCACTTCATCAGAAATTTCAGCCATTGTATTCATTGCAGTACCTGAGCTTACACCATTTGCAGGGTTACCATTTATTGTAATTGCCGGATACATATTGAAACGGGTTAATGAATACGGTCCAACAATATCTTTTGTAGTAATTACAGAAGACAGCGGAACCATTTTACCTTGATTATTTCTAACATAAATCTTGCTCATATCGCTTAAAGTAGAACGGTAAGGCGCATCTGCCTGCATATAAACACGATAAATTCTGCCGTATTTATTAAAATCGTTTACATAAGTTGCCCCGAACTGAGCTGCAAGGGTAGTATAAATTTCAGAAATCGGCACTCCCTGAGCCATAGCTTTTTCTTCTTCGATAGTTACAACAACCTGCGGCAGCGTTGATGTAAACGAAGTATACAAACTTGAAAAAGCACTGTTTCCTCTTGCTGTATTCAATAAAGCCTGAGCTTGAGCATAAAAATCATCCGAATTTCTGTCACCTTTATCAAGAAGCTGATATTCAAAACCGCCGTACATACCCATACCGGAAATTGCAGGAGGCTGAGAAACAAATGTAGTAGCTTCAGGATATTTAGCAGCAATCGCATTTGCCTGTTTTGTAATACTTGCAATAGAAAGCTTTGACGATTTTCTCTTAGACCATTCTTCAAGCTTCAATATAAGAAACGCAGTATTTTCACCTTTCATACCATTAATAGACATTACAGAATGAACTCCTGGTATTTCAGCAAGCTTATTCGAAATATTTTGAACGACTCCTGCTGTTCTTGTAAGAGTAGCACCGTCTTGAAGCTGAACCATAACAAACAGCGCTCCTCTGTCTTCTTCCGGCAAAAATCCTGTAGGAGTAATCCAGAACATAGCTAAAATCAAAGCTATTATTCCTGCAAGAGAAGCCAAAGTCTTTTTAGGAGATTTTACAAAATATTCTACAACGCCTAAATACTTATCTCTAACACTGTTAAACCAGTTTTCAAACTTTTGTATAAACTCAAAATCAGCTTTTTCCTCACCTGATTTCAAAATCATAGCACAAAGAGCAGGAGAAAGAGTTAAAGCAACAACAGTAGATAAACCTATTGAAGTAGCAATACAAACAGCAAACTGCCTGTACATTTGACCTGTAATACCCGACATAAATGAAACCGGAACAAATACTGCCATCAATACCAAAGAAGTTGCAACAACAGCCCCAAATACTTCTTCCATTGTAATTTCAGTTGCCGTAACTTTATCTTTACCTTCCTGAATGTGCCTCTGGGTATTTTCAAGTACAACAATTGCGTCATCTACAACCAGACCAACTGCAAGCACAAGCCCGAATAGAATCAAAAGATTTATCGAAAAACCCATCAATGCCATAAATATAAATACACCAATCAAAGAAACAGGAATTGCACAGAAAGGAATAAACGCAGCACGTGCTGTTCCAAGGAAAAGATATGTAACAGCACTTACAAGAGCAATTGCTAAAATAATAGCACTTATAACTTCTTTAATTGATTCTCTTACAAATTCTGTCGTATCATATTGCGTATGATATTCTATATCATTAGGAAATTTCTTACTCAAAACTTCCATTTTCTTTTGAATTCTATTTACCAAATCTATAGTATTAGCATCTGGAAGCTGAGAAATTGCGATAATAGCAGCATCTGCACTTCCAATCGCTACCTGAGAAGAATAGTTTTCTGCTCCGAGCTCAACCCTTGCTACATCTTTAATTTTAACATTAGAACCATCAGCTTGTGATTTAACAATTATATCTTCAAATTCTTCAACATTTTTCAAACGTCCTTTGGTTCTTAAAGTAAATTTCATCATCTGAGGATTATCAAGAGGTTCAACCCCGATATTCCCAGCCGGAGCTTGAATATTTTGCGAAGTAATCGCATTGTTAATGTCAGATACAGAAACCCCTAAACTTGCCATTTTATCAGGCTTAAGCCAGATACGCATAGAATAATCGCCTGCCCCGAAAACCTGAACTTGACCGCATCCTTTTGTACGAGCAAGCTCATCTTTAATATATAAAGTAGCGTAGTTTGCAAGGAATAAAGAATTATAAGTCTTATTCGGAGAAGTTAAAGCAAGATACAAACACCCGGCACCGCCTGAAGCTTTCTTAACTGTCAGCCCAAAACGCTTAACCTCTTCCGGCAGCCTCGGCTGAACAAGCTGAAGCTGGTTTTGAACGTTTACAAGAGCCATATCAGGATCCGCACCGACATCAAAATACAAAGTCAGCTGATACGAACCGTTTCTGGATTCAGACTGCATATAAAGCATATCTTCAATACCATTAAGCTGAAGCTCAACAGGAGCTGCAATTGTAGACGTAATTACATCTGAGCTTGCCCCGGAGTAAGTTGCGTTTACTATAACCTGCGGAGGTGTAATTGAAGGATATTCCTCTAACGGCAGCGTTGTTAAAGAAATAAGCCCTGCTAATATAATCGCAATAGAAATTACTATCGCAAACTTTGGTCGTTTTATAAATAAATTACCTGCCATTATTTTCCCTTATTAAATAGTTTGTCAAAAAATCCTTGTTTTACCGGAGCTTGTTCTTCTTGCTGAGGCTTATCAACAATTCTGACAGGCTTGCCAGGAATAACCTTCTGCATACCTGTAGTCAAAATCCTATCACCCTCTTTGATGCCCTCAGATACAATCCACATATTATCTTCTGTCTGCCCCATTGTCTTAATATAAGCCATTCGCGGCAAATTTTCTTCATCTAGCATATAAACATAAAGCCCTTCTTGGTTCTCCATTGTTGCACTTTGAGGAACTACAGGCATTTTGTCTTTCGATTTTGAGTAAATAGTAACTCTTCCAAAATCACCCTGGATAAGCTCATCCTTAGGATTAGGGAATGTTGCTCTCAAAGTAATCGTACCAGTTGATTCATCAACCTTATTATCATAAAAATCCTGGACGCCTTTGTATTCATATTTTCTTCCAGTGCTAAACACAAAATCTACATCACGCTCAGCTTTAGCACCGTCAATTCTCACAAGCTCTGCATAATCTTTTGAGTTGAGAGTAAATATAATATACATAGGATTTGAGCTGTTAATTGTTGTCAACGCTCCGCTTGAAGCAGAAACATAGTTGCCGACAGTTACAGCAATAATCCCGACTCTGCCGTCAACAGGAGACTTAACATGAGTATACCCCAAGTTCCTCTGAGCATCTCTATAAGCACTCTCAGCGCTGTCTTTTTGTGCTGAATAAGCATCATATTGAGCAAGAACATTATCGTATTCTGAACGCGCAATGTAATCCTGCTTCACCAACTCTTCATATCTCGCAAGCTGCTTCTGATAATAACTTGACATCGAACGCGCATTGTCCATATCAGCTTTAGCTTTTGTTGCAGCATATTGATACTGTTCAGGCTCAATTTCAAATAAAACCTGACCTGCTTTTACATAATCACCTTCTTTAAAGTAGCTCTTTGTCAAATATCCGCTGATACGTGCAAGAACATCTACACGGTATTTAGCCAAAACACGCGCATTAGCTCCAAACTGACGGATAACATCTTTTGAGCTTACTTCTGCCACTGTAACAGAAGGTGTCATCATGCTCTGACGCATTTTTGCAGTTTTTATCTTATCCATATTTGATAAAATCATCCTGCCAAATACAAGTGCAAGCAGCACAACTACTATAATGAATATATTTTTTCTCATGTTCTCTCCAAAGTCTTATTATTATAGATATAATTTCAAAGAAAATAATATCATAACTATGTTGCAAAAGCAACACATTGAGAGTACATAACCGGGTTATTTTTTTATAATTCTTATATGCCTGCTATCACCTTCACCAATAGAAGAGCTTTCCAAATTATACTGTTCTATAAGTTCGTGCTGTAATTTCCTAATATGTGTCGGCCTCGGCTCAAGCTCTATCATGCCGGCTCCATCTTGAACCTTTTTGATACCTTCCCTTGCTTCATCAAGAGCTTGCTCAGCTTCATCAGTATATCCTGTTAAAGATTCAACATCACCTGGCTGGATATCAAGAGCATCTTTTAAAACTTTTTGAATCTGCGCCATTGAGTTTGTTTTTACATAAAAAATCTGCACTCTGTAATCTTTTGCTGTATTTAAAATCTTTGCTCCGCCCTTTGCAAAATTTTTATGTGCAATAACTATATCAGCATCTTCAACATTTCTGATAATCTCTACGTTTAAGTTCAAACGCTCAATCAATTTTTCAACAATGGTTCTTGAAACAGCGTATAAATAAAGCTTCTTAAGCGGCTTAACTTCTTCAACATATTTCTGGCGCGAGAATGAAAAGTTCATCTTGTTTTCTTCTGGAGCTTGCGGCTCAGGTTTAGCTTCAACAATAGGCTTACATTCTTCTGCTTTTTGTTCAACTTTTCTGATTTCCGGTCTTATCGGCCAGCCACGCAGAATATAATCAACCGCTTCAGAAGTATTTTTATAAACAGCAAGCGTATTTCTATCGAGAATTTCTATTACAATATCAAATGTCGGCTGCTTTTCTCTTTCCAAAACAGTTTTTTGCGAAGCTCTTCTTTTCGCTTCATCATCACCTAAAGTTACAGACTGAATACCGCCGACCAAATCTGAAAGAGTCGGGTTTTTTATCAAGCTTTCCAAACAATTACCATGAGCAGTTGCAATCAGCATAACCCCTCTCTCTGCAATCGTTCTTGCAGCTTGAGCTTCCGGCTCTGTTCCGATTTCGTCTACAACAATGACTTCCGGCGTATGGTTTTCAACAGCTTCAATCATAATATCCTTTTGAAGCTCCGGCTGAGCAACCTGCATTCTTCTGGCTGAACCAACCGCTGGATGAGGAACATCACCATCTCCGGCAATTTCATTCGAAGTATCAACAATTACAACACGTTTGCCAAGCTCATCAGCTACAAGTCTTGAAATTTCACGCAGCTTAGTAGTTTTACCAACTCCAGGAGGTCCGAGAAACAAAATACTTTTACCCTGAGTACAAAAATCTTTAATGCACGCAATCGTACCGGTAACAACACGCCCTATACGACAGGTTAATCCGACAACTTTACCTTGGCGGTTTCTTATCGCACTAATTCTGTGCAGCGTTCCCGGAATTCCGGAACGATTATCATGAGTAAATTCTTGTAAATGTGAAGTTATAAAAGAAATATCTTCATCATTTACAACCTCACTGTTCAACTTTTCGATTTTCCCGCCGGCATGTCTTACCTCAGGAACTCTTCCGATATCCAATACTATTTCGATAACATCATCAAGCCGTTCACACGACAAATTATCAACAACTTTTTGGGGCATAATGGCTAAAAGCCGTTCGAGGTCATTTTGAAATTGTATACTGCTCATCATTCTTATATTAAGTGCCTTTCTGCTTTCGCATTTGGCTGATAACTATTCAACTTTGATCTCCTAATAATATTATAGCATATTATTAAAAAAAACGGAACTTTTTTAAGTTCCGTTATATTTATTTCTCAATTTTTCTCTTCTTAAGCTTTGCTTTCGCCTTTATCTTGTACTTTTAATGCCTCTTCTTTTTGTCTCTCTTTATCAATATCTGCACTGTCTTTATCTTGCTCTTCAACGTACATTGTTGCAAACTGAGCATACAAATCTTTATTATCAAGAATTTCATCAAGGTCTAAATATGCGTTCTCATCAACATTCGCTTCCGCAAACTTGTTCCCGTCAACTCCGTACTTCTGAGCCTGATGATTCATCAACTTGTCTCCGCCTAAAGTTTTAACTATAAAATTTCTCAAAACATTTGCGTTAATATTAGCTGACATGATTCTGTCTCCTTGTTTTTATTTTACATCTTACATATATATAAAGTATGTGAAAATTATCCAATTTCACAAGAAGAAAAAAACGTTACAATTCTTTACAAATATATTTTTTACAGAGCTTCCAGCGCTGCAATTTTCATAACTTTTGTATCAGGAGTTTTGCCTGTCCAAATTTCAATTGCGCGTTCTGCCTGATAAATAAGCATATCCAGCCCGCCAATAGTGCGTAAACCGCGTTTTTGCGATTCTTGGATAAGAACTGTTTTAACAGGATTATAAACAATATCATAAACCAGTGTTTCAGGATTAAGTTTATCCAAATCTGCACGTTCTAAAGGCATTTGATCAGCCATATAGCCTTTCATACCGATTGGTGTTGCGTTAACTATAATAGAAGTATGCGCTAAAGAGCGAATGCTTTGTATCTGATAAACATTGAAATTAACATTAGGAAACTTAGCGCGTACATAATCCAGAGTCTGGCGTGAATTAATTATATTTCTTGTATAAAAATCAATTTCTTTAACTCCGCGTTCTGCAAGTCCTACAACTGCAGCTCTTGAAGCTCCTCCGGTTCCAAGAATACTTGCATTTTTTCCATTTAAATCAATCTCTGCAGGAATAGCTTTTTTAAACCCGTAAATATCAGTATTATAACCAGAAAAAGATTTATCATCTCCGACTTTTACTGTATTCACACACCCTGCAATATTTGCGTAATCATCAATATCATCCAAAAACAAAGACATAGGAACTTTTAGAGGAATAGTGACATTAAAGCCATTGTATCCGTTGGCTTTTATATATTTAATCCTTGAAATCAAATCTTCAGGCGGAGTTTCCATTACATCATAACAACCTTCAAGCCCGATACTTTCAAGCCCTGCTTTTTGAATAACAGCAGAAATTGAATGTCCTAAAGGATAACCGATAATTCCAAGTTTAAACATATCTCCAGCCCTCCGAGTTTATTATAACACGATTGGTTAAATCCTACCAACCGGTAATTCTAAGACAAAACAAGTACGCCCTCATCCACCCCCATTTGCCCCATCTCTATTTAATATCTATCACACAGACTCCATCTCCGCCTTCAGTATCCTCTCCAACGCGATACTTTGCAACATAAGGAGAAGATGAAACAAAATCCCTTACAGCAGCTTTTAAAGCTCCAGTGCCATGTCCATGGATAACATATACCGGTGAAAGGTTTGCAAGACTTGCTTTATCAAGGTAAACTTCAAGCTCATCAAGAGCTTCTTCAACTCTTTCTCCGCGTAAATCCAGAGTATTAGAAATATCAATTCGTCTTACAGAGAAAGAACTTTCTTTTTTAAGAGCTCCAAGCGGCAAGTTTACTTTTTTTGCCAGCTGAGGGTTGTAAACAGCAAGCTTATCTTTTTTAACCTTAGTCTTAATCATCCCCATCTGTATATAAAGGGCGTCATTTTTATCAGGAAGCGAAAGGACAGTGACCTGCTGGTTCAAATCCTTAATCATAACTTTGTCATTAACCTGGACTTGGGACCAGTCGAGTTCTGTATACTGTTCTTTTTCTTCTAATGCGTGTAAATCCGAGCGGAAGCCTTGTTCTAGCTGAGCTAAACGAGCATAAGAACGTCTTGCGATTTTTTCGGATTTTTCACGCCTAAGTTCGGCTAAAATATCTTTTATCTCATCTTTTGCTTCTTCAAGCTGGCCTTCAAATCTGTCTTTAATTACTTTTAGAGATTTTTTCTTTTCTTTTTTATGTTCATTAAGCTCTTTTTCGTAATGTTTCTTAAGCTCATCAGCTTCGGCATTCTTAGATTCAGCTTCCCTTAGATTTACATCAAGCTGCTGCTGGGTATTTTGAAGCCTTTCTACTACCAGAGAAGAAGTGTCACGCTGGGTTATTAAAAGTTCTTTTGCCTTCCAAACCATATCTTCCGGCATACCAAGGTTTGATGCAATAGAAATTGCATTACTTAATCCCGGGATACCAATGATAAGCTTATACGTAGGACTCAAAGACTCGACATCAAATTCAACACTCGCGTTTTTAAAATACGGATCTACATATTCAAGAGTTTTAAGTTCGCCGTAATGTGTTGTAATAATAGACTGAGACTGTTTAGAAGCAAGTTCTTTTAAAATAGTTTCTGCAAGAACCGCACCTTCTTGCGGGTCAGTACCTGCGCAGAGTTCATCAACAAGTACAAAAGTGCTGTTGTCAGCAAGTTCCAGAATATCAATCACGTTTTTCATGTGAGAAGAAAAAGTTGAAAGATTTTGTAAAATATTCTGCTCATCACCAATATCTGCAAGAACTTTGTCAAAAGGATAAATATGAGCCTCAGCACAAGGCAAAAACATTCCAGACTTCATCATCAGAATAAACAGTCCGACTGTTTTCAGCGCAACAGTTTTACCGCCGGTGTTTGAACCTGTTATAATCACAGAGTTATACTCTTCGCCTATTTCAAAATCGTTTTCAACAATTTTTTCAACCCTGCCTATCAAAAGCGGATGCCGCATCAAATCAATTTTTACACCTTTTTTAAGCGCCACCTCCGGCTCAATAGCCTGAATTTTCACAGCATATCTAGCTTTAGCAAAGTGGAAGTCAATCTGAGCCAGGAGATTTTCCATATATATAAGATTATCAATTTCTTTTCTAACTTCAAAACTTAGAGAAGTTAAAATCCTTATTATTTCTGCATAAATTTTTGATTTAAGCTCTCTTATCTTGTTATTAATTGGGACAATTTGAGCAGGTTCAATATAAAAAGTTTTATTTGTTGCAGAAACATCATGTACAATCCCGCCTACTTTGCTTTTTGAAGAAGCTTTTACCTGAAAAACAATTCTATCATCTCTCAAGGTATAAATATTTTCTTGCAAATGCTTTTGAAACTCACTTGAATTCATTAAATCCTGAACTTTTTGTTTCAAATTAGCTTCTGTATCTCTTAAAGACGCATAAAGCCCTTTAAGTTCAGAATTTGCATTTTGTTTCACTGTAAAATTATCATCAAATGTATCTAGAATTTTATCTTCGAGTTCTTTATTTGCAAACAAATCATCCGCAAGTTTTTGCATAGAAGTATCAAACTGAAGGTTTTCTTTCAGGAAATTTCTTACAATTCTTGAAGTCCGCATTGCTTTCGCAATATCAACCAGCTCTTCTTCAACAAAATATTCATTTCTTTCGCGAAGCTTTGTAAAATCAGGAACTTTTTCGATTGGTATATCTCTTGCAAGATCCAGAACGTCTTTAGCTTCACGAGTCAAAACAATCTGAGCTTTTATATCTTCAGGTTTCACAAAAGGAGTCAGCTCAAGACAAAGCTTAGCAGACTGCTCTGTTTTAGCAAACTTTGCAAGCTCGGCTAAAATTTTATCATATTCTAGTGCAATTTGTGATTTTTGGACAATACTCATTATAAATTGATTATAGTCAATAAAAATTTTTGTGCAATAAGAAAGGCGCCGGCTTTTCAAAGCCGGCGCCTTTAATTTCTAAAAATTATAATTTAGAAGCAACCAACTTAGTTGTTTCAGCAAGTCTTGTTGAATAACCCATTTCGTTATCGTACCAAGAAATAACTTTAACCATGTTGTCGCCCATAACTTTTGTTAACAATGAATCAACAGTTGAAGATTGAGCAGAACCAATGTAATCAGAAGATACTAATGGTTCTTCGCTGTAGCAAAGAACGTGACCGTCAGCTGCTTCTTTAAGAGCTGCGTTAACTTCTTCAGCTGTAACTTTCTTTTCTGTTTCAAATACAACGTCAACTAAAGATACGTCTGGAGTAGGAACTCTCATTGCGAAACCATCCAATTTACCTTTAAGCTCAGGTAAAACAAGAGCAACAGCTTTTGCTGCACCTGTTGTAGTAGGAACGATGTTAAGAGCACCAGCTCTAGCACGACGAGGGTCTTTGTGGCCAGCGTCTAAGATTCTTTGGTCGCCAGTGTAAGAGTGAACAGTTGTCATCAAACCTTTTACGATACCAAATTTTTCTTTGATAACTTTAGCTACAGGAGCTAAGCAGTTAGTTGTGCAAGATGCCATTGAAATAACATTGTGTTTTGCAGGATCGTATTCATTTTCGTTAACGCCAAGAACGATAGTTTTGTCTTCGTTTTTAGCAGGAGCAGAAATGATAACTTTTTTAGCACCAGCTGCAATGTGAGCTTTTGCTTTTTCTGCATCTGTGTAGAAACCAGTTGATTCGATAACAACTTCTACACCCAATTCAGCCCAAGGTAAGTTAGCAGGATCTTTTTCTGCATAAAACTTAATCTTGTGACCATTGATGATTAAACCATCTTCTACAACTTCTACAGTACCGCAGAATTGTCCCATAACTGAATCATATTTGAAAACGTGTGCTGCATTAGCAGGTGTTAAACCTGGGTCGTTGATTGCAACGTAATCTAATTCTTCAAAAATACCTTCTCTGATAGCTGCTCTTAAAGTGTTTCTACCGATTCTTCCGAATCCGTTAATAGCTACTTTTTTCTTTGTCATAAGTTTTCACTCCTTCTTATAAGTAAAATTTTCTCTTAACATTTTAATCGTAATTCAAACAAAAAACATAATCAACAATTGAATTATTAATTTTTTGTTAATAATTTACATTAATTTTTGTAACAATTATTCAAAAACTTCTAAAGTTTTACCATTTTCTGCCGATAAACATGTCAGCAAGAGGATACATTTACGGCCTTCATCCTCCGCATTTATCCTCAAAGGAGTGTCATTTTTTTGTATGTCTGGTGAACAGTTCTTTAAATTTAATAAAGACAAAGGTATTGATTTATCAAGCTTTAAGCTCAAAATTGATAACTCAAATGAAGCTGGCATAAAAGAAAATGCTTTACTTAATATATTTGACAAAGATAAAAACAGAGAAATTGATAACTCTGAAATTTCGGCATTCTTTGGAACTATGGCGGCTTTTGCCGGGATTAAAGATGATGACTCCATTCTTGATGCTGATGAAGCTGAGCTTATGCTCGAATTCATTACAAACAGTGAAGGAACTAGTCTTAAAGATGTAGGTATAAGCGTTTCTGACATTTTTAATCTAGCAAAAAACATACAAGATATTGGGCAAAAACAGTTTGATAAGAAACAAAAAACTTTTTTTGACAAGCAGGTTAATTATGTTGAAAAACAAGCTGCTCTAAAATGCATAAAAGAAAATAAACTGGATAATAATTTTAAAGACGCTGAAGACTACGCAAGAAGTATACTCGGATTTGGAAGAAAAAAAGATTTAACAGCAAAAGAAAACGAAAAGCTAATAAGAAAAGTCATTGAGCTCCAAATACTTAACGGAACAGACTTCAAATATAAGAAAGATACCATTGTTAAAACATCAGGCGAAAGCTTCCCGCCAGAGCTAATTAACAAAATGAAAGAAATAGGTATATCCTCTAACAGAAAAACTCATGGTATATTCTTATACCTTTACGAATTAGCTAAAGACGAACAAAATGAAATAATAGAAATAATAAAAAACAACAATGTTAAAACTGCTGAACAATTCGCAAAAGTCCTTTCGCAGCAGCGTTCCGCTGATTTACAAGATTATGCAGTTCAAGTTCTTTTAAATAATATGCAATGTGCCATAGAGACTTTGAAGCTTACTGAAGATAATATGGGAATCTCGTTTGAAACTGCTTCTGAATACATTAAAAAAGGTGTATATGCACTATTCGGATGGGACAGAATGAAACCAATTAGCGAAGCGAAAAAAGAAATGGAAAATAAGCTTAAGTCTTTTGAATCTCAGCTTAATGCTTCGCTTAAAAACGGAACATTCAAACAAACTTTTAAAAAGCTTACAGGTATTGAATATAATGAAAATAAAATCGAAGAGTTTATCAAATTCAGCGCCGAGCAAGAAAAAAAATCAATAAGACATGTTCAAGGCGGTGAAATTGGAGCTATGCATGCAAGTATGGATAATATAGCTTACCATATGAAGATGAAAGAATCTTTCGGAATTGACTTTACACAAGGAGCTCAGGATGCACAGTTCCGTTCTGCTGATGACGGAGCTGGGTTAAGTCTCATAGCAATGATTGCACTGATGGCTAAGTTTTCTGGTTCTGCTGCAGGAAGAAATTTTACTAGTGCTATTTATAATACGACCGCACGTGTATTGCCAAAAGGTTTAGCAAGAACTGCTGCATCTTCTTTCGTCAGCGGCACTACTTTATCTGGCTTCACTGCTTCCGAGCAAATTGTAAAAAATTTAACAAAGAGAACACCTGCTACAAAAGAAGACTGGCAGAACACAGGATGGGCAGCTCTTCAATCATTTGGTTTTGGAGCATTTACAGGGGCATTTGGAGCTACTGCCGGAAAATTTGTTACTGAAAAATCGTTTGAAGGATTCTGCAAAGTTTTAAAGAATACTAAATTTATGCAGACAAATACTAAAGCTTTAAGTAAAATAACTGCTAATTTAGAAAAACTTTCACCTAGCAGCAGTATGAAAGCTGCTGATATAATCAAAACACTTCAAACAACTTCTGCACCGGAGTTTGCTGCACACACTATCGGTTTTGCAGCCGAAATTGCAGGATGTACAGGTTATGCAGCCCTGATTGAGCAGCCGATTAAAGATATATTCAATAATGGAGGATTCAACGAAAGTTCAATCAGGGCTGCAATGTTTCAAGCTTGTACTTCAGAAGAAGAAATCGAACATGTAAAGAATTTAAGCGGAACCGAGCTTTTATTCGAATACACAAAAGAAAAACTCGGAGAACAAGCTGAAATGCTAACTAAGGTCAAAGGAATTTCTACTGTGCTCGGAGCGATTGCCAGCGGAAAATTTGCACAATACAGCATGCTCAATTCTTCTGAAGTTAGAGTCGTCAATATTAACAAAAAGAAAATGTTTGAAATTAAAACTCCTTTAAGTGAAAAAGCGATAATAGTAGAAACTCCTGAAATGGCTGTTTTTGTGTGTAAACAAATTTTTGCACTAGAAATTGCCAGAATTAATGATAAAAATTTTAGTACTGAGAATGTTAATCTAAATGCAGGTGAAAGTAAAGTTCGTACTCAAACAATCAATAAAAAGCCAAAATTTAAAACCGAAATTAATGAACAGGACGGAGCTGGGGGTATTACACAAGTAAGTCCTGAAGGACAAATCGCCGGCAGCGTAAAATTCAATCTTATAACATGCGCAGATGGAAAGAAAGTTTTACATTTTGAAAGATTAGAATCTCAAATTGAAGGAGCAGGAATTGGTAAGAAGTTAATCAGCGAGCTTGTTAAAAAGAGTTTTGAGCTTGGAGCAGAAGGCAGAATTGAAGCAGAGACAAATGTATCTGCAGTTAAAGACGGAAAGCCGCTAACAAATCTTGGCTTTTTCTACAGAATGGGCTTCCGTGCAGCAGACCCTAAAATAGATACTCAAATCAGGGAGTGTATTGAAAACGGGCAAGAAATTCCAATTATGTTGAATTTCGGCGTAAAACTTGAATATAAAAATACAAAACCTGAAATAGACAGGGCTGTCGCAGATATTCAATCCCAATTTAATAAAACTACATGCAATGAAATTGTTACAGAACTTGAGTACTTAGGTTTCGGTAATACTAATAACATGGTACATCGTGCTAAAAGCTATCAGAGTCTTTTTGATAAAATTAAAAATTTCATAATTGAAAATCCTGATATGCCGATTGAAACAGCTATAAAAAATGTACGTGACGGTTTTGGAGCAAGAATGGTTGTAGAATCCGGCAATTTTGCTCAAAAAACAAGCGGTACGATAGAAGAACGAATAAACCAAGCAGTAGAAATGCAGTCACAAGCACTTTATGAGGCAATCATACGAAATATAGATGAGCTGTCATCAAAAGGTTCCGGGCTTTCTATGATAAGAATGAGTAATTACACTACTTCAGACGGAAAATATCCTTATCTTACAAAAACTCAGTATGAAAAAATCAAAGATTACGCAGCTGAACGCGGTATTGATTTTAGCGGTAATGAAATTATTAATGCATCTGACCCAAAATCAAGCGAAGTCACACCATTTAATGAATACGAAGGCGGAGTAACTAAAAAACAGCCTTCTGGTTATCCGGCATTTCAAATGAACTTCAAAACAAAAGACGGAAAAATTCTTGAATACCAGTTTAGAGGTGATAGAATAAACATATTTGCTGAAGGTGAGCATCTGCATTATGACTTATTTACAAATAAAGACATTATAGGTCAGACATCTGAACTTCAGCCTCTATACGGACCTATTAAAGCAATTTTCGCTAAAATGACGAAAGATGCACATAAAAATTACCTTAGGTACTGGCAGGACTATAACATCCATTTACGCAAATTAGAGCTGGGTTTTGAATCAACTGAGCCAAAGCTGGAAGATTATGGAAATTTTGATATTAGAATTAATGCCAGAAATCTAGTTCACTGCCATGAACTTGGAGAAAAAATTAAAAAAGGAAATATTACGGCAGATAATGCTGTTAGAGAATTTAATACAAATATTGATAACATCGTTATGTATCATGATATCAGGTGTAAAATTAAAACAAGTAATGAATTTAAGCAGTTTGAACAAAACTTAGAAAGCCGGCTTCAAAAATTTTCTTATCTTATGATCAATGATAGTTACATTTCAAGGATACGAAAAATCGCAGCTAATGATATCGAACTTGCAAACAAATTTATCGAAAATATAGAAAATTTCCACACCGATAACGAAATTGCGCAGTTATACAAAGCTGCAAGCATAGATAGAGGGTTAACAATAGAACTTCTTGAAATGAAAGAAAAACGCAGTGTAAGTGAAAGGCTTAAGAATAAAAAAGCCCTCAACTTATTCTATGAACCTTATTCATTGATAGAAATTGTAAAATCTGCACAAAAAAACAGAGGACTGACTTTTGAATTCTTATCAAAAGCTCAGCGCTCAAACTTAGAAGCTATTCCAAACATTGTAGAAATAGCAAAAATAGATAAAGAGTTAGCAGTTGAATTTTTCACCAGCCAAAGATATTCAAATTACGCATACATTTTAGAAGCTTTAAAAATAGATAAAAATTTAACAAGAGAAATTATTGCTAAAGATAAAACAGGAGCTCTGACCAGCTTTGAAGTTTTAAATATTGTAGAAGCATTTAAAGCTGCACCAGAATATATGTTAGATGCAGAGCAAAGCCTAAATTTTAATAAATACAATAACGCAAAGGATTTTGCTGAGATTGCATTCTCAATTCTTTATTATGGAGAAGAAGCTGCCGGCAAAAAGTATACAGATTTAACCGATTACCAAAAAGTTAAACTTCAAAACAATCTTATGAATCAAATGACATCAATAAGAACTTCAGATGTTATAAAAAAAAGGTTTCCAATCCTGCCAAAAAATTTAGATGAATATATTACATTAATGGAAAAGCTTAATAATGATTTAAGCAAACCCGAAACTCCTTATCCAGCAGAAACTATTAAAAAGTTTCATGACGAATTGAGAAGTATACAGATTACACAAACACAGATACAAAGATTTATAGATACATATTTACCAAACTTTGAATCCAAATCTAATACTGCAATCGCACAAACAGTTTCAAAAGCACTTGAAAACAAAGAGTTCCAAAAACTTACACCTCAGGAACAAAATCTTGTGCTTCTATCAACGATATTTTCAAACGCCAGCTGCACTCAAACAGAAAGCGCATACAATGCATATAAAACAGCTCTTAAATACGGATACTCAAAAATTGAAGCAGAACAAATATTTCAGATTGTTAAAAACTCAAATCTCATTGAAAACTTTATGAATACTAATAAGAGCTCGGTTTCTCATCCTTATAAAACAGAATTTGATTTGAACAACAGACAGGCGGTTTTTGACAGACTTGCATTTGATTTAAAAGATGGCAATACATATAATCTTGCAAGAATAGTATACACATCGAAAGATAAAGAAGGACTGACCAGATTTTTAGACAGAAAGCTTGAAACACGCATTCAAGAAATGAAAGCCGATGATTTTATGCTCCCGCAGACTCCGGCATCTGTATATAAACAAAAAGCAGTCCGGCAAAATATTAACGGATTTAATGTTAATGTAGTTTACGCCTCTGAAATTGAAAACTTCTATGCTTATGTTCACAATCCTCACGGAATATCAATGCTTAAAGGCGACTTGGATAATTCTGCCAGATATACAAAACTAAATGGAAGCAATAACATTGCAAGTGAAAGAGTCATGTGCGCAAGCTATATTTCAAATGATAATATCTGTGCACAAGAAGCTGGTTTTATTTATGAAGTGTCTGCTAACAATCAACACATTGCTGTTGGACATGATATTGGGTCTCTATCGAAAACAACAAATAATATGTTAGCAGAATACTATACGCCGAATAACGTTGAAGCAAAAACTCACAGCTCTTCTAAAGTTTCTGAATACAAAGTTCAAGAGCGTCAAATGGTCTCTAAAAACATCAAAGAAATTCTTCACATAAGCAGCAATGAATATATTCAACGAATGGATAACTTGAAAAAACAACTTGGAGAGCAGACTTTTACTCTTGAAGAAGCAGAAAAAATTGATCCTGAGCTCGTTAATGCTTACAGAATATTTTTATCCAGAACCAACTACGACTCAGCGCATGGATTAGAAGCACTTATGAGCAGCGGCAATTGGAATGAATGTATAATAAGCAAAGGTAAACTTTGTGCTATATATGCAGTTAAAGTAAGCGACTTAAACAAAGATCTGCTGCAAAAAGCTCAAAACGAAGGACTTACTATTGTAATTTTGAAAAATAATTGATAAGATGAGGCAATAATGACAGATTTCAATAAAAATAATATTAATCATTCGAATTTTCAGGGCAGAATAAACAGAGCTGCTGCAAAAGCTCCCAAGGAGATAAAAACAATGGAAGAACAGATAAAAAAAATGGTTCAAGATCTTTTAAAACAAGAATCATACATAACAGAGTACGGAGATTTTTCACTAGTTTACAGCGAATTCAAAAATCCTATTAAAGATCTTATTGCAACTGATTTTATGCTAAAAATCTCCAAACCTCCTAAACATATCGAAAACAATGAGAAGAAAAGATACTTAGAAGTTGTCGCATACAAACTTCCAGCTCCGATAAAATCAACAAGAATCATCGCAGTTGGAGAAAAAGATGACATTTTAAAAAAGCTAAAAGAACCTGATATCATAAAAACAATAGAAAAAGCAGCTAGAGAGCTTTCAGAAAATTTAAATGATGTATAATGTAAAAAGAGGGCGGGTTCTAAAGAACCCGCCCTCTTTTTTATTAATCCTTAACCGGTATTCGCATCGCATAGAAAGAACGAATTACAAACACAAGCGCAATAATAAGAATTACAGCACCAGTAATCTTAGCGTGTGCTTTGAAAGCCGGATTGATTGCAATTTCCATCGCAAGTAATCCAAACAACGTTGTAAACTTAATAATCGGATTCATTGCAACTGAAGAAGTATCTTTGAACGGATCACCGACTGTATCTCCAACAACAGTAGCTGAATGCAAATCAGTTCCTTTTTCCGCCATATCAACTTCAACAATCTTCTTCGCATTATCCCAGCATCCGCCTGCGTTAGCCATAAATACAGCCTGGAATAATCCAAATACAGCAATTGCAATGAGATAACTTACAAAGAATGAAACCGGTGCTGCATCATCACCAGAAGGAGCTGATAAACAAGCAAGAGCAAGCGCAAACCCAAAGAGTGCGATAAAAATATTATACATACCTTTCTGCGCATACTGAGTACAAATTTTTACAACTTCTTTTGAATTTGCAAGATTTGCACACTTATCATCGGCATCCCCAAGCTTAATATTGTTCTTGATAAACTCGGTTGCAGAATAAGCACCAGTTGTTACAGCCTGCATAGAAGCTCCTGAGAACCAGTAAATTACGGCACCGCCAGCTATGAATCCAAGCAATGTGTAAGGATTTAACAAGTTCAAAATCATCTCAGGCTGAATACCAAGAGTTTCTTTGATTACAAGAATCAATGAGAAAATCATTGTAGTAGCTCCTACAACCGCTGTTCCAATCAGCACCGGCTTTGAAGTTGCTTTGAAAGTATTGCCTGCTCCATCATTTTCTTCCAGATACTTCTTGGCATTTTCAAAATCAGGTGTGAATCCATAGTACTTTTCAATCCCATCTGCAACATTCGGAATTTCTTCAATCAATGACAATTCATAAACAGACTGAGCATTGTCAGTTACCGGACCATAGCTGTCAACTGCAATAGTAACAGGCCCCATACCTAAGAAACCGAACGCAACAAGCCCAAACGCAAATACTGAAGGGTAAATCATAACTTCTGAAGGAATGTGCAAGCTTGCAAAATAAGCCAATCCCATAAGAAGAACTACAATTGCACCAATCCAGAATCCGGAGAAATTACCAGACACAATACCTGAAAGAATTGTAAGAGATGCTCCGCCTTCTTTTGATGCCACAACAACCTCATGCGTATGTTTTGCTTTCGGACTTGTAAACACTTTTGTAGCTTCAGGAATCAAAGCTGCCCCAAGAGTACCGCAAGAAATGATGATTGAAAGCACAAGCCATAAGTTTTCACCCATATCTTTCAATAAGAAATTACTTACAGCAAATGTCATAACAATTGACAAAATAGAAGTAATCCATACTAAACTTGTTAATGGAGCTTCAAAGTCAAAATGTTTTGCTTTAGCAGTAAACGCTTTTGTGAAAGCATTGTTAATCCAATAAGCAGCAACTGATGTTATAATCATCAAAAATCTCATTGTAAATATCCATGCAAGCAGCTGCACTTGAAAATCTTTGAATACACCCAACAGAATAAAGCTCACTAGAGCAACACCTGTTACACCATAAGTTTCAAATCCGTCAGCAGTAGGTCCGATAGAATCACCAGCATTGTCTCCAGTACAATCAGCAATTACACCAGGATTACGCGGATCGTCTTCTTTGATACCAAATTGAATTTTCATTAAATCTGAACCAATATCAGCAATTTTTGTAAAAATACCTCCAGCCACACGAAGAGCTGATGCACCTAATGATTCACCAATAGCAAACCCAATAAAACAAGCACCAGCAAGTTCTCCAGGAACAAAAAGAAGAATTACAAGCATCATAATTAACTCAATTGACACAAGTAAAACACCAATACTCATACCTGCTTGAAGCGGAATGTTTAAAATCTGTAAAGGATTACCTTTAAGAGCGGTAAATGCAGTTCTTGAGTTTGCCAAAGTATTCATTCTGATACCAAACCAAGCAACAAGATAAGAACCAAGTATGCCAAGAATAGACCAGCCGAGAATAATAAGAACAGAGCTCAGCTCCATTCCTTGCAAATACCAAAAATAAAATGCAATACATAAACCAATTAAGGCTTCTAATGCAATAAGAAACTTACCTTGCTGAACAAGATAAGTTTTGCAAGTTTCAAAAATTGTGTTGCCAACTGCGTTCATCGCTTCATGAACTTCAATTTTTTTAACTTTAAAAAACTCTATAATTCCAAAAATCACACCAATTACAGAAACTATAAGCCCAATCATTAAAAGATTGTAACTAAAAGGATTTTCTGCTTTGATATCCGGAACTATAAGAGAAGCTTCTCCAGCAAATGCCGGTGCTGTTAAAATCATTGCAAATAAGGACGCAAACAATGATTTTAACATTGATTGTTTTTTTAACATAACTCTCTCCTATTTTTTTTGATGCGACCAATGTAAGTATTATATAAAATTTGTAGAAATATTACAAGATTTATTTGACAATAAATTATGCTCTTGGTATATTAAATTCATACCTTTAAAATTTAACCACTAAAAACTAATAGATGGGCATGTGGTGGAATGGTAGACACGCTAGTCTTAGGAACTAGTGCTAACGCGTGGGAGTTCGAGTCTCTTCATGCCCATTTTTTCTAAATTAGCGATTTCAACTAAAGGTTGAAACGCTTTTTTTATTGTTATTCTTAGATTTTCGCCGTCATAAGAAAAGTTCGAACACAACATTTTTAATAATTCTCGCTTTTCGGAGTTATTCAGCCGAGAATAAATCGTGGAGGACATTTTAAAGAGTTCGAACAATAATTCGCTATATCTCAATAATTCAATTCCGTTTTTGGCGACTGCAGACCTTGAAGAAATTAAATCATTCAAATTCGCTTCAATTTCTTTTGATTTTTTAGAATACAATTCATCTTCGACTTTTCCGTCCAAGTATAAATCGAATAATTTATTTGAACGCTCTTTCATTTTTTCGATTTGAATATCGAGATTTTTCAATTTTTCTTCGTCATATTGATTTCGGGATTTTATTTCATCTCGGAAACATCTTTTTGCTAATTCAAAAACATCGTCGGACATTCGAAACGCCGATAAAGTTTGAAGAATCTTTTCTTCGATTTTTTCTTCTCGGATATAACTTTCTTTTTTGCAGTTGCCGCCCCTGTTTCCTGTACAATGATAATAAACATATTTTCCTTTTTTAATTTCGCCAACCAAGAAACAACCACATTTTGAACATTTTATTAAATTTGAAAAAGCGAAATCGTGTTTCGACAATTTCCCCGTTGTTCTTGATTCGATGATTCTTTGGCATGCGATATATAATTCACGAGAAACAATCGGCTCGTGCTTGGCGTTGAAATATCTTCGTCCTTTGAAAACAAAATCGCCCATATAAACAGGATTATTTAAAATATCTTCAATGTTGGATTTTCCACATTTTACGGCGTTTGAAATCCAAAACCCGTCCTCACGAAGTTGCTTCGCTAAGGTTTTATAAGAATAATTTCCCGTTGAATATAATTCAAACGCTTTTTTGATATATGGAGCCTTTTCGGGGTTTATTTGCAAATAAGCCTTTTTGCAATTCGGCTTCCTCATATACCCAACGGGAGGTCGTTCGGGATAATACCCCTGCTCGGCTTTTTCTCGAAGTTTTCCTCGAACATCACAAGAAAGATTTCGGGGATAAAAATTCGCCATACAATTCGAAACTTCAAATATTAAATAATCGGTCGGTTTTGATTGTTTGTTGAGAATCAAGCCGTCCTCGATTAAGTGAATGTTAAATCCTAAATATTCAGCCATATAAACAAGTTGAGCCGAATCAACGCCGTTTCTTGAAGCCCTGTGATGTATTAAGAAAATAAGGTTTTGAATTTTTTTCTTTTTACATAATTCAAGCATTTCATTGAACAATGGACGACCCGGTTTCTTTCCCGAAAAGTGTTCACTATATGTTTTGACAATATTAAGATTTTTCAAACGGGCGTATTCTTCCCCTTTTTTCCGTTGATAGTCGAGAGAATACCCCTTCTTTTTTTGTTCGTCAGACGAAACCCTTGTGTAAAGAATGGCTTCGTTATTATTCATATCTAACCTCTTTTATTTGTATCTTTTTTCTTGATTCTGTTTTCTTTGTTGTTCGTCAAATTGGGAGTTGTTTTCTTCGGCTTGAATTCGAAGTTCTTCAATTTGTTTCTTTGTTTTTCCGAGATAATACAACTGCGGCTCGGGATTCAGTTTGTAAACCTCGAATTTTTCGGGGTTTTTGTTTATTAAAATATTTCTTGTAACGAATACAAATATTCCAAAAACGCATGCGAGCCAAAATTTAAAAAATAAACCGACAAAAGCAATTAAAAAACCTGCAGTAAACAATGACAAAATAAATTCAAAGTTTTCTTGTTCGGGTGATTTTGCAATTCTTTTTAAGCATGCCTTTGGTTGTTCTTCAATAATTTCTTCGGGCGATTCTTGAACGATTATTTCTTCGGGAATCGCCTTTTCTTTTGCTTGTTTTTTATTCAATGATTTTCTAAAATATAGCCCGTTATGGCTTGCGTTGAGTTGAAGTCCTCTATTTCCGGCACTTATTCTCAAGCCTTTTATTCCAAAAGAAAAGCCAAGTCCATTTTTTGAAAGATTCAAATTAAATAATCCGAATTTTTTTGTTTTTCGTAAAAAGAAACCCATAAAACCTCCTTAACGCATGCTTGCTTCCATTATTCCAACATTTTTAATTTTTAGAAAATCGCCGTTTAATATGTGTTCGAGTTCGTGTTCAAAAGTTTTTTTGTTTTCAGAAAAACTTAATCGGCTATTTAAAACTATTGTGTAATAATTATCTTCGGCATCGTACATTATAAAACCGTTAATCTTGAAGGGCAGGTTTTTATAAATCATTATGTAATTGTCAATCATCATTCCATTTCCTTTATTGATTGGGGGATATTTTTATTTTTTTGTTGATTGTATAACTTTGGCGACTTCAATTACGGCTTTTATATCTTCGGGGGATAATTTTTTGCTCGCATCGAATAAAATTCTTAAATCGGGGTTTTCGTATATATCTTGTGCCATTTTCGCCGTTTCTTCATTCAAATAATAAGGTTCAATCGTTCCTCCACTTTGTAAATCATCAATCGAACAATCAAACGCTTTCGCAATCAAACGCAATGTTTTTAAAGTTGGTTCTTTTGTTTCGCCCGAAGCGATTCGGCTTATTGTTCCAACGGGAAGCCCTGTCATATCGGCGAGTTTTTGGTTAGTCATTTTTAATTTTTTCTTGTAATAGATGACTTTCATTGAGAGTTCATTTTCATTTTTCATAATTTTACTCCATTTCTTTACAAATATTAAAACATATTAAGTTTATTTTTCAACGCTTGAATAGGCTATTTTGTATGCGTACGGGTTTTTTAATCATACGGAATATGTGTTTTTTAATACATGCTTGACAAAAAAAACTAATCGACATAATATTTAAAACATACAAAGACGAGTTATTTAACTCATTGTAAATTTTTAATAAGCGTATGGATGTATTAAAAAACACGAAAGAGGTTGAAAGTGAAATTTAAAAATTTATTAGTTGAAATGACACGCTTGGAAATGACACAAAAAGAGCTTGCAGAAAAAATCGGCGTTCGTCCCGAAACATTATCCAAAAAAATATTAGGAAAAACCGAATTCACTTACGGAGAAATCAGAAAGATTCGAGATTTAATAAATCCCGAATTAAAACTTGAATACCTTTTCGCAATCGAGGAAAAGGCTTAATGAAAAAAGACATCGGACTAATTATTGATTTTGACGATGTGGAATATTCCGACAAAGAGAGAGATTTACTTTGGGGGCGTTTCATTATGCTTTTAGTGGAAGCCGCCGAGAACCAAAAAAAAGGAGAACAGAAGTGCAAAATGTATTAAATTTCCCAAACAAAATGCAACAACAAAAAAAAGAAAAAGCGTTGATTCCCTTTGTTGCGGCATGTGAAAAGATTTTTCAATTTTTCAAAAGAATTAAGGAATACAAAGAACACGATTACAAAATCAAATGTGAATTTTTGAAAAATGAATGTTACAAGGTTTATTTAAAACAAATTTTAGAAAAACGCCATTTATTAAAAATCATCGACATTCCCGAATTCTTTTATTTGAACGGTTGGACGGTTGATTCCGAAGCGATGTCAAAAGCAGAAGCGGCAATTAAAACCGTTGAGGAAAAGTTCGGTCGAAAACATATTGAAAGATGTTACAACGCCCGAATTAAACAAATAATCAAAAATCTAAAAAGCAAAAAATAAAAACAATATAGGGGTTTAAGATGAGAGAAAAAGGTAACGGGAAACAATGCCGAGTTGTAAAAAATAAAAATTATACACACATGAGCAACATTCACTTGAGAGCGAAATATTTATCGCTTAAATCGAAGGGCTTAATGTCGCTTTGTTTATCGCTTCCCGAAAATTGGGATTATTCAATCGCAGGGCTTGTTACATTATCAAGCGACGGTCGGGATAGTGTAACGAATGCGTTGAATGAATTGAAAAAATTCGGCTTTCTTACAGTTGAAAAGGAAAGAACCGAAAAAGGGGCTTTTACAACATTTTATACATTTTATGAAAACCCCGAAGAAAATCCGAATATGAATCAACCCATAACGGAAAACCCGACACGGGTCGAGAACCGTAACGGATTTCCCGTAACGGCTAACCCGATGCAGTTGTGCCGAAACGGTGCAACCGAAACGGCTAACCCCGAACAAATAAATACTAATAATGAAATACTAAAACCAATTACTAATAATCAATTAGTTCTTGTAAAAACGGATTCTTCCGTTTTTACGGGTGAAGATTTATTGAATTTGTATAAAACAATTTGTATTCATTTTCCCCAACCGAAGAAAATTACAGATTCAAGAAAAGCCAAGATTGAGAAGCGTTTGAAAGAGAACCCCTCAAAAGATTTTTGGGAAGTTGTTTTCCGAAACGCCGAAAAATCGGTTTTTATTAGAAAAAAGAGCAGTTTCTTTTGTTTAGATTGGGTTATCGACAACGATAAAAATGCTTTAAAGGTTTATGAAGGGAATTTTAACAGTCAAGAAATCGAGGACGAGCCGAGTTGTGAATCGGAAAGCAGTTCATCAAATGGCAAATATTCGAAGTGTTACGGCTAATAATTTGAGGGTGAAGTTTTGGAAAAAATAATCGAAACATACAACGAACAAACATTGAATTTTATCGGAAAACGAACAAATAGCGGAAAGTGTTCTTTTTGTGGAAAAGAATTGGCTTCGGGTGAATATTGCGACTGCAAAGAAGCAAAAAAGAAAAATCGATTTTTCAAAAAAGGGGTCAATTTAGTTCGAAGCGTGAATGATTATATATCGATGAACAATACGCTTGAAGAAGCAAGAAAACACATCGGGTCGTTTTTTAAAACTCCCGAAAAATTTGACGGAATGGGGTTTGAAGATTACGAAATCGAATCAGATTCCGAAAAAAAAGGATTTAAAACAACGGTGGAATATTACAAAAAAGCCGTTCAAAACTATTTTACAGGCATGAATTTATTGTTTCTCGGCAAATATGGGACGGGAAAAACAATGTTGATGTCGATATTATGTAACGAATTGGCGAATAATTATCTTTTTACTTGCAGGTATGTAAACGCCGTTAATTTATGGCAACAAATAACGGATTCGTTCAAAAACAACGAGAAAAGCGTTAAAGATATTGTTTCGCCTTACAAGAATGCACAATTTTTGTTTATAGATGATGTCGACAAAATCAAGCCGAGCGATTATGTTCGGGAGATTTTTTACGATGTCGTTAATTATCGAACCGAAAAAGAACTTCCGATGATTATTTCGGCGAATCATTCCCTCGAGGAATTGGACGAAAAGTATTACGGCGAAGCGATTATTTCAAGATTGGTTCAAAATTCAAAAATTATCAATTTCACACATAAAAACAGGAGGTTTCAAGGGTGAGTTATACGGAAGAACAAAGAAACGAAATGGTTATAACCGAACTCGACAATTTGGTTGTCAACGCTTATGAGGAAGAAAATTTGAACTTTAATCCCGATGTAATTATTGACGGGAAACAATATTATTTTTCGCCTGCTCAACAGTTGGGGAGCCATATTTGCAAGAAAAATTATGAAGAATTCAGATTAACCCAAGAATGGAATCATCTTTCGGCTTCAATCTTTCTTGAAAGAATTCTTGTTCCGGGTGGTTATTTTTCTTCCCCAAAATACGCCCCGAAACAATGTATCGGCGTTCTTTATTACGATATAGACAAAAATCAAATCATTTTAAGAAAAACGAATGTAAATACAGAAATTCACGAATTCCACAAGGACGATAAAAGGCAAATGGACGAGTGTTTCGGGATTTCATACGAAATTTTTAAATATTTAAGGGACGGAGATTTGATTCAGATTCACACAATCGAGAGAAAAGTCCGACATCAACAACGCTATACATACACAATAACAAAATTAAAAGCCGTAAAGAATGGAAGATTTTTACATTTTAAAGGCTACGGAATACAATTTTTCATCCCTAAATCAGATTTTAAATGCGTTGAAGGGGCGATTGTAAAAAATAAAAAACGAGAAATTCAAAAAGAAAATAAAAAGGTTAAGAGATAGGAGGAACAATGACAAAAGCAATGCAAACAATTATTTCGGCAGATGTAGCCCAAAAACTTTATGATTTAATTTCAAACCCCGACGACAATATGTGTCCCGAGTTTTTAGAAGATGAAGAAATTATTAAACGATTACATTCAATCAAAATGTCTTTGTTAAATCATAACGAAGTTATTGAACAAAATCGTCAACTGCAGACGGAATTAAACGCCAAAAACAAAGAACTTAAAAATTTAAAAGAATTGCCGTTTTTTCCTTACGCTTTAAATTCGGGAAATAGAACAGATTTTGGCGAGTTTTATTTAATTTCGCATGCTTGGTTTTCAATTTCAAATTTTCCGATTCAACTCGGAATCGTTGAAGTTGAATGGAAATCTTCGGGGGTTCGTAAAATGTACCTCGGAGCAGGCTCAACAAACGGAAAAGATTTCAAACAAGATGTTTTGGGCATTGCTTTACACGGTCAAAAAATTAAAGATTCAAGCGAGGTTCAATAAATGGAAGAAATGGAAAAATTATGGAACATACTCGAAGAAGTTTTCGGCGATGATGTCGATTTTTGTGAAAAGTGTTGTGCAAATGGTAAATGCAACGGTTCTTGTTGTTATGAGCAAATAAAAGAAATGTTCGAGGATTTGAAATAATGGAAAAGGGTTTGAAAGTAGTTTCGTTATTTGACGGCATAAGTTGTGGAAGAATCGCTCTTGAACGGGCGAATATTCCCGTTCGTCAATATTTCGCTTCCGAAATTAAACCCGATGCCCTCAAGGTTACGATGTCAAATTATCCCGATACGATTCAACTCGGCGATGTTCGAAACATAAACTTCGCCGAAGTTTGCGGGGAGTGTGATTTGCTAATAGGCGGAAGCCCTTGTCAAGATTTGTCGCATGCTCATTCCGAACGGCTTGGTTTAAAAGGTGAGAAAAGTTCTTTATTTTGGGAGTTCGTTCGAGCAAAAAAGGAATTGAACCCGAAATATTTTCTTCTTGAGAATGTTGAAATGTTGCCGAACGATTTTGAAACAATTTCTCAAGCCCTCGGGACTTATCCCGTGAATATCAATTCCGAACTTGTTTCGGCTCAATTAAGAAATCGTTTTTATTGGACGAATATCGGCGACAAAAATTACAATCTTTTCGGATTTCCGACTTGTGCAATTCCACAACCAAAGGACAAAAAGATTTATTTACAAGATGTCTTGACAAGCGGCTTCGCCGACAGGTTGAAAGCCCATTGTATAAAAGAAAGCGAATCCCGTCCGTATAGCAATAAAGAAAAGATGTTGAGAAGGTACAAAACAACGAGAATGTTTATGCTCGTTTTTGAGGATTTAAAAAACGAATTATCCTGCAGACATCTTAATCAAACGGAACTCGAACGACTTCAAACCTTGCCCGAAGGTTACACGAAAATTTTAAATCGAAACCACGCCGCAGGGGTAATCGGCGACGGTTGGACGGTTGATGTTATAGCACATATTTTTAGTTTTATAAAAGAAAGCGAGGTGGTGGCTTAATTATGGAGAGAAAAGAGGAGAGAAAACACGGGGAGAAGTGGACGAGCGATGAACTTGAAATCATTTACAAAAATTATTCAAGTAAAACGATTCGGCAAATTGCCGGAATGATTCCGACCCGAAGTATATCGGCAGTCAAAAATAAAATAAAACAAATAAAATTCGGAAAGTACAGAAAAACAAAAGGAGAACAGAAATTGAAAACTAAAGAAAAATTGACGAATGGCGAACAAAGATTGATTTGTGAAATTAAAAACATCGCCAAAAAGATTTCCCGAAACAAAGCCAAAGGGTTTTCAACGGAAAAACTTGAAACGACTTTCGCAAATAAAAGAGCAATGCTTGAAAGCAAGGGTTTAAAAATTAAAGATTATGCGATGTTTACAGTTTAAAAATAGGAGAAATAAAAATGAAAAATGATTTTATGAGCAATGTAAGAGAAAGTTTAAAAGAACGATTCGGTAAAAATAAAACAGAATCCCCAAAAGGGAAATTCTATGGCGACCCGTCCAAGGGTTTTATTCATTTATGTAATGATGAAAATATCAAAAAACTTCACGCCGAAGCCGAAATTTCTCGTCCGTTGGGAATTGATGAAGTGGCTTTCGCTTTTATTGCGGCGTTAAGGGTTTCTTCTTGGGAAAGTTTGGGCGAAGAATTTGGGGGTTATAAAAACGGGCGTTTGTGGGCTTACATTTTAAGCGTGTTGAATGAAAAAATCGAAGAATCAACGGCGGCAACAATCAAAATCGATATTCCTTTGTATGAACAATGCCCGACGGTTCCCCTCAAAGAAAAAGTTTTCGAAAAATGTCCTCTTAAAGATTCCGAATTCTACGGAAAAACAGTAAAAGAATTGATGAATGACCTTGCCGAAAAAATTGAGCATTCGTACGATTACTTGAATAAAAACAAAAAGGTTAAAGAATCCGAAGAAAAATGTTGTATGTATTGTAAGGAAAAAGACGGAACAATAAATCACGATGTTTTTATTGAAATCAGCGACGAAGAACTTGGGGTGGGTTGGGTTTGTAAAGAATGTTTTCTTGAATCCGAAAAAGAAAAAGACGAATTAAATTATCAATTACAACAAGACATTATCAATAAAGATAATTGTTTTAATAGGATTATGGATGTCGTGAACGAATATTCCGCTTTTTCGTGTTTAGATAACGCCAGAGGAAGTGTTAAAACTATCAAGAAACTTATTAAAAAGGGGCTTGGAACGGAGGTCAAAAAATGAGAATGACAGAAAATTATAAATGTCGTCCGTGTAATCCGACAGTTAAAAACCCCGATTTTTTCAAAAAATGTGTCAGATGTCAAAATTTCCCGTTACACATAAAAACAAAGGAGGAAAAGAAATGTCAATAAAAAGATGTCCGTTTTGTAAAAAAATTCTTCCCGATTTCTTACAGGAAGAAAAGAAAATAAAATCCACATCGAGAGAAAATGAAATTCTTCAAAATGAATGTTTAAAAATTCAACGCCGAATCGACAAATTACAATATAAGCACGATTACGAGGATTTGACGAGTTGGCAACTAAACGAAACAAATGACAAGATTTCAGTTTTGAAACGCATGCTTGAAGTATTAGAGGAGGAAATATAATGTTTTTTATAGAAGATTTTATTGAAAAAATTTGTAGTATAATTGCAGGTTTTATTATTGTTTTTATTATCGCTTTATGTGTAATCGTCATGCTTGCACTTCCGTTCGGAGTATTTGCGATTTTTGGTGCCGTTGACTATTTTCTTGATAAAAGCGAATGTAATGTATTTGTAAATAATTCGCAAGTATATTCGGGGGCTTGTCATTTTGTGAGTGTTTCAAGCGTTGGCGAAAATGGAAACTCAAAAAAAGTTACGATTTACAAAGATATATGCAACTTACGACCTTTAAAGTTTTATATTTCGGAAAATGTAGAGGTGCGAAATGCCGAATAAAAAAACTTTGACTTCATACATCCGTTCGTTGGACGACGAAAAGTTGAATTCGCTTTTTGAGTATATAATCGCCGAAATGAATCGCCGCAAGGCTAAAAAACAAAATGTCGATGTCGGCTTTTGGAATTCGGACGGAGTTTATATCGAGGACATTCAAAAAATCAATGAATCCGACGAATGGGCAGAATTAAAAAATGATGAAATCGCTTCTTGTTCCGATTCCGACTTGTTGGTTTGGCTTGATAGTCAAAACGGAAATCCGATTCCCGAATTTAACAAAGATGAATTTCTTCGTAAACTTCAAGATTTGGTTTTGATTTATAGTTTTGATTTTTATTATTGTTCTACGATTCGGGGAATGTACAAAAAACTTAAAGATTTGGACAAGGACGGCTTTTTTGAAAGTGAACTTGAAACAAAGGAGGTTGTTTAAAATGGCAGAAAACAATAAAGGTTTAAGTCAAGGTTCTTCAATGCACATAACACGAAGAATTAAAGTTAAAAGAGAAGGCGATGTTGTTTGTATTATGACATCAGGTTTCCCAAGTATAGAACAGAGTTTAAAAATTTCGGAATTACTCGAGAAACTAAAAGAAAAACTTTTTATTGAAAAATTAAACAATGTTGAACTTCTTCGAATTAAAAAAATTATCGACAAGGAGTGCAAACAAAGAAATATTAAAAATTTGGAGGGTAAGCAATGAAAAAACAACGAGATTTTAAGCGTAAAACCTTAAAAATATTTAAAGAAACTCAAAATCAATTAAAACAAACAAAAATTGAACTTGAACAAGTTCAAAATATAAACGCAGACTTAAACAAAACTTTGAATAATTTGTTTCCTGTGATTAAGTATGAAATAAAAAGAGATGTCGACCCATTGAATGATTTAGTTCGATTTTGTTTTTTGTTTTTGGGCGAAAAATACAGATATGCAATTCGTATTCCTGCAGGGAATATAAGAATTTTGAGAGATTCTTTTGAGTGTGTTCGTCGGGAATTTGCAAAAACATTGTGTGAAAAAATTTCTTTTCAAAAATACAACCTTTGCGAAATATTCGAGGATAAATTAAGAGAAGAAGTTAATTATGGAGTTTTAAAGTATTATGAAAACCGAAATAAAACCGAAATACATTGTTTGCGACCTTGACGGATGCTTGATTGATTCGGCGTGGATTTGGGAAGTTGTAAAACAACAAGGCGTTTCCCGAGATGAAGCATTCGACATCTTTAATCGTTTAGCGAACGCCGATAAAAACCGAATCGAAATCCCTCTTTATAAGTATTTATGTTTCAAGGCTTCGGGAGGTTTTAAAATTCACTTTTTGACGGCTCGAAGCGAATTGATTGAAGTTGAAACAATCAATTTTATTCAAAAGAAAACGGGGTTAATCTATGGGAAAGAATTTACAATCAGTTTCCGACCGAACAATGATGTTTCAAGCCCTGCAGAGAGTAAAGCCGTTCGGATTCAATCTTTCATCGATTCGGGGCGTGAGGTTGCCTTGGCGATTGATGATGAAATCGAGGTTTTGAAAATGTACGCTTCGAAAAAGATTCCGTTCTTGCGTTGGATTATCGGCTTTCTTCCCGTTCAAGTTGTTCAAGAGTACGGAAATCAAATCGGAAACTTAATCAATGTAAAAGAAGAACTTTCGGTTAATTGAGGGGAAAAATGAAAGATTTTTATTACCAATTAAAAGTTAAAGAGTTTCACGACGGGGAATATTGTTCGGGGGATTTTTGGGGCAGGGCAACCTTAAAAGGAATTGTCGAAGCCGAATCTTCCAAACAAGCCCGAGAAATAATAAAAAAAGACATTTTAAATCGAGAAATAAAAAGGGGCGATGATGTTCTTCTTTCCGTGTTGGAAATAACGCCAAACCGTGAATATTTACGAGAATTTTTCAAACCGAGGACTTGTTTATTTTGCGGAAGAATTTGGACTCCGGCGACAACCGAATATTATGGCGAATATTGTTGTCGGGCATGCTATGAACAGCACGTTATTAAAAAACGCCAAGAAGAAAACGAAATTTTTATGAGTTCCGATTGGAACGAAAATTTCCCCGTAATTTATAGAATTCACGACAAAAAGAATGATAAAAATTACATCGGTCAAACAATAAGGGCTTTTACTTTGCGTTGGTGGGAACATTACAAAAGTTGGATTCAGCGTGTCGAAGGGACATCGATTACGGACTTTGAATTTTCTATTCTTGAAATATTTCCCAAAAACACAAGCAAGGAAACCTTATCGAGCCGAGAGCAGTTTTATATTGAAAAATATGATTCCTTGAATAATGGATATAACAACAGAAATGAAAAAACGGAAACAAAGGAGGAAGAATGTCAGAATTAGCAAAAATCAGATTCGACAATCGTTATCCGAAATTACATAATCAAAAGCATGCACGCTTGGTTATGGTGATTCAAGATATTTCGGGCGAAATGTTGTTGAAGAAATATCCCGACTTTACGGGTTGGGATTCAAGAAGGGACGACGGGCGATATTACGATATAAAGCCCGAAGAAAATTATATGTTGCTTTTGTTTATAGGCGACAAAAACATTATGTTTTCAACATTGAGGAAACAAAACGAAGAAAACGCCATATTGTACGCAGAATCGGTTGGCGAAATGTACGAAATCAAAGTCGAACCGAAAGGGGTATTTTATGGGCGTAAGCAAGGAAGCCAAAGAGAAAATTGTTAGATTGATGTTACAAGATGTCCCAACGGATGAAATCGCAGAAATAACAAGTTATTCGATTTCTACAATTCGGACAACATTCGAAGAATTAAGGGACGAATTCGGGGTTAATTCAAAGGTTGGAATTGCCCGTGCCTATTTACAAAACGAACTTCTTGAATTGCATAAACACATTCAAAAAATTTTAAAACTTCTTGAGGGTCGTCAAATTACGACTATGCAAAAAAGCAGACGGCGAGCGTTAAAGCACACAAAAAAGAAATAAAAATGAAATGATTAAAATTTTATATACAGGCATGCGAAAAGCAGATTTTGCATGCCTTTTTGTATGTTTTGAAAAGTGTCGTCAAATTACGACTGCTTTTTAAAAAAAATTGCCTTATTGTGGTTTGTGTTGACAGGTTAGTTCAATCGGGAACGGTACCGAGTCAAACGGGGACGGGAGTTTTTGTCTTTGTTTCCGTAAGCGATAATTGAGGGCGAAGCGTAAACTTGTAAACTTGCGATTTTTTCATAAATTGAACTCCTTATATACACAGACAAACGCCCTCAAATTATATCGCTATCGAATACAAGGAGCAGAGATGAAGGCTATTTTAATATTAGATTGTTGTTCGTACGAAATAAAAACAGGAACAAAAACTTATAAATACATTGATTGTTTTAAATTAAAATCCGGCGAAAAGTTTTTCAAGAAAAAATTATCAGATGGACGAGAAATAAAAAAAGAATTATTGCTTGTTGGTTATTGCCCGAATTGCAGACATTGGGTTATTCGTTTTTTGTTTTATGCAAAATCAACGGGGCGTTTCCAAGATTGGGACGAAACAAAAATCGTTCGTGGTAAGAAAGCCGATGAAATATTCAATCGTCGAAGCGAATTTTATGATTTAATCGACCTGCCCGACCCGTTTAAGCCTAAAGCCGAAGGGAAACAATCAAAAAAACTTCCTTGGATTTATGGCAAATCTTCAAAAGACGGGCTTTCGCAAATACCCCGTTACATTGATGAATCGGAAGATGCAGGCTTAAAAATAAATTGCCCTGTAAAATCGGAGAAATTTTGATGAAAAATAACGCCTATTTGAAAAGTGGCAGAAACGAAGGGAGCGACGAATGCTTAACCCCTCGCTATGTTATAGAACCTATTTTAAAATATTTAAAAGCAAAAAATTATAAAAAAGTATGGTGTCCGTTTGATTTAGAACATTCATTATATGTTCGAGTATTAAAAAACAATGGCTTTGAAGTAGTTAATACTCATATTAAAACAGGGGGTGATTTTTTTACAATCGATTATAAAAAACTTGATTTTGATTGTATAGTTTCAAATCCTCCATTTAGTAAAAAAGATGAAATTTTAAAACGGCTTTACGAAATTGGAAAACCTTTTGCCGTATTATTGCCGCAAAATTCCCTGCAATCAGAAAAACGAACAAGTATGTTTATTAAATATGGTCTTGAATATTTGGGTTTTGACCGAAGGGCTTGTTTTTATACTAAAAATGAACTTGATAAAATAAAATTCGGAAATCATTTCGCTTCGGCGTATTTTTGTAAAGATATTCTCCCGAAAAATTTAATTTTTGAATACTTAAAACCAAAACAAGAGAGTTATTCGGGGGGGGGTAATTATCCCGTTATTTGAAAATTTTCTCTTGTTGCATAAGGCTTTAAATGATTGAAACGCTAAAAAATAAAATTACGCTCGGGGATTCGTTCGAAATATTGAAACGGCTCCCCGACAAATGTATTGATTTAATTTTGACCGACCCTCCATACGGAATCAAAGCGAATTCAATGCAACTCGGACGGAACGGACATAAACTTCCCCGTGGGGAGTCCGAATGGGATTCGGAAATTCCAAGCGATGAATTTTTCTTGGAAATGTTTCGAGTTTCAAAGAATCAAATAATTTTCGGAGGAAATTATTTCCCGATTCTTTGGAAATATGGCGGCAAAGGTTTTATATTTTGGGATAAGTGTCAACCGTCCAATTCTTTTATGGATTGTTTCGCCGACGGGGAATTGGCTTGGACTTCTTATAATAAACCTGCCAAACGATATAAACATCCGTATTATGGCAATATAGACGGGAACACGAAATCGGGAGAAAAAATTCACCCAACCCAAAAACCCCTCAAATTGTTTGAAATGATTCTTCGGGATTATATTTCAAAACTCAATCCTGCGGGGGGGGGGGTACTAATAGCAGATTTTTTCTCGGGTTCGGGAACAACTGCCGTCGCTTGTCATAATTTGGGGCTTGATTTCATCGCCGTTGAAAAAGACGAAAAATTTTACAAATTAAGTTCGGAACGGTTGAAGAACGCTCAAGCACAAATGAGGTTATTTTTTTCTTATGATTGACAAGTTTTTGAATAAAATTACATTCGCCGATTGTTTGGATATTATGAAGCAACTTCCCGATAAATCGGTTGAGTTGATATTGACCGACCCTCCGTATGGCGAAGGAATGTCGAAACGGGGCAGAATCGGAAGTTCAAACAAAGGAATTGTCAAAGATTACGGGAAAAGCGATTGGGACGATAAGCCCCCCGAAAAGGTTTATTTTGATGAAATGTTTCGAGTTTCAAAGAATCAAATAATCTTCGGGGGAAATTTTATGGTTGAACAAATCAACAAGAATTCCCCTTGTTGGATTGTTTGGGACAAATGCAATACAGGGAATTATGCCGATTGTGAATTGGCTTGGACTTCTTTCAAATCGGCAATTCGAAAATATTCTTATATTTGGAACGGAATGATTCAGCAAGATATGAAAAACAAAGAAATTCGAATTCATCCGACCCAAAAGCCCGTCGGGTTGTTAGAAAAAATTTTAAGGGATTATTATAACAAAGATTCAAACGGGATTGTCGCCGATTTCTTTTCGGGTTCGGGGAGCGTTGCCGTGGCTTGTTACAATTTGGGAATTCCGTTCATCAGCGTTGAAAAGAATTTGAAACATTATGAAGATTCGGTTCAAAGACTTCGGGATATTCAAGCACAAATGAGGTTATTCAAAGGGTTCTATTGATGTTAGAGAGTTTAAAAAATAAAATTACGCTCGGAGATTCGTTCGATATATTGAAGCAACTTCCCGACAAATGTATTGATTTAATTTTGACCGACCCTCCGTATGGAATTAAATTTGGCGAATATAATCGAACCAATAAACTTTCAGACGGGACACGATATAAAGCCAATAAATACAAAAATTCGAATTGGGACGATTCAACCCCAAGCGATGATTTTTTCTTGGAAATGTTTCGAGTTTCAAAGAATCAAATAATCTTCGGAGGAAATTATTTCCCGATTCTTTGGAAATATGGCGGCAAAGGTTTTATATTTTGGAATAAAAATCAACCTTGTAAAAATTTCGCCGACGGGGAGTTGGCTTGGACTTCTTTTGATAAACCTGCAAGAAATTACAATTTTTCATATTTCGGAAATATAGAGGGAAATACATCGGCGAGCGAAAAAATTCACCCAACCCAAAAGCCCCTCAAACTCTTCGAAATGATTTTGCGAGATTATGTCGGAGTTGCGGGGGGGGTACTAATAGCAGATTTTTTCTCGGGTTCGGGAACGACTGCCGTTGCTTGTCATAATTTGGGGCTTGATTTTATCGCCGTTGAAAAAGACGAAGAATATTTCAAATCAAGTTCGGAACGGTTGAAAAACGCTCAAGCACAAATGAAATTGTTTAGGGAGTTTTAATATGTTCAATATTGATGATAAGGATATGAAGCAACTTGAAAAGAATTTGAATGATGTTAATAAATACGCCCTTGTCGATACAATCCGAGGAACATTGAACGCCGAAGCGTTTCAAACAATGCAAATTTACAAAAAGAATGTTCGAAGCAAATTGACGATTCGTACTCCGAAAAATAACATCGTTTTAAAATCAATCGGTTATGAAAAAACGAATTATTCAGAAAAGAACATCAATAATCTTGAATCTATAACAGGGCAACGAAGCGAATTTTACGGAAAAGAAACCGAGCAATTAAGAAAACAAGAATTCGGCGAAACGCTTATTTCAAAAACGAAATATACGCCAAAAGCAACAAAGACAACCCGTGAGGGAAGTTATAAAAAAGTAGTTCCAAAACAAAACTTAATCGCCCGAACCAATGCGAAAAAAATTGAGGATATTGCGAAACATCCTGTTAAGGGCGATGTTGAAAAACAATTTCGCCAAGCCGTCGCCGTTGCTCATACAACACATAAAACAATCAATTTTATTCCAGACGGCGAAACTTCAAAACATAAATTCGGGATTTTCCAATTCAAAGACACGGGAACGGTAAAGAAAAAAGACGGAACAAAGAAAATAAAAGGACACTCGGGAAAACTTCTTTATTCTTTCAAAGATAAAAGACAAAATTTACATAAACGCCCGATGTTGAAGCCTGCAACGGAACAAGTTTCAGCAAAGAGCGGCGAAATTTTCAAGAATGAAGCCGAGAAAAGGTTGTTAAAAGAAATGTCGAAAAATTTGAACAATTAAAGAAATGTCAAAACACAATCCCCGTTTTGGCGTTTCTTCGGGGATTATAAAGAAATGATTTTGACAAAAGAAGAGTTTGAAAAACATTACGCTTTCAATTCTCAATCGGCAATTTGTCGTTTGATTCGTGAAAAAAAGATAAGGCTAAACAAAGAAGGGCTTATCGATACGAACGACGAATTCAACGCTTCGTATTGCCAAAAACGAGAAGAGAAAATCAAACGATTACAAACAAAAAGTAAAAAGAAAGAAGGAAACGAAACAAAACAATCAAAGAATCAGAAATCAGCAGACCAACTCGCCCTTGAAATCGATATTTTGAACGCTCGCCTTGAAGAAAAGAATCAGAATGTCGAACTCAAAAGGCTTAAAATCGCCAAAGAAAGAAAAGAAGTTATTGAAACGGATGTGTTAAACCGATGTATTCAAGAAATCTTCGGCGATATGATTAAACGCTTGACAGAGATTCCGAATATTTACGCCGGAGATATTATCAAAACGGTTCAAGCCGAAGAACAACCGAAAGAGTTAATTGTCGAATTTTTAACTCAAAAAATTTCCCAAACTTTAAAACTTGGGCTTCAATCAGCCAAAGAAGCGGCGAAAAAATATTATGAGGGCGAAAATGAATAGTAAAAACAAACAAATTGATAAAATTTTCGCCGTTGTTTCGGCTTTGATTCCCAATAATTCCTTGATGTTGGTTTCCGAATGGGCAGAAATAAACCGTTACTTGGATTCAAAGGCTTCGGGGCGTTGTGGTTTGTTTGATTTTGATAACGCTCCATATTGCCGAGAAATTGTTGACAGGTTTTCAAAAAATGACCCGACACAAGAAATCGCCATTATGAAGGGCGTTCAATTAGGGCTTACAACTTCCGTTATCGAAAATGTTATCGGGTATTCAATAGATTTTGACCCTTGCCCGATGATGTTTGTTTTTCCGAATAAAGAACAAGCCGAAGAATATAAAAAAATTAAAATTGACGGCTTGGTTGATAATTCGGGACTTCGTGAAAAAATAACTGCAGAAACCGATAACAGAAATACAAGAAGAACAGGCGACACGGCTTCTCTTTTGGAATTCAAAGGAGGTTTTTTGAAATTCGTTTCGGCGAATAACCCGAAAGAACTTCGTTCAACCCATATTAAAAAAGCCTTGCTTGATGAAATTGACGGTTATGTTGAAAAGATAAAAGATGAAGGCGACCCCGTTCAAATTGTAGTAAGCAGAACGGATTCTTATTCGGAATTGGGGCGAAAACTTTGTTATAACTCAACGCCGTTGAAAAAACACAGTTCAAGAATTTACGCTTTATATTTGAAAGGCGACCAAAGAAAATTCTTTGTTCCTTGCCCTCATTGCGGCGAACTTCAAGAACTTGTTTGGTACAGTCCCGACGGTGGCTTATATTCGGATGAAAAAGCAATTCTTGACGGTAAAATCAAAAAGAAACCTTTTGGGATTGTGTTTAACCCCGAAGAATGTCGAGAAGGAAATTATTCTTCCGTTTGTTATCGTTGCAAACATTGCGGCGAGGATTTCAAAGAACATCATAAAAGGTCAATGGAAAAGAAGGGCGTTTGGAAGCCGACGGCGAATTCAAAAGTTCCTCATTTTGTTTCTTACCATATTTCGGCTCTTTATTCTTTGACCCGTCCTTGGTGGAGAATTGTTCAAAGATATATTGAAGCAGGAAAGAACCCCGAAAAATTACAAGTTTTTTATAACTTGGATTTGGGACTTCCTTTTGAAGAAAGAACGGGGGGCGTTGAATATCAACAAGTTCATCGATTGCGTGATGATAGGATGCCAAAGAATGTTGTTCCGAAAGAAGCATTATTTATGACTTGTGCCGCCGATGTTCAAAGGAATCGTATTGAAGCCGAAATTAAGGCTTACGGCGACCGTTTCAGATGTTGGGGAATAGACCACAGGGTTTTTTATGGCAATACAAACGATATTTACGACCCTTGTTGGCAACAATTCAAAGCGATAAAAGACGAATTATTCACGGACGGTCGGAGAATAGATATTCAAATTGTCGACTCGGGCGACGGGGAAACTCAAAGTGCCGTATATGATTTTTGCGAAACTTTCGGCGAAGGAGAAATTCTTCCCCTAAAGGGTTTAGGGATAACAGAGCGAACAAAGGAAAAATTCAAACTTACGGATTTACCCGATTATCAATATATTTCGCTTTTTGAAATATATGTCGATTTGTATAAAAACATTTTGGCTCGTTATCTTTCACAAGAAGAATCATTCGACGATAATCATTATCCCGACGGGTGGCATACATACGCAAATTCATACACGGACGAATATTTCCGACAACTCACAACCGAACAAAGGGTAAAAGAAATAACGCCCGGTGGAAGTGTGAAAATTCGTTGGAAGCAACACGGGCGAAATGAAGCGTTCGACTTGAATGTTTATAATTTGGCGGCGGCTGATTTGTACATAAAAAATGTTTCTCTTTATATTTTGAAACTCGAAAAACCCGACCCGAGAAGCGTTTTCGAGTATTTAAAAGCGATTAGAAATTTAACTTAGCGGATTTTCGGAAGGGTGGAGCGTAAGCGAAACCCGTATGTGCAGAGAACACGAAAACGGCGACAAAATCCAAAAGGATTTTAAAGCCGTTGAAAGTGTTCGGCGTACCCGAATAATCCAAGAAAAAAAGGAGAATTATTAAATGAGCGTTACAGGTTACACGGTTTCAGAATTAAAAGAAATCATAAAAACATTAAATGAAGCGTATTTGAGAGCCGCTAAATCGGGGGGCGTTACATCTTACACGCTCAATTCGGGACAAGGTTCATCAACGGTTCAACAAGCATCGCTTACATCAATTCGGGGCGAATTGGCTTATTTTAGACAATTATTGAACGAAGAACTTGAATACGGTTCGGGTTCTCATTGTATGTTCGTTCGAGATTCGGGGGTGATGTAATGGTTGTGAATATTCTTACAAATATAAATAATCCGTTTTCAAGAAAAAGGCGAAATTCGGATTCCGAACCCAAAGGAGCAATATATCCTGCAGGGACATTTTGGGGAATCAATTTTGACGGCGAGCAAGAACCGTATGCTTTAAATACGGGGATTGTTTATGATGTTGATTATTACGAATTGGCGGCTCGGGCTTATACGCTCGTTACAATAAATGAATACGCTCGAACAATGATTGTGCGTTTAGCCGAATTTGTTGTCGGAACGGGATTGAGATTACATCCGAACCCTTCAAGAAATTTATTGAAGCGTTTATTTAATGTTAAACTTCCCGAAGATTTTTCAAAAAATATTCAAGAACTTTGGAGTTTGTTTGAAATAGACAAAAATGTTTCGATTACAAAAGACCAAACGATTCATAAAATGGCGAAAACCGTATATTACAACGGTTTGATTGCAGGCGACATTTTGGTTGTAAACAGAATCAAAGACGGATGTCTTGTACAACAGTTAATCAACGGAATGTCGGTTCGTTCTTCGAAATCTATTTCGGAAAGAAAAAACAAGGTCGTTGACGGGGTAGAAGTTGACGAGAACGAAAAGCCAATCGGATATTATGTAATCGACAAAGACGGAAAAGAGCAATATATAAAAGCGAGAGATTCAAAAGACCGTTTGATTGCTTGGCTTGTTCCGTGTGGCATAAAAAAATTAAATTCCCCTCGTTCCTATTCTATTATAGGGGCGACAATGCAAAAACTTAATAAAATCGGTCAATATTCTAACTCCGAAGTTATGGCGGCAGAAACAAACGCAAAATTCGCCGCTTGGATTGAACAGGACAAAGAATCTTCGGGCGTTAATCCGATGAAAAATATTCCGGGTATTGACCGAATATTAAAAAATCAAGGGGTCGATGTTGCAGAAACGACATCTCAAGAAGAAGGCGTTACACAAAAAAGATTCCGAGATTCCTTAAAAAGAATCGCTTCGGGATTGTTTATACACATGCCGAAGGGACAAAAATTAAATTCATTCGATACAAAACGCCCGAATGTAAATCATACTTCGTTTGTTGACGGTTCGATGAAATACATTACGGCTTCGGCTGGAATTCCGTTTGAAGTTTATTTGATGCAATTTTCGAATAATTTTTCAGCTTCAAGGGCGGCTTTGAAAATGTTTGAAGTTATTCTTCAAAATAACCGACAATTTTCAATCATTGACTACTATTACCAACCTACTTATGAGAGATTTTTTGAACTTGAATGTTTGAAGGGGAATATTTTCGCCCCGAGATATTTGGAGTTAAAAAACGACGACGGTTATTTGGATAACGCTTACACACGGGCGAAATGGGTCGGGGTTAAAATTCCACATATTGACGAGGTCAAGGAAGTAAACGCCGTTCTTTCAAAATTAAAAGGCGGCTTGACCACATTCGAACAATCTTTGGAAGATTTGGGAATCACGCAGGATTTTGATTCGATAATCGAACGCCGAAAGATTGAAGAAGAAAAAATCAGAAATGCAGGGTTGAATTTTGAAACATTATTCGCCCCCGACGGAGGGGCTTCAAATGACGACGACACAGAAGCGGACAGCAACGGGAAAAAGTAAAAGGAGAAGAAAATGTCAGAACAAAAATTGAAAGTTTCGGACTTACCCGAAAACGAACAAAAAGAACTCATCGCCGAAGCGTATTCGGTGGGCTTAAATGGTTTTTTTAACAAATGGGGCGTTGACACTTTAAAAGCAAAAATCGCCGAAAAAAGGGCAGAAACTAAACCCGAAGAACAAAAAGGCGAAAACACCCAAGAAACAACCGAAGAAATTGGCAAAGAACAAGAAAACAATTCGACCGAAGAAAACGGCGAAGAATCAACCGAAGAAAAAGTTGACGAAAAAGAAGAAAACGCCGAACACGATGAAGAAGTGATTGTTGCAGGCGACGGCGGAATTCATCCAATCCCGACAACCGAAGAACAAACACAGGAACCCGAGGAAGAATCAAAAGAAGAACCAAAGGAAGAACCCGAAAAACTAATCCCCGGAGAAAAAATTCCAAAGAAAGAAGAGCCAAGAAAAGTAAACGGGATTTGTCATATTTGCGGCTCTAAAGTAGTAGACGGGGTTTGTACGGGTTGCGGCTTTAAAAAGTAAGGGGGAATTGAAATGGCGATAAAAATTAAAGGCGTTATCGGAGCCGATGTGAACGGTCAATTCCTCGCCGAACAAATTTCGAGATTATCGGGCGACATCGAATTTGAAATCGATTCTCCGGGTGGTTCCGTTTTTCACGGAATTTCAATATATAACGCAATCAAAAATTATAATCGAGGGAATTGTCGCATGCACGTTGTCGGTGATTGTTCTTCAATGGCGGCTTATATTATGTTGGCAGGCGACGGGGATGTTGAGTTCGAACCGAATTCAATCGTTGTATTGCACAACCCTTGGAGTTTAGCCGTTGGCGATTATAGGCAAATGAAAAAAGAAGCCAAAATCCTCGAAGAATTGGCAGAATTATACGCCAAGGCGTTCGTTGAAAGAGGGCTTTTTGAAGAATCCGAAATTCGTTCAATTATGGATGAAGAAACTTGGTTCATCGGAGCCGAGAAATTGAAAAAACTCGGCGTTGTTTTGGGTGAAGATTCCGAAAATCAAACCGAAAGCGAAGAAATAAAAATCGCAGGGGCAAGAGAAAGAATCGCCGAAGCCCAAAGTAAAATTAAGGCGATGAAGATTGATAACGAAATCGACAAAATCGCCGCTCTACTCCCGAAGCAAAAAAGCGGAGCTTCTTTCGACACTTACTCGGGAAAATTTGAGCAAGCTCAAAATTCCACTCGCTCGTTTGAAATAAACGGGTTAAACCAATCAAAAGAAATTAAAAACGAAATACAACAGGAAGAAAAAGGAGAAATAAAAATGGCTAAAACACTTGAAGAACTAAAAACTCAAAACGCATCAGTTTACAACGAAGCAAAAAGCGAAGGGGTAAAAGCCGAACAAAAAAGAGTTGCTTCGTTAATGAAATTTATTGATGTTGACAAAAACGCCGTAATCAAAGCAATCAACGACGGCGTTGGCGTGAACGATGATGAATTCCAAGCATCGATTTTGTTGGCAAAAACAAACAAGGCGGAAATTAAGGGCATGGAAGATGAAAACCCTGCAGATGTAAACCCTCAAACAGAAACACACGCTCCCGAACCAAAAGAAGGCGGCGAACAAACCGAGGAAGAAAAAGCAAAAGCCCAAAAAGAAGCCGAGGACAAAAAATTTAACGCAATTATAAACGCTATGGGGTACGGCGAAGAAAAATAATTTTTTCATTATAAATCCTCTATATTTAACGCAGACGGGCTAAAAAGCCCGTCTTTTAATTGATTACACATTAAAAACAAGGAGAATAAAAAATGACACACATTGACAATTCAAAAATCTTTCACGAAGGCGTTTACGCCGATGTAACTCTTACCGTTGCCGCTTCAACAACCTTGAAAGTCGGAACCGTTTTGGGAAGAAATTCAAGCGGAAAATTAGTGGCTTTTTCAACGGATAACAATGTCGCAGGAACAAGTACAACAGAAGCGTTCAAAACTTCACCTCTTTATATTTTGGCTCAAAATGTTGTAAACGAATCAACAAGTTCGGAAGATTTCGACCTTATTAAAGTTTTTGATTCGGGCATTGTTGACAAAAGCGGCTTGATTTTCATTAAAAAAGCCGATGCGAGCGATGTTACAGTTCTTGACGCTTTAAAAACAAACAATTTCCGTTTGATAAATGTTGAAGAACAAGCAGGCGTTTCATCTTTGGGTCGATAGAAATATTTTTTCAATCACTTAATCAATTTTGCAAGAACGGGAGTGTTGCCCTTTGAGACATAAACTCATTCCCGAAAAACAGTATTACAAAAAAATAAAGGAGAAATTATTATGGCAGATGTAATCAGAAAAGCAATGGAAGTCGGATTCGATAAGAAACAAAAACCGTCAATGTTCCTTGCGAATCTTTTCAAAAAGGTTCAATTAAAAGGAATCAAGGTTGAAATTCAAGGTCGAGTTGTTGAAGGTTATTATTCAGTAGATACAAAACTCGGAACGGGTGGAAGATACAATTCGCTTGATGAATACGATAAAAGAGATTTTACGGTTCCCGAATATAACGACATCGCTTCTCTAAACGAAGAAGATGTTTTCAAAGCACAACTCGGACAAACCGAATACGACCAAACGGCAAATATTTTAAATTCAATCAATGACGGTCAAGAAATCTTTTCCGACAAACAAAGAAGGTCAGAAGAAAAACAGGCTTCCGACGGGTTGTTTTATGGAAAAATTACACTTGCAGGCGGAAATAAGATTGATTTTAAAAAGAAAGATACACATAAAATCAGCGTTTCAACTGCAAAATGGAACACGGCAAACGCCGACCCAACCAAAGTTCTTTCCAATGCGATTTCTCTTTGTATGAAAGATGGTAAAATCGGCGTTTCCGAATGGAATTTGATTTTCGAAAGTAAAGGTTTGGATGCCTTGTTAGGAAATGAAAACTTCCGTAAAAACTCAAAATGGAACGACGGTATTAAGAGAACCGACATCAATATGCCCGTTGAAGCAACACCCGGTGCAATGTTCCACGGTAGAGCAACAATCGGCGGCTACATCGTTAATATTTGGAGTTATGACGAAGCGTACACCGTACCAAAAGGATTCGGCTTCGCTAATGAAGGCGAACAATTCGGATATATCCCTGCAGGTTGTGCTTTGTTAGTTCCAATGAATCCAAACTTCAAAAGATACTACGGGGCAATAAACAACACAAACGCTCCAACTACTCCGGGTATTGGTGGAAACAAATTACAATTAGTTGAACAAGAACAACTTCCTTATGCTTACGATGTACTTGAGGACGGTTCGGCAACGACAAAATATGGCGTAAAATCACGCCCTCTTTTGGTTCCTGTTGATATTGATTGTTTCGCAACAATTCACAACATCGTTTAATCTTTAAAGGAATAAAAATGAATAATTTACACGAATTATTTAAAATCCATAAAGAAACCGTTCTCGTTGACGGGAACGGTTTCGCCGTGGATTGTATATTGAAGCCAATCAATTCGAATTTGAGTTTCGATTTAAAGGGTTTCTCGTCTTTTATCGGAGTTTCATTCGATGAATCGGGAATGGGATATTTTGGAGATTCTTTTGAATTGACAATCAATATCGACACCGTTAAAAAGAAAACAAATTTAATTCCGACGAGAGGTTGGGGCATTGTTGTGTATTTTCCACAAATGAACGGAAAACCCGTTGATTTCAAAATCGAAAATGTGGCGACCGACAGAACGCTCGGAATGTATTTGATAAAATGTACGGCTTCAACATCCAACGGGCAAGGGAAAACGGTTACAAGACGAAGTTCGGGGGGATTGTAAATGATTAAAAGTATTATAACGCCGATGAACTTTACGATTGTTCGAGATGCCATTGTTCAACATCTTGTAAATGTTCGGGATAATCAAAAGCAACTCGCCATAAATTCGGGGGCGACGGAAGAATGGGTTAATCAAATAATCAATTTTATTGTTTTTCCAAAAAGATTCCGATTTCCCGATGTCGAGGATATGCCCTGCGTTTTCGTGTATTTTAACGAAATGAATTTCCCCGAAGATGAACAAGATGTTTATAACAATGAAGCAGTCGGAAATCTTGTCGTTGAATATTACGCCGTCGGATTGAATGAAGAAACGGAAGAAAAAACGGCAGATTCAAACGCCGACGACCGTTTGAATTATTTGACGGCTCAATTATATAAAATTTTATGTTCCGAAGAAACGAATCTTTATACGGCGACTAACAGGCTTATTAAAGGATTTCGCTTGAAATCTTGGAAGCGTGTTGTTTCACCCGAAAATGATAACACGGCAGGAACGGTTCTTGGTGCAAAATTCGAGTTCGAAGTCGAGTTCAGCGAACCGACTTATTACACGAATACAACCGAGATTCAAGAATTTTATACAAAATTGGGAATTCGGGACGAAAATATCGACCCGTTTGTAAGAGAAATTTTGAATTAAAGGAGAAACAAATATGGCAACAATAACAAAGGGACTTGATGTTTCGGCTATCGCTTCAGCGACAAGCATTACGGTCAAGCAGAAAAACCAACAAAACTCGGCAAATTTACGCCCCGAGTTAATAGTTTGTATCGGGCAACCTCAAACAAATTCAAACGCCCCGATGAATGAATTATATTTGGCTTCGGGCAACGCCGACGACATCGGAACGGTTTTCGGCTTCGGTTCTCCACTTCATAGAATGGCGAGAAAATTATTTCCAAAAGCCGGAAACGGTTCGAAGGTAGATACATATTTTATCGCCGTTGATAAACCGAAAAATGCGATTGCCGAAGTGAAAACTTTAAAAATCACGGCAACCAACGGAATTTTAAAATCATTCAACGGTTATTTTGTTCTTGATGATTTAACCTTTGAAGCGGCTTCCGATATTGTCGGGAAAATTGCGACGGCTTTTCACAATAACCCTGCTCAAGATGTTAGGGGAATCGATTTGAATTCGTTTGAAAAAACTCCGATTCCTTTTACATTCACAAAGGGAATGAGTGTTGAAGATTGTGCAAACGCTTTAAAGGAAACCTTGGACGAATATTTGGAATTGCCGTTCACGGTTGAAATCGCCAAAACAGAATCAGCCGTTACGGGCTTAACATTAAAAGCAAAATGGGAAGGTTCGGACTCCGTGTTCAATTTTGCTCTTGTTGACGAGGAAGGAAGTGAAATTGATTCTTCAATTTACGGATGTTCTTTCGAAATTTCAAGAACAAGCGAATCTGCAGGCGTTGGAACTTTGGGCGATAAAGTTTTGGGTTTAATAGATGAAGAACTCGGCGTAACAAGGGTGATTTCGCAATTTGCAAGTTCAACCGTTCTTGATGAATTAAAAGAAAAATTCGAAGCGTGGAGAAGCGACGGTTTAATCGCTCAATATGTGAATTGTTATACGGCAATTCAAGCCCCCGAATCCGAAACAGTTGAAGGGACTTGGGATGTTGCTTCATTACTCGATACAGGCAACGCCCGAAGAGATGATGCGATAAATGTTCAAGTCGTTGGCGATGTCGGAAAATTAAGGTCGTTATCTTACCAAGAAAGAAATCGCCTTTTGAAAGCAGGGTTTTCAAATATTGTGAGAAAATCCGACGGTTCTTATCGTTTAATGGACTTGTCAACATTCTATCATCCAATCGGAAAAACAAATCCGTTATTCAAATTCGACCGTGATGTTACAGTTGTCGGAAACATCGCTTATGATTTTATGGCAACTTTCAGAGATTCGGACGAATGGAAATCCGTTATTCTTATCGGGAAAAACGATATTACAACAAACCCTGCGGCTCGTACTTTGGACGATGTGAAGGCGGCTGTTAATACAAGAATTTCTTTATTAGGTTTGGCAGGTATGATTGCAAACTACGCCGAAGCCCAAAAAGAAACACAGGTCGAAATCGATTCAAGCAACCCGAACCGAGTTAATATCAATCCAAAATTTGACTTGACAGGCATTGGAAGAATTTTCGACATTGTAAACTTTATCGGATTTAACTTCAAAGGCTAAAACTAAATAATAGCGTTGTTTTCGATAAACCATAGGAGGGCTTTTAAGCCCTCTTTATTTTGAGATAGGTATAAAAGCAAGCCGAGGGGCTTTTTATAGCCCTTAAAACGGGCGTAGTGCTTTTGGTAAAATTCACATTTTACCAACGCACCGACTCCCGTAGGCTCGTACAAATAAAAAAAGGAGAATAAAATATGGGAAAATGTGGCGATGCGATTTCTCTTACATTAAACGGGACGAAATACGCTATTCCAAAAGATACCGAACCGAATGTTATTGACGGAGGTTTGAAAGTTACAGAAACACAAGAATACGGCGACGGGACGGCAGATTCTTATATGTCGAGAGTAATCGGCAAAATAACAGGCTTGAAAATTAAAGTTCCGGCTTCTTTGGAAGATGCTTGGGCGAACGCTTGTTCAACTCCCGATATTCCGATTATTTTGGAATGTGTTTCAAGAACTTACGAATTGACGGGAAGTGTTATCGGTGGCGAAGTTGAAATTTCATCAACTAAAAACCTAACAAACGAATTTGAAGTTCATTGTACAGACGGAGCAGGAATTCGCAAATCTTAGCGAATTTTGCGTAGGGTGATGAGCCGTAAGGCTCAAACCCGAAGTAACGCCGAAAAGTGAGCGACAATTCCTGTTAAGGAATGAAGCGAACACTTGAAGGCGTGAAGCAATAATTCAAGACAACGGCTCTCGGGAGAGGATAAAACCCGACAAGACACTCGTCCCTTGTTGATGTAACAAGGGAATGAGTGTTTTTGTAACAAAAACAAATCAGAAGGGAGAACAAGCATGGGAATTTTAACAAATTCGGTCAGTCTTTTAGGCAGGCTCGGCAAGTATAAAGAAATGAAATATTTCGAAACAACGGGGGGTTGTGTTTGTACAATCAACATCGGAGTTAAAACGGGCGAAAAATGGAACAATTTTTTCGTTGATTTCTTTAATACCAAAACCCGAAATCTTGCCGAAGAAGTTGGCGAATATTACAAAGAAAACGATTGGGTTCAAATCAAGGGGCGTTTAATCGAAAATAAATACACGCCGAAACACTTGGAAGGACAAGTCGATTCAAACGGAAATCCATTGACGGTTTCTCAAATAAAAATCGTTGCTTTTGACATCAAAAGGGTTCGATATAACGAAGAAACCGAAGAATGGGAATATGTAAACAACAAATAATTGAAAACAGAAAAGGAGAATTAAAAAATGGAAATTAAAAAAATTATGGAACGAGAAGCGGCTCTTCAAGTAATCGAGGACATTAAAAATAAAATTGGCGAAGCCGATTTGGATTCAATATGCGAAGAAAAAACAAGTGTAATCGGTGGAAACGAAGCGGTTTTCAATAAATTTGTTCAAGCCGTTATGTGTGGGCTTGTTTTTTGGGATGATGAAAAGAATTGTCTTGTTCAAACTTTAATCAATCCCGTAAGGGCGGGCGAATTACACCGTGAAGCGTTGTATTATCAAAAGCATTTAACCTTGGGACAAATGAAAAGATTTAAAGAAGATAAAGAAATGGGGGTCGCAATCGAAGCAATCGCAACCGTTACGGCTTGCCCTGTTCCATTGATTGAACAAATCCAAGGACAAGACCAAAAAATCGCTTCGGCTTGTGTTGATTTTTTCTCATAGTTCAGTTGATTATTTCTTATTATTATAGCGATATTTTACTCGCTTGTAATTGGGAAACAATCACGGGATTATTTAAACTCACAACTTCGGATTTGGTTTTCTACGGAAAACGATGTTATTCGATGAATAAAGAACAATTTAAAAAGGAATAATTATGGCTTCAAAATCATTCAGCGTTTTTACTTCATTTAAAGCAAAAGACGGAATGTCGGGAGTTTTCCAAAATATGAAAAATAAGGCTTCGGGATTCGGGGGACAATTAAACAAATTGAAAACCCAATCCCAACAAGCCGGAGCAACTCTCAAAAATTCTTTTGACGGAGTGAAATCGGCAATTACGGGCGTTGTTGCTTTAATTGCGGCAAGTGCCATAAAAGAAACGCTCGGCTCTTGGGTTGACAAGGCTTCCGATTTACAAGAAACGCTCGGAAAAACAAACGAAACATTTAAGACGGATTCTCAAAGCGTTATTGAATGGAGTAAAACTTCAATTAAATCAATGGGGCTTGCTCAACAAACGGCTCTCGACACGGCGGCTTTATATGGTGATATGGGAGCAGGAATGGGAATGACAACCAAAAGGGCTTCCGAAATGGCGATGTCATTGACCCAACTTTCTGCAGATATTGCTTCATTCAAAAACACCGACCAAGCGTTGTCTGCTAATGCTTTGAAGGGTATTTTTACAGGTGAAACCGAAGCGTTAAAAAATCTCGGGGTTGTAATGACCGAAACGAACCTGCAAGAATTCGCCAAAAAGAAAGGGATTGGGGGTAAATTGAAAGATATGTCCCAAGCCCAAAAAATCGAGCTTCGTTATCAATATGTTATGGAAGCGACAAAAAATTCCCAAGGCGATTTCTTGAGAACGGGGGGCAACTACGCCAACCAAGCGAGAATGTTTGAAGAAAACAAAAAAGAAATGGAAACACGGCTCGGAAACATAATGCTTCCGAAATATAACGCCGTGATGAAATCTTTGAACGCTACAATCACGAAATATTCGCCAACCATTGAAAAAGGTTTCGGGGCTTTATTTAAAAATTTCGAAGAAGGTTTGAGAATATGCTCTCCCCTTCTTGTAAAATTCCAAGAATTATTTAAAACATTCAATTCAATTCTTATGCCGATAGTACAAACAAGCATGCCGATGTTTAAAACTGTATTGGCGACCGTAATTGTTCCGGCGTTGGGATTGGTGATTGATTCAATAAATAATTTATTCAAAGCAATCAAATTTGTTTTTGATATGGGAAGTGCTTTTTACAATTTTGTAAAAAATAATTGGCTCCCGTTATTGTTGATGTTGCCGATTGCTATTGTCGGAGTTGCTTCGGCTTGTAAATTAGTTCAAACAGCTCTCGATATTTGGCGTTTAAAAATGGCGTTGCTTCGAATGGAAGGTGGATTGATGTCCGTTTTGATGAATACAAAACTTGTTCAATCAATCGGGATGTTCACTTCGGCGATTTGGAAATCCGTTACGGCTCTCGCCGCTCAAACAATGGCGTTTCTAATGTCGCCTGTCGGTTTAATTACGCTCGGAATTATGGCGTTGATTGGAGTTGTAATTCTTCTTTGGAAGAATTGGGACAAAGTAACGGCGACCGTTGTTAGTTGGTGGAATTCAACCAAAGAACTTCTTTCGGGTTTTTGGGCGACCTGTAAAGATGTTTTTTCAAAGGTTGGAAGTTTTATAAAGGATAATTTCATCAATATTCTTCTTATGGCTTTGGGTCCGGTCGGTTTCATTATTAAAAGTTTGATGAACCTTCCTCAAATTATTAAACAAATTAAAGCAGGAGGGGGAATTAAAATTGAAGGGGTTGACGGCGGCGATGTCAAAAACAAAAGCCCGAAAGTAAACGGAAATAAAAACGGGTCAATCGAAGTAAAAACAACGATTGACAATAGAACGGGTTACAACGCCGAAACAAACACTTCGCTTCAAAGCCCGAGCAATTTGAAATTAAAACCTGCTTGATTCAAAAAAATAAAAAACAATGTGTAAAAACATTTTGATTAAATTAAATAAAATAAATCAAAAGGAAAAATTATGGCAATTTTTGAAGATTCAATGCAAGATGTAATGTGGACGGCTCCCGACGGGACTTCCTTTATAATTAAAACGCTTTCAAGCGGCTATTCGCAAAAGCACATCGGGGAAGTTAAAGAAAACCCGAGGACTTCCGTTTCACATTCAACATCGACAAAGGGGGCAAAAAAGGGAAATTCTTCGTCCTCTTCGTCCGTTTCGACATCATCATCGAAAAAGCGTGTCGGAGATTCGAACGATACATTCACGGATTTGGGAATCGGGGGGCGTGATGTAACGCTCGATTGTTATTTTATCGGGGACAATCATTATTCAGAATCAAACGCTTTTCGAAAAGCCCTTTGTCAAATCGGAAAATCAAAACTTCAACTTGCTTATGGTGAAGAATTCACGGTCAATGTTTTAAATTTTGAAGTGAAAAATTCGCTTGTTGAAAGAATCAATTCAACAATTATAACGGTTAATTGGCACGAAACATCACCTTCGACTTATCCGAAAAGCGAAAAAAGTAAACAAAAAGAAATCAAATCAACCGTCGCAAAAACAAAAGAAAACCTCGCTTCAACGGTTGAAGAAACGGCGAAATCTATTCAAAGCCCGTCAAGATTGGCTTCGTTTACGAACAAATTTCAAGGGGCTTTGACAAAAGTTTCAAATGCTCTCGACACGGCTTCAAATGTTTCTTTGAATTCAATTATGTCGGATATTATGGGGCAAGATTTGATTTCAAATTCGTTCACAATAACATCGCAACTCGGGGTTATTTTCCAAAAGGCGGCGAATCTTACAAATCAGACAAAAAACATCGGAAATTCGTTCGACTTGCCTTCAAGTTATTCATCTTTATTTGGTGGCTGGCAGGCTTTGGTTAATAGTTTGAAAACCGATTCGTTGAAATCGACAATTTCTTCAAATTATACACCCGAACAGGTTGACGAATTGAAATTGAACGATTCAATCGCTTCGTCTGCGATTGTTTCGGTTGCCGAATCATTGTTGAATACAAATTTTGAAACAAGAGCCGAAGCCGTTGAAGCGGCGAAAAGTATTGTTGATTTAAACGATTCTTGGAGCGATTTTGTCGATGAAGAAAGTTCGAGAATTGTTGACCTCGGCGATGCGTTTATTCGTGATGAAAATGTTTTGGATGTTGTTCTTAAGGCGGCGAATGAAATTCTCGACCGTTCTTACAAATTAAAAGTTGAACAAAAAATTACATTATCAGAGGACAAAACGCCGATTGAACTCGCTTATGAATTTTATAATGAAAGTTTTCGGGAAAACCCCGATTCAACTTTGGATTATTTAATTCGAACAAATAATTTCACGGACGACGAGTTCTTTTTGATTCCGAGGGGTCGTGAAGTAAAAATTTATATTTAGCGGATTTTGCGTAGAGTGAGGGCGAAAGCCCGAAACTCGAAGGAACAAAAACAAAAGCGAATGTCAGCGAAAGCGAAATGAGTGGCTTGTTTTTGTGAAGCAATAATCCAAGACATCGGAAAAGGGGAACGGAGTTCTTATGTATAAAGAGTTTTCAAAATCGCCAAGCGATACTTGGGACGATATTTCTCGCCGTGCTTACGGAACGCCCGAAAAAGGGGGCGATATTGCAAAGATGAACAACAATCTTGAATCGGGAAATGTTTTGGTTTTGGAAGAATCCGAAACGGATTCAAGCGATATTGAAATCACGGGCGAAGTTTATCTTCGACACGGGGAAGTTAATTACAACGATTTTTCGGAATTCACGCTTTTTCACGGGTTGGAAGCCGTAAAAGGCGGCGTTTTTATTTTCAACAAAACCGATGTCGATTATAATTTTTCGTTCAATGATTCGATTACATTGTGCGACGAAAATTCTTTGTTTTTAAAAGGTAGAATCGCAAACATCAAACCGAATTTAACAAATTTTGCGAATTGGACTCAAATTGAAATAAAATCGCATGCAGGAATATTGACCGAAACGGTTATGCCGAATCCTTTTGAATTCACAAACCGTTCAATCCGTGGCGTTTTGGAACAAGTCGCAGGATATTACAATCAAAAGATTTCTTTTTCATCCGAACCCGAATTGGACGAGGTTTTCACGAATGAAATCGGAACTTCGTTCACGGCTAAAAAAGAAGAAACAGTTTGGGAATTTATGAAGCGTGTTTGTCGTTCCCGTGGTTTATTGCTCACGGACACAGGCGACGGGCTTTTTATCGGGCGTTTTAAAGCCGACACACAAGAAAAATTGAATTTAATTGACGGAGAGTGTTTGGGATTGAAAGAGATTCGGGGCGAATTTATAACCGTCGGACTTGGGCGATATTATGAGGTAAATTCACAATATCCCTCAACAGATACGGCAACAACACAAATTCCGTTCCCTGTTCCTATAACAAAGCGTTCTGATTCAAACGATTATAATTCTCTTGATTTGGCGAATGTTTCGAAAAGGTGGGCTTGTTCGGAGATTGGGAAACATTTCAAACTGCACGCTTTAATTGGCGAAAATCTTCTTCAAAAATCGGGCGATTTCGCCGTTGTAAAAAATCCTAAAATCGGAATTGATGAAGAAATGGATTGGGTTATCGAATCCGTTGAAAGACGACACCCCGATTCAACTTATTTAACCTTAACGCTTCCGTGTGCTTATACTTACGAAATACCCGAGGAGTTGCCGTTGTGTTCTTAAAAATTAAAATCGCAGAAATATTTACAAATTTACAAACAAGGTTTTTCAATACAACTTCGATGTCGGGACGGGCTTCAAAACTCGTTCAATTTCATTCGGGGGGCGATGATTATTGTCCTTTGAAAGAATGTGAAGGTTTGGGCGAATGTATCGGGGGCAACCCTGCAGACGGAATAATTATGGCTTGGCGTGATGATATAACAAGAAAAGCCGAGCCGGGTGAAAAAAGAATTTATTCAATTAAAAAAGATGAAGAAACGGGCGAGATTCTTCCCGTTGCCGAAATTCACTTGAAAAACGACGGCTCGGTTATTATTTCGAGTGGAAAAGATTTAAACATCGTTGTTTTGGGAAACGCCAATTTGAGCGTTGGAGGGGTTTTGGATATTGAAGCAGGTTCGATAACATCTTCGGGGGATTGGCTTCACGAAGGAAAATTCACGGCTTCACACATTGAAGCCGCCGACGGTATGGACGGAGTTCTTGACAAGCCTTCATTTAATAAAGGTATAGCGACGGGGGGTTCATAATGGATATTTTACTAATGGATAACGGCGACGGAGCCGAAGTTGTTCTTCAAGCAGGCGACCTCAAAGGCGACGGGACACTTTATACATCCGTTTATTTATCTTTGTTCGGTGGTGATAATTTTTCAAATGTTTTTGAAGAATACGAATCCGACAATGAATTTGAGGAATCGTTAAATCTTCCGATTACAAAACAGAATTTGAAAACGGTTGAAAATAAAGCAAACAAATGCTTGAAATGGATGATTGATAACGGAATCGCCGAAGATGTCAAAAGTTTCGCTTACGGAAATATTGAAAACAAAATCAATGTTGATATAACAATCACGGAACCGTTCGGCAACGAACAATCTTATGCCGTCGTTTGGGAAAATCAAAAGCGGATTTTGCGTAGGGCGAAGCGTGCGGGAGCGGGAGCGTTGGCGTAAGCCATAAGCTCATTCACGCAAGCGAAGTCCCGAAGTAGCAAAAACAAAAGAGAGCGACAGCGTAAGCGAAGCGAACGGCTTGTTTTTGTGAAGCAATAATCCAAGAAGAAAGTTTTGAAAGCAAAGTGAAATTAAGGGGAGAAATATTGTGGCTAATTTTACAACAAAAACCATAAAAGAAATATTTGATTCTTTTATGGCGAAATATACAGTTTTGAGGAGTAAATATGGGGATTCAACTCCACTTCTTGAAAAAGCGTTTATAAAAACGCTCGGTTATGCAATCGCAGGGGTTTTGGCGACGATTTGGCAATTAGCCGTTTGGATTTACAAACAAATATTTCCTCAAACCTGCGAACTTCCGGCTTTGAAATTTTGGGGCGGCTTAATCGGGGTTGATTACAATTACGGACAATCGACAAATTTAACCGTTACGCTTCAAAATGTGGCGGCTTCTTATTTGGTTTCGGGTACGGTTTACAAGGATTTGAATTCGGGTTTAATTTACAAAACTATTTCTCAAGTAAACGCCGAAAACGGAAAAATCATAACAACGGTCGAATGTACCATATCGGGCAAAGTCGGGAATATTCCCGTCGGAACGGTTTTGAATATTGCGAACCCTCTTGACGGAATTCCTTCAACGGCGACCGTTACGGAAATAAAAATCGAGGGGACAGAAGATGAAGAGGTCGAAACCTATCGAAAAAGGGTTCTTTACGGATTCCGAAAAAAGTCCGAATCGGGAAGCCCTCTTGATTATTATAATTGGGCGTTGGAAGTTTCGGGAATAATTGATGCGTTCCCGTATGTTTTGGCAGAAGGAATTACAACTCTTTATATTGTAGCCAACGGGACAGGAAAAGACCGAACCCCGTCGGGTACAATTACGCCGAATCCGTTCCCGAATTGGGTAAACGGGAATTTTACACCGTTAGAAGGTTCGGGGCAATTCCTGCAGGTTGCTCAATCGATAACAGGTTCGGAAATCGGGGTTCACAATCGCCGCCCCGTTATGGCGACGGTTGAATTAAAATCGCCCGAATATACAGGGTTGAACATAGAAATCAACGGTTTGTCCGATATTTCATACAATGAAGCAATTAAAAACGCTTTGTCGAGCGTTTTGGATTTAAAACGCCCTCATATTGTAGTTTTGGATTATCCCGAATCAAAGGCGAAAACAAATACTCCCGAACTAACGGCGGCTTGTATGGGCGTAATCGACGGGGAAACATTTACATCGTTTGTTTTGAAAAATGAAGCAGGAACGACAATCAACGAAGCAACGCTCGGAATCGGTTGTTTGTTCTATTTGAAATCGTTGACAATAAACGGCGATGTTTATTATACGAGCGAGAATAATTCGGAAGAATCGAATTCCGACCTCACAACAGAAACCGACGGGGAAAATGAATAATGAAAAATGTAATTGAAATCGCTTTTAAAAAATTATTGGGAAAAGGTCGAGCGTTTAGAACCCCGACGGGTTTTATGTCTGATTTTTTGGATGTTGTGGCTTCGCCTTTTTCCGAAATTAAAAAAAGGCTTATTGATTTAAAATTCACACACTTTCCGACCGTGAATGTTTATGAAAACGATATAATCAACGGCGAAGAATTGTTCAATATAAAAGAAATCGAAGGAAAAACCCTTGAAGAAAGGGCGGCAAATGTCGAATCTCAATGGTCGAGTTTTGCAGGATGTCAAACTTTCAAACAAATTGAAAACATTCTTCAAAAGAAAGGATTCCCCGTTCATATTATCGAAAACATTCCGAAAAATTATAATACATACGGAAAAAGGTTAATCGGGAACGGGTTTATTCTTACCCCCAACGGGAAAAAGGTTGACCCCGTACAAATCAGAAACCAAAAACATACATTTATTATTCAATCGGATTCTTTTTACAATGAATCCGATTTTTTGAATATTGTCGAAGCCGTTGTCAAAAACAAGCCGAGCCATAATACGGCTTATTATATACCTCGATATTTGAGAAAAAAAGAAATTCATCAAGTTATGACAAAGAATGAAATGCAGGCTTTGATGAAAAAGTGTTATTGCGATGTAAGAACCGAGAGCGAACATTAGCGGATTTTCGGAAGGGTGGAGCGTGAGCGAAACCCGTAAGAGCATAGAACACGAAAACGACGGCTTAAATTCGTAAGAATTTAAAAGTCGTTGAATGTGTTCGGCGTACCCGAATAATCCAAGAAAAAAGGAGGAAAAATGCCAAACTTTACACCTACAATAAATTTAAAAACGGTTAATATGGAAACCGACGGCGACGAATTATTCGACTTCGGTTATGACTTGGACAATAATTGGAGGAAAATCGATACTGCAATCAAGGGAATTTTAGAACAAAAGAACGCTTCGGGAATTCCCCCGTCAATATGTACGGCGTTAAGAAAAACAAAAGCAAACAACAAAGTTTATTTAAAATGGAAAGACCCCGACGACACCGTTATCGACGGACAAGTTCTTTGTTCTTGGGCTAAAACTGTTATTGTCGGAAAAGCCGGAAGCGTACCCGAAAACGAATCCGACGGCGATATTGTAATCGAAAATAAAACTCGAAACGCTTATAATATAACGCCTTTGGAAATTACACTTCCCGAAAGCGAACAAGAATATTATTTCAAAGCGTTTCCAATTTCATTAAACGGGGTTGTTTGTTTGGATTCACAAAATACATTCGGCATGCGTTTGTATTCTTTCATAATCAATCCGACGGATTCAAACCCTGCGACCCGTGTTATTTATCAAGGCGAATGTGAAAATTACAAGCCTGCAAAAATGAATTATGCAACGGGGGAATTTGATTACGGCGATTGGAAAAAGGCGTTCTTTATGAGTTTATTCCGTCCGTGTATGTTAAATCCCGACGGAACCGTTAAACATTACTTATATGAAAACGATTATTCATTCCAAGCCGACGGAATAACCCCGTCCGATATTGCCAACACAGCCCAAACTGCTAACGCAATGGTTGAAATTGGTCAAATATGGATAAAAGAAGAAGTTTTGAACGGTGGTGCGATGAAAATTACAATCGGGAACGAATCGTTCGAAGGTGCCGATTGTTACACTCATCAAAAGAAAGACGGAACATATTCCGATTTTGTTTATCGTTCAATATATGACGGTTGCAATATTTCAAACAAAATCCGTTCATTGTCGGGTCAAGCAATTTGTAAAAATGTGGCGGGCGATACTCAAATCGCTTACGCCAAAGCAAACGGCACGGGTTGGAATGTTGATGAATATTCTCTTCGCCGTTTAATAAATTACTTGTTAATTTTAATCGGTAAATCAACAGACACACAAACCACATTCGGAACGGGGCGTTATTCGGGAGGCTCGCAAAACAATAATAACCAATTAAACACGGGAACTCTCGACAAAAAGGGAATGTTCTATGGCGACAACGCAAACGGAGCCGTAAAAGTATTCCACATCGAAAATTGGTGGGGAAATATTTGGAAAATAACGAACGGTTGTATTCAAAAGAACGGAAAACTTTTGTATAAAATGTGCGAAGGAACTTCCGACGGTTCAACCGTTCAAGATTACAATTCAACAGGCGACGGCTATATTGATTCGGGCGTTGTTGCAAGTGGAACCGTTACGGAGCAATATATAAAGAAAATGACTCTTGTTCCGGGCATTGGGCTTGTTCCTAACAATGAATCGGGAGGTTCTTCATCAACTTATTTTTGCGACGGTTGGTGGAGTAATTCGACTGTTGTTGGCTTCGCCCGTTTCGGTTGTCAACCGTTTGACGGCTTGTTAGTTGGGGCTTTTGCTTTCGGTGTCGACGTCGCCGTTTCGTACTCGAGTTGGTACTATGGCGTGTCGCTCTCTTTCAAACCCTCTTCGGGGGGCTAACGGGGGAACTCCCCCGTTGAGATGAATTCTTCCGAAAGAATCTTGACGGGGGTTTTGACACCGAATAAAATTATTGAATGGGTTTTGACCTGTGGCTTCGCCCTTTTCGGTTGCAACCCGCATGACGGCTTGTTAGTTGGGGCTTTTGCTTGCACCGTCGACTACGCCGTTTCGCACTCGGCTTGGTACCGTGGCGTGTCGCTCAATTACTAAAACTTAATAAGAAAATAGAAAGGGTATCGACCTGCGGCTTCGCCCGTTTCGGTTGTCAACCGAATAACGGCTTGCTTGTTGGGGCTTTTGCTTTCAATGTCAACAACGCCGTTTCGAACTCGAATTGGAACTATGGCGTGTCGCTCGATTACTAAAATTTTTTCTTACAATGCAGGTCTTTATCCTTGCCCCTTGGCAAAAATCAGCCGAACAAGAGGTGCGTGTCAGTAAAAGTTTTGAAAGCTCGCAAGGCTATTAGTAAGAGAACCTCTTGAAATTATGAGAACATATAAAAATCTAATCAATATCGCTTTAAGCGATGAAACAATGGACGAAGCCCTTGAATCGGCTTCCCAAAAGAAAAAAGAAAGATCCGAGGTTCAAAGGGTAATCAAAAATAGAGATTGGCTCAAAGTAAAACTTCGGGAACTGATTTTGGGTTGCAAATTAAAACCCATTATTCATAAAGCAAGAATTATAAATGACGGATTCAAACAAAAACTTCGGATAATAATTCAACCGTTCTTTACGGTTACTAATCCCGAACAATGGATTCAACATATTGTTATAAAAACCCTTCAACCAATCTTTATGAAGGGGATGTATAAATTTTCCTGCGGCTCAATTCCGGGTCGTGGGGTTCATTACGGTAAAAAATATCTTGAAAAATTTATAAAAAATAATCCCAAAGAGATTAAATATGTTTTAAAATTCGACATTCATCATTTTTACGAAAGTATAAACACGGACTTATTAAAAGAACGCTTCGCCAAAATTATTAAAGATGATGTGATGTTGAAACTTATATATTTTGTTATTGATTCCAATGTCGGAACTATGCCCGACGGAACAATTATCAAAAGAGGGCTTCCGATTGGATTTTATACTTCACAATGGTTCGCTAATTGGTTTCTTCAACCGTTCGACCATTATGTAAAAGAAGTTTTAAAAGTCGCCTTTTATATGCGTTATATGGACGACATCGTTATTTTTGGGCGAAACAAACGAGAACTTCATAAAAATTTCAAAGAAATCGAAAAATATCTTGCAGAAATCGGTTTGACAATAAAAGGAAATTGGCAAGTCTTTTTATTTGATTACACCGACAAAGACGGCAAAAGACACGGACGACCGATTGATTTTATGGGCTTCAAATTTTATCGGGATAAAACAACTATTCGGAAATCAATATTTTTAAGGTCAATAAGAACGGCTTTGAGATTGCACAAAAAATTAAAAATAACTTGGTTCGATGCTTGTCAAATGATTTCATATATGGGTTGGTATAGCCCGACAGACACTTACAACGCCTATAAAAACCACATTGAACCGTTTATTTCTATTGATTTATGTAAAAAAATAATGAGTAATCACGACAGGAGGAAAAATGGCAGAATTCAAAATGGTTCAGAGCAACCAAAAACCGAGCGAAATTGATATTACTTCAAGCCCAAACGGGGTTTATTATCGAAGGAATATAAAAGAAGTTGTAAAAGAAAACGATTCGGGCGAAATTTCAATCTTTTATGAATATGAAGAAGCGTTTATGTCGTTTAACGAGTGGGAAGAATATCAAATCACGATTGAATATAAGAAATTTAATGATGAAGATAATTCAGCCGAATTCGACGAGTTTTCAAACAAATTACGCACGGGCGTTGAATATAAAAACGGGAAAAAATATAAGCCGATTTGGCACAAATTATATTCTTCAATAATTGATGAATTCGAACCAAAAATCAATCTTTACAAGTTGGCAGGGGGCGACATAACTCCATTTTTGGCTATAAAGACAAATGTTTTTGATGTAACGGGAAAAGCGGCGAACGCCGTTATGATGAATATTCAAGAAATTATTGAACTTTGGATGTTCCTCTATCAGAAAAAAGAAGAATTTTACAACGAATACAAATTCGCCAAAGAGCAAAAGAACGGCGAAGAATAATTTTTTAAATAATTTCAATATTTAAACAAGCGGGAGCGGGAGTGTTGTCCGAAGGACATAAACTCATTCCCGTTAAGGGGGCGAAAAAATCGCCCTCTTTTTAGTATGGGAAATTTTGTCAGTAAAAAAGGAGGAGAGAATATGGCAAAAGGTAAACCAAAGAAAACGACGGGGAAAGTCGTTCAATTCAAACAAAAATTTGAATCCAATTTCGAGGGATTTATTAAGAAAATCAGAATCGATGCAAAAACAAACATTCCCGAAATCGATTTCAATTCAAACACATCAAACGCCGATAATACAACACTTTCAAAAGGTCGAGGGAAACCCCTTGATTCATTCTTGAAAGCAATGCAGGATTTGGCTCAAGGGTTTTGTGAAATTTGCGAATTTTCGGACGACAAGGTCGATGAAACATTGATTACAACCGTTAATTTTTCAGAAAAAGGGGGCGTTATTATTTCGGGACAAGTACAACTTGAAAATTGTCCGTCGCCTTTATGTTTAAATACGCCGCATGTGATGATTGATAACGAACAAGGCTTCGAGGTTCCTCAATATATGAAAGAACAACTCGATGTTTTAAGAAACGAAGCCGTTAAATACATTCGGGGCGAATGGGCAGAAAAACAACAAGAACTTGATTTCGACGGAACAAACGGTTAAAACCTGCAGAGTTTTGGCAAATTAAAAACGATTTTCGGGGGGGGGGGAACCCCCCCCTATCAAAAAAAGAAGAGGAGATTTAATGATGTACGAAGAAAAATCAAAAGCCGAAGAAATTCGGGAGGTTATAGAACGCCAAGACGAAGGCTTGGTTGATTTATTGCTATCGGGCGAAGAACGACAAGAACCGAGATTGAGCGAGGTTGTTTATTGCCCGTTATGCAAAGGGGACACAATTCAAGTTGTAGAATCAGCCGAAGGCGATTCCGAGCGAGTATTTTTTCAAATGAAGTGTCTTGATTGTGGATGTGAATTTGTTTTATTCGAGGACGACATCAACGCATGCCGTCGTGGAATTGAAAACGCAAAAGCCGAAATTAAATACAACGAAAACAAAATAAAATATTTCGAAGAAAAATTGCGGCTTGGCGACAGAGGGTGAAAGGATTGCGGAATGAGTTTGAGCCTTACGGCAACACTCCCACTTACGCAAGCAATCCGTAACCCGTTTATCGTCGCCAAACAAGAAAAAGGAGGAATAATTATGGATTTAAAAGGAATCGGGGCGAAATTGTGTGTTCGATATGTCGTTCCCTATGTAACAAAAATCATCAAATCGGCAATTTCAACGCTTTCAAAGTGTCTTTACGAAAAATTATACAATCGTTTCAAAAACGCTCTTGAATCTTTCGAAAATGCTTTGAACAAAGCCGTTGAAACTACCGACCCCAAGAAACTTAAAAAACGGATTTTATGTTGCCGTTTAGGTTTGGGGTTCTTTGAAAAAATCAATCAAGTTTTGAATGAAGTAATTCCGAACTATGTGGCGGCAATCACCCAAGCCGAAGAAAAATATTCGGACTTAACAGGCGAAGCCTTGGAGGAAGAATAATGGAAAATTCACTTTGTAAATGGTACGCCGACGAAGATATGGCGATTTATTTCTCAAGAACGCCCGATGTCGATTTTAGGGTTATCGAACCCAATATGTCAAAGGAAGAAAAAAAGGACATAGCAAACAGACCGTTTTTAAATAAAGAAGAACTCACAATCGTTCTTTTTGATTTGAGAAGAAATCGCCGTTACTGTTTCAGAGCAAAAGAGGGTTATATTTGGGACGGGGCTTCGATTCCTTGGATTGCTTGGAAAATTATCGGGGCAAAAACCGACCCTCGCTTCCTTGTTCCGTCGTTGGTTCACGATTTACTTTGTGAAAATCACGAATTCGTCGGAAATGACCGTTATTTCGCCGACAAAGTTTTTGAAAGATTGCTTTATGTTTCGGGCGTTCCTGCCGTTAAGCGTTGGGCGATGTTCCATACTGTCGATAATTTTCAAAAAACTCAAGGTTGGAGGGCGTAACGATGAATTATGAACTCTTGGCGATTCTTATAGCTTTGGCGGGCGTTCTTTTAACGGTTGTCGGTCAAGCCCTTTATATTGCTTATAAAATGGGAAAGTTCGAAGAGAAATTGAACAATCTCGAAAAGAAACAAGATAAGCATAACAATGTTATTGAAAGAACGGTCAAAAATGAAGCAAGTATTAAATCAGCACATAAGCGGCTTGACGACGGAGAAAAACATTTCGAAGAACTTACAAAAGGAATTGACGATATAAAAAATTTTTTAATGAAAAGAGGTACAAAATGAAGATTTTCATAAACGCAGGACACGGGGGAACCGACCCCGGTGCGTGTTCAAAACAAAAAATTAAAGAAAGCGACATCGCTTCAATTATCGGTTTAATGTTATTGAATCGCCTTAAATTGAACGGCTATTTTGCAGAATACTTTCAGCAAAAAGAAAGTCATTTCGAAATCAGCCCGAAAGAAAATCAATCGGGGGCAACCTGTTTTATTTCGATTCATTGTAATTCTTTCACAAAAGAAGAAGCGAACGGCGTTGAAGTTTGTTATTGCAAGGATTCAAAAAAGGGGCTTGAACTCGCTCAAATCGTCCAAAAAGAAATTGTTTCGGCGACAGGTTTAACAGACAGAGGGGTCAAGGCTCGAGAAGATTTAACCGTTCTTAATCGAACAAAAGCCCCTGCGATACTGATTGAAACGGCGTTCATCTCAAACCCGAACGATTTGAAACTTCTCGTTGAATCGCCCGAGGTTTTCGCCGAAGCAATTTGGGAATCAATAAAAAAATTCAAATCAAAAGGTTTGATTTAAAATTATGCTCTCTCTTCTTAAACGGGGGAGGGGTATGGGAAAGCCCCTTCCTTTTTCTTTGAAGAATCGGAGAAATTGGGGAGATTCTGTTTTCAAGGTGGGAACGGGAGTGCAAGCGTGAGCCGAAACTCGTTCCCGTGTGGAAGTCTTAATTCGTTGGGACTTCCTTTTTTTATGTCAATTTTAGAATTATTTTTCAAGATGAAAATATTCCTCAAAAATATTCCGTTAAAAATCGGGGGTTTGAACTTAATAAAAAATTCATTTTGAGGGGGACAGGATAAAAAATAAATGGGTTAAATTATAAAAAATGATGTGATGTATATAAAAATGAATTTTAAGGGCGTTAAAATCGCTCTCAATAAAAAATAAATTTTAAAAGCCGACTTCGTATTCACGGAGTCGGCTTTTTTGTTGCGTTGGGGAGGTGGCGTTTGTAGGAAGAGGGGAAGGAATATTGTTTGTATTTACGGGCGTTCGGTCGTTTGTTGGGGATAGTATGACCCAAGGGAACAAGAAATAACTATTTTATAAAATAAATCAGCATGCAAAAGAAAAATATTTCGAAGCCGAGAAAATATTTTTCTTGAATTTCGGCAATAAAATTTTTGTTTCGGTCGTCGGGGTATGAACCGAATCCGAAGCCCCTGCAGGTTCGAAGCCGTCAACAAAACAACACACGCCGAAACACACTACACAAGGCACTTTTGGGCTTTTAGGTACTGTGGGGGACTTGAAAAACGACGGGGGTTGTTGTCCCGCCCGCCGAGTCTTTTTTAGTCCCCCGTTTTTTCGCTTTTGCGATTTTTTTCGGCAATGCTTCTTCCTTTGTCTTTTGATTTTATTGAATTTCGAGGTTTTATCTAAAAATTTTCGGCAATAAAAACAATCTTTACTAAAATTTACAAAAAATATTGATTTTATTGAATTTTTCAATAAAAATTTTTTGAAAAAATAAGACAATTTTCGTCTTTCAAGAATCAAGCGGCTTGAATTTCATTTTTGAATAAAATAATTTTCTCAATTAAAATTTGTGATTCTTCCTCTTTTACAGTTTCCACAAGGGTTTTAATACATTTCAAAAAGTTCGAACTTTGTCGCTTTATGCCCAGTTTAAAAGACAGGATAAAATTATCCTGTCTTTTATTATATTTTTGACGAAATTAAACATTAAGTTTTGTAACAAATTTTTAAAACACCGAAATTAGATACTTTTTATATACTTTGTATAAATGTAAGACTAAAGATGGGACGCGAAAAATGGCACCTGGATTTAATTTGTACAATTTGAATATGAATGGTAATCTATTCTCGCAAGGGCTTGGAATGTTTAGCGGCAACTCTATGGGCTTTGGCGGTCTTACAGGATTTGGCGGACCAAGCATCTTTACAAACTGCTATGGAGAAATAAACTACGATGCAGCTGCAGGATATGGTGTTGCAAACGCTATAATCGGAGTTGCTGGTCAGGCTTACGCAGCTCATCAAGCAAATAAAGAACCGGAAATTAATTACACTCAAGAAATTTATAATATAAATAAAGAAATTAAAACTAAAACAGACACAAAACTTGAGCTAACAAATGAAATAAATGAATTGCAAAGTTCTTTGACAAATATCAATGAGCATCATGATGTTAAAGAAAAATATGAAGCTTGGCAAAATGCTGCTGAAGAAAACAAAGCTGAACTTGAAAAAGAATATAAAGATGCAAAACAAAAAGCAGAAAGAGAAATAAATGCTCAAATTAAAGCAAAGAATGAACAAATAGAAAAACTTAACAGTGAAATAAAAGCACTTGAAGCTGAAAGAGAGAGATATCAAGCAGAAATTAATAAAAAGATTCTTGATAAAGCAGACAGAGGAGCTTTACAAAGAGCTGGCAAAGATTGTTTAGAACAAAAATACAACGAACAAAATCCTGCTACCGAAAGACAATTATCAAGAGCTTTCTTCGAGTTCAATAAAGCAAAAAATATTACTGACAAACGTACATACGCTAAAAAAATAATCGAAATGTATGATTCAAACTTACAGCTTGAAAACGCAAACAGCTCTAATAAAAGAGGTTATGAAATCGTACAAAAATGGTTAAAAGCAAATCCGTAAGAACAACACAAGAAGAAACGAGAGTTTAAAATGGGTTATTATACAGAATTAAGCAGCAGCCAATATGCAGCAAAAGACACCGCGTTATACAATAGAATGAACGGTGTAACCAACCATAGTATGCTTGGAGCAATTCTATCAAGTAATACAATGAATATTTTCTCCATGGCAACTTCTTTTGCTGGCAACCCAAAACCTGATGGAGATGTCGTTGGTCCGGATGTTAATACAGAAAACTATGATGCAGCAGAAACACAAAATAAAGTAGGAAATTTTAGTGACGCTATGCACGCATTTGTACAAAATAAAAACAAAGACACCGCAAAAGCCTTAAAAGAAGCTTACGAAGCAGACCCAAACAATCCAACTATTTCAAAATACTATCCAAAATATAAAGAAGAAGTTGAAAAATTGTTATCATAAAAAAATCCGCCTTGCAGGCGGATTTTTAAGTCTTTATTAAGTTAGGTAATCACAAGATTTATCTTATTTAACCCTATATTTACCATTAACCTCTAATACCAAGTTCCTTAATCAAGCTTCTGTAACCTTCAAGATTCTTTTCTTTCAAGAATGAAAGTAATCTTTTTCTCTTACCAACCATCATCAAAAGACCGCGTTTTGTAGCAAAGTCTTTTTTGTTAGCTTTCATGTGTTCAGTAAGTTCAGAAATCTTTTTAGTCAACATAGCGATTTGTACTTCTGCAGAACCTGTATCTTTTGCATTAGCACCAAATTTTTCAATAATTTCTTGTTTGTTCTTTAAGTTCATTTTTTCTTCCTTTTCTATTTGCACCTTAGTAAGGCAATGGGCTTTGCTAAACCAGCAATAAACAATTCCAACCGAGTCATTTACTCTTTTAGCCCTGCCCTCACCGGGCACGTGTAACCACGAGAAATATCGTAATATAAAAACATTCTGTATGCAAGCTTAAACTGTATGGTAAGAACCAATTACGTAAAACATCTTAACAAAAGGTTTAATTTCTTCAAAAGCCTGTTGAACTTTTTCATCATCAACATGTCCTTCAAAATCAACATAGAAAACATATTCACCCAATTCTTTTTTAGAAGGGCGGGAATCTATATAAGACATATTGATATCGTTTTTCTCTAAGATTGTCAATATTTTATTAAGCGCCCCCGCTTTATTTTCAGTTGAGAACGTTATGCTTGTTTTATCTTTTCCGCTTTGAGGCGCTAGAAATTTGCTTAAAAGAATAAACCTTGTACAATTATTAACTTCATCATTAATTTCTTCTTCAATAATAGGTACTTTGTACATTTTTGCACATTCAACGCTTCCTATTGCTGCAATAGAAGGATCATTTGCAGAAAGCGAGCGCACTGCTGCAGAAGTGGAAAGAGTTGCTTCTTCAATTAAAGAATCTGGAAAGTTCTCCTGTAAAAATTTTTTACATTGAGCAAGAGCCTGCGGGTGAGAACGAATAACTTTAATTTCAGACTTCTTCTCTGCATATCCGACAAGAGCGTGTTCTACATTCATTGTAGTCTCTGCAACAATTTTAAAACCTTCTTTTTTTAGAGAAGACAAATTATCAAGAGTTTCTCGAACAATTCCTTCTATAGAATTTTCAATAGGAATAACAGCTGCCATTTGGACAGAATTCTCATCTTTCAGAGCTTTTATAATACTTGAAATAGACTTCAAATTAGTACTTACACAGTTCAAGTTAAAAGATTTTATAAACGAATTTTTAGCAAAATCACTGTAAGAGCCTTTCGGACCTAAGAACAAAAGCTTTCTAATTTTTGATGCGTCTAATAATTCAGGTGTCATAATCCTCCTTTTACAATACTGACAAGCTTGTAAGCAGACTTATCAGCCCCTTACATTTACTCCTAATTTCTATCACTTGCAAAATCTCGCTGCAAAACATTATTCATTCTTTTAGTTGCTTTATCTAAATCTCCAGTTTTATAATAAAGTCTTGCTAAAAGCATTTCTCTTGAAGATGTAGGATAAGTATTATAAGCTTTTTGAGCATAAGAAAGAGCTGTTCCGTAGCGTTTCATAATACCGTAAATATTTGCAATTTCTTCACAGCATCTTGAAGTTACTTGAGGCTCGCTGTTTTGTTCAAGAATAGATTTATACTCTTCTATTGCTTTAACATACTGTTTTTCTTCTTTAAGTTTTTGAGCATTCATAAACTTCATATCTATTTCAGAAACATCAGAAGCTCCTTGTATTGGAGCAGAAACTTCTTCAATAGGCTCCATCGGTTCCGCAGGCTTTACTTCTGCCGGTTCAGGAGTAACGTCTTTCGATAAATCTACATTAAAATCATTAGCTTGGCTCTGAGCTTCCTGCTGTTCTTCCGGCTGCTGCGGCTGAACTTCTTCTTGGTTTTGCCTGCCGCGCATATCCATAACTTTATTTATATCAGCATTTCTCGTATTTTGCATGTTATTATCAGCATCCGGCAGGTAATCAAACGCTTTAATTATTACAAGAGCAAAACCTATAAATATTAAAAAGATTATAATATTAATTTTTTTAGATTCAAAATCAAAATTATTCATTTTTTCCACTCCTTTTTTCCATATTCAATTCTACACCAAAAGCAAACATTGCAAAATCATATTTTACAGGATCTTCAGGGCAAAACCCACGAAGCTTATCTGTAAGCTCCAGAACTGCTTTAAAATCATTGCTTTTACGACTTAAAAGTCCCATATTTCTTGACACTCTTGCGACATGAACATCAAGAGGAATTAACAAATCTTTTGGCTTCATAAACGTCCAAATTCCAAGATCGACCGGCGGTTTTCTTACCATCCAGCGCAAAAACATGTTCATCCTCTTCATTGCTCCTCCGTTTGCAGGATTTGGAATCATGTGATAGAATCCTTGCCCGGCTGTTTGAGGTGCTCGGGAATAAAAATAATCTACTGCTGTCTGCAAAAAATCAGCTTGCTTAAAAGCATACTCGAACAGTTCTTCTAACCCTTTGCTTTCCGCATAAAGAGTGTGAAGAATTTCAAAAATCGGGATAATATCGTAATCTTTCGCGAATCTATATTCAAAGCCTTTAAGATTGCCAAAATCACCGTTATTAACATAACCGGTGATGTCGTTATCTGCTCTTTTAAAAAGTTCATCAAGCTTTTTAATGAACATTTTCCGGTTGCCATAAGCAAAAAGAGAAGCAATAAAGCCAGCAAGCTCAGCGTCTTGTTTAGTTTTCCAGCAGTGAATAAACTGGATAGGATCATCTTTAATAAATTCTCTAGTTTCATATTTTTCTACTAATAAATCAAGTTCCTGTTTTGTAATCATCTTATTTTGTTAAAAAACTCTCCCAACATACTACTACATTCTTCTTCTTCAATTCCACCAAATACTTTTATTTTTGAGTTTGCTATTTGATGCAATTTTAAACTTGAAAACGCCCCATACTGTTCATTGTACGCTCCAAAATACAGAATCTTAACTCCTGCTTGAATTATCGCCCACCCGCACATTGGACACGGTTCAAGTGTTACATACATCTCACAATCATTAAGCCTGGAACTGCCTAAAACTTTTTGCGCTTCTTTTATTGCAAGCATCTCTGCGTGAGCTGTTACATCATTATCTAATTCGCGCCTGTTATGCGATTTCGCAATAATTTTACCATCTTTTTTAATGACACAGCCTATAGGCACATCTTCTTTACATCTTTTTGCTTCCAACACAGCATCTTGCATATTTTAACCTAATTTGGATCAATCTGTTTTGAAACTTCTTCAAATCGTTTTTGAACACTATCATTCATTATACCGATTTTTTCAAAGAACTTTTTAAACATCCATTTATCCGCAAAAAATTGATAACGCGGATCACTGTCAGTCGTATCATTCATCAAAGGCTGGACAGTATATTCTTCAGGAGTTATTCCATTATCTGAAAGTATCATATCGATTTCATTATACGAACTTTTCATATCATTAGCGATTGTATTGAACTCCTCTACAAACACAGAATCTTTCGCTGCAAAAGTCGAATTAAAAATATTTCTATAAGCCATCGAATCAAGCTTTGCCTGGATAATACTAGCTGGAGCCGGCTCATCATGGTGATCTGCAAGAGTAGAAGCATAAGAATGCTTACAAGAGTTTGAAAGTATTGTACTAGCAGCAATTAACGGCATACATGTTTTTAAACCAATTTTCATAACAAATCCTTTCTATTCGCCCCAGATCTCATCATCATAATACCCCAGCTCAAGATGACCAAGAATAACTGTGTCACCATTTTTAAGCCCATATTTTTGAAGTTTTTCAAAAACTCCCATACTTTTCAAAATATTTTGCAAGCGCACAACTTGTTCAGTATTTCTCGCATCAGTTACTTTTGCAAGCCTGTTAATTTTGCCTCCTGATATTAAAAAAGTCTCTTTATCAAGTTTTGTAATTTCAAACGCGCTGTCATCATTGTCAAATGCACCTAAATCCTCTTCAACATCAATATTAAATTCAGGCTTAGGTATTTCATCAACTTTTTCCGAAACAAAATACAAGAGCTCATCCAAACCTTGTTTTGTTACAGCAGAAATCGCAAAAACATCTTTTGCAAGCGGTTTAAATTCTTCTTGCAATTTTTCCAGCTCTTCAGGTAAAACCGAATCAATTTTATTTAGAACAAGTATCTGATAAAGATTTGCAAGTTCTTCAGAATGCTTTTTAAGCTCATTATTAATAATTTTATAATTTTCTACAGGATTTTCTGCTGTTAAATCAACTACATGAATCAAAAATCTGCATCTTTCAACATGCCTTAAAAACTCATGTCCTAACCCGACTCCATCAGACGCCCCTTCAATCAACCCTGGAATATCAGCAATAACATACGAACCGCCGTCAGCTTTCTTAACAACCCCGAGATGAGGAACAAGCGTAGTAAACGGATAATCTGCAATCTTTGGTCTTGCAGAACTTACAGCACTTATAAATGTAGATTTACCAGCATTCGGCATCCCTAAAAGCCCGATATCAGCAATAAGCTTAAGTTCCAGTTCAAGAACTCTTTCTATTCCCGGTTCACCCGGCTCGCAGAACTGCGGTGCTCTTTTTTGTGCAGTAGCAAATCTTGCGTTACCGCGTCCGCCTCTGCCGCCTTTTGCAATCAATACCTGCTGTTCATCCTGAGTCAAATCTGCGATAATTTTTCCGGTTTTTGTATCTCTAACAACCGTTCCTAAAGGAACTTTTATATATAAATCTTTTGCACAAGCTCCGTGCATTCCTTTAATTCCGCCATTTTCTCCAGAAGGAGCTTTAAATACAGATTTGAGTTTAAAATCAAGAAGAGTAGACATGTCATCTGTTGCTACGAAATAAATATCTCCGCCTCTGCCGCCGTCACCGCCTGCCGGCCCGCCTTTATCCACATATTTTTCACGCCTCCACGCAACCATCCCGTTGCCGCCGTGACCTGATATTACTCTTATTTTTGCCTTATCTAAAAATTTCATTTTTTATACCATTTGAGCGGAGCACATTCCATACTACTACTAATCTATTTTGTTATTCCAAGTGCTCTTTTGGAACAAAATACTAATTTATCGAGCGCGAGTATTATATACGCTTCTTTTTATAGTATAATGCTACTATGAACAAGATAAAAAATACATTATTCAGTAACAAACCTGTTACATTAGATGAAAACTCACTTATAATGGCAATAGAATCAAGCTGCGACGAAACAGCCTGCGCAATTGTTAAAGGCGGACGCGAAGTAATCGCAAACGTAGTTGCATCACAAATAAAAATTCATGAAGAATTCGGAGGAGTCATCCCCGAAATTGCAGCAAGAGAACACTTGGAAGCCATAAACGTGGTTATTGAAGAAACTTTCAAACAATCAGGTTTAAAAGGCGAAGATATAACAGCATTTGCAAGCACAGTAGGACCTGGACTTGTAGGATGCCTTTTAGTAGGAATGAACGCAGGAAAAACTCTTGCACTTGCTTATGACAAACCGTTTATAGGAGTTAACCACCTGAACGCACATATAGCTGCAAACTTCATTGATACTGAACTCAAGCCGCCATTCATTGCTCTTCTGGTAAGCGGAGGCCACACCCAAATCATTAAAGTAAGCTCTTACTCAGAAATGGAAATAATTGGCGAAACAATTGATGATGCTGTAGGTGAAGCTTACGATAAAGTTGCACGCTTAATCGGACTTCCATATCCGGGCGGTCCAAAGCTGGATAAGCTCGCCCAAGAAGGAAATCCGCACGCATTTAAGCTTCCAGAAGCAAAAGTCGGCAGATATGATTTCAGTTTCAGCGGTCTAAAAACAGCAGTACTTCGTTTAGTAAAAAGTTTTGACGGGCAAGAAATGCCGGTAAAAGATATTTGTGCAAGTTTTCAAGAATGTGTTTCATCAACCCTTCTAAAAAAAGTTAAAAAAGCTCTTGAAGAAACCGGATATAAGCAAGTTGTTCTTGCCGGAGGAGTTGCAGCCAACTCGGAAATTAGAAGAAAGGTTTTTAATTTAAAAGAAGAAGGATACGAAGTTTACGCACCAATTATGAAATACTGCACAGATAACGCTTCAATGGTTGCATCTTCCGCACTCTTATTTGATAACACATTTGACGATATTAATGTAGAAGTATTTTCTCGGGCATAGTATTCATCAATACCAGAAACGGCAGTTTCTTTACATTATAAAAAATCTTTGAATGCTGCATAAAGCTTTCAGGATTTGCGCTGACAAAAATTTCTTCGCTTCCTGTCATCTGAGAATTGTTCAAAACCATATCATTTTTAATAAAATTCACAAATATTTCAGCAGGATCAATAAACAAATTTTCTGGAGCAAAACGTGTTAAAACTGATTTCAAATAAGGATAATGCGTACATCCGAGAATTATTTTTTCAGGAGCAAAAAGCTTCATCTTATTAAGCTGAACACTTACATCATCGACAGCATTTTGATAATCGCTGCTTTCCACAAACGGAACCCAGTTAGGACAAGCAATCTCCTTAACCTGCAAATCAGGATTATATTTTTGCAGCTCACTCGTGTAAACGCCCGATTTTACAGTCGCCTCTGTTGCAAAAACCCCAATTCTTTGCAGATTTGAAGAAGCAATAACTTTGGCACAAGACTGAATTATCGGATATATTTTAAAATCATACTCATCCTTTACGACATCATAGGCTTGGGCAGAAGAAGTGTTGCAAGCAATTACAACAGCTTTAACATTTTTCGTTTTATAAAAATCAAGAATATTTCTTGCATAACTTATAAGTTCTTCTTTTGTCTTATTTCCATAAGGCATATTAGCTAAATCACCGAAATAAAGCGTATTTTCAAACGGTAAAAGCTTTTTAAAACGCGCGTAAACAGAAAGTCCGCCAACCCCCGAATCAAAAAAACCTACCGGCTTATTATTTAGATTGTGATTTAATGTACTCAATTATACCCTCAGCTATTGCTTTTGCAGTCTTCTGTTTTCTTGAATCCGTTACAAGTTCTTTGCGCTCTTCTTCATTAGATAAAAATCCCATCTCTACAAGAATTGCCGGAACTGTCGTATGATTTATAACATAAAATTTAGACTTAAACAATCCTCTGTCTTTTGTATCTATTGCTTTTATCATTCGTGCGTGTACAACACTTGCAAGCTCTTTGCTGTATTCATGATAATAATGCGTTTCTATTCCTTTTGGTTCTGTCGCAACAGCAGAGTTCACGTGAATACTTACAAATATTTCCGGAGCTTCATTTTCAGAAAACTCAACTCTGTCCTGCAAAGATACGAAAGTGTCATCAGCTCTTGTCAAAGCAGCTTTGTACCCTTTTGATTTCAGAATAGAAGCAACTCTTCTAGTCACATCAAGCGCAATATCTTTCTCATTTATACCTTCTCTTATTGCACCGTAATCACTTCCTCCGTGTCCTGCATCAAGAACAACTTTACCTTTTACAGAATGCTTCTTAACAGACGGCACTGCAGCCGGCTCTTTAACCTGTCCGCGAATAATCGTAAGCTTTACAGCTTTACCATCGACACTCTGCTCAATTTGAACAATATCGTCTTTATTTAAGCCCATAGACGCTCTAACACCTATTTGAGGCAGCAGAGAAAGTGTTAAATCTTTATAATAAGTATTTTTCAGAGTTTTTATCAACTCCAGCTCATTATAACTTTTCACATTAAAAAGATACATATTCAAAGAATTATCATCTCTCAAAATCGAATGTACTACAGGATTTGTAAATGACATGATAATTTCATTAGTCCTGTTATCAACTTTTCGTACATATACTTTACCCAGATTAGAAACACAATTCGTTAAAGATGTATGCTTGAGCTTATCTGCGTTAACAAACAAAAGCGACTGCTGATCAGCAGAAAAGACAGGAATGTATTTTTCCGGTTTATCAGTAGTTACAACCAGCCTTGCTCTGTTATATTCAAACTGCCCGATTTTAGCAGTATCCTTACAAGAACCATCAGGGCAGACATTTAATTCTTTATTTCTAATCTTTTTATCTACAAAAGTATTTGGTAAATCTATTACAACTCTCTTAGGACTATCCAGATAAAACATTTTTGAAGCTGTTATTTGTCCCAAACCGCTGACAAGCAGCCCCCCATTTTGAGTGTAATATCCGTTGATAAAATACTTGGTACGCAGCTTTAAATCCGAAGATAAATCTATAGATACAACAGAATCATAAGTTTTCCCATCTGAATTACTAAGCGTAGAATTTTCAAAAGCCTGCTGAATATCAGCCATAACAGAATTTACCGGTCTTTCTGCAGTTCCTTGAGGAATTGCAACTTTCTGAATAACCTGAGAATTAACTGTTATACTTGAATATGCAGTGTTCACAGAACTTTCATCATAAATAGGATTGAAATAATCATTCGAAATAGATGGATTTGTACATTTTACAATAATATTACCGTTAATATTAATAAGCTTTACCTTTGAAGAATCAAAACCTTCTTCAAAAGTAATAACAGCCCTAACAACATCAGGAGCAGTTGTAAACTGCGAAATCTTAATCTCTTTTATCACAGATTTTTCAAATACAAGCTGCTGCTTACCGCCAATCAGAACAGAATTGTCTATATCAAAATAAATACGATTAGGGTTTTCCAACCTGGAAAATTTTAACTCGCTTGATAAACCTTCTGAAGATTCCATTATATTTATATAAACAAGAGCAGATGTATCATCATAATTCAAAGACATAACCTTAGAAGGCTCTGCAAAAGCGGAAACAGTCCCCAGTAAAAACATTATAAACAGTGTTATATAAAACAATATTCTTTTCATTACGAAAAGGTTCTCGCCCCCAAAATCTATAATACAATTTTATCCCAATAAATAGCAAAAGTAAACTGTGAAAAAAGAAGCATAACAAAAAGCCTGCAATAAATATTGCAAGCTAAAATTGGTTTTACGAGAGAAAGAGAGAATTATATTTTTTATCAACCGTTTAACATACGGTCTAATTCATAAATCTTTAATATCAGAGCTTCTGTTTGTTCCTTAAACCACAATGCAAACATTCTTATTTCATCTCTGAAACTATAACATCCAGGCCACATTTGGTACATATCGTTTACTCCTTATGCTTTAACCTTACATATTGTATATCGGCATTTTTTTCAAAAACTTTAGGATTTTTATTCAAACTTTTACAATTTGTTACAATGTTTCGTTTTGTAAAGAAAATCTAAAAGAATGAAATTAAGCAAACTTTATATACTTATTTATATACAAGAGGTATCAAGATGGTTTCGGTTAATAACAATGTTACAACAGAATATGATTATAAAAAACAAATAGTACAGAACGCTGGAAAGGTTTCTGCACCTAATTCTGTATATAATGAAGTAAAATCTCAAAATTCAGAAGAAACTGCACAAACTGTTGAATCTGAGTTAGATAAAATCTTAGAAAAAATTTGCGAAAAATTTAAAAAATACGGAATTACAATAGAAGACTTAAAAAGAAATCCTATGATTCAGAAAGCAAGTCAAATTCCGGCAAATGTTGCTGCTAAAGCAAGTAAAGAAGAAAAAATAAAAGTAATAAATACATACGTTCAATGCCTTGAAGCAGCATTAAAAGATTCTATTAACAAAGACGGCAGGATTGACATTGAAAAAGCTAATAAACTTAGCAACGATTATTTTGTTGCAGTAGAAACCGGATGGAAAATAGAAGAATACAAAGAATGGAATTCAAAAAACGAATGCAATTCCTTATTTGAAAAGCTTGTTAAAGATGGTTATTTGCCAGAAGGTTCTACAAAAGAAAATACATCTGAAAAACAAATTAAAATAGCTATAAAAAGAAATTGCAGAAAATTATTCAGACAAGTAAAACACAACCCAAAACAAAAAGAAATACAAGAACAATTAAAAACATTTGGTACATACGTCATTAATTCACCTGATGATGAAAAAGAAATGCTGTTAGAAGTAGTTGAATTCTTATACAGCAAAAACAGATTTAAAGCAGTAGAAACAACTATTGCAAGCTGCTGCCCAAAAATCAAAAAAGCTGTTGCAAAACATGCAGGTGAACCAGAATATCTCAAAAAGATTACTTCACAGCCGTTATGCGATGAAAACGGAGTCATTATTGAAGAAGCAATGAGCCAGGATGAAACTATTGCTCTTGCAAAATGCATCTTCCAAAATCAAACTGAAGAAGACAGAGCAGAAGGCCACGAAGCATATAATACAGCACGCCTTGAATGGTTCAAAAACAATAAACAAACTCTTGAATCAATTCAGCAGAAAATCGCAAAAGCTGAAGCTGAAGGAGTTGAGGCTGAGTTCACAGAAGCTGAAAAACAAGTTTTAACTGAACAGAAAAACTTCATCAACGGAGTATCTGCCGGAGAATTTCTTGGTACAATTAACGGTGAATTTTCAGAAGAATTCAAAAAATCACATTTAGCTGCTTTAAACGCAGACGCTTATGAAACTCCTGCATACAAAGACATTTTACAAAACGTTAATAATTACGTAAAAATGCATGAAAATGAATTCTCTATGCCTGTTGCAAAAGTTGAAGAAATTTTAAACAAAGCTACAGACAAGAATTATAACAGAGTTGCAAACGGAAGCAGCGAAGAATTAAAAGCTCCTGCTGCAAAAAACACAGAAAATGCTGACAACACTCCTGACCTCGGTTTTAGAAGCAGAGAAAATGTTAACACATCAAATTTAGCAAATTTAAAACAAAAAATAAACAAAACAGAAGAAAAGACACAATTCAGAGTTGAAAAAACAACTTCAGAATCTGAAATAATAAAAACTAATAAAAATTTTAAAGACATTATAAACAACGCTCCTGATTGCGAAAAATCCACTGTTGTTCAAAGACTTTATGAAACAAACGCTGCTTTCAAAAGCGCAATCGAAACTTTCGTTAGATTGTCATCTACACCTATAATTGTTTTAAATTATTTACCAAGCAGCATAAGAGCTGATCTGGCAAAAGACCTTTTTGCTCTTGGCAAAATCGATGAAGCAGATGTAACAAAACTAAACCTTTCTTTCGACCAAAACAAAGCAGTATTATCATTATCAAAATAAAAAAAGGGGCTGTGATTGAATCACAGCCCCTTTTTTTTAACTTTTGTAACAATTTTGTTACAATCACGCAATTATCGAAAAAATAAATACTTTATATATAATATATAAATACAAGGATTACATCATGGGCTTTTTTACAGAAATTCAAAATTTCATAAAAACAGAAGTCATAGGTATTGAAGAAACTACAGCTGCCAAAGAAAAAAGTGCTGTTAAAAAACCTGTAATTCCTATTATCGAATGCAAAACTGAAGCTCCTGAAGACAAGTTTGAGAAAAAAGCTGATACAACAACTCAGCAAAATATTCAAAATACAGGAATGAGTTTAGGTGCAATGAAAGAAACAATTGCAAAAATTCCTTCTAGCAACATTAATCTTAACAACATGTTGCAGCCTAAATCGCTTGAATATATTACAGGATTAAGCGAAAACGATTTTGATAAATTGTCTCCAAAAGAAAAAAATGCAATTATCGAAGCTATAAAATATGTTGCTTCAGATTCCAAAGAATCCTACGGAATAATGCCAGATATAATGGTATTAGAAAGAGCTAAAAACATTTACGAAGCTCTTCGTCAAGGTGATTTTAAGGATATAAAAGAATTTAGAAATGAAGTTGGTGATATTGCAGAAGACTTAGGAAGCGACTTTGACACACGAACAGATGAAGAGAAGCAAAAATCATTAAAACAATGCCGTATAAAACAAAATAACAAAATAAAAGCAGAAATTGAAAACACAAAAAATCTGCCTGAAAAAGAAAGAAAAGCAGAAGAAGCAAGAATACGCAGAAAGCGTCGTTTCATAGAACGTGAACAATTTTTCAAAATAATAATTAAAAAAGATTACAAAACATCTGCTAACGCTGTTATTTTATTACATTCTGATGATATGTCTTATGGTGCAAAAACTTTACTTAAAACAAGAAAAAATGAAGAAGAAAGAAAGCGCATTGCTGATTACGCAGATTATAACCATACGAAAAAATTACTAAAAACTTATTGTGAAATTGGAGATACACCTAAAGCTGAAAGCTTAAAGGAATACACTTCTACTTATATGGCTGCCAAATCAAGCGAAGCTGCTTATGAATATCAGGCAAATTATAAATCTGACAGAGATATGTTTGAAACTGCTGTACAGAAGCTTGATAACGGCGAAGCTTTAACAGCAGAAGAACAAGAACTTTTAAGCATAATGAACAATGAATACTACACAGCAGCTGCCAGAGGTATTGGAGAAGGTGCTTTAAATAACGTTAACATGAGCACTAGCGAAAAAGCCGAGTTTATTAACAAATGGGAAGCTGATGCAAAATGCTATAACGATTACAAAGAAGTAACTCAAGACGTTAAAAAAGCAGTAAGCGAAAAGCCTGAATATAAAGAAATCAAAGAAGAAATTAAAGAAAAAGAGCAAAATAAAAAAGAAAACTCCGCTGCAGCCAGCTCAAATACAGTCAATACAGCGAAGAAAAGCGAACAAAAACCTAATCAGAATGCTTATTCCAGATTAAAACCAACTATTCCTGCAAACCCTGCAGCAACAAGCCCTGTGCAAAGAAAAAGCACCGGACACGCTACAATTCCGCAAGAATTCAAAAAGCAGAATACTGAAGAAAAACCAGTGAAAAATTTTAATGAAGCAATACAAGAATACGGTCATAAAGCTGTTGTTGCAATACTAGAAGACAATAGCCTTGTACATTTAAGACCACAGCTTAAAGGTGTTATCAAATCTTATGATTTAAATACATTACAAGAAATAGCTTTAAAATGTTCTGACAGTTCTTTCGTATATATATGCACTCTTATAAACGATGAGAATAGAAGCAAGTTAATAGATTTTAGAGAAAAAACTAAAGGATTATGCTACTCTGCAAAAGAACAAATTAAAAATTTAAGAGGCGAAGATGCAATTGTTTAAAAGCATTATATATAACATTTTAAAAATACAAGAAAAATTTTTGAAATATCAACTTGCTAAAACAATCGGTGCAAAAAACACATCTAAAAAGAAACGCCATTATTTTAACGGATGTACTGTTGATTTAAGCACGCTTGCTGAAAATGAAAAACAAAAGCTTGAAGATGAAATAATTCTTATACTAAAAAAATGCAGCTGCTCACCGGAAGAAATCCTTGAATATGTTAATACGCAAGGTACAAAAGTTGTTTACTTAGACAATGCTTCCAAAATATTAAACCCGATAGGAGAAAATGAAGGCTTCATTTATCCTGCCAGAGGAAGTAAAGCGCTTTATTTAGGCGCTGGAGTACTGCAAAAATTTACACTAAAAACACCCGAAATGTTTGTACTTTCTAAAGGCAAAATTAATAAATACTACTTTATTTACCATTTTTATAACTGGTTTGCTTTTAAAAACAATATCTCCGGCTTAGACACAGAAGCACAGGAACTTTTGAAAAAATATCTTTACGACTCTAGTGATACAAAATCACTTCAGCTTGCTGATATTTATAAGCTAAAAGACGCCATAAAACAAGATAAAGCAGCAATAGAATTTGTGATAAAACTTTGCCGCAGCTATGAAGGCACAAAACAAGCTTTAGAAAAAATGAAAACATCAGGAAGCGCTAGTTTGTAAATACTGTTTTATCCAAGAAATTATAACTTTAGAGAGCGAAGCATCATTTTTAAGCATAATCATTCCGTTTGCATTAGCTTTAGAAGTGTATCTCACAAAAGCATCCTGAGCAAATCTTTGAAGGTACTGCTCTGCTTCTTTTCCAGCAAAATCATTTGTACCTGATATAGAAAAAATATCAACTTTGTCCAAATTTGCAAGCTGAACCGGAACATAAAGCCCTCTTATGCTTATTCCCGGAGATAACATTACTATTGTTTTCGGCTTATAAGAAATCTTATTCGCAGCAAGAACAGCTGTACTTGCTCCGATATCTGACCCTATAAAAGCCCAGTCATCAAAGAAAACTGTTTTGTTGTTTTCAGACTTAACATACTCAATAACTTTTACAACATCATCCGGATATTTCGCATAAGCATTATTAGTCATACCCTTCCAGGACATTTTAACCAGCCTTTTATTATAAACACTTCTTCCATGTCCGCGCAAATCAATTTTTAAAACGGCAAAACCCTCTTGAATAAGCTCGCCCGGCAAAGTTTCCCACCAGCTTGAAGAATAACCTAATGAATGCAAGAGAACAACTGTTGAAAACTCTTTCTTGCCTTTAATTTTTGGATACTCAAGCTCAGCTTTTATTGTAAATCCATCTGAAGAAGGCACTGTCAAATCCTTTTTCACAACTCCTGATGCAGAAAAACACGGGTTTAATATAAGTAAAAACAATGTTAAAATAAGAATAAGCTTTTTCATACAGTTTAATTATAACACATGTAACAATTTGTTACAATCACGCAATTATTGAAATAAAATATACTTTATATATATAAGAGAGAAATCATAAGGAATATTATGTCAATAGTTTTAGATACAAATATGAAATTATTTGCAGACAGGATGAACATCACATCTTCTAGAATGATTCGTGATTACGGACTTAAAACTGTTGATGAAATCATTGAAGCAGAAGCTGCACAGGGAAACACGCAGGCGATTAATTACGCAAAAGAAGTATATAATTCACCTGCAAAGCTTATCAAACTTTTTAGACTAACTGATATAGAAAACAAATTTGTAATACTTCACAATATGGATGACAGAACGAGGTTAAAAGTACTTCCATTGCTTGAACAGGATGATTTAGTAATGGGGTTATATTTCTTTACTCAGGAAAAACTTCTCGAAATGCTTATGGAAGTTGATATAGAAGAACTTGTAAGAGTTATTATAAATGCATTTGCTCTTGAAGAAATCGTTATGATGTTTTCAGAAGAAGATTTAGCAATGTTTTTCCAAAATGAAAAGCTTGAGAAATATGATGTTATTGATCAGCTAAAATGTATGCCTCCTGAAGTTATGCAAAAATTTGTTGAAGGCGTAACTGGAAGACCTTCTGAAGAAACAAATCCAATGGAGCTTATCAAAAGTATTGAAAATTTGCCTATAGACCAGTATAGAGACTTTATGTCTGCAATTGATCCTGATGTTCAAAGGCAGCTTACATTCCAGCTTACAAAAGAAAAACCTAAATACTTAACTCTTTTTGAAAATGAAAGCTATGTTAATATGCTGGCAACTTTAATGAAGCCTGAAATGATTAAACCGATGATATTTCTGGAAAAAGAAACTTTAATTGAAATGGTTTCAATACTGCCTGACGATTTACTTTCAATTGTCGCAGCTCAGGTTGACACAAAAAAGTTTGCAGAGTTTCTTCTTGACGGACACACAGACTTGCTTAAAGACGCTTTAATGATTTAGAAAAACAGCTCTGACATAATAGTTTGTATCATCTTTGAGCATGTCTTGAATCGGCTTATATTTATCTGAAAGAACAGCGATTTCTGCTGTTTTTTCTCTAACAGTGTATTCATTTTGCTCAGCTGAACGTTTTAAAACTTCAAACATAACATTTTCATCAACCATTTCATGAAAATACTTGAGAGCTTCAAGACACCAATACAGCTTAAAAAGCTGTTTATTAATCACATATTTTTTATCCCGGAAAATAAACTTATCCAGTTCATCGAGCGCTTGCAGGGCATATTTAAGAATATTTTCAGTATATTTATGAGCAAAATCTGCATGAGTTTTTAGAATTTTTACACTATCAACAATAAGCCTGCAGATATTTGCATTAATATCAATCGTTGCATCCGCAAAAATTGAAGCCGGCAGCTTTGAAAATAAGTGACGAGAACTTATGTCTTCATTAATAAGCTTGTAAATTTTCAGCGCAACAGCTTCTCTAATCTTACCGTCGCAGCCTGTTAAGTTACTAACAAGAGTTTTCGCATCTTCTTCTGTTTCTGCTTTATCAAACATCAAAGCTGCAATTTGTTTTTGTGGAATATTACCTGAGTTAAGCATATTAATAAGCTCTGAATGCGAAAAATCCTGTTCGCATAAAGAACAAGCCTGCTCAAAATTTGTATCTAAATCTTTGTAAAAACCGTTATTCAAATTTAAATCCTGTTTATTTATATATTACTATCTTATCATAATGTATAATGATTTCAGCATGAAAAATGGTTTTAATGTATGATAAGGAAAAACAGTAATGTTGTATAATATCCTTAAGGAGACTATCATGAACATTTTTAATACATTTGTAGATAAAATATTAATATTTGAAAAAGAACCGCAAAGAATAGGACTTTCACAGTTTAAAGTTAAGGCAGAAGTACCTAAAATTGAACAGCCTTCTTTAAAGAATAAAGAAGTAAAGCTTTCAGATTTAATGCGCCGCGGAGCAATGTAGAGATTTGCATAGATAGCGAAAGCCAAAAGCGTAAGAGTAAAAAAACTGTTACAAAAATTACACTCTTTACAATAAACTCTGATAATTGTATTATTGTATTAAGATTGGAGGAATTTTGGCAGAAAAGTTCAAAATACATGGCGGAGAGACTCTCAAAGGAGAAGTTTCTGTTGGCGGAGCAAAGAATGCTGTTCTTAAGCATCTTGCAGCGACTATTCTTGTAAAAGGTCAGACTAAAATTTATAATGTTCCTCATCTTACAGATGTAGATATAATGCTTAATGTACTTTCTGACTTAGGTGCAAAATGTGTTTATGATAAACAGGAAAAGTCAGTTGTGGTTGATGCTTCAAATATAACATCAATAACTGCAAAATATGAGCTTGTAAGCAAAATGAGGGCATCTTTTATTATTTTAGGTGCTTTGATGTCTCGCTGCAAAGAAGCAATAGTAGCGCTTCCAGGCGGGTGTGCTATTGGAGAAAGGCGCGTTGACTTTCACATAAAAGGGCTTGAAGCTCTCGGTGCTAAAATTAAAATTGAAAACGGTTATGTTCATGCTAAAGCTTCAAAACTTGTAGGAACCGACATATATCTTGATATTCCATCAGTCGGTGCTACTGAGAACTTAATGCTTGCAGCTGTTTTAGCAGAAGGGTCTACAAGAATTCAAAACGCTGCGCAAGAACCTGAAATTGTTGATTTAGCAAATTTCTTAAATACAATTGGTGCTGACGTCAATGGAGCAGGAACATCCGAAATTATAATCAACGGAGTTAAGCCGGAAAATTTACATCAAGCAGAATATACTACAATTCCTGATAGAATAGAAGCTGGTACATTTATGGCAGCAGTTATTGCTACAAAAGGTAAAGCTATAATTAAAAACATATATCCTGCTCATTTAACTTTCTTTAACGACAAGTTAATCAAAATGGGGGCAAGCATTAAGCTTGTAGAGCCTTCAACTATTGAAGTCAGCTGTAAAAGCAGGTTATCTTCAATAAATTTTGTAACTCAGCCTTATCCTGGTTTTCCAACTGACTTACAGGCTATTGCAATGGCTTTATTGACAACTGCTGACGGCGTAGGAATAATTACAGAAAGCCTTTATGAAAACAGGTTTATGCAAGTTCCTGATTTGAGAAGAATGGGTGCTGATATCCACCAAGACAGAAATCATGCAATTATTAAAGGTGTAAAACATCTGGCAGGAGCAACAGTTGCTTCCAGTGACTTAAGAGCTGGAGCTGCACTGGTTATTGCAGGTTTAATGGCTAGCGGTGAAACTATAGTTGAAAAGTTACACCACATAGACAGAGGTTATGAAGAATTTGAACATAAGCTTCAAGGTTTAGGTGCTAAAATCAACCGATATAATGAAGAAGAAAACAGCGGAGATATCATCACTTCAGCTGCACAAATAAGAGGAGGGTATTAATGGCTGCTTATAAAAGATGGTATGACCACGACCCTAAATTATTAGAAGTTATTGAATTATTAAAAAATTATCAGGATGAACTTAAAGAACATGCAGTTATTTTTCTTGATAAATTAGAACAAAAAGTTTCGAAAGAAGCTCTTGAAAGGTTTTATGACCTGGTTAAACCTGTAAATGGATGCAGATGGTATGACAGAGACCCGATTATATCTAAAACTGTAGAAATTTTAAGGGTTGTACCTCCAGAAGTTCAAAATGCTTGTGCAGAAAGATTTATTTCAGCACTTAAAGATATGGGAATTGAATACGAAAGCCCAAACCATAGTTAATAATGAAACTAGAGTTCGCGTCGTTTTTTGACAGGTTTGTCAAAAACATAAAAAAAGGAAAGAGTTTTACACTAACAGGATTAACAACCTTCAGCAGGCTGTTAATGTTGAAGTACGTTTATAAACTTTCAAACTCTAAAATTCTTTTCGTAACTTCAACAGAGCAGTCAGCATTAAAATATTCTGCTGATTTAGAGCGTATGTTTGAGCTTGAAAGCAGTACTATACCGTATCAAAATGTTTCACCTTACGAAACAGTTGGAATAAACTTATATGATTATCAAAAACAAGTTAGTATACTTTTAAGAAAGCCTGAAATCGTTATTGCACCTGTAAAGGTTCTTTTAGAAAAATTCCCGGCACAAAGTTTTTTTGAAGCAAATTCATTTTCATTAAAAATCGGAGATAGTATTTCGCAAAAAGAACTTCTTGAACGTTTAGTCAAGCTCGGTTACAAACGTTCCACAATGGTGTCAGATATCGGCGAATTCAGTATTAGAGGAGACATTGCAGATATTTATACGCTGGAAGAAAGTCCTGTGCGTATTGAGTTCTGGGGCGATGAAATTGTAGATATAAGATTTTTTGATAACGAGACACAAAAATCTATAGAAAAGATAAAAAATATTTCAATAAAGCCTCTTTATAAATTTGTCTTACCCCAAAAAGCTCCTGCAGACCTGCCTAAAGAATTGAAAGAACCTTTTGAAAACGAAGGATATTTTGAGGGTGTGAATGTATACCAGTCTTATTTTAACGACAATTTAGAAAGTATTCTTGATTATTTTAGCGGCTACATTATTGTATTTGACGAGTATGCAGAAGTCAGCGCCAAGTACGGTCAAATTGACGAGAATTTCGTTAACAGTTATAACGAAGCTTTAAAAACAAACCTTATTTACCCATTAAAAGATTTAAACCATTTCACATTCGAAGAAACGACATCAAAGACTGCCGGCATGCAGAAAATAAGCCTTAATAATTTCTTGTCAGATGAAAACAACGAAGTTATTGATATTGATGCAAGAAATGTTCAAATATTTGATGCAGATATGAACGCAGCTGCAATCTTTTTAAAAGAACACAAAGACTGGCAAATTATTATTGCGACAGATTATCAGGAGCGGGTAAAAGAAGTTTTTAACGAATATGGACTTTTTAATATTCAGTATTTGAGAAACATAACATCTCAAGGCACAGAGCTTCCTGACGGGAAAATCATTCTGCTTACAGACAGAGAGCTTTTCAACAAGCGTCAAAAAGATGTTCCTACAAACAGAAAACGGCATTATAAAGAAAAAGCTGAATATATTGAAAGTATCAATGATATTAAAGAAGGAGAGTTTGTTGTTCACTCAATACACGGTGTCGGAATTTACAAAGGGCTTACAAAACAAGAATTTGATGGTCAGCTTAAAGACTATCTTACAATAGAATATGCGAACAAAGACAAGCTGCATATTCCTGCAGAGCAGATAAATATGCTATGCCGTTACAGAGGCTCCGGTCAGGTTAAGCCTAAGCTGTCGCGAATGGGCGGAAGCGACTGGGAAAACACAAAAACTCGTGTCAAAAAAGAAGTTGAAACAATTGCTTATGATTTATTAAGGCTTTACGCACGCAGAAAAATGAAAACAGGGATTGAATTTGCACCGGATTCTCCACTTCAGCTTGAGATGGAAGATACGTTTGAATACATCGAAACTCCTGACCAGCTTAAATCAATCAATCAGATTAAAGCGGATATGGAAAGTCCAAACCCGATGGACAGGCTTGTCTGCGGAGACGTAGGCTTTGGTAAAACAGAAGTCGCGATGCGCGCAATGTTTAAAGCTGTCACATCTTTAAAACAGGTTGCTGTAATCGTTCCGACAACTGTTCTTGCGCTTCAGCATTATCAAACAGTTTCAGAAAGATTTAAGCCTTTTGGAATTGATGTGGAACTTTTATGCCGTTTTAGAAGTGCAAAAGAGCGCAAAGAAACACTTAAAAACCTTGCAACCGGCAAATGCGATGTCGTAATAGCAACTCACAGCCTTTTGCAGGATGATGTTATATTTAAAGATTTAGGTTTGCTGGTAATCGACGAAGAGCATAGGTTTGGAGTAAGGCATAAAGAAAAGTTAAAAGAATTCAGAGAAAATATCGACATCATTTCAATGTCAGCAACTCCAATTCCTAGAACGCTTTATATGTCGCTTTCAGGAATCAAAGATATTTCTGTAATTAATACTCCGCCTCAAAACAGGCTTCCAATCAAGACTTTTGTTGGAGAATACAACGAGCAGACTGTCAAAAATGCAATTGTTAATGAGCTTGACAGAGACGGACAAGTTTTCTATCTCTATAACAGAGTGGAAACCATCGAAGAATTTAAACTTGAGCTGCAAAAACTCGTTCCAAACGCAAGAATTGCTGTCGGCCACGGTCAGCTGAGCGAAAAACAGCTGGAAGACGTGATTATAGGATTTGACAACCACGATTATGATATTTTGTTGTGCACAACAATTATTGAAAACGGTATTGATATTCCTAACGCAAACACAATGATAATCCATGAAGCCGACAAATTGGGTTTAGCTCAGCTTTATCAGCTTAGAGGACGCGTCGGCAGAAGCGAAAAACAAGCATACTGTTATTGTCTTTACAGAGGTAAATATAAGCATGCTGGAAGCAGCACTGCTATTAAAAACGATTTGAGCGGGCTCACACAGGAAGCCACAGAGCGTTTGAAGGCAATAAAAGAATTCACAACTCTCGGAAGCGGTTATCGAATTGCAATGCGTGATGTGGAAATCCGAGGAGTCGGTAATATTTTAGGGACAAAACAGCACGGGCACATGATTAACGTAGGATTTGATACTTATTGCCAGCTTCTTGAAGAAACCGTAAACGAGCTTAAGGGAGAAGGAGTTAAAGCTTCTAAGCCTGCGGTCGTTGATATCAACATAACAGCTTATATTCCTGATGAATGGGTAGGCTCAGACGAGCAGAAAATGATTGAATATAAGCGCCTTTCTGATGTTAAAAATGAAACTGAGCTGAATTACATTATATCTGAATGGAAAGATAGGTTTTCAAGAATTCCGGAAGAAGTCGAAAACCTTATCAAACTGATAAAAATCAGACTTCTGGCTACAGATTGCGGAATATCTATTATACGTGAAGCAGGATGTGATATTCGTATTTATTCTCCTTTCACACCTTATGAATGGAATATAATTAAACAAGATTTAGACAAAACAATATTAAGAAAATTGAAGTTCACAGTAGCGCCAAAGACCTGTGAAGACGGAAAATCTATAATTCTGCTTAATAACCAAAACTTAACTTTTGATGAATTATTTAACATTTTGACAGGTTTGTTTTATTATATAAAAGAAACGATTAATAAGTATAAATAAGAGAGTTTATTAATAAGGAGTAACAAATGAAAAAATTACTTACATGTTTAGCTTTGTCAGCTGTTCTATTTTCCGGCTGCACGCTAATGAAAAAATCTGAAGGTATCATTAAGGTTAATGATACAGTTATCACTCAAAACGAGTTTGATGATGCATTTGATAAAAGCATTGATAAATCTTTATTCAAATCATTCGGCGGTTCTAAAAACTTTGTAAAATCTGACGAAAATCCGATGTACAGCATTTTTAAAGATAAAGTGGTTCACGAGCTTATTATCAAATCTTTGCTTGATGAAGAAATTGCAAAACGCGGAATTACTGCTGCAGAAGAAGATGTTCAAAACGAACTAAAGTCAATTATTGACAAAGTAGGTTCAAAAGAAGAACTTAATAGAATGCTCAAACAAAGAGAAGTTTCTAACGCACAGTTCACAGAAGACTTAAAAACTCAAATCAAGATTAAAAAGCTTGTAAACTCTATCGAAAAAATTAACGTAAGCGATTCTGATGCTGAAAAATATTACAATTCTCACAAAAATGAATTCGTTCACGGAGAACAAGTAAGAGCTTCACACATTCTGATTTCTGCAAACACTATAGAAATTATCCAGCAAATCAAAGCAAAAAATCCTGATATTGATACAGAAGAACTTAATAAAAAATTAGAAGAACAGCTTGCTGCTCAAAAAGCTAAAGCAGAAGCAACTCTAGCAGAAGTTAAGAAAAATCCAGATAACTTTGAAGCAATTGCTCAGAAAAAATCTGATGATAAAGCAAGCGGAGAAAGAGGCGGAGAGCTCGGCTTCTTCTCTAAAGAAGCTATGGTTCCTGAGTTTTCTAACGCAGCTTTCTCTATGAAGCCTAACACAATCAGCGAAAGCCTTGTTCAGTCTCCTTACGGATACCACATAATCAAGGTTACTGACAGAATGGAAGCTGGTTCTACTCCGTTTGCGAAAGTTAAAGATGAAATTAAATTTTACTTAGAAACCCAAAAACAAGTAGAAACACTTAAAAAACTTACTCAAGGATTAATGAAAAACGCTAAAATTGAGTATCTTAATGAGTCTTTTGACCCTAAAAGACCTGTAAAAGAAGTGACACCTGAACCGGTTGAAAAGAAAGAAACAAAGTAATAAAAAAGGGCGGGATTTTCAATCCCGCCCTTTTTTTAACTATAATATCTTCTTAGGTAACATATACTTCTTACCGTTTTTGGCACATTTAATCAAATCCATTACAATTTCTTCCATAATACCGATTTCTTCTTTTTTATCAGCAGGTAGAGATTTCTTCCAGTTTAAAAGTGCTTTTCTAAAATCGTCGCCATCAACCATACAATCATCTGAACCGATTAATTTTGAGAATTTTTGAGTAAACCATTCGTTAAATCCTCTATAGCATTCCGTAATCATATCAGAAGCAACTTGGGCATTTGTTAAGATTACATCAATATCTTTATATACGGAATCATAGAATGATGCAGATTTTAGTCCTGCAGCATTTGAAATTTTGCCGGTATTATAACCCAGCCCGAAATATTCAACTCCGCGTTTTGCGGCAGAAGTTGCCTGAGCTAAATCCATACCTATACCTGCTGAACCGTCCATTCCAAAGAACAGTTTTTCGCAGGAATATCCGCCGAATGAACATACAAGCCCGGTAAACATCGCTTCAAACGGATAGTCTGTATTATCTTCTTTGCCTTCAAACACAGCTCCCAAGAAATCACCCCTTGGATCAAGAGTTATAAAGTTTACATCATAAGATTTATGCCAAGGTTTGCCTCTGCGTCTTAAAATATCGTTCATAACTTCAAGGTTTGTAGCATGACCGCATTCGTGAGAAGTTGTTGCTTCTTTATTAAACGAAGGCATCTCAGGATGAGAAGTTCTGCCTGTAGCCAGCTGCAAGTATGCTTCTATGAAATCACCTGTTGAAGCTTTGTCTTTTCCGCGTTCATACATTATCTGCTTTGTTTTATCAATCATTGATTTTAACTCTACAAAAGACATGTGCTCGCTTAACTTAACAAGTTTTTTTATTAAGCTTGCTTTTTCTGCTTCATCAGCACAAGCTAAAGGTAACGCTGCTTCGTTGATTTTATTAACTAAAATCTCTTCTCTGGCTCTTTTATTATTAGCAGGAGAATCTACCACAAGCGACTGATTAAAACCTCTTACCACAGCTGGAATAGCTTCAGCGTAATATTCGTCAGTTGAACCGATTACAAGAATGCTTACATCCTCTTTAACCGCATCCTGCATTTCCTTTGAAAGCTGTGACATCGCTTGTTTATACCCCGGAAGATAAGGACCTGAGAATGCAAACTCTTCAAAATTGTTTATGTATATAATAGCGGTTTTATACTGGTTTTGTCTTGCCGCTTTCTTAGCTTCAGAGAAAACTCTTCTCATAGCATTCTTTGGTGTTTCTACAGAAACACCTTCGCTGTCTCTCTCAGAGACGGCGAAGTCCGACGTATCAATTGCTACAAACGGAACTTTAGCTTCTCCAGCTATTGTTTCAGCTGTATGCATTCTGCCTGAACCGGCTTCCAAATCCTGAGAATAAATAATCATGCCTCTGGTACCGATTTTTCCGGTCTTTATTTGTCTGATTATAGCTTCAATGTCTTTTTTTACAGTTTCTTTGCCGTACATTGTATCTAATGTTTTACCTGTATCATATACAATATTTGTTTTAGAAGTACTTTGTTTATTAAATAATTCATGTGCTATTTGTGCAAACTCATCAACATCACTTGCTGTAATTTCTTTTTTAGCATCACCATAATAAACAGCTACGCGCTTCATCAAATCTACTGCTTTATCTGGGAAAATTCCCTGCATGTTAGCTGCATGATATATAGCTCTTTCTTTAGCTTCTTTTGTATAAGGTGTAGGCATCGCTTTAAGGAAATCATCGTCAATCATTTGACTCACTTCATAAGTTTGTATTGTAGGAATAGAATAAGTTACAAAATTTGAATACAATGATTTTAACGCTTTATCCTCTACCATACTGTAATACACATCATTACTCTGTAAGAATACAATTTTTAAATTATCATCAGCTTCCTTTATAGCTTGCATAATACCATTACTATAACTTATTTCACCTGTTGCATTTACTGTATTTGTAAGAAGTTTATCCATATTTACAAGAAATATCTTCTGTACATCTGGATTAGCTTCTTTTTGCACCGTAATTTCATCATAAAGCTGAACATCAACAATGTCATCTGAAATCGCAAATACCATAGTATTTTCAGAATTAAAATTACCGTACTTTTTATCATCAAGAGTTTTGACAATACTTGCAATCAACCTATCAGCTTCTTTAGAGTCTTCATAAGTTATATTCAAGTTAGAACCGAGAGCCAATTTATTCCAGACATCAATTGCTCTTGAATCATATTCCGGCATATAGTTTACATCAATATCTTGATTACCTTTATATAAACCATAACTTATTGCACCTTTCAAAAATTCTGAAGGATAAGTAATTCCTCTATTTGTCATAGAATTCATTGCAACACCTAAGAAAACATAAGGATTTATAGTTCGCGCCTGAACCTCTGTTTCCTTTAAAGCTTTTTGCAAATCTTCTTCTATAAGTATTTTAGAAGCATCAACATTTTCTTCTTTTGGAAGATTGGCAAGAAACTCTTCGTTATCTGTTTTTAAATCTTCAAGCATATCAAGGAAATAATATCTTGATAAAGGAGTCGCCAGCATATTTTGATTAGCCTTATCATTAACAATTTTACTCAAAGGAGAAACAGAATCTATCGCACCGCTGTCAAGTAATTCATCTGGAATTTGCGCCAGATTATCTTCTGTCATTTCAATTGAAGCTTGAATAACATGCGCCGGTAAAAGCTCATTATGACCGTATTTTTGTGCAACCTGTTTAGATAACTCAAGTAAAACCTTTGCTTCATCAGTAAACTGAATTGATTTTGCACTATCAGCAGCTTTAAAACTTATATAACTTTTTGGAACACCTGAAAGCTCTTCTGCATTTGGGTTTGTAACGACTTCATTTTCTTTAACACTATGTTTTTTAACAGAATTAGAATGCATTTTTGTTACTGCATTAATTGGGTTTACACTTAATATCACTTATTTTCTCCTTAAAACCTATATGATAGTAACACTTCTAAATTTATTTTTTGCTAGTACACAAGAAAAAATTTACAAATATTAATAGTTAAGTGTCATAAAGCTGATGTATGGTATAATATGAGTATTATTTTTAAAAGGAGAAGGTTAATGAACACAGCTACAATAATCGGCAGAGCAGGACAGGACGCTGAAATTAAATATTTTGAATCAGGAAAAGTCAAAACAACTTTTTCTCTTGCAGTAGGAAGATGGGACTCTAAAACAAAAGAAGAAGTTACTGACTGGTACAACATTGAAGTTTGGGATAAGCAAGCAGAATTTGCCGGCGAATATATCAAAAAAGGACGTCAAGTTGTAGTTGACGGCAGAATTTCTATAAGCAAATGGACAGATCAGTCAGGAGACGAAAGAGAAAGATTTCTTATTGTTGCAAATAACGTAAGACTATTAGGTTCAAAAAGAGACGCTGAATAATGATTTTTTCTGATATAGCCGGGATTATTGCAGATGATTTAACAGGTGCAAATGATACAGCGCTTCAGTTTCACCTGCGCGGAGCAAACACACGCATCCTTTTAAACGATGAATATATTCCGCCTAAAAAAGAAGAAACAGAAGCTTGGGCAATTTCAACCGAATCCCGAAATATCGAAGAATGGGAAGCTTTAGAAAAAGTTGAAAAAGCAGTTAAAACTTTTGCAGAAAACTTCTCTTTTGAGTATTATTACAAAAAAATCGACTCAACTCTTAGAGGTCATATTGCCGTTGAAACTCTAACCATGGTAGAAATTTTAGGCTATGATGCCGCAATAATTATTCCGGCTTTTCCTCAAGAAGGAAGAATAACTGTGGGAGGATACCACCTATTAAAAGGAGTTCCTTTAGGCAGAACTGAAATTGCAATGGATCCGCATTCGCCAATTTTAGAATCTCATGTTCCGACCTTATTAAAGTCTCAGCTTAAAGAAAATCAAAAAGATTTAGTTGGAACAATTGACCTTAAAACCGTTATGAACGGAGCCGGTCCTATTCTTATTAAAATCAACGAATTGATTAAGGAAGGCAAAAAGCTCATTGTCGCTGATTCTACTTCTATCACTGATATTGAACAGCTTGCACTTGCCATAAAAAAATGCGACAAAAAACTTCTTCCTGCAGGAACCGCAGCTGGAGCTCAGGTTCTCGGAAAGAGCTGGCTTTCAGGAATTGAAAGAGAAAGAGATAGTATAAAACTAGAAAAACTTCCTAAGTTTATCGTCTCAGGAACTGCAACTAATATTACAGCTGAACAAATAAATAAGCTGGAAAACTCAGATGATTATAACAACGTAAACTTTATTCCGCTAAATACTTCGAACATTCTAAACGGAGTAAATGGCGAAATCGTAGAGCGAATTGTCACAAATTTAAGAAGCGGAGTAACAGTTGTCGTACACACTTCACATCTCATTGCAAACTTTGACGGTTTTTCTGACGATTCATTTAATGCAGAGCTTACCAAAGAAAAACTTGCCATTAAGATAACAGACTATTTGGCAGAACTTACTAAGCAAGTACTTCAAGAAATCGATGTAGTCTTAATTACTTTAGGCGGAGAAACATCTTATAAATGCTGTAAAGCAATTCATTCTAACGAGCTTAAGCTTATTGATGAAGTTGCACCGGCAATTTCGCTCTGCTCAGATGAGATGGGAAGATGGATTGTTACAAAATCCGGAAATCTGGGTAATACAAGAACTTTGATAGATATTTTAGATTATTTTAAACACCATGAATAAATACGAAAACAAAATCATCATAACAACAGGCGACCCGAACGGAATCGGAGCAGAGATTACAATCAAAGCTTTGAACACTTTAAACCTGCCTTCAAAAGACATTGTAATTGTTTCAAGTTCAAAAATATTGAATACTTACGGAGTACTTAATAATCGTTATGAAATAATAGAAGTTGATTATAAAGACAAGATTATTCCAGGAGAAGTCTCTGCATCTGCAGGTGATTTTGCATTCCGAGCGCTTCAAAAAGCGTGCGAGCTAAAGCCAAAATTTATCGTAACTGCACCAACTTCAAAAGATGCAATGAACCTTGCAGGACACCATTTTAATGGTCAAACAGAAGTTCTTGAACATTTTCTTGCACATAATGGGCAAAAAGCTGAAATGCTGTTTGTTTCAAAAGACTTTAGAGTTCTTTTGCTGACAAGGCATTGTGCACTAAAAGAAGTAAATATAACAAAAGAAATAATTATTGAAAAAACCGAGCGCCTGCGCAGCTTTTTCCAGAACAAGCTTATGGTTAAGAAACCTTCTTTTGCAATCTGCGGATTAAATCCTCATGCCGGAGAAAACGGGCTAATCGGCAAAGAAGAAAATGAAATTTTTCTTCCTGCAATAGAAGCAATCAGAAAGCGCGGAATAAATATCACAAATCCGCTTCCGGCTGATGCACTTTTTGCTGTAGCTTTTCAAAAGTATTTAAACAACGAAAAAATGCCTTATGACTGCTACATAGCTTGTTATCACGACCAAGGTTTAATCCCTATTAAAGCAGCTGCGCCTAAAAAAGCAGTTAACATGACAATCGGGCTGGATATCATAAGAACTTCACCAGCGCATGGCACGGCATTTGATATTGCCGGCAAAAACCTTGCCAGCGCTGACTCTATGATAGAAGCAATTAAGCATTGTCTGTATTAATTTTTAAATGCGTTTTTTATTGACTGATTATAATCCGGTCTCAATATGCCTTTTTCTGTAATAATACCTGCAATAAGTTCATGCGGAGTCACGTCAAATCCGGGATTGATTACATTAACCTTATCAGAACAAATAATTTTACCGTTAATATGCGTTACTTCTTCTCTTGAGCGTTCTTCAATCACAATTTCATCACCCGAAGCAATTGAAGTATCAATTGTAGACAAAGGCGCTGCAATATAAAACGGAATATTATGATATTTCGCCGCAATTGCAACAGTGTAAGTTCCAATTTTATTAGCTGTATCACCGTTTGCAGCAATTCTATCCGCACCTACAACAACCATATCAATCATGCCTTTTTTCATAAAGTAAGAGCACATTCCGTCAGTAATCAAAGTTACAGGAATTCCATCCATCGCAAGTTCAAAAGTTGTAATTCTTGCTCCCTGCTGTCTTGGTCTAGTCTCATCCGCAAAAACCTGAACAGTATTATCTTTTGCAAATGCAGACCTTACAACTCCCAGCGCTGTACCATAGCCCACTGTTGCAAGAGCCCCTGCATTACAATGAGTTAAAATAGATGCCCCTTTTGGAACAACTTCTGCTCCGTAATCACCAATTTTTTTATTAATCTCAATGTCTTCATTTTCAAGCTTAACACCATTAACTTTAAGCTCTTCAATAATTCCATTGATATCGGAATTTGAGTTTCTGATAACTTCAATCTGCTTTTGACAAGCCCACATTAAGTTAACCGCTGTAGGGCGGGAAGTTTTCATATACTCAGCTTTTTCTATAAGCTTTTCTACAAATTCATCTCTAGACAAATTTTCTTTTGCAAGTTCCTGCGCATAAAGAATTACTCCATGAGCGCCGGCTATTCCAATAGCAGGAGCACCTCTTACTATCATATTTCTGATAGCATCAAACATTTCATCGCCGGATGTTATATTTACAAACTTGTATTCATAAGGTATAACTGTCTGATCAACCATTTTTGAATACGTATCTACCCACTCAATTGTTTTTATTTTAGACTCAAATCCCATCAATAACTCCTAAATAATACTCAAAATCTCATTAACAATAATCAAAAATTGCACAACTAAACAAATTTCCATCAAATCTCTAAGTTTTTTAGAATTCATTCTTTTTGCAGTAAAAGCAATAATTAAAAACAATACAAATAATATAATTTGAAATATCATAATCTATCCTTTCATTTAATCTCGAAATCTACACTTGAATTTTGATTATTTTCTTTTTTAATCCCGGTAATAAGCTCATACACATAAGCAGTTACAAGCCCTCCAAATCCGTTAAATAAAGCACTTATTCCTGCCATAAATACTATCAAAAAAAGCATTACAACAAAAGTCCCAAACCCGCCCATAAAAAATCTGAGCCAGCCAAGCGTATAAGAAGGAACAAGCCACCCAAGCAGCATACTTATCGGTGCGAACACAGCTGAAAATCCAAGAAACGAAATAAACCCGATTATAGCGCCAAAGATACAACCTTCTTTCACATTTATAATCCCAATTAAATCATTTTGTTTAAGATATACAAGAACAATCACAGCCATCGCAAGTATCAGGATTAAAATACTAAACACAAAAGTCGGATACGAAACGACACCCAGCAAGCCTAAAAGCGCACCTGCAAATGCGCTTAATATTGTAAGTTGTTTAAGTAAAAGTAAGTTCATTTTACCTCCTATTATACCCCTGCGTTAATATATCCTTTTAATGCAGTATGCGCTGCAACGAACGGAGAAGCAAGGTAGATAAATCCTTTTGTGTTCCCCATCCTGCCCTGAAAGTTTCTGTTCTGGGTTGCAAGACAAACTTCACCGTCTCCGAGAATTCCTGCATGCACACCTACACAAGGACCGCATCCAGGAGCAAGGATAGCAGCATTTGCTTCAACAAAAATATCAATCAAACCTTCTTTTAAAGCTTGTTTAAACACATCTTTTGAGGCCGGAGAAATCAACATCCTTACATCTGGATGAACAGTTTTACCCTTTAAAATATCCGCAGCAGCTCTCAAATCTTCAATTCTTCCGTTTGTGCATGTTCCGATAAAAACCTGATTAACCTTAACGTCTTTTAATTCATCCGCTCTGCGTGTGTTATCAACAGTGTGCGGGCAAGAAACCGTATGAGGAACCTCTTCTGCTTTAATTTCAATTACACGTTCATAAACTGCATCGCTATCCGGCAGAATTTGTCTGAACTTATCTTCACGCCCGCGCTCAGCTAAAAACGCTTTTGTCTTATCATCAGCAACGAACAAACCGCATTTTGCTCCGGCTTCTACTGCCATATTTGCAAGCGTAAATCTTTCTGACATTGTCATATTTTCAATCGTATCACCTGTAAATTCTAAAGCTTTGTAAGTAGCGCCGTCAGCACCTATCATACCTATTAAATGAAGCATTAAATCTTTAGAGCAAATACCTTCTTTGAATTTACCGTTTACAACAATTTTGAATGTTGCAGGCACTTTAAGCCATGTTTTACCTAAAGCCATTCCGACTGCCACATCAGTCGAGCCCATGCCGGTAGCAAACGCACCGAGTGCCCCTGAAGTACAAGTATGCGAATCCGCTCCTATTAAAATTTCTCCCGGATTAACATAAGTTTCAATCAATCTCTGGTGGCAGACACCTGCACCTACATCAGATAGAACAGCTCCGTATTCTTTATGAAAATCTCTTAACACCATGTGAGTATTAGAAAGTTCTTTTCTCGGACTTGGAGATGCATGGTCAATAAAAAGTATTGTACGCTCCGGATTATTAAGTTTTGATTTCCCAAGTTTTTTAAATTCCTGAACCGTCAAAGGTCCTGTTCCATCCTGCACTGCTGTTACATCAACTTTCGATATAACAAGTTCCCCCGCGTGTACATCTTTACCAGCATGTTCGGAAATAATTTTTTCTACTAATGTTAATCCCATGATACTCCCCCATTTAGCTTTGCAATTATTATACCATAATTCATTTTTGTTATACAATAATAAAGAGGAGTATATTATATAAATGAGAAAAAAGGTTTGGTTCTACGCAGCACTTGCTGTTTTTAGCATTTTTTTGGCATGCCTGTCTACAAATTACGATTATGACTTATTTGCAAGACTTATTGTCGGAGAAAGATTTGTAGAATACGGAATCCTCCCTTATCAAGATTTTCTATCATACACCCCGACTCACCCCTGGTACGACCACGAATGGGGCTCAGGAGTCGTTTTTTATCTTCTGATTAAATACCTTGGAGCGTTCGGATTATTAATATTCCAAGCAGTAATGATGTTTTTAACAGCAGTTGTCATAGTAAAAACACAAAAGCTGCAAAAACACTCTTTTCCCCCTTCATTATTATTTATGGGAGTATTTCTTGCTATTTTTACACGCTTAAATCCGGGGCTTGTACGCTGTCAGCTGTTTAGCTTCCTGTTTTTCAGCATATTCTTATACATTTTAGAAAAAACGCGGCAAGGAAAATCCAAAAAACTTATCTGGACATTTCCTTTTATTGTTATTTTCTGGAACAATGTACACGGAGGTGTTGTTTCAGGGCTTGGCTTAATCGCAATGTATTTTGCCGGAGCAGTTTTAGAAAAAAAACCTTGGAAAAAATATCTTGCAGTACTTGCAGCATCAGGACTTGCACTTATAATTAACCCGTATGGAATAAAGTATTTAAACTTCCTGTTCTCAGCTGCAACTAAACACCGCAAATACATAGTAGAATGGTGGCCGTTTTATGCAAAAAGGCATATTGTATACTATTTAATCCCAAGTTTATTCTCAATATTTGGAGTTTTTGCTGCAATTAAGGCAAAAAAATACAATTATACAAAATTAATTGTTCTTTTGATGACTGTTTATATGGGCCTAGCCCACGTTAAATTATTGTCTCTTTCTGTAATCACAGTATCAGCACTTTGTTATAACGACATAATCATTTTACTGCACAAATTTTCAAGAATATTCAAGAGGATTGAAAAAAGCCTTTACCCTGCGATATTTATTCTTGCGTTTAGCATCCCGATGTTTTCACCGCTTGCCCCTCGGGCTGATGATACAAAATTCCCGTTTTATGAACTTGAGTTTTTGAAAATAAATAACATTAAAGGCAATCTTGTATCGCCTTTCGGACTTGGAAGCTACGCTACTTATAAACTTTATCCGAATAACTTAATATTTATGGACGGAAGATATGAAGAAGTGTATAACGACAAAGAATTTATGGTTCTAAAACACTTTGATTTGATTATGGATAACTGGAGAGATATCTATCAAAAATACCCTACAGATATTATTATGACTTATAAAGATACGCAAACTTATATCCTGCTTCAAGAAGATCCTGACTGGGTGCATATTTTTGATGGAAAATTATGCGGAATATTCGTAAAAAAAGGTTCAGAAAAGTTCACATACCTTGAACCAGAATACAATATAGATTATTACAGAAGTACAATGTTTAAACACGGAGATTTCAGAAATGACTAATCCTTTAAAATATACCTGCCTCTTTGGAGGCGGAGCTATCAGAGGAATGGCTTATATAGGAACAATAAGAGCATTAGAAGAACTTGGAATAGAATATGATATAATCGGAGGCTCTTCAGTAGGCTCAATTATCGCAGCACTCGTTGCTTCCGGGTACAAATCCTATGAACTTGAAAACCTGTTTATGAAAGTAAACTTTGACTTATTTAAAGACATTCACCTGGGAATTGGAAAACCATTTGCACTAAGTAAAGGAGAAATTTTTCTCGACTGGTTAAATGAACTATTATCGAAAAAGAACGAAAAAGTCCGTAATAAACATATTAAATTCGTAGATATGGATAAAAAACTTGTTATCATAACGACAAATATCACAAAATTTTGTTCGCAAGAATTTTCTGTATCAGAAACCCCAGAGTTTGAAGTAGCACAAGCTATTAAAATATCTTCAAGCATGCCGGGACTGATGGCTCCATATAAACACGAAGATTCTTATCTTGTAGACGGCGATTTACAAAAAGCGTCTCCAATGTGGCGTTTGTCAGAAACATTGAATAATTCTGAAAGCAGAATACTAGAATTCAGACTAGAAGGAGATTACAGCAAAAACGAAAAAAGCCCTATATCTTTTATTAATACCATTTATAGCTGCGTGACAGACATTGCAACAGACTTTGTAACAGAACTATACGGAGAAAATGACCGCTATGACTGCATTAGAATAAACACCGGCGATATTTTCTTTGCAGACTTTAACCTTGATAAAGACGAAAGGCGCAAACTCATTGATATAGGCTACAAACAGACAATGGATTATTTTAAAAAAATACTCCCGGTAAAAAAACAAAAACTTACAGAAATATATTCTCAACTTCTTTCTTATCTGAAAAACGCTAAGAAAGGACTCAAAATGAATAATGTTGAAGAAGTTCAATGGTGGCTTGGTGACATATTTACCCTGCTTTGCGAAAACAAAGAAATTGTTGACCCGCTAATTTATAAGAAAATAGTTGAACTTAAAAATGATTTGATGAACGGCAGCACAAAAATCCTGTTCTTCCATACCTGTTTCAAAGGCGCTAAAAGGCTTGAAATGCAAATGCAGGATACTATCCTCTCTGTGAATAATAGACTTGCAGACTTACAGCTGTATTTACAAAACTTTTCCTCACAATAACTGCAAAACTCTGATTTGATACTGTAAGCAAAGATTAAGTTTTGTAACAATTTATAAAAATACGGGGTGTTTTTGTAATATTTCTTAACAAATGTATTGAGTTTTATATACTTTTGATATATCATAAGTATATAAGATTTGTGTTACATTTAATGGTTCATATAACTGGCAGTTTGAATTCCAGCCAATTATATTTACCCCAAGGAGTTTAACAGTATGAAAGATCAAGTTATCAAGATGAAATCTACAACCAACCCTGCAAGAAACAGTTATGCGGCTTTCTGCGGAGAAGACATGAGTGCTTACATTAGAAAAATTAATGCATACAAAAGTTTAAGCGTTGAAGATGAGAAACAAACTGCACTTAAAGCTAAAAACGGTGATAAAGATGCAAAAAAAACTCTTGTACAATCTAATTTAAAGCTTGTTATCACAATTGCAAGAAAAGTTATTCATGTTTCAAAATTACCAATGGTAGATTTAATTCAGGAAGGAAACTTAGGATTAATGGTTGCAGCTGAAAAATTTAATCCTGAGCTTGGTTACAGATTTTCAACTTATGCCAGCTGGTGGATTAAACAAGCAATGTTTAAAGCTATTTCAGAACAATCATACTGCATGAAAATACCTGTTTATATTCAAGAAACATTATCAAAATTTTCAAAAGTAAAAGCAGAGATGGAAAAATCATACAATTGTCAGGTTACAAACAAGGATGCTGCAAAAAAAATGAATATCGAACCTGAAAAAATTGATATGTATTTATCAGCTTACACTGCAACTGTTTCAATTGAAGGCAGTTTTGATGCAAAAAACGGCAGTGAGTTAAATGTTGCGGATGTTTTAGAAGACGAAAGAGTAAGCGTTGAAGAAACTATTGAATACGAAGAGCTTAAAAAAGAAATTGCAAGCGTTGTTTCAACTCTTAAAGAACGCGAACAAACAGTTATCAAGTTAAGATTCGGCTTAGAAAATGCTGCAAAAATAACTTTAGAGGACATTGGAAAAATGTTTGGAGTTACCAAAGAATGCATCAGACAAACAGAAGCAAGAGCTTTGAATAAGTTAAGAACACATTTTGCATAAACTTGCGAAAAAGCGCTTTACGCTGTATAATATAAGTATGGTGTGAAGGTGTTTATATGATAAATTCATTGAGTTTCAGAGAAAGTTCCTTTGGAAATATTCAGAAAATCGGGTTAACTCAAAACGGCAGAACTGTCTATAGAATTATTGACTCTAAAGGTGAAGAAGCCGGCAGGCTTTCTTTACCTCAAAATGAAGTTGATACATTTGAATCTGCTTATAGAGACATAATGGATACAGCACCTCGCATTCAAAAATATGCCCTTGAAAATTCTTCTGAGGAAGATATTAAAAGAAGACGAAATTTATCACGCACCATAGTGTGCACAGGAGGGGCTATTGGAGGAATAACTCCTTTATTGCTGACCAAAAACTTATCACCTATAAAACGTATCTTAACAACTGTAGCGGGGATTATTGCAGGTATTTCCGGAGGATTTGCAGCTTCAATTGCAGCAACTGCTCCTCCTGGATCGTATAAGTTTGCAAAAGCGTCGAATACATTTTCAAAACTTGATATTCAACCATTAGAAAATTACTAGTCTTCTTCTTTCGGCATAGGTTCGGCAAGACGCCATTCTGCCCAGAAATTATCAGGAAGCTCTTCATTAACAAGATCCATAAATTCACGACCTTCAATATACATACAATTCATTATTCTAAAAATTGTAGTCATACTAGAATCATTTTTACCAAGTTCTATGGAATTAAGCGTTGTTTTTGGAATACTGTTTTCATAGCAAAAAATTGTGAACTTATCTGTACGCAACTTTCTTTCACGCTGTATAACACGAGCAATCGCCTGTTTAAAAATTTCATTATAATCTTCTAAATACATAAAATTTATAATAAAACTTTGACAAAATTTTTTATTTCCGAATGTGGAAACATTTTTAATTTACACAAATATTATAGGTCTGCAAATCATATAAATACAAAGTATAAATAATTGTTCAAAAGTTTACAAAAGTTAACTTTAGTTTATTAATAGACAACGTTTCTTGTTTATAATAAGATTAAAGTGGAAAATTTAGTATAACTAATGGAAGCATCCGGCTTTCGAGTAGCCGGAGAAAGAAGGAAAAATGGTACCGGAAACAAAAAGTTTTCAGTTAGAAATTGGCGGAAAGACCGTCACTATTGAAACAGGTAAGTATGCACAATCAACAAACGGAAGCGTTACCGTAAGATGCGGAGACACAATGTTATTTGTGCACTGTGTAGTTAGTAAAGAACCAAGAGTCGGAATAGATTTCTTCCCTTTACTTATTGATTATGAAGAAAGAATGTCTTCAATCGGACGTATCCCTGGCGGTTACAACCGTTCAGAAGGTAAAGCAAGTGATAAAGCAATCTTAGTTTCACGTCTTATTGACAGACCAATCAGACCCCTTTTCCCTAAAGGATATAGAAATGATATTCAAATTGTTGCTCAGTTATTCAGCTATGACCAGCAAAATCAGCCGGATACATTAGCTATGCTGGGAGCTTCTTGCGCATTAATGCTTTCAGGAGCTCCATTCGAAGGTCCTATCGGCGCAGTAAGAGTTTCAAAAGTTGACGGCGTCCTTGTAGCAAACCCGACACATCAGCAAGCAAAAGCTTCTGATTTAGATATCGTAGTAGCTGGTACACACGACAGCGTAATTATGGTTGAAGCAGGATGTAAATTTGTTTCAGAAGATGATATTATGGCTGCTGTTGAATTCGCTCAAGGTGAAATCAGAAAACAATGTGATGCTCAAGTTGAATTTGCAAAGCTTTGCGGAGTTGTTAAAGAAGAATTCGTTAATCCTTACGACACAACAGAGCTTAAAAACCTTATTAACGAAACAGCACACGATATAATTTTTGATGCTTACCACAACTTTGACAGAGCTTACAGACAACAAAAACTTGAAGAAGCTAAAAAGCTTGTTAAAGAAAAAGTTGAAGCTCTTCCTGAAGATCACTACATTCACCAGATTATTGAAGAAACAGGAATCGACTTTGTTGCAGAAGAATTCAAAGCTGCAGAAAAGAAGATTATGCGTGCAATGATTTTAGATGAAGGTGTGCGTGCTGATGGCCGTAAACCTGATGAAGTACGTCCAATCTGGTGTGAAGTTGGTGTAATTCCGCGCGCACATGGTTCTGCCGTATTCACAAGAGGACAAACTCAAATACTTTCAGTAGCGACTCTTGCAGGTCCAGGTATGAAACAGGAGCTTGACGGTGTTGATCCTGAAACAGAAAAAACTTATATGCATAAATACATATTCCCAGGTTTCTCAGTTGGAGAAGTTAAACCTTTAAGAGGTCCTGGAAGACGTGAAGTAGGCCACGGAAACTTAGCAGAAAGAGCTAACATTCCAGCACTTCCTTCTCAAGAAGAATTTGGATACACTATCCGAGTAACTTCTGACGTATTGGAATCAAACGGCTCAACATCTATGGGTTCAACCTGTGGTTCTTCTATGGCATTAATGAATGCCGGCGTTCCTGTAAAATGCATGATTGGCGGCGTTGCAATGGGTATGATTACTGAAGAAGGCAAAGAACCAGTAGTATTAACCGATATTCAAGGCATTGAAGATTTCCTTGGAGATATGGACTTTAAAGTTACTGGTAACGATGACGGTATTACAGCACTTCAAATGGATATGAAAGCAAAAGGTATTGCAAATGATACTTTAAGACGCGCTTTAGCTCAAGCAAAAGAAGGCAGACTTCATATCTTATCAAAAATGAGAGAAGTAATTACAGAGCCGGCTAAAACATTGTCTCCATTTGCTCCAAGCATTACAACAATGACAATACCGACAGAAGACATCGGAACAGTAATTGGACCTGGCGGTAAGCAAATTAGAGCTATTATCGAAGCTTCCGGCGCTGAAATCGATATTCAAGACAGCGGTGTAGTTACAATCACATCAAATGACCAAGAAGGCGCTGCTATAGCTAAGAAAATGATTAACGATTTAACTTTCAAACCGGAAGTAGGAATGGTTATAAAAGGAAAAGTTGTAAGAATTATTCCTATCGGTGCGTTTGTTGAACTTGGCGGCGGTAAAGACGGTATGGTTCATATCTCACAAATTTGCCAAGAAAGAATAGAAACAATTGAACCGCACGTAAATATAGGCGACGAAGTAATTGTTAAAGTAATCAAAATTGATGACAAAGGTAGAGTTAACCTTACCATCAAAGGCGTAACAGAAGAAGATAAAGCAAAACTTAATGGTTAATGCTTAAAACTTCAAAAAAAAATAGAGACGGAGTCCTTAAAAGGACTCCGTCTCTTATATTTCGTCTTTTAGATTAAAAAATTCACCCGCGCCAAGTTTCAAACTTTTTACAGCCGCTTGAACCCTGTTTAATACGCCGAGTTTTTTGTAAATAGATGCAACATGTGCTTTCGTAGTATGATTAGAAATAAAAAGTTTTTCCGAGATTTCTTTATTATTCAATCCTAACAATAACAAATGTAATACATCTCTTTCTCTTTCAGTAAAAATATTAATCAACACTTGTTTCCCTCTTCTATTGCCCATACAGATAACAACAATATCTCATGTTGTACACTATGATTAGGTTAGTTGTCTATAAGCTTGGTGGCTAGGTTTTTGAAAAATATAATGCATTTGATGTAAAGTTTTGTAACATTTTTAAAAAAGACTAAAATTTGCTATATTTTTTATACTTTTTATATATATAAGATGGTATTATAGGAATAATTACGTAAGATGTCAGGCAACAACATTTCAGAATTGAATAATCTGTTTGCGCAAATCAATCAAATAAGCGGCGATAAAATCGGTACGCAGAAATTTGCAGACGGGTCTATGTCATTCAATGATGTAGCTTGGTTTTCTAACGCTGTCCAAGGCTTAGGCTCAGACAGCACACCTGAGCAAAAAGCTGCAAATATTCAAGGATTAGTTAAGAAAGCTTTATCAATTTTTGAAAAATTTGCTAATAGCGAAGCAAAAGCTGCTCAAAAAGAAGTAAAAAACGAAACTAAAAAATCAGAAGAACTTCTTAAAAAAAGCCAAGAAGTCGGCGTTGCATTAGAAGGCAAATTTACTGATATAGCATCAAGCATTGAAGAACAAACTTCAATAGTAGAAGATGCTTCTAAACTTATTAAAGAAACACAAAAATCTCTTGAAGAAAAACAAAAGCAAATAGAAGAACTTGCAAAACAAATAGAAGAAAAACAAAAATCTTTAGAAGGCAAAACTCCTAAAGAACAAGCTGTTATATTAGGAGAAATTCAAGGCTTAGCAGCTACGATTGCTAATATTGGAATTTCAATACAGGAAGATAACGAAAATCTTCAAAACTTAACAACTACTGTTGAGAATACAAGTAAAAATATAGATGATGCGGCTCAACAAATGACAGTAATAGAACAAGATGGAGCAGCACAAATTCAACAACTAGGACAGCAAGCCGGAGCAATTACGGCTGAAGTTTCTCAAACCGGAGTTACAGGCGGTACAAATAAAGTAACCGGTATTGCAGCAGAAAAAGCAGCAAACGCAGCTTCTTCAAATGTTTTTACAGGAGCAAGCGTTGCACCTAAATTGCACCAATTAGCACAAGATCAGGGTGCAGCTGGAAATACAAGAATTTCCAGCATAGCCGGAAATATTAACAGAATTGCACAAGGTATTGGCGGATTAAATAACGCTGCACAAATTATCAGCAATTTCCAAAACTCAATCGGAGGAGCTGTTGATAATTATGCAGCAGCGTACGGAAGCTGGAATACTGCAGTAGAACCTGTAATAACAAGCATCGGTTCTTTAACAGCTATCACAGAAGGAGTTGAAGAGCTTAACGAAGCTGTTGAAACAGATTTAGCATCAGTCGGAAATGTTTCTGATAAAGAAAACGAAAATAATACACAAGCTGAACTTCAAACTCCAAATTTTGACATTAATAAATTGAGACAGTTCGGAATATAATACAAAATTATTAAGATTTTATTAATTTTTTATAGCGAGTGTAATTTATACACTCGCTATATTGGTTTCGGGGTGCGCGTTTTGCGTTTTGAAAGGTCTTTTTTACCCTCAATCTCAGAGTATGATTGCGTTGACAAGAATTTTCATTTGTGTTGCAATGTTATTAAGAGCAGTACAAAAAAAGGAGATTTCAATATGACAACGAAAACAAAAAAGAACGTTGAAGCTTTGGAAAAATCTCTTAACTCTTCAAACGTAGTTGAAACACTTGATCAGTTAGAAGGTTTAATTTCCAGGGTGCACAAAGCTCAAAGAATATTTGCAACTTTTTCACAAGAAAAAGTAGATGTAATCTTTAAAGCTGCAGCAGCTGCTGCTGATAAAGCTCGTATTCCTTTAGCTAGAATGGCTATCGAAGAAACAGGAATGGGTGTATTAGAAGACAAAATCATTAAAAACCATTTTGCTTCTGAATACATTTACAACAAACACAAAAGCGCAAAAACTTGCGGAATCATAAAAGAAGACAAAGCAAACGGTATTAAAATCGTTGCTGAACCTCTTGGAGTTTTAGCGGGTATTGTACCTACTACAAACCCTACATCTACTGCGATTTTCAAATCATTAATCGCTTTAAAAACAAGAAACGGTATCATCTTCTCACCACACCCTAGAGCTAAAAAGTGCACAATTGAAGCTGCTAAAATAGTTCTTGACGCTGCTGTCAAAGCTGGTGCTCCTGAAGACATCATCGGATGGATTGATGTACCTTCAATTGAACTTTCAAGCGGTTTAATGAATCACCCTAACATCGATTGTATTTTAGCAACAGGTGGTCCTGGCATGGTTAAAGCTGCATATTCATCAGGAAACCCTGCTCTAGGTGTTGGTCCTGGTAATACACCGGCAGTTATTGATGAAACAGCTGATCTTAAAATGGCAGTTTCTTCAATTCTTATGTCAAAATCTTTCGATAATGGTATGATTTGTGCATCTGAGCAGTCTGTAATCGTTGTAGACAGCGTTTATGAACAAGTTAAAAATGAATTCATATACAGAGGTGCTTACCTTGTTAACGAAGATCAAAAACAAAAATTAATTGACCTTCCGCTTATTGATCCAAAAAGAGGAACAGCTCACCCTGACGTAGTTGGTCAAAAGCCTCACAGAATTGCTGAGCTTGCAGGTTTTGGCAGTGAAGTTCCGGAAGATGCTAAAATTCTTCTTGTTGAACGCGGAGAAGTTAACTGGGAAGATCCTTTCTCAAGAGAAAAATTATCTCCTGTATTAACTCTTTACAGAGCTTCTGATTTTGAAGACGCTAAAGAAAAAGCTTTTGAACTTGTATCAAGAGGCGGAGCTGGTCATACTTCAGTTCTTTATACAGATGACCGTCATAAAGAAAGAATTAATGCTTTCTCAGAAAAAATGCCTACTTGCAGAGTATTAATCAACTCACCTTCTTCTCAAGGCGGTATTGGTGATTTATACAACTTCAAGCTTGAACCGTCATTGACACTTGGCTGCGGTTCTTGGGGCGGCAACGCTGTTTCTGGTAACGTTGGCGTTGAAAACTTATTAAACTACAAGACTGTTGCTGAAAGGAGAGAAAATATGTTATGGTTTAAAGTTCCACCTAAAGTTTACTTCAAGAGAGGTGCATTAGACCTTGCATTAAGAGAACTTTCCGGCAAAAAACGTGCATTCATCGTTACAGACAGATTCTTGTTTAACTCAGGTGCTGTAGATAACATCACTAAAGTTCTTGACGAAGTTGGTATTGAACACGAAGTATTCTTTGATGTTAAACCAGATCCTACATTATCTACAATCAATCAAGCAATGGCTATCCTTAAACCATTCGAACCTGATGTTATCATTTCATTAGGCGGCGGTTCTCCAATGGATGCTGCTAAGATTATGTGGTTATTGTACGAACAACCTGATACAAACTTCGAAGACATCGCAATGAGATTTATGGATATCAGAAAAAGAATCTGCTCTATTCCTGAATTGGGCAAAAAAGCTACTATGGTTGCTATCCCTACAACTTCAGGTACAGGTTCAGAAGTAACACCATTTGCAATCATTACTGATGATGAAACTCACGTAAAATACGCAATCGCTGATTACGCTTTAACACCAAATATGGCAATCGTTGACCCTAACTTTGTTGACGGAATGCCTAAAGGCTTGACTTCAGCATCAGGTATTGACGCTCTAGTTCACGCTATTGAAGCTTATGTATCTTGCATGGCTACTAACTTCACTAACTCTAACGCTTTAGAAGCTACTAAGTTAGTATTCAGATACTTAGAACGTTCTTACAAAGAAGGTGCTAACGATCCAATTGCAAGAGAAAAAATGCACTACGCAGCAACTATCGCTGGTATGTCATTTGCTAACTCTTTCTTAGGATTATGCCACTCAATGGCTCACAAGCTTGGTGCAATGTATCACGTACCTCACGGTGTTGCTAACGCGCTTCTTATCAGACAAGTTATGAAGTACAACGCATCTGATGCTCCGCATAAACAAGCAATCTTCCCTCAATACAAATTCCCTTGCGCTAAGACTAAATATGGTCAAATCGCAGATGAACTTGGCTTAGGCGGAAGCAATGATGATGAAAAAGTTCAACTTCTTATAAACGCAGTTGATGATTTGATGAAGAAAATCGAACTTCCTAACTCAATCAAAGACTTCGGAGTTGATGAAGAAACATTCATGAATAACCTTGATGAACTTGTAGAACTTGCATTCGATGACCAATGTACAGGCGCTAACCCTGCATATCCGTTCATGGAAGATATCAAGAAAATCTACCTTGACGCTTACTACGGTAACGTTTAAGCAAATATATAAAAGGCGGCGGATGGAATCATCCGCCGCCTTTTTACATGAAAACAAAAAGCCTAACTTATTCAAGTCAGGCACTATAGATCGGGGAAATTAAATTAATTAAATGTAAGTAAGATGGTTTGGTATTAAAAAATCTCTTTTACGATTTGCGCTCTTACTAACGCAATCAGCTATTTCTTGGCTCGCGATATAAAAGTAACCCTAGACTTCATATCCATTGCAAAAAGCCTCATTTCGTCTACTAAAACGTATGATTTATCTACCTCGTGATTCTCTGTTATATAAAATTCACGCGAAATTTGCGTAGCCATAGCATTAATATTGTACATCTCTAATAAAGCCATACTTATACCTCATCATCTCTGATACAAGAGTATAGTTACTTAAACTCTGAAAACAACTATGCTTACAGCAGTTTAAATACTTATCTTTAATCTTACTCTCATATATTTGTCTTACATATATATAAAGGATATAAAAAATATCAAATTTCACAAAAGGAATTCTTTGTTACAAAACTTAACACTCTTGAGTATATTTTGAAAACATTTTTTGTTGTTATTACTAGTTTACAGCCCGTTTTTGTAACAAATTGTAAATATTACGCAAAAAATCCTAAAGTTTTTAGAAATTATGCCGATATATATTATATATCATATAAGAGGTGTGTATCATGTCTAACTTCACCGTAAACGGAGTATATTCTTACACAAGTGCGAACATTTACTCATATTTGGGCAGAGTTCCAGTCAATTCTGCTGCGCTCGAAAGAGCTTTTGATGATTTTAATATTACACCAACTGGCAGCACCAGTGATTTAAAGAAATTGAATAGTGCAATGTATGAAGAATACTCTGCACAAGTTCAAGAACAAATAAAAAATCAGAACAGTCAGCAGGCTGTTCCTTGGGCAGGGCTTTGCGCACAAATTGGCATACAAGCAACAGGAGATTATGACAAAGATTATGCTGCTTTCAATAATGCAATTCAGCTTTTGAGCCAGAGCGCCCAAGATGGTCAGGCTATGACTTATTTTGCAGGATTAAGGTCAGAAGCGCAGAGAGCTTTTGGTTTATCAAACAAACCAACTGCTCCTGAAGCTCCGATTTCTTATCAGGCATATCAGTGGCAATTCTTATCTTAGAGTAATTGTCTGATTTTCTCTTTGTAGGGCGGCGAAACTTTCGTTTCGCCGCCCATTGTGTTACAATTTTTATATGAATATCTTAGTTACAGGCGGAAGCAAAGGAATCGGTAAAGCTATTGCCGATAATCTTGAAGGAAATATATATACTTGCGGCAGGAATGAAGAGCTTTTAAAAAGCTATAAAAACTATTGCATTTGTGACCTCGCAACAATTGAAGGAATGCAAAAACTTGGAGATTATATTGAAGCAAACAAGATTGATATTCTTATTAACAATGCAGGTGAATATATTTACTCACCAATTGAAGAAATTGGAGTAAATCAAATTGAACACATTACGCGTTTAAACCTTGAAGCACCTTTGTATTTAATTTCCCGCGCTGTACCATATATGAAAACTCAAAAATGGGGCAGAATTATCAATATAGGTTCAATTAGCGGAGTACTGGGCGAAGCCGGAGCAAGCTTATATTCTGCATCCAAATCAGGGCTTATCGGAGCCTCTAAAGCGCTGGCTTTAGAACTTGCTGAGTACGGCATTACTATAAATACCATTAACCCAGGCTGGGTTGACACTGAAATGGGCAGCTCTTCTGCTGCCGAAAGCGAGTTTTCAAAAGAAGAAATTATTGATTGCATTCCGCAAAAACGTTTTGTTCACCCTGATGAAATTGCAGGCATGGTGAAATATTTGATTTCAAAAGAAGCAAAAGGAGTAACCGGACAGTCAATAAATTTATGCGCAGGACTAACATGCGGGTACTGAAAAGGAGAAAAGAATGTACACAAAAGCTGAATTATTAGATTTATATAATAGAGATTTGAATACACTTTTAAACGAGTCAAAAAAGTATTTAAAAGAAGAAGTCGAATTTTGTTCAATCATAAACGCGCGAAACGGAAAATGCTCACAGAATTGCCGTTATTGTGCACAGAGTTCACATTACAACACAGAAATTGAGTCTTATCCTTTAATGGAAGTAAATGAAGTTATGGAAGCAGCACATGATAGTGTAAAAAATGGTGCTGATAGAGTAGCGATTGTAACTTCCGGCAAAACTCCCGATGAAAGTGATTTTGATACAATGTTAGAAATGATTAAGGCTTTAAACAAAGACGGTATCAAAAGCTGTGCAAGTATAGGAATTTTAAACGAAGAACAAGCAAAGAAGCTTTCTGAAGCTGGTTTAGTGAGATTTCATCATAACATCAACACATGCCGGTCATATCATCCTGAAATTTGTACAACTCATACTTATGAGGATAGAAGAAATACAGCGAAACTTGTTCAAAAATACGGAATGGAGCTTTGCTGCGGAGTTATTATCGGAATGGGAGAAACAGTTGAACAGCGTGTTGAAATGGCTTTAGAGCTTGCAGAAATCAATCCGGAAAGCATTCCTGTAAACATCTTAACTCCAATACCAAATACACCGTTTGAAAGCTATATAGATAAAATTGACGAAGAAAATGTATTGCGTACTTTAGCGATATTCAAAATTGCTTGTCCGAAAGCTTCAATAAGAATTGCCGGAGGCAAAAAAGCAAGACTATCTGCTGAAACAATAGAAAAAGCGTTTACATACTGCGCTGATTCAACTATTGTAGGGAATTACCTTACAACAACAGGATTTTCGCCTGACGAAGATGAAAAACTTATCAGTAAAATTGGAAGGAAATTGAAAAAGTGTCAATTTTCAAGCTGTTCTTAATTTTCGTTAAAATCGGCGCAATTTTGCTTGGAGGCGGTTATGTTATACTTCCGATTATGACAAGTGAATTCGTAGACAAAAGAAATTTGGTCTCACATGATGATATAATCGATTACTTTGCGCTTTCGCAGTCTCTTCCGGGAATCATAGCTGCAAACATGTCTATGTTCATTGGATATAAATTAAAAGGTAAATATGGTGCGCTGGCTGCGATGTTTGGCATAACTTTTATACCGTTCTGGTGTATTGTGCTTCTGGCTTCTGTTATCGGAGCTTTTATTAACAACAGCTATGTTCAAGGCGCACTCTGGGGGGTCGGAGTAGCTGTAATTGCATTAATCATGCTTACAGTCCGTGAAATGTGGCAGAAATCAAGCAAAAATACATTTTTTTATATTGTATACGGTTTAACCCTTGCAACTCTGCTTATTTTTAACCCTTCGCCGATACAAACAATATTGTTATTCACAGTTTTAGGAGTCGGATACAAAAAATTTACGGAGGCTAAACAATGATTTACCTTCTGCTAATGTTCGAATTCTTCAAAATCGGTTTATTCTCTTTTGGCGGAGGCTACGCCACAATTCCGTTTTTATATCACATATCAGAAGTTCATCACTGGTATTCAATTGACGAGCTGACACAAATGGTCGCAGTCGCTTCAATCACACCCGGGCCTGTAGGAATAAATGTTGCAACTTATGCAGGATTGAAAAGTGCCGGTATTTTAGGTTCTGCTCTCGCCACAACATCAGAAATGCTGCCTTCATTTTTTCTGGTAATTATAGTATCAAAGCTTTTGAGAAAATTTAGCGACAATTTCTATGTGAAATCTATTATAGAAACTTTAAAACCTATTAGCTGCGCTCTGCTTACTTCAGTTGCAATAGGCTTATTAAAACCTGAAATTAAAGATGTTAAAGCAATGATTTTGCTTGCAGCGCTTCTTTTAATAAGCTGGAAATCAAAGAAAGATCCGCTTTTTTATATTTTAATTGCAGCAGTTATTGGGATTGCTCTGCGCTTTTTTTAAACACAATTTTCAGCTCAACTCTTCGGCTTTTTGCAAAATCTTCTTTTCCTTCTTCAATAACAGGAGAAGAAAAGCTTGCGCCTTCTACAACAATCATTTTTCTTAAACGGTTTCCATTTTCTTTATTGTAAGGAGTATTTGTCATATAGTTTGCAACTTCGTAAGCTCTTTTTAAGCTCAGCTCCATATTTTTCATATACTGCTCATCTGCTGAATAGTCGCCGGCAAAAGTCTGAGAATCGGTATGTCCTTCAATAATTATTTTGTCTATATTTTCATTCAAATATTCATTTGAAAAAATTGAATCCAAATATGCAGGTGAAAATTTTGCAAGATACTCTTTACCGTTATCAGAAAGCTCATAACTGTTTACATCAAACAGCTCTAAATCAGAAATTTTAACAACACCGGCTGAGTCAACATTGATGTTGATATTTTGTTCTTTTAATGTCGTTTGAAGTGCTTCAGCTGCTTTTTTCTGTTCTAAATCAGCTTGAATCTTTTCATAATAACTTGACATATAAGTATAGAAAAACAACACAATAAACACTAGAACAAGCGCTGTCATCAAATCAGTCATTGTTACCCAGAATATATTATTTTGTTCGCTATCTTCCTTGCGTAATTTAAATCTCATATCAGCCTCTAAAACAATTTGTCAACAACATCTCCGCCTTTTCCTTTGTCAAACCCTTCATTAAGCCTGTTTAAGCTGTATAAAATATTTTCAAGATAAGGCAAAGTTGTCTCAGAAATACTTTTTTCCATTGCTTTAGCAAAATTCTCCGGCATAGCTTTTAAAAGTTTTTCGTTCGTAGCGTTTTGAATTTTAGACTCTTTTACAAGATCAATAAGGAATTTTTCGCTTGTTACAATATCAAATAAACGAATAAATTCTTTTTGTATCAGCAAGTAGTATTTTTTGCACATCTTATTGTAAAGTATTTTTTCAATAAACATAAAAAGAAGCGAAAAACCTACTGCAAAAACAGAACATAGAGCTGCGATTTGAATATTCCCAAGAAGACCGTTTAAAGACTCTCCGACATTAGCTTCCGTTGAAAAACTTACAGCTGTAAACGCAAATGCCATTTTTAAAAACGTGAAAAAAGGCCCTAAACCTGTTAAAAGAGTAGGCATAGTCTGAATAAATTTATGGTTTATCTTTGAATACACAAGAGTTTCTTCATTAAAGAAATAAGAAGCATCCATTGTTAAATACACTTCTGGTTTAAGCTCAGCCGGATTCACAGGATTTTTTGATACAAGAGAAAGCTTTTCAGGAAATATCAGAGCTTTTTTAAAATCTTCCCACGCAGTTGATGTATAAGGATTATTTGACATAAATGAATCCAGCTCGTTAAATCTATAAGAAAGCTCTTTTTTGTTCAAAGCTTTTAAGAATTTATAAACAGAACTCAGGTTCTGCTCTACTCGTTTATAATTTCTCAAAACCGTTATTATAAAAAATAAAAAACATGCAGTAATTATCAAAATTGCCGGCTCTGTTAAAATGCTTGATATGCTCATCTCCCCTCCTAATCCGCCATTCAGAATAATTTACATCCATTGTAGCATAAAGTTTGATTTTAGACTATAATCTTGTATATGAATTGTCCGAAGTGCCATAAAAATATACCTGATAACAGCGCAGTTTGTCCGCACTGCCGCAAAGTATTAGCTATAGAATGCCCAAACTGCCGCTCATTAAGCAGCTCAGGAGTTTGTGAAAAATGCGGATATATTCTGCTTACAAAATGTTCTAAATGCTCCAAGACAGTTCTGACTTCATCCGCCAAATGTAAATGCGGTTTTCCTGTTAAAACAAGCCTCGGATATAATGAATGCGAAACAGACGAGTTTGCAGCACTAACCATTAAATTCAGTTCTTTGAGAAACATAAGAAACCAGCTAGGCTCACAAGAACTTTTCACAAAATTCTTTTTTAAGCTTAGAAACTTATTAACAGCACAATTTTCAGGGATTGAAGGTAAAATAATCACATACAATGACACTTTCGTGGTAAATATGAATAAAGAGCTTTCTTTCCCGACTTCTGCAAACAAAGCTGTGAGACTAGCAGTTAAAATAATAAACGCTTTTTCTGACTTGAACTTAAAAACAATTGAAGAACTCGCAATACCCTTAAACTTAAACATAAGCATAGTGAAAAAAAGTTCCGAAGAACTTCTTAACAAAACTTCGATTGACAACAGTGTTAAGCTCCTTACTGTAAAAAAAGAAGAAAAAAAATACATAAAAGGAATGCAAATTGTACTTGACCAGTATGTTTGCGACTGTATAAGCAAAGATTACAAAACCGATTCGCTTTATTCTGTCGAACAGTCCGGGCAAACTTTGATGTATTATGAAATTTTACTGGCTTCTTATGTTATACCTCCTGCTGAAAAAACTTCTGATGTTAAGCTTGAAGTCAGCAAAAAAGAAATTGTAAAACAGCAAACACCAGAAGCCGAAGATATCTACAGCTTTAAAGTTTTTGACATTAATGCAAAATGTAAGTTTGAAAAAATAAGCACAGCTTCTTTTTTAGATAAATTTGAGCCTGACAAAATCACTTCAATCCGCTCAGAAAAGAATTTAGAGCTTAAAACATCGGACTTAGTTGATTATTTTGAATCAAAAGGACTGAAAGTAATCCGTGCTGTATGTACAGAAGAAATGAATTACAAACCGTGGGGAATACTAGAAGAGCTGTTTAAGGATTTTCACAAGCTCTCAGTCCACAAAGATTTAATTTCACCGGAGTTTAATGTTAAAAGGTTTTCTGCAATTATTGATTTAATCCACTCCAGACCAAGAAAAGCTTCTTCTCCTGAAGACGCCAGGTTTGCATACATGGAAGACTTTAGCTCTTTCTTAGCTGCACTTAAAAATTGCGCCGTAATTATTGAAGGATTTGAAAATATTGATGACACATCAATTCAAGCTTTAGAGCTCTACTTTGATAAGTTTAAAAACATAAATGCCCGGTTTGTATTTATTACAGACAAAGAAACTTCGCTGCATTCAAAAGTTAAAGGACTTTTAAGAACTCCTCTTTACACAGAATACACCATACAGAAATCCGGCATGGATGTTATTCTTGGAAACATAAAAGAAGAAGCTTCAGACTTTATAAACTCTTTTTATTTTGAAAAAATAAAAGAAAATTTTGACGGCTCAGCACTTTATTTTGAACACGCATTAAAACATCTGGAAGAAAAAAATGTTCTGATAAACTTTGAAAACAGGCTTTTAATAAAAGGAAACGGCGCGGTCGTGCTGCCTTCAAGCCTACAAGCTCTTTTAAAAGCAAGGCTTAAACATTTGAGCAAAAATATGGATGCTTCAATGATTCTAGCGTATTCAACTTATTTAGGAGCAAGGCTTGATTTCAGCGTTTTAACAAAACTTGGAATAAAAAACATTGAAGAAGCTGCTGATACATTAGTAAAATCAGGTTTTGCCTACATACAAAACAGCATTTTGCATATAAATAACTACAATCTAATTAAACCTGTTATTCAAGATTCAATTAAACCACAAGTCAATGAGTTTTTATCAAAAAATATCCTGGCAAATATCGGAAAAGGACTTGATAACACTTCTGCACTGCTTATTATGGGTAAGCTTTCATTATTTAAAGAAGAATACCTTCTTCTGTGGAAAAACTCGCAGCTTGCAATGGCAGCAGGAGATTATGATGCTTATCTTAAAAACTGCTTAGGCTTCTTGTCTTTAATTGAACACATTGAAAACAATATTCCGCAGGAAGATATCGATAATAATAAAAAAGAAGTTTACGAAAATATTCTAATGAGCCTTTACAACTACTCACCGGAAAAGATTTACGAAATTGAAAATATTCTTTTAATTGATGCAATTAACTGCGGTAATACAGATAAGATAGTTAAGCTTTCAAACTTAATGCTGCAAGGCGCTCTGATATCAGCAAACTACACAGACGCACTCACTCTTCTACATAATATTTTAACAAGAATGCAAAACCCGACCTTGATGGTAGAAGGAAATATTAACACTAAATTCTTACTGCTCTCTCTTGTTAATATTGAAATTTTGTTTAATATTGGTGATTTTGCACAATGTGTAGATGTTGCAAAAGATTTATTAGGAATTATTCAGCCGGCTGTTATTGAAAAAATAAAACCTGCAAGCTTTTCTACCGGATTTTTTGTAGAACACATGCTTGAAACATTCCGGCTTGCAGGTTTTGCAAAACTTTTCCTTATGGATGACGGCTTAGATGATTTCTTTAACGCAGTAAAACAAGCTCTTGACACTGAGCTTCCAGATAAAAATTGCATTCTTGCTCTAAAAGATTTTCTAAACGGAAAAGATTACTCACCTTCCAATGCAGAAGGTGCTTCGGCATTTGCTAAGGTAATTTACCTTATTATGCAAGAATTTTCACAGCACAAAGAAAACTACAAAATATTTGCTCAAAACATATACCAGGCAAAGCTTCTGGCTTCTGATATCCACCAGACGCAGGCTGAAATGTTCTGTGATTTATTAATAGCATATTCATACGCAAACATGGGCATTTCCAAGAAAGCCGAAATTATATACAATGACATTTTGAAAAAAGCGCAAAACTCTGCAATATTCAACATGATCGTTCTTTCAAAATATTTCATAGCAAAACTTTATGTAAAAGAAGATAAGCTTGAAGAAGCAATGCAAATCATTAATGACACCCTCGCGCTTCTCCAACAATATAACAATCAAGCGAAAATTCTGTATGTTCTGTTTGAAAAACTGTTTATAGAAGTTGTTAAAGCAAATGAAATCGACTCCATTGATATAGAATCAGAAGAACAGAAACTTGCAATGGAAGCAGGTAATTTATCACGTCTTATTTAAATTATTTATGACGCTCGCAAAGTGTCGGGATTCCGATTAATGCAAGATAAAAAATTCCGCCAAACAGTATTAAATTAAAGATTTCCATAACTAAATCCTCCTTATACTTTTTCTATTCCACATTTTTCAAATCTAATAACACTTTTTTTAAAAATCGTTACAAAAGTTCACATATAATTGTTTACTTTGACATACTTTTGAGTGTACAATTATATAAGGAGGCTTTATAATTTTGAGTAAAGGCTACGAAAATTTCAACAATATGGAAACTTCCTTTAGAAAATCCACACTAATTCAGGAGCGAATCGGGCTTGTATCAACCCACATGTACAAGCAATTTCTGGACTATCAGCACGCTACAATTAACACAACAGAGATTTTTGCAGAGATGATAGACAACCTGAAAGCTACTGCAGATTCTCTAAAGCAGTCTTTTGCTGCAAGAGGAGTTACTACAGAAAATATATATGTAGACCACGACAAGGATAAAACCGTTGTTATAATTAACATTCTCTGGCACACAATCAGCCTCACAACAAGATGCAATTATGAGCCTCAAGCTCTTTTCAGAGACGGAGCTGCTCCGATGTTTTCCGGCAGAATAATGGCAATTAACGGAAACTATAACGAACTTATGGAAGATATCACTTCTAGAAATGAGATGATGCAGGTGCTGCTTGATAAAGAAGTTGCATCACTTTTCGTTCCCGCTGACAAAGCTCAAAATTCAATATTTAAAATCAGACATTTAGCAAACAGGGAATTTTTCTTGAACTCAGCTGACGCTTCAAGAGAATTTGTATTAAAAGTTATAGAAACAATTTGCGGCGGCGGTCTGTACCACGAAGAAGGTTCTAGAAAAAGCTTTAACATTTAATAACAAACCTTAATTTACCTCTTGATTATAAAGTATTTTTATGTTTATTTATAAATGGGTAAGTCGTATCCTCTTAGACTTATTCAAGTATAGCGGCTCGGAGTAGATATAATCAAGTTAAACTGCTCTATATACTAGAAAAAATAGAAGGAAATAAGAATGTTAAAAATCAGATTAAAAAGATTAGGTGCTAAAAAAGCTCCAACATACAGAATTATCGTTATTAATTCAACTACAAAACGTGAAGGCAGACCTATTGAAGAATTAGGTTACTATAATCCTAAAACAAAAGAAATGAAGCTTAACAAAGAATCTGCTGCAGCTTGGATTTCTAAAGGTGCTCAGCCTACAGATACAGTTAAATACTTAATCGCTAACTGTAACGATGACGGTTCTTTGAACTACAAAAAATCAGAAGTTGTTAAACTTTCTAAAAAGGCTCAAGCTAAGAAAGCTGAAGAAGAAGCAAGAAAAGCAGAAGAAGCAGCTAAAGCTGCTGAGGAAGCTGCTGCTCCTGCAGAAGAAGCTGTTGAAGCTTAAGAATATTTTTTACAAAAAAGACCTCCTATTTAGGAGGTCTTTTTATTTGTACATTTTTACAAACTCTATAGCTTCATCTTTTGTCGATACATCACCGTTAAGCTGGGATTCTTGAAGTGCTTTAATAATTTCACCGAGCATTGGAGAAGGTTTAAGTCCTTTCAGCTCCATAATTTCTTTTCCATCTAGAAGTTTTGGAAGCGGTTCAAGTGTTTCGCGTTTGCTTAAATAAAACATCAAAAGCTTATTAAGTCCATCCAGATTATTACCCACCATCTCATCTGTCACATCAATTCCTCTGGCAGAAAGCCTGTCTGCACGTGCAAGAATAATATTATCAATTACATTATCTTCCATCTTGCGAATATAGCGCATCATAACTTTTTCATTCAAATCCGGTGCTATTATTACATTTGAGGGGTAAATATGATATTTAATCATAGTTGAAATATATTCAATTTGTTTTTTTGAAAACTTTAACCCGCGAAGCAGCGGAACAGCCATTTTTGAGCCAACATCATCGTGTTTAATAAAACGATGACGCCCGGTTTGTTCTATAGTCCAAGTCGAAAATTTTCCTATATCATGCAGAAATCCTGCAAGTTTCAAGTGGTTAATCCTCGGAAACCCGCCGAAATCAACTTTATCAAGATGCTCTTTTATCTCAATAGGCGCGCTTTCGTACGCAATTTCAATCTGCCTCACAGTCTCAACAACATGATGGAACAAACCTAAATGATGGTGAGAATTTGGAGGCACAAGCTTCATTTCCTTTACACAGGGATAAACCAACTCTAACAGCCCGAATTTATCCATCAGCTGCAACGTTTTTGCGGCTTCAGCTCCGCCAAAAAGTTTCATTAATTCATAATTTATCCTCTCAGGAGCAGGATTTAATGCAAAAGGTAAATACTTATTTATAGCTGTTTCAAGTTCAGGTGTCATTTCAAAACCAGTAACAGCAATAAATCTAAACGCCCTCAAAACTCTTAAAGAATCTTCAGCAAAGTTTTCATCTTTTATATGGCGTAGAATCCCTTTATTCAAATCATCAATTCCGCCGGTAACATCAATAAACCGATTTTCGCTTAAATCATAAGCAATTGCATTAATCGTAAAATCCCGCCTAAATAAATCTTCTTCAATAGTCTCACCTTGCAGCTCAGATATATCAAGATAATTTATTTTATCTTTCAAAACAACGCGGTAAATATGATTTGCCTCATCCAGCACAATAAAAGTTCCGTCAAATTGTTCAGAGATTTTTTGTGCAAATTTTTCCGCCCCTTTTATTGCAATATCTCTATCGCAAGATGTCTTTCCAAGTAGAAAATCTCGCACTGTTCCGCCTACAAGATATCCTTCATTGATTTGAGAAAGTACAAAATCATCCTTGATATTCATAAACAATATCTCCCAGTCCAACAATAACAGCAGTTTCAGCTTTCAAAATCAAATCGCCTAAAGTAATCATCGGTAATCCCTTTTCACGAAAAAACTCAAACTCTCTTTGTGAAAATCCGCCTTCAGGTCCGATAATTACAAGAACTTTATCACCTTTTTTAATCGGGTTTTCTCTCAAAAAAGTTTTTAAACTTTTTTCTGTTGAACGTTCTGCAAACACAATTATATGGTCAAAATCCTGCTTAAGCACTTCTTCGAGAGTTGTAACAGGATGACAGACAGGAATACTTGCTCTTTCGCATTGTTTAGAAGCTTCATACATAACTCTCTGCCATTTTTCGTGCTTATCGGTTTTTAATGCACAATTATCTGTCACAGCAGGAAACACTTCTCTCACTCCAAGCTCAGTAGCTTTTTCCATTACGGTGAGCTGAGCATCGCTTCTTAAAGGGCTTTGAGCAAGGATTAAATCAAATCCTAAATCTCTTTTTGAAACATAAGACTTTTCTATCTCACATTTTATTTCTTTTGAATTAATCTCAATAATTTTACACTCATATTGAGTCTGCTTTTCATCTATAAGTAAAAGTTTTTCACCGACTCTCGCACGAAGCGAACGCGCAATATGTTTATAATTCTCTAAATCACTGATTGTTATAATATTATTTTGAATGCTTTCTGTTTTTACAAAGAAGTGCGGCATGAAACCTCCATTTTCTTAAACTTCCGAAGCATAGTAACAAACATAATTGAACATAAAACGATGATGGCTACTGCCATGCTGTACCAGAAGCCCAAAAGATTAAGTTTAAGCTTCAAACCTAAAAAGCAGCCAAGCGGAAGTGAAATAAGCCAGAAAGCAATAAAGTTTGATACCATTACAACATTTGTCTGCTTCAAACCTTTAAAAATACCGGCAAGCGCCGCCTGCATTCCGTCAAAGACTTGAAATACGCACAACATGTGTACAACTGGAATACAAACTTTTATAAGCTCTAAATCATTTGTAAACAGCTTAATAAGGAATTCAGGAAATAACCCAACAATAATAGCAGAGCAGGCCATAAATGCAACTGCCATCGCAATACCTGTAAAAGCATAGTTTTTCAAAGATTTATAATACTTAGCACCATTCGCAAATCCTACTTTAACTGCAGTAGCATTACCTATCGCAAGCGGAACCATAAAAGAAACACTTGTAAGCGTACATACAATATTTTGTGCTGCTGCGTAAACACCGGAAATTCGTCCAAGAATTACAGTTATAGCATTAAACCCTATAAATTCAATCATAACCGCCAAAGAAGTCGGCAGTCCGACTCTTAACATATCACGATAATACCCTTTTGCTTTATAATGCCTGATTTTAACCTTTTTAAAACAATAGCAAAAAAGCACAAACCCCATAAAATATCTGGTAATTAAGCTTGCAAGTGCAAGACCTGCTGTACCCATTTCCGGAATAGGTCCATATCCAAAAGCTAAAAGAAAATTTAGTCCTACATTGATAAAAATACAAACAACAGTCAAAATATTAGGAAAAACAACAATTTCAAACGCTTGCAAAAATTCTTTCGCCATGCAGTGAAGGTAAGCTCCAAAAGTAGAAAACGCTGTTATCCAAAAATAACTTTTAATCAAAGGAACAAGATGAGACTCAAAGCCAAGCCTGCCAACAAACGGAATAAAAGCTGCTATTGCTGCAGAAGCAATCAAAGAAAGCCAAGCAGCAGATTTAAGAGAAGGGTAAAAATATTTTTCAGCCTCGTTTCCTTCGCCTCTATAGTTTGAAAGAATAGGAGATATGCTTATCAAAATCCCTATTCCAAACATCATTATACAATTAATTATTGCAGTAGCAAGACTTACAGCCGCAAGCGTATCAGTTGAATGCCTTCCTGCAACTATAACATCTCCAACCCCGATTAAAATAAATCCAAGGTTGCCCATAATTATTGGAAGTGCAATATTTAATATATCTCTAGTGTAAAATTTTTTAATCATAATATTAATATTTTACTACAAACTTGACCGCAAAAAACAATTGACTTACTATATAGAAAATTAAATACGAGGAAACTACGGTGAAATTCCGTGACTGTGCCGCAGCCGTTATAGCCGGAAGTACTAAGTACGTAGATATAATTCCGTCGGACACAAGCAAAACAGCAATTTTTATAACAATACCAAGTCCGCCTCATATCTATACTCACAAAAGATAATGCAAAAAACTGCGAGTCACAGTATTGCATAAAGCTTTCTTACGCTGCGGCACAAAACAGCGAAGGAAGTTTATTTTTTGACAAATGCAGTTCAACAGGTTAATAAATTAAGCGCAGGGCTCTGCCCTCACGGGCTTCCGCCCGGAGCGTGCCCTATCTGTTCCGGCATGGGCGGAGGAGGCGGAAAAAGAGCAGGAGAAAGACCGCAAAAAGCAGGAGAAATGAGCTATCATCAGTGCGCAATGATTGGGGCAATGATGAGGGCGCGCGAAGCGCGCCTTGAAAATCATGAAAAAAACCTTCAATTACACGCAGAAGCTCTTGCAAAATTTCAGCAAAACTTAGCCGGAATGACTCAAAAAATGCTTGAATTTGCAAACAAAATTTCAAACAGCTTTATTTTAAAACCTGTTGCGTATACAATTATTAATATCGTCGCAGGAGTAAATGGGATTACCAAAAGTATTAGTACTATCCTAAACACAATCTCAAATATTCAAGACAAGCTGTCGCAATTTAAACAAAAAATCGTAGATATTCAAGACAAACTTAACGCTATTTTCGGCGAAGCTAAAGCTTTCGTTGAAAAGAAAATTTCAGAATTTGTCAGCGTTATAAAAACAAAATTTGGTGATTTATTCAAAATCTTCCGAAAAAATAACACAAAAGACGATGATACAAAAATAGATGATGATAAAAAGATTTTTAATCTAAAAACAATTATTCACAAAATTTGGAAAAAGAAAAAGGATGATACCGAAAATCAATCAGGATCTTGAATCTTCAAGACACCAGAAAAATATGACAAACACACAAAAACGCAACGACTCTTCTGTAAAAGAAGGAGTGATTGTAAATTCTTTCGTAAAAGATCCTCTGCTTTCTCTTGACGAAACTTGTGATACGCTTGTAATTTCCAATACAAAAATCGATTTACCTCAAAGACTTAACGAAATAGAAGAAAAAAAATCAAATCCTCTTTTACCTCTTTGTGCTGCAACAGTGGGAGTAATGGCACTGCTTGGCGCTTTTACCGGTATGATGAAAAAATTCTCAAGAGGTAAAATGGAATCTTCAAAAGAATACCTTTTGCCTGGGATTACACGAAATCATTGCATTAACGATGAAATACACCAAAGTATTTTCAGCATGATTCAATCTCCAAACAGAAAAACAATTTTAGCTTCATTAGGTGTCATAACCCTCGGTTCAATGGCATTTATGAGCAAAACTTTTATCGACGGCTTTAAAGAAGTCTGGATAAAAAAACAAGAAGCTGATATCCAAAAGAATTTACAAGAAAACTTAATTGCAATTGAAACTCAATCTTTCTCAGGAAAAATACAAATTATAAGAAGTATGCTCTCATCAAAAGCAAAAATATTTTCAAACGAAATTTCTTTCAAAGGACAAAAAGAAAACAAAAAAGAATACAGTCAGTTAATTTTAGGCGGAGCTTCATTATTAACCATCCTTGGACTTGGCTATTACACAGCTCGAAACATCCGCAAAAGTGATGAATTTATATCAAAAGGACTTAAAAATACAAGACAAGGACTGAATAATATAATCGAAGAGTTCAACAGCGGTAAACCTTTAGATAACCTGCAAGGACATAATGGTGAAATTCTTTCAGGTAAAGAAGCTTACAAACATTTGATAGAAAACCTGCTGGAATCAGTTTATGCCGGACCAGAAGAAATCAAAAAAACTGTTAACAAACTCAACCTCCCAGAAAGTGAAAAACAAGAGTTTATTAAACATTTAAACAACAGTATGAACCAAGCAACCGAAAAAGTTAATCCAATGATGGGCGGAAGCGGAAGGAATAAAATTACTTATTTTTCTCACGTTAATGACTATTTATCTTTCTTTTACGACTGGCTTATGAATCCGAAAAATCCTCAGTTTAAAAACTTATTCTTCGGTATTTCCGGCATTACAGCACTAGCATACAGCGGCAAATCAGCAGCAGAAGCAGTAAAAGAAGTTCAAGTAAAAAAATATAACGCCCAAATCGAACTGGATTTGCAAAATAGACTTGTATCAACAGAACTTCGAAACTTTCAAGCAAAAAAAGAATCCGCAATTGAGCCTCTATGCGAAGAATTTTTTACGCAGAAAGAAAACGGCAAATCAAAAGAAGAACTTAAAATAATAGCTGATAATATTTTGTTTGAAATCAAAAACGGCCCGCCGTTTGTATATTCGTAGGGATACTTTTAGTTACAAATCCAGCCCAATGCCTGCGCACAAGGACAAATATTTTGACCCGCAGCGACACGCAGAACCTAACATCAGGCTTGTAACAGCAAGCCCAAAGAAATACATTTAGCGCTTACCGCCGCAACAAAAAGCCGCAATCTGTTGCGGCATTAACTCTCGTTAGATAAAGGAGTGGAGGAGAAAATAAAGAAAAGAGATTATACTTTATATATTCCACAATATATATTTTTATAACACTTTTTATATAATATTGTTACAAATCTTTACATTTTGTGTTTATTTTGTTTGTTGTATAATTTATGTACCGGATAGGAGGGCTGAAATGATTAATATAGCAGTTTGCGGCGCTAATGGTAAAATGGGTCAGGAAGTTATTAAAGCAGTTGAAAATGCTCAAGATATGACACTTGCTGCAAAAATAGATATCAAAAACGGTGAATATTCTTCTATAGAAGAAGCTAAAAATAACGTAAATATTGATGTACTTATTGATTTTACCCAGCCTAAATCAATTTATCAAAATGCTTTATTCTGTTTACAAAACGGTATTAATATTGTAATTGGTACAACAGGATTAAATGATGAGCAGATTGCAGAGCTCAAAAAACTTTCTGAATCAAAAAGTTTGGGCTGCCTTATTGCTCCAAATTTTTCAACTGGTGCTGTTTTAATGATGAAATTTGCTCAAATGGCTTCAAAATATTTTGATAATGCAGAAATCATAGAGCTGCATCACAACCAGAAAAAAGATGCTCCATCTGGTACCGCGGTTAAAACAGCTTTAATGATGGCAGAGGAAAATAGTAATTTTACAGCCGGAAATTGTGCAGAAGTTGAAACAATAGAAGGCGCGCGCGGAGCAAGCTCTTACAATAACATTCATATACATTCCGTCAGAATGCCTGGTTATATTGCTTCGCAAGAAGTCATTTTCGGAGCAGGAGGTCAGATTTTAACTATCAGACATGATTCTATGAACAGAGAATGTTACATGGCAGGTGTTTTGCTGGCTGTAAGACACGTTTATCAAAATAAAAATTTCGTATACGGTTTAGAAAATATTTTATAAAGGAAAGACATGAGAAAACCAAGAATAGCAATTTTAGGCGCAACAGGCGTCGTAGGAAGAGAAATTACTAAAATTACAGAAGAGTTAGGTATTGAGTTTGAAAGTATCCGATTTTTATCTTCTGCAAGAAGTGCAGGCTCAAAAATCAATTTTAAAGGGCAAGAATATACCGTAGAAGAAGCTGTTCCGGAAATTTTTGATGATATTGATATAGTAATGGCATCTGCAGGCGGCTCAACAAGCCAGAAATTTGCTCCAGAAATTGTTAAACGCGGGGGCGTAATAATTGATAATTCATCAGCTTTTAGAATGGAAAAAGATGTTCCGCTTGTAATTGCGGGAGTAAATGATGAAGATTTAAAAAAGCATAAAGGTATAATTGCGAACCCGAATTGTTCTACTTCACAGCTTATGCTTATTCTCGAACCTTTGAAAAAATTTGATATTAAAAGGCTTATTGTCTCTACTTATCAGGCTGTATCAGGAGCAGGACTTGCTGCTATAAACGAGCTGAGAGACGATACAACTGCGAATCTTGAAGGAAGAGAGTTTGAAAATAAATGTTTTAAAAAACCTATTTCATTCAATGTAATACCTCAAATTGATGTATTCTGCGAAAACGGTTACACAAAAGAAGAAATGAAAGTTGTTAATGAAACAAGAAAAATTCTTCATTTGGACGAAAGTGTAAAAATTTCCTGCACAGCTGCAAGAGTACCTGTATTTAACGGGCACAGCGAAGCTGTAGATATTGAATTCGGGGAAAAAGTGGAGCCGGAAGAAATTCGTGCTATTTTAGAAAATGCTTACGGAGTTAAAGTTATAGATAATCCTGAAAACTTTGAATATCCGACAACCCGTGATGCGAGCGGAGTTGACCCTGTTTTTGCAGGACGTATCAGAAAAAATCTGGCGTTTAATAACGGCATATCATTGTGGTGTGTTGCTGACAATTTAAGAATTGGAGCAGCTTTAAACACTGTTAGAATTTGCAAGAGAGTTATTGAAATGGGGTTATTCTAAGAATGAATGTAAAAAAAGTAGCTGGAAATATAACAATAAGACCTACTGATAGAAAAATGAAACAAGCAAAACATCTTGCAGAATCAACAGGAGTATTGCCTAAAGAAATGCCTTTAGAAAGAAATATACATATTTCTTCTGTTGCTGAAACATTTGAAAGAATAAAAGATGGTATAAATATTGCAATAGATAAATTTAAGAGGCAGGGATAATTGAGTAAATTAGTTTCACAAGAAGATATTATAAACATCGTTAGAAAAGGACAGTCAGAAGGTAAAATTTATGCTGCAACAAACGGATGTTTTGATATTCTGCATGTAGGACATATTCGTTACTTACAAAAAACAAAATCGCTTGCCGATTATTCAGTTGTAATGCTCAATTCAGATAAATCAGTAAAACTCATTAAAGGCGACAGCAGACCTATTAATTGTGAAGAAGACAGGGCTGAAATGTTAAGCGCTTTGAGCTGTATTGATTATGTGGTATTATTTGAAGATAGATCTCCGGCAAAGCTTTTAGAAGCAATGAAGCCGGATATCTACACTAAAGGAGCAGATTACACCTTAGAAACTTTACCAGAGAAAGAAATTGTTCAAAGAAACAATATCAAAGTAGAGTTTATCGAATTTGTTCAAGGTAAATCTACAACAAATGTTATTAATAAATGTTTAAAATAAATAAAGGAGTGTATTATGAGAACTTTCACATTGGAACAAATTGCACAAATTACGGGAGGCATGCTATCAAAAGCTCAGGATGCAGCTATTACAAACATTGCTCCTCCTCTTCTTGCTGACGAAAACACGCTTGCTCTTGCTTTAGGAGAAGAAGAAATCAACAACCTTAGCCAGACAAAAGCAAAAGCTGCGCTTGTTCCATTGGGAGTTAATATAGAAGGTTTTACAACAATTGAAGTTGAAAGACCTAGGCTTGCAATGATGAAACTTATAACAATGTTTTATGAAGAACCTCATACAAATGAAGGTATTCATCCAACTGCAACTATTCATCCTTCTGCTAAGCTTGGACAAAATGTTTCAGTAGGTCCAAATGTAGTAATCGCTGAAAATGCTCAAATCGGCGATAATACAAAAATTTTAGCAAACGGATACATCGGAAATGGTGCTGTTATTGGAGCTGAATGTTTCTTCCACCCTGGAGTAAACATTGGAGACAGGGTTAAAGTTGGAAACAAAGTTATTTTACACCACGGAGTTTCTTTAGGTGCTGATGGCTTCAGCTTTGTAACAGAAAATCCAAACAACATTGAACAAGCTCGTAAAGATGGTGAAATCAAAGAAAACAATGTAGAGCAGGTTATATTTAAAATACCTTCAATTGGTTCTGTTGTTATCGGAAACAATGTAGAAATCGGTGCAAATACAGCGATTGACAGAGGAACTATAGAAAACACTGTTATCGGTGACAATACAAAAATTGACGACTTAGTTATGATAGGTCATAACTGCCGCGTAGGTAAAGGATGTATGATTGTTTCTCAAGTTGGTATTGCAGGCAGCTGTGTCATCGGAGACAGAGTTGTAATCGCAGGCCAAGCAGGACTTGCTGACCACATTTCAATTGGAGATGATACAATTATAGCGGCAAAAGCAGGTGTTACAAAGAGCTTCCCTGCAAAATCTATTGTCGTTGGAGCTCCAGCTGTTCCAAGAAAAGAATTCATTAAACAGCTTAAGATAATGAAAGATGCCGGCGATTTGATTGCTAAGTTCAAAAAATACGAACCGCTTCTAAAAACATTCGAAGAAGGGCAAGACGGACAATAAGTTTATGGGAACCATTAAAACAGAAATTAAAACATCAGGAAAAGGTTTGATGAAAAATCGCAGCTGCGATGTAGTAATTAAACCATCCAGAGGCGGTAAAATAAGAATTTTTTCAAAAGGTGCTGACACTCCGTTTGATGTATGTATTGAGAACTTATACTCAACAGACCATTGTGTAACGCTTTGCAGCAAAGAGCACAGGACACTTCTCGGCGATTACAAATATAAAGCAATGCTTTGTGAACATTTTGTTGCAGCTTGCGCCATCTGCGGAATTGACTCAATTGATGTTTATCTTTCTGAAACAGAAATGCCAATATTTGACGGCAGCTCTAAAGTTTGGGTGGAACTGTTTAAACAAGCCGGCATAGAAGGAGTAAACAATGATTTGTACACTGTAAGCGAACCTGTTTATTACCTTAACGGAAAAACCAGCCTTGTAATTCTGCCTGATAAAGACTTAAGAATTACATACGCTGTAAATTACGACCATCCTGAATTAAAAAATAGATGGGTGACAATGGATAACAATAACCTTGAAGAAATCATTGAAGCAAGAACATTCGGTTTCTATAAAGATTTGAAAAAATACCAGATGCTGGGATTTGCAAAAGGAGTTACTATTGATAACACCGTAGGACTTAAAGACGAAGGATATACAACAGAACTTCGATCTAAAGATGAACCTATTAAGCATAAAATACTTGACTTAATCGGCGATTTGTATCTTGCAGGTGTTTCACCTCTTAATTTAAGAGCCCAAATTCTGGTAAAAGAAGCAGGACACGCTGTTCACACTAAAGCTGCACAAGTTTTAAAAACAAAACTTATAAAATTATAGAAGGAGATTATTATGACAGAAGAAATTTTAACCTTTGATACTATGCAAATCATGGAAATGATTCCGCACAGATATCCTTTTTTACTGGTAGATAGAATTACAGAATGTGTTCCAGGCAAATATGCAAAAGGATACAAAAATCTTACAATGAATGAAGCTTTCTTTCAGGGTCATTTTCCCGGCAACCCTGTAATGCCGGGCGTGCTTCAATTAGAAGCTTTAGCTCAATGCTCTGCGCCTATTATTATGACAATGCCTGAATACAAAGGCAAGCTGACATTATACGCAGGAGTTGATAATGTAAGATTTAAAAATATCGTAAGACCTGGCGACAAGTTTGAAATGCATATCGAATGCACAAAAGTTAAAGGCCCTATCTGCAAGAGCCACGGCGTTGGTTATGTTGACGGCAAAGTTTGTATCGAAGCTGATATGATAGTTGCACTTAAATAAGTGGTAAAAAAAAAGGAGCTTTAAAGCTCCTTTTTTATGATCCTATTCTTTCTAAAAGAACAACTGCCTGCGCTTCTATTGCAAGCTTTTCACCTACTGCATCAAGCTGTTCTTTCGTTTTGGCTTTAATAGAAATATCTGTCTCATCAAGTCCTAAAATTGGAGCTAAAACTTCTTTCATTTCAGCTATGTAAGGCATCATCTTAGGAGCTTGAGCAATGATATTAGTGTCAATGTTACTAATCCAGTATCCTGCCATCTGAATTTTATCATAAACTCTTTTTAACAGTAAAATACTGTTCGCATCTTTAAACCTATCATCTGTATCCGGAAACAATGTACCAATATCGTCCATTGCAAGTGCACCTAAAAGCGCATCAATAATCGCGTGGATAAGTACATCCGCATCAGAATGACCTTCTAACCCTTTATCATAAGGTATTTTTATTCCGCCAATAACAAGCTCTCTGCCTTCAACTAATTTGTGAATATCATACCCGATACCTACTCTTAATTTTTGCTCTGCCATAAGTTTATCCTCATTTTTTACATATCTTAACATTATTCTTAAAAAAATGCAATTTATTATTCAACTTAACATTTCGTTACAATAAGGCAATTTTTAGAACTTTGTATACTTTATATATATGTAAGAGATAAACAGAGAGAGAGTAAAGATTATGGCAGCTACATTTGACGCTATTGAAAGAAATAAAAAACCGGCTGGTGCTTTAGAAATTCCAGAAGACTTTACTTTCTATTATTTGAATAAACAAGACAGACAAATGAGATTTAACAACGGCGGGGACCCTATTTACGCTATTTTCGATAAAATCGACAACAGACCGCTTTCTAAAATCGCTAAAGATTTCGTAAGAGAATTGAAAGACGACTCTATCAGATTTATATCTACTTTGATTAAATAAAATCTTCTTCAAGCCATTTCAGAAGCGGCTTATCTTCACCAAAGAAAATATTGAACTCTTCTTCAAATTTTGAACTTCTCAAAAATCTTCTATCAATATTATATGCAGCAGGTTCTGTTCCATCTTCAGCATTACCTGAAATAATTCCGTCTTTGAAAACATTTGCATAGTTTAAACCTAAATCTACACAAAATGGCATCTTTTTTTTACCTTTTTGGTCGTAAGAAAGAAGTCCGAATGTTCTACAGATTATAGCTCTGTTGGTATATACAGCGCATTTATTATCTATTAAAAACGGGCACTGATACATTTTTGTTTTTTTAGAATTTATTAACTCCAAAATATTTTCATTAATTTTTTCTTTGATATCAAGCGCCAGCGCTTCATAAGCAAACATAAGGTATACGTACTCAAGTTCAGATAACGGATATTCACCTTCTTTACAGCAATATGCACATCCTTCTTGACACTTAATAAAAGGAGCTTGATTCAAAAACATTTTTGTCAGTTTTTCATCAAGAAATTTCAAATATTCTTTATATCTTGTTATCATTTTGCCCTTTTAAGCTTTAGCTCTTCTTTTCGTTCGAGTTTTTCAAACAACTGGGAATTAATTTCTCCTCCTATCAGGATAAGAATTGAAGTATAGTAAAGCCACATCATCATAACAGCAAAGCCCGCAATAGTACCGTAGACAAAGTTATAAGTATGCAGGTTATTAATATAAACAGAAAACAGCCATGAGCCTAAAAGCCAGGAAACACAGAAGAAAATTGAACCAGGGAATGCACTTTTTCTTCTAAGACGTTCGTTTCCGCTTAAGTCGGGAAGTATATAGTAACTTAAATACGCCATTATAAACAAGGTGAAGAATGCAACCGGCCAGCGCACAAAAAGCATAATATCTGCAAAGTGCTGGGTCATTCCAATATATGAAACAAGGAATTTCATTATAACTTTACCAAATACGATAAGAGTTATGCTTAAAAATAAAACAAGTGTATTAACAAAAACCATAATTAGAGCCAAAAGCCTTGAGTATAAAAAACTTCGAGTTTCTTTTACTTTATAAGCTCTGTTTAACCCCTTTGCCACAATTGCCATTGTATTCGTCGAAAGGAAAAGAGTTATACAAAATCCTAAAACAGCAACCAGCCCATCGCGTTTAAAAAAGAACACTTCATTTAAGACTGTATTAACAAGATTTAAAACATCGTGCGGCATAATATTCTGCATAAAAATAAATATCGGCTGCATGAAATATTGTTTTCCAATATATCCAAAAAGTGCGGTTAAAAATAATATAAAAGGGCATATTCCTATACAAAGCATAAATCCCATTTCAGATGCCATTCCGAAAAAGTCATTTTCTACAACAGAATTGATTATACTTTTAAGTGTTTTTAATCTCATAGCTTAATTTCTCTCAATACTTTTGCAGCAGCATCTTTCACTCCGGCTTTTATAGTACACCCTGCTGCAAAAGTATGTCCTCCGCCTCCAAACTTACCGCAAATTTCAGCAACATCAATCCCTTTTGAGCGCATAGAGATTTTTGTAAGCTTTGAATCAACTTCTTTCGCAACAAAAGATACTTCTGTTGTATCTATTGCACGAAGTGTTTCTGCAATTCCGTCTGTATAATCATCCCCTGCTGAAAATTTTTCCAAATCTTTTTTATAAACAGTAGTATAAGCAATTTTATTGTCATCAAGAAATACAGCATTGTTAACACAATAATTTTGGAACATTACAAAATTTTTAGTCTTCGTTTCGTAGCATTTTTTATATATTGAATTCGGGTGAGCACCTTTATCTACTAGTTCTGCTGCAGCTCTCAAGCAGTTTGAAGAAGTATTTTCAAACCTGAAGTTTCCTGTATCTGTCATAATTGCAGTATAAAGACAGACTGCCGAATCTTTATCAATTTCCCAGCCATGTTCTTTAAAATAATCATACAAAACTTCTCCGCAAGAGCTTGCATTAGGGTTAATAATTTGATAATCGCCAAATTTAGGGTTTGTTTTATGGTGATCAATATTAACCGAAACCTTAGCTTTATCAAAAAGAATTTTTGAATCTAAAACTCTGTCTATTGCAGCAACATCTAAAGAAATTACTAAATCATATACAAGTGATTTATCATAATATCTTTGAGCTTTTTCAACATTCGGCAGGAATTTATAATTTAATGGAATGCTTGAAACAACATTCATATCAGCTTTCTTCTTAAACCTGTTAAGAATCATGCTATACATTGCGCACATAGAACCAAGCGTATCGCCGTCAGGGTTCATGTGTGATAAAAGCAGTATCTTTCCCGAAGATTTTATGATATCATCTAAATTACAAGTCATATATTAAATGATAGCACAAACAATGAAAAAAATTCTTTATACAGATTTTGAAGGGGTAGATAACATCATCAGCTCGATGATGGATAATCCGCAGCTAAAAAAAGCTATCACCAGAACTAATCTCAAAAACTTCTGGGATAAAATTCTGCCGCAAAAATTCATAGGGAAATCCCAGCCTTATAGTATGCTTCCAGGCGGAGTTATGGTTATTGCTTGCGAAAATCCGATTGTTGCACAGGAACTTTCGCTTTACAAAGTCATTTTATTAAAGAAGTTTGAACCTTATTTAAAATCACTTAAAATGCGTGTTGTAGATTTTAAATTTGACCCCAAGAAATGGATGCTCACTTAATCATGTTGTTTTTTGCGCTTAGATTCTAAGCCCTCATCTATTCTATATTTTAACAATGTTTTTACAAAAATTTACATACTGCTCATGTCGGCTATTTACAGAATGTTGGAATGTTTGTGATATTATATTAGTTGGAGAGGATTATTATGATAAATTTTTTATTAAAACTACTTGGCGACCCTAACGAAAAAAAAGTTAAAAAGATACTTGGCATTATTGACCATATAAACGCACTTGAGCCTGAATTTGAAAAGCTTTCAGATGAAGAACTGCGAGGAAAGACTAACGAGTTCCGTGAAATTCTTGCGAAACGTCCGACTTCTGAAAACGAAAAAGCTGATAGAATATTAGAAAAAGAAGCTCTTGATAAAATTCTGCCGGAAGCTTTCGCGACTGTTCGTGAAGCCGGCAAGCGCGTACTTAATATGCGTCATTTTGACGTTCAGTTAATCGGGGCATATTTCCTCCACAACGGGCATATCGCAGAAATGAGAACAGGTGAAGGTAAAACTCTTGTTGCAACTCTTGCTGCGTATTTAAATGCACTTACAGGAAAAGGCGTTCACGTAGTTACCGTTAACGATTACCTCGCTAAACGTGACAGCGAGTGGATGGGTAAAATTTATAAATTCTTAGGTCTAAGCGTCGGTGTAATCCTTTCTAACCAGCACGATGCAGAAGAATTTGCACGCAAAAGAGCTGCTTACGCTTGTGACATCACTTACGGAACAAACAATGAATTCGGGTTTGATTACCTTCGTGACAATATGGCAGGCTCTAAAGATATGCTGGTTCAAAGACCGTTTAACTACGCGATTATCGACGAAGTTGACAGTATTTTAATTGATGAAGCAAGAACTCCTCTCATCATTAGCGGACGTGTTGAAAAATCTGCAGACACTTATACTTTAATGGCTAAAGTTGCGCCTCAGCTTGAAAAAAATACAGATTACGAAGTTGATGAAAAAAACAAAAATGTTATCTTTACAGAAGACGGTATTGACAAAGCTCAGGAAATCATAGGATGTAAAGACTTATTTGACATAAATAACCAATACGCTCATGACTTGTTAAATGCCTTAAAAGCAAAAGAATTGTTCACTCGTGATACTGATTACGTAGTTAAAGACGGTGAAATCATGATTGTTGACGAGTTTACAGGCCGTCTAATGCCGGGAAGGCGCTGGTCTGACGGGCTTCATCAGGCAATTGAAGCAAAAGAAGGGGTTGAAATTCAAGATGAAACACAAACTCTTGCAAGTATTACTTTCCAGAACTTATTCAGGCTTTATCCTAAGCTTTCCGGCATGACAGGTACTGCAATGACAGAAGAAGCTGAGTTTGGTAAGATTTACAATCTTGAAGTAACTGTTATTCCTACAAACAAGCCTGATATCAGAATAAACAATCCTGATGTTATTTACAAGACTGAACGTGCAAAGTACAATGCTGTCGTAGAAGATATCATTGAACAGAATAAACTTGGAAAGCCAGTTCTAGTCGGTACTGTAAGTATTGAAAAATCAGAATACATATCTGCTCTTCTCAAACAAAGAGGCGTCAAGCATAATATATTAAACGCTAAACAGCACGAAAAAGAAGCTTATATTATTGCTCAAGCAGGACGTATCGGCGCAGTTACAATTGCAACAAACATGGCTGGCAGAGGTACTGATATCCTCTTAGGCGGTAATGCTGAATTTTTAGCAAAAGAAGCGCTTGAAAACAGCGGGATTACTCCTGAGAATGAAAATTATGAAAATATAAAAGAAGAAGCTCTAACCGAAGCCCGAAAGATTACTGAAGCTGAACACGCAAAAGTTATTGAGCTGGGCGGACTTCACGTTATTGGCACAGAAAGGCATGAATCACGCCGTATTGATAACCAGCTCAGAGGCCGCGCTGCGCGTCAGGGTGACCCGGGTTCTACAAGGTTCTTCTTGTCACTTGAAGATAATTTAATGAGAATATTCGGCGGCGACAAGATTTCCGGACTTATGAATATGCTGAACGTCGAAGAAGATATGGCAATAGAATCTTCGCTCATCTCAAGACAAATTCAATCTGCTCAAAAGAAAGTTGAAACTTATCATTTTGATATACGTAAAAGCGTGCTTCAATATGACGATGTTATGAACATTCAAAGAGAAAAATTCTACGCCCAGCGTAAAAAAGTGCTTGAAGGCAAAGATTTAAGGTCTGACATTGAATATATGATTGATAAAGAAGTTGACAGACTTCTTAAGAGCTATATCGCTCCGGAAATGAATCCGGAAGAATATATTCAAGAAGACTTAAATACGCTTATAAAAGAACTGCACTCAACTATTCCGAAGCTTTCTTATATCAAAGTTGGAGATATTAAAAGTTATCGTTTCTCAAGAATTTATGATTCGCTAAAAGAAGCTGCTCAGAAGGCTTACAGAGAGCATGAAGAAGAAATCATCAACTTCTATAACTCTATCTCTGAACAATATGACCCGTCTTTTGAAAAGCAGGAGCTTTATGCAGAAAATAATATTATGCGCACTTTAGAAAGAGACATTCTTTTAAGAGTCGTTGATAACCAGTGGATTGATCATCTTCATAACATTGATATGCTAAAAGACGGCATTGGACTTAGAGCTTACGGACAAAAAGATCCTTTAATTGAATACAAAAAAGAAGCGTACGATTTATTTAACAAGATGATGTTTGAAATCCAAAGTAACACAGTTCGATACATTTTCCGTGCTAAGTTTGGCATTCAATTTGTAACAGATGATGGCGTAGAAACTATAGAGGGTTAAATATAAGGCATAAAAAAAGAGGGGTTTTCCCTCTTTTTTATTGACAAAATTCTTCCATCGCTTTAACGAACCCGTCGTTGAACACAGTATCAGTTGTATGCGTAGCGACTTTTCTAAGCTCTTCTGTTGCGTTACCCATTGCAACACGTATTCCGCCTGCTTTTAAAAGTGCAATGTCGTTATTTTGATCACCAATCGTAAGTGTTTCTTCTTCACTTATTCCCCAATAATTTTGAAGAAACTTAACAGCACAGTATTTAGACGCTTCTTTATTAGAAAATTCCAAAAAGTAAGGAGTTGATTTTACAATATAAAGCTCCGGAAAAATCTCCGGCAATTCTTTTTCAAGCCTGTCAATTTTTTCAGGATGATTGTAGTCAATAGCAAGCAGTTTGTTTACCTTGACCTTGTCAACATCACAAAACTGTTTTATTTCATAGTGCGTATGCAAATTATTGCAGTATCTTACAACTTCATAGCATTTATTTTCGGAGTACAAAATATCATCATTATAAAGATTAAGATGTATATTTTCTTCCTTTGCCCAATTAATAATTTTTTCAGCCTGTTCAGTCGTAAGGCACTTTTCGTAAAGAGTTTCACCTTTATGCTTAATCAAACCGCCTTGGTAAGAAACTACTGGAGTATCAAGCCCTAAATCTTCGGCAATACGGCTTGCAGCTGCATTCATCCTGCCAGTTACAAGAACAACTTTTATTCCTTTGGCGCAAAGCCTGCGGATACATTCTTTCACACCCGTAGTAAACTCACCTTCCGGAATCAAAATTGTTCCGTCGATATCTGTTGCAACAAGTTTAATCATAACAATTCCTCTTCAATTAAGATATCATGTCCGATATCCTGCATCAATTCTAAATATGAATAAAAATGCCTTGACATTGCTTGCAGATAATTACTCAAAACATCTTGATGCATGTTTTCATTTAAAACAAGAGCTGAGTAAGAATTTTTTCCGCTTATATAACCTGCTGTTGAAAGCTCAACAATTTTTTCAGAATCTTCAAGAATTTTCTTTGAATATTCCATGTTTTCAGCAGAATACTTAAATGTATTAAAATCTTTTTTAAGCTCATACTTAAGCTGATGTTCATAAGCTTTTTTGCCGACTTTGCTTCTTTCAAGGAAAATCTGAGCTTTTTGGATTTCAGGAGCGTAATTATAAAGCAGAGGCAAATCCATTCCAAAGCCCACAAAAGCACCTCCAAAATCATTCGGAGCATTTCTATGAGTCTGCCAAGCATAACCTCCAGCAACGCTGACATCGGGTACCCTTTGTCTTTTTGCAAGTTTAAGTTCTTCTTCGGCTTTATCAATATTTTTAGCCGAAATTTTCACTATATAACTGTATTGAAGCGCAATATTTTCAAGAAAATTATAATCAGCAATCTTGATATCCCAAAAAGCACGGTTGCCAAGCAGTGAAGCTTCTTTTGTATCATACATCACAGAATCAACTCCAGTATTCAAAACTTTATTAAGCTCAAACTGACTTGCAAGAAGATTTGATTTTGCTCGATTAACCTCTATTAGCTGCTGCGCGTATTGAATATCTGCTTTCAAATTATCAATTTCATAAGATGGGTATTTAGGCTTGTCTGTTGTAATTTGAACCAAGCTTTTAAATAGTTTTAAACGCTCTTCTTGTATTTTTAAAACAGACTTTGAATACAAAACATCAAAATAAGCCTTCATAACTTGGAGCTTATAGTTATGTTCAGCCTGCTTAAGCTCAGTTTCTTTCAGCGAGTATTCTTCTTGGGCAATTTTCTTTCTCACCCCGCGTTTTAAAACTTCTATAGGAAACGCAACTCCCGCTTGAGAAGAGTTGCCAAGCGCTACATTTCCCATAACAATATTTGACTGCAGCTCAGGATTTTTCAAACGGTTTGCTATTTTAATATCTTTTTCTTTCGCTTTAAGCTCCATTCTTTTAATCTTAAGCTCACAATTTTCTTTAAGTCCTAAATCTATAAGCTCTTCCAAATCAAGATTAACGACATTTGCCTGAGCCGTTAAAACTAAACTAAAAAATAAAGCCAGTGATAAAATTAATCTCCTCATACAAAATAATTTTAGCATAAAAAAAACGCCCGGAGGCGTGTATAATTTGGTTAATTAATAAGGTATTTTTATAAGGTTAAGTATTTTTCTTTTTAAAAGGATTGAACTTTGCAAAAAAGCTTTGCTTTTCCACAGGCGGTTTTTTACCGCGTTTTAAACACGTTACAACAGCTCCAAACATAAGAACTCCTGCTGCAAGTCCTTTTATAAAATTAGGAGTATTTTCTATTTTAGAAATTGTTTTATTTATTCCGTTATTAACATCTCCGAAACCTCCCCACGCATTTGCTCCGCCAGCAGTAGATTTTGAGCCGATATTATTAAGTCCATAAGCATTTACGCCGCCTGCAGCAGACTGAGCACCAATGTTTTGAACTCCTAAACCAATCTCAACACTATCATTTTGACCATGGTTTTGGTATAAAGCACCATGCTGAGCGTTTTGAAGATAAGGATTTTGCATACCATTCATTAGTGAAACATTTGAACCGTTACAAAGCTCAAAAGGCACATAATCAAGAATACCCTGATTGTACAAATTATTAAGAGTAAACGAATTTACCGACATAAAATACCTTTCACTAACACACATATATATAAAGTTTTTCATCGTTACAAAATTGCTTTATGTGTAAAGCTTTGTTAAGATAAAATCATGTTAAAAAAACACTGGCAGATTTTATTACTAAATATACTAATTATTCTCTGTTTCATAATCGGATACGGCAGGTTTGGAGACGTAATTTTTGACTCATTTAGAGAAGCTTATATCCCTGCACAAATCTTAGAAGGTCAAGTCCTTTACAAAAATATTTTTAACATATACGCACCGTTTTCGTATCTATTTAACGCACTGCTTTTCAAAATTTTTGGAGTTCATTTAAGTATACTTTATTTTGCAGGATTGTTTACATCATTAGGAATTTCTAATCTGATTTTCGCAATCTCAAATAAATTTTTTAACAAAAATTACTCATTAGGAATCGGGATAATTTTTATTTGTACAGCTGTTTTATCACCAAACGTATTTAACTGCTTTTTCCCGTATTCTTACGGCATGCTCTACGGCCTTTTATTTATTTTAAACTCTATTTATTTTGCACTTAACAAAAAATTCCCGCTAGCTTACGCAATGTATTCATTTGCAATTTGTTCCAAGTACGAATTTATTTTTTTATTGCCATTATTAATTTATGCATCCGGCTTAAAAAACTGGCATAAAAACATGGCAGGCTTAATTTTACCTGCAGCATTGACTTTCACACCGCTTTTCGTACAAGATGCAGGATTCGAAAACATTTTAATTTCTTATAAACTAATACTTATGATGAGTGCTGCAAAAACACTTTACTGGTTCTATTCAGTTACAGGTCTTGTATTTCGTCCGGAACTAATACCTATTTATCTAATTAACCTGGCAAAAATATCCATCCCGGCCGCATTAATGTATTTTGTAAAAAGTTATTATATAATTCCTGTATTATTAGTTTACTGCTGGTTCATATCAACTCCAGAACTTTTTATCTATATATTTCCTTTGTTATTCATCTTTTTCATAATTAGGTTTAAACAGCTGGAAAATCAGGAAAAATTTTTCATCTTTGCATCTTTTCTTATCTCTATAAAAATATTCTTTGCAGCAGCTCTGCAGTCTTACGGAATTTATTTCCTTCCTTTTGCAATGATTTCATTATTTATCCTGACACCTTTAAAAATAAGAAAACCAATTATGATTGTTTTACTTCTATGCACAATTTCATTTGGAATAAAAAATATTCAAACATTAAAAAGCAAAAACGTAAAACTTAAAACAGACATGGGTACAGTTTACACCACCCCATATATTGGAAATTCCCTCAAAGAATTGATTGTATACGTTCAAAAAAACACAAATAAAAATGATAAAGTTCTTGTTTATCCTGAATGTTTAGCAGTCAACTTCCTTACAAACAGAGCTTCTGACAACAAGTTCTATTCTCTAATACCTTTATACATAGAGACTTTTGGTGAAGATTTAATTATAAAGAGATTTGAGATTACAGAACCGGAATACATAATAACAAGCAATTATGACACCTCCAGCTATTATTATTCACTTTTTGGCATAGACTACGCCGGCAAAATATACAGCTATATTTTAAAAAACTATAAACAAGAAACGCAAATAGGCGAAGGCTTAATTTTTACTGTTCATCATCTTTCTCGCTAGCACGCCTTAAAAGATTTCTATCCAATTTCTTTTTGCCGTATTTTTTATGAGATTCTTCCATTAAAACTTCGCTTGGACGTTTTTTAGAAGAAGTTTTACGTCCGGCTGCAGGCAAAGACTTATTCAGATCTTGATACCACATAGACCACATTATAGAACGCATAGGCAATGTATATTGAATAAGAATTTGAGCAATAAAAGTGTGAATAGTAAACATCGCAGCATCTGAATGCGTAACAAATTCTGGCAGCTGAAGCTGAGTAATAACAGGCATTAACGCGTTAGCTAACAATTCATTGATACCGGCTAATTCAAAAAGTTTAATAAAAAGCTGAGGAATAAACAAGTATGTAAGTAAACCTGCAAAAGCCATCAAAACAAAAGTCTGACTAAAATGTCCTTTTATTAAATAAAGGCTTTTTTTAACACATCCGACAGGCGATAACTCAGGTTCAAACGTAAATACTTGAAACACAAGGACAAAATACACAGTCAAAATTCCGCAAACAACCCAGAACAGCGGACAAATTGCAATAAGCTGAAAAACTCCAAATAAAGCCCATAATCCTATAAAAGGCAAAGCACGCCTTTTAATAAGTTCTGTATGCGCTTCAAAATCATACACTTTACCAGATTTCTGCATATTCTCATACATTGAGTTTACAGCACCGTAAGCAACAAGATATTCCCAGAAAGCTTTACAAAAAATCGCCAGCCCGGGAAGAGTTATTACAAAAGAAATACCAATAAGCAGAGGAACATTGCTTAAGTTTGGAAACTTTTCGATAAGAGGCGGCATATTTTGCGTATAAAAATAAGTTATCAAAAATACAAGCAAAAGCCCGCCAATTTGTCCAAGTACCGGAAAAGTCATATATTTCATAAACTTAGAAAAATTGGAAAAATATAATCCGATTGCTTCAGTAAAAATTCCTAAAGATGAAGTTTTTTTTGCCATACTTTTTTTCTCCTGCTATAGTAAAATAATATTATGAAAGACTTAACAGAACAAGATTTTTTATCAGGCAGAGCAAACCTGCATATACATTCCACTTTTTCTGATGGAAAAGCAGATTTTAATGACATACTGGAAAATGCGAAGAAGCAGGGATATAAAAAAATTGCGATTACTGACCATAATACTATTGAAGGTCATAAACATTACAAAGACGATATTCTTATTACAGGAGCAGAGTTTGACTGCTGGTTTGGTTATGTGTTTATTCACCTTTTAGCTTATGATATTGACGTAAATCATCCTGCTCTTGAGCCATATCTGGCAAAAACAAAAGCTGAAACAGAAGGAGACTTAATCCGCTTGTTTTCGAAGCGTAATGTACCTGAGTTAATAAAAGCAATCCACGATGCAGGAGGGATTGCAGTTCTGGCACATCCAGCATGCTATTGGGCTTTAAACCTTGAAAAACTTGTAAAAGATTTAATGAAACACGGACTTGACGGTATAGAAGTTTATTATCCTTACCCAAGATTTAGGAAAATCGTGAAATTTCATTCTTCCAAAGACGTAAAAAAAATTGCAGAAAAATACCCGCAGCTTATTAAAACAGGCGGTACAGATTTTCATGGCGCAGCATTTTCATAACAACTGCAGGGGTAAATGTAAATTAACATTAAAAAAATACAAACTTGCTGCAGTATTCCAGTTGGATTTTAAACTGCTAAATTAACTGCAGTGCTATTGCAGGGCTCTGATTAGCTGTTGCAAGTAAAGCTGCAGAAGCTTGCTGCAAGATTTGGTTACGAATATAAGCGGAGCTTTCTTTTGCTACATCTGCGTCTCTTAAAGTCGAACGGGAAGATACAAGATTTTCATAATGCGTGTTAATTTCTTCTAAAGCGCTTTCTAAGCGGTTTTGACATGCACCGTACTCGGTTTGCTTGGCAGATATTGAAGCAAGAAAGCTATCGATTGTTTCAAGGAAAATACCATCAGAAACACCGATATTACGCAAATCTGAAAGATTTGTAAGTACAAAAGATGTATTAATTTCTATTTGAGAATTTTCTGAGGAGTCTATTCCGACTTGAAAAAGAAAACTATTTAATGTTCTATTAGAACTCAAATTCGGTTTTATTCCGCATCCGTCCTTAATAATAACACTACCGTCGCCTGATATAGCACTTATTAAATCCTCAACTTTTTGTCCATCACATTTTATGCTGTCACCACTTGTAACATTTTCTAAAATCAAAGAATAACCCCGTTCACAATAAATTCTTCCTATTGCTCCTCCGGTATCAATTCTTCCTTCAACATTTCCTGTTGAAGAACAACCTGAAATGCAGTATCCACTAACCATTGAAGTTCTCATACTTATCGAGGCAGATGTCGAAGATTGTAACACAATCTCCCCGCACAATCCGCCAACACATTCTACTCCAGTTATATCTGCTGTTGAATAAGAATCAAGTATACTACCACGAACCGCAACTCCTATCAATCCGCCTACAGCAGTGGAACCGCTAACATTGCCAGAAGTATAACAGTTATTAATATCCCACCTTGTTGACTCACCAGCAAGCCCTCCTACATAATCTCTGCCTATTACATCACAATCTACAACTGCTAAATTTACAATTGGACCCCAAGTGCAACCAAATAAGCCTTGATAATCTTCATTTGGACGATTAATATATAAGTTTTTTACAGAATAACCATTACCGTCAAAATATCCTCCAAAAGCAGGACCATTGCCAATCGGAGTCCAGCCTTCACCAGTTGAGTATGCAGAAAGATCAATATCATTTGCAAGAACAAACTCGCCGCCTTCTATATTATAATTATTTGTCATTGAAGCAAGTTTAGCAAGTTCTTCTGCAGTAGATATCGAGTATGTGCCTTTTGAAATAATCGTATTCTCATCTACACTTGCTAACGTTGTCATTGTACTGGTATCGCGCTTTGTTACATCATTAATAAAGCCCGTTTTTGAAGAGCTTGAACTTTCTCCGCAAAACAGCTTCAAACCATTAAACTCTGCTGTGTCATAAAGCCTCTGAATTTCATCTAGACGAGCATTGACCTCTGAATTAATAGCTTTCATTGATTCTTCGCCATAAGCTCCATTTTTTGCCTGAATAGTTAAATCACGTATTCGCGTAAAATGTTCTGATATCAGTGATAAAGAATCTCCAGCTGTCATAAGTAAATCCAAACCCATTGCTGCGTTGTCTTCCGCTACCTGATATGCACTTATCTTCGTTGACATCTGAGCAGCAATAGAATAACCCGCTG
>CANARY010000006.1 GCA_947364235.1 uncultured Candidatus Melainabacteria bacterium | reverse complement strand
TTAATAATTAACTATACACAACTCTCTTATATAATCTTACATCTTGAAAAAGTTTTACTCCCTGCTTGGGAGTTTTTTTTGTTTGAAATCTTACAGGTAATTATATATTTACAACTTTATCCAGCCCCACCCCCTTTGCGTATTTGACTAATAATCTATAAGCTGTTTCTGACTGTTTTTTGTATGCTGAATAATTTTCATCGCTTTCTGAAGCAATAGAGTTTAACATTGCTCTTGCGATGATTGCATTTTTTAAGAGCTCTTCAAGATATTCAGGCACTGATAGGGTATCGTTATCTTCTTTTAAGGCAAAGATTTCATCACCTTCTTTATTTTCACCAATGGCAAGTGTTATGTAATCGACTGTAATAATGCATTTTTCATTTGGAGTAGGAGATAGAATTATTTTATTTCCTTGTATATAAAATTCTTCTGGTATACCTGGTTTATTTTCAGTTTTTTCTTTTGCCAATTTAAGTGCTTTTGAGTTAATTTTTATGCAGTAATCTCCTAGAGAATTCTTTTTAATAATTCCAGCCGGCATTGCATAAGATTGAACGTTTGGTATTGTGATAATAACATGAGTTCGTTCTCTGAAAGTGAATGGATATGAATACAAAATTTCAGCAGCAGCTTTGTTAAGTGCAATAACTAAAGAGCTTTCAAATTCTTCTTTTGAAGCTGCGTCATTATCATACATAGACCATTCTTGCGATGCTGCTGTGTTGTATAAATCTAATAACGTAATTGTCATTTTGTCTCCTTTATTTGCAAATAGAGGATACATCGTACCCTGCAAAATTTTTAATGTAAGTTTCTACAGAAGTTCCAAATGCGTCTTTTGGATTTACACTTCCGTTTGATTTAAGGTAATCTCTTACTCCTCCTGCTCCTTTAAGATGCGCTCCTGCAAGCAGTCCTGATTGAGTAATGCAGTAACCATTTATGTATTTACCTGTAAATTTTTCTGCGCCTACGGCTTTTAAGTACAGCCATTGCCGCCTTTTGAATGCTATTTGTGCGTTTTCTTGGGCTTTTGGATTGTTCAGGAAGTCTGTTATTGAAAGGACATTGTCTCTTCCGGTGAAAGTTCCGGACCAGTCATTATTGTATTTGCCGTTTTTCTTGTAGTAACCTGCATCAATTAGTGCAGCTTCGCCCATCTGGTACTTTCCTGCATAGCCATATTTATTGAAAGCTTTGTAGTTTCCTCCTGATTCACGTTGACCTAATGCATCAAGAAAATCTTGTAATGTTTTCATTTTGAGCTCCTGTCTATTACTTTTGATAGTATAGAGTTTGTTTCTTCGGATTGCTTAATTTTAGTTTTGTCTTTGAATTTTTTTCCGTTTTTTTCTAGGATAAGATATTCATCAGGACTTTTTTCTTTGAGAAGTTTTGCATCTTTTTCAGGGATTAGAAAAACATGTCCGGTGGGGAGATATTTTATTTTGAACATTTTGCTCCTTTTCTAAAATGGGCGGAGGAATATTCCTCCGCCCATTTAAATTATAATTTTTTAAACTTCGCGAACGCCTGCCCATTTAGCAACGGCGTAAATAGTTCCTGTAAATCCAGTCGCGAAATCTAAGTCGATAGCTCCGTCAGATTTTTCAAAACGAGATAAGTCTTGGAGCTGGATAGCTGAGATTCCAGCTGGCAGCTCGATTACGATATCACCTAACATTGAGTTAGGATAAGCATCTCCTGCTTTAACTGTTAACAATGATTTTGTTGCAGTGTTATCGATTATGATAAATAAAGAATTGTTTTTATTAGAAAACGCATTTGCTATAGTAACACCGTTTTCTTGGGTTACTGTAGAAGCTGTAATTCCGATATTAGCAACAGATTCTGTGTGGTCTAAAGTCGGGTATTGGACATTAATAATATCTCTTGTCATATAAATTTCCTTTCATATTTTCTACTAAATTGATAATGCAGCTTTAATTTTTGCAGTTCCGAGATAATCTGCTCGAGGAGCTCCTACGCCGTATAAGCCGTAGCCTTTGTAGCATGTGTTAAAATTCTTTTCAGGGGTGTAGTATGTTGTATTTAAATCTGATGAAATACCGCCGGCAAGAGTTTTACCTTTAACTCCAAATAGAGGATAGAATACGCCGTCTTCCGGCTGAGCGATGTTATTTGATACAAGAATTTCCCATCCGCAAAGATTTCCGATATAACCTTTTCTCATTTCTTCTTTACCAGCTTCTGTGTATCTTAAATCATCAGATTTTCCTAAGAAGAATTGGTATTCAGGCGGAATGATACATACCATTGAGCCGTCAATCCAGTTTGTGTGTCCTTTTCCGTCGCCGCGCTGGAACTTAGCCTGCATGTAAGCTAAAATATCTTTTGCATTTGTTGAGGTTAATGTTATAGCAGAGCCGTCATTGTCTAAATAATGACCAGCTCTTGTATAAAGGTTAGCGTATGCAGAATCTACAGATGCTGAGAATTGTTTGATTGCGTCGTTTGTGTAATCTTTAGCGAGTTCTACTTGTGCAGCTGCATTGTCAGAAGATTTTTGAAGCATTTTTTCTTCCATTTCATTAAGTTCGAAGTGAAAAGCTTTTCCTTTGTCTATTTTAACTTTACATGTAGAAAGAGTTGCTGCTTCTGCATTTGGAAGGTCTCCGCCGTCGTAATCAAAAAGAGTTACGAGACCAGGCATTGTAATATCAACTTCGTCGCCTTTTGAAATATTGTCTTTAAACTCTGCGTGTGCAAGCTTACCTACGACAAGCTCATTGTAGAAATGTTTGTTGAATGCTTTATTAAAAGCGTTTACTATCATTTGTTTTGTGGTAGTCATAATTTTCCTTTCTTTTGTTTGGTTTGTTACTTTTAAATAAGTCTTTCAAGAAGTTCATCTACTTCTTTAGGCGTCATCTCATCGAGCCTTTTTGAAGGCGGAGTCAGTGAAGATGTGTCATTTTTTGAAAAAGTCATTGAACTTATTGCTTTTTCAGTTTCGTTTTGTGCAGATTTTTCTTTTTCTTTTGCATAGATTCTTGAGGCAACATAATTGTCAATAAGACTTATAAATCTATCTGCATCAAGATTTTTTCCTAAAGCGAGGTAAGCAGCTTTGTAGATTTCTCTGAAAGCCGGGTCTTGAAAATATTCAGGTTTATCATATTTTTGAGAAGCCTGCATAAGCTCTTCTTTAGCAGCCTGAATTTCTTTTTCTTTAGCCCAGAGCTGAGTTATATTGTTGATTGCAGCATCTTTTTCCCGAAGCTGTCCCAGCTCTTGCGATTGAAAACCTTGATGTTTTTCAAGCTCTTGATATGCTTTAGATAAATCATCAACTGATTTGAACTTGCCTAAGAGAAGTTCTGAAGGGGCATTTTGTGCTTGTCCTTCGGTTTGTGTAATTTCTGGGTAAGAGTTTTCGGCAGCTGCCGGCTCTGTTACAGAATTTTGTTCTTGAATTTCTTCCATAAAAATCCTTTCTGTTTTATGTATTATGAATTGTCTATAGGCTTTATAGCCTATAGACAGTAATTGTTCAGTTTGTTAAAATACTTATCTATGAGAAAGATATTTGAAATTTTAAAAACATTGATTCAAAATAGCAAAAAATTATACCTAACACATTTATTGGTATTATTTATGCTGCCATCATTAATATTTACGGCGATTGCGATATTATTTGGTATTCCGCATGATTTATTTGTTGCATATAAATATGATATATGGGGTTATTTTGAGGCTTTTTATAATATTTTAGCAATAGCAGGCTTTTACTGTTGGTGGTGTTTTTGGGGTTTCTTTATGATAAGCTGTTTATTAACTGCTGTTTTATGCATATTAAAATACTGTTTCTCAAAAACACCTTGGGTGACTAGTAAATTCTTATTGTACAATAGATTTTATAATTTTATTTATATTGCGTCATTTATGTTATTAATTTTGTTTGAGCTTATTGTATTTTTTTAAAATTTCATCAATCTCCTCTTTGGTTAAGTTTATTTGAGTAGAAAGTAAATATCTTTCCAGCTGCCCTAATTCTTGTTGTTCATATGCATTGTTATTTATTCCTCGCAAAATTGAGTTATAAATTCCTGTTGTAGATTTGTTAATAGGGTCAAAATCATAGCCATCTGAAATAAGCACTGAAAATGACCCATCTTCATTAATTGTAGAATTAAGCAGATCTGCGTTGTGAAATGTTGTAAATAGGCTTCTTTCAGCATTTTTATTCTTTCCGGATTTTGGGAATTCAATAGATGTACTAGTATTAGTTTGGTTTTTGATATCATCATAGTGTTCAGCTACCCATTTTTGGAAAACTTCAGAATTTTTTACCTGAGAATATAATTGTGAATCCAGTTTAGGAATAACTACTTCTGTATTTTTAACAGCATCATAAGTAACGGGGTCATTGATATCTAATCCATACATTTTAGCTGCTTTTTCAACATATATTTGTCTCAAATTAGGATCGTCAATTTCTTGTATCTTTTTAAAATCATTTTGTTCTTTCATAAAATCAGTCGGCTCTTCTCCATCAGCTCGTTTTAATGCATGTTGATAGTATTCTTTTTCAGACGATTTCCAAATTGGTAATTTTGCAGCAGCTTTTTGTATTTTTGATAAAGTTGAGCCTTCATATTTATTAGCTAGTTTTTCAATGTATGAAGTTGGGACTGTATTCTCATAATCGACACCGCCTTCTAACATGTAAGGTTCTTCAACATTTACAGTATGTTGCTGCTGTGGAGCGGGGTTTGTATGATTTTTCTCAATTTTGCCTTCTAAGACAGGTGAAGCTTGTTCATTAAGGATATCTTCATCAAGTATAATTTGAGGCTTATCAGCAGGAGCAAGCGGGTATTCGGTATCGTCTAATTCGTCCATAATACTTTCCCAATATCCTATGTCGTCTTTGCCATCATCTCCAACATCAGGAACAGTCCATTTTGTATTAGGAGAATTTTGCAACTCTTCTGCTGTCGGCACTCCAATGTCTTGATTTTGTGCTATTAAATCATTTTCGTTATCGAAAATTGAAGATAGCTGCATCTTAAGGATATCTTCTTGTGAATAAATTCTATTTTTTTTGTTAAATTTGTTTCTAAAATTTCTAAATCTCATAATTATTTTTTTCTTGATTTTTTCATAGCTGACATAAGTTCTAGAAGCTCATCTTTTTTGTTGTTTTTAGCTGCTTCCAGCATTGCCGGTATTAATACTTTAAGCATTTCGGATTTATCTGCTTCGGGAGCTTCAGCAGGATTGTCGCTTGTGGACAGCTCATTAACTTCAGGATTTATTCCATTTGCTGCTCCTTGAATTATTCCCGGATTTACCCCTTGATTTACCCCTGGGACTCCGAGGAAACGTTCAGGATTATCAACACCTTTTTGCTCAAAATACCAGACAAAAATCTCTTCTAAATTCAAAGCAATAAGATTGTTAAATCTTTCAACAGCTTGTACAACTAAATCAGCTTGTTCGGATTTTTGTGCAGTCATAGAAGAGTCTGAGTACATGTATTTGTAATCGCCTTGACGAACTGTATCATCGACTTCAATTACTTCCTGCTGGTTTTCGTGGTTGACAAAAACTGTTTCTACGCCGGATTTAAAATCAGCACAGAGTTTGGCAACTTTTTGAACATTTGGTATTATTAAGTCTTGATTAATGGTATCAACTATCATTGACAGCCTAGTCATCTGACCTTGAGTTTTTGTGTTAATTTCTGTTGCAGTTTTGGCACCAGTTGTTTCTATAGCTCCAATCATATTCGGGAAAATTCCTGAAACTTCTGCCATTAAATCGTTGAGGAAAGAGATGTCTTGCAAGAAAACATTTGGATTAAATGTTAGTTGTTTAAAAGCTGCATTAGGAGATAGATTGTCTCCATATTCAATAATTTTACCTGGATAAAGATTTAACTCATCTTCATCAAAAAATCCTTCTGGAGCTAAAAGCGGAGGGTTTTCATTGAGAGCTTGGAGGTTGCAGGTTCTATTCATTAGTTCTTCTTGCAAATGTGCAAGCGAGAGAACTGAATATAAAGGACTTATGCCGCGTTTTGTATTAGGGTCGCAAATAAATGCTCCGTAGGAAAATGGATTTACTATACTTTCATTTTTCCCGAAAGCTGCTAAGTATTTGCGAGCGATAATTACAACGTGCCAGTTCTTTAAAAGGGTGCCGTCTGAAAGTTTTAAATCACCCCAATGCTCAAGTACTTCAATTGTAGAACCTTTCACTATGCTGTCTTTTTCGAATTTAGAATTATTTTCTCCGATTAAGTTTTTGATTTCTTCTTTTTGTTCATCTGTGAAAGAATAGAATTGATTATTGATAATTTCGGATGGAGTTTTATATGTTCTATAGATTTTAGGGCAGGAATCCCAGTTATCTTTTTGTGATGAATCAAAAACTAAGTCTGCTGGATTTACAGGGTAAATATAAGGGTTGTCATATATTTTTTTTGTATCTACCCAGTAGTTTTTTCCTTTAGAAATTGCATCAAGTATAACTGGCAGCTTTTGAACATCTTGTGAGAAGATGTTTTTGAAAAAATCAATTGGCCGTCTGTATTCTTCGTAATTTTTTTTCCAGCTTGTAAAAGAAATTAGCTCACCGTATAAAAGAGCGTTATCGATAATTTGGTCACAGGTTTTCTGGTACCCCATTTTCTCAAGAATGTCCACCAGCATGGCTTTTTGTTTGTTTGAAGCGTTGTTTGCGTTGTGGTTTTCTCCTGAGACGTCGAACATAGAATTAACATTTGCATAAGTATTTCTCCAAATAAACGCTTTAAGTGTTTGGTAAAACATGAAAGTTTTACACATTTTTATTTTAGCTTTCCATTTTTGATTTTTGTCAGAAATAGATTTAAAATCATTTTTGAAAAAAATTTCATTAGCAAGATTAGATGCCATTTCAAGATTTGTGCTGCGTTCTGCATTAAGTGTCGTGAATTTAGATGAAATTTTTTTTACAAGAGTGCTTTCCTCATTTTTCGAAAGCTTCTTTGCAGAGTTGTCTTTTTCAAGAATGTATTCAAATACCATGTTTTTCCTTTCTGGAGCTTTGCTCCAACTTAATTTTGTATTAGCCAGTTGGGCTATCTTATATTAATTACAATTTCAAAATAAATTGTTTATGGTAAAATATGTTAGATACTGGAGAATTATGTCAGATGCAAAATGATAAAGTAACAATTGTTATACCAACTTTGCAAAAAAACAAAATTATTTTAAATATGTTAATTGATTCATTGGATTCAGATAATTCAGTGGATGAAATCATTTTGATCGATAATTCATTGCAGGGATTTGAACATAAAAGCGGAAAGCTTCAAGTTATAACACCTGAAGAAAATTTATATGTAAATCCTTCTTGGAATCTTGGAGTAGAAACTGCAAGAAATCAAATCATCGGGCTTCTTAATGACGATATAATAATTCCTGAAAATTTTTGCAGAGATGTTGCTGCAAAAATAACTCCAGAAATGGGAATTGTAGGTATGAATGGAAAGCGAATAGAAGAAATTCCTGAAAATGCATCTATTCCTCCTAGAGAAGAAATTTCTCTTGAACCTGCTTCTTATATGGATTGGTATTTTGGAATTGTTTTGTTTTTCTATAAATCAAGTTATTGTAAAATTCCGGAAGATATAAAAATTGTGTATGGAGATAGCTGGATATTTACAAGAAGCCATAAAGCAAAAAAGAAAAATCAAAGAATTTGCGGTGCTACTATTTATCATTATGGAAGTTTATCTTCAGGAGGAGCTAGTTTACATCCGATAGCTCAGAATGATTCAAAAGTTTATAAAAATTTAACTGTAAAATGGTATGATAGGTTCTTTTCTTATGAAGAATTATGGGATTATCATAAATTACGTATTTTAGGACTGACATTTAGAATAAAAAAGAAAGATACTTTAGGAAGGCATTATGACTAAGGCTGCTGTATTTGCGCATTTTGATAAAAATAATACTATACAGGGATATGTAATATATTATCTCAAAGAATTGAAAAAAGTTTCTGATACGATAATATTTGTATCAGATTGTGATTTACCAGATAATGAGATTAAGAAAATAAAACCTTTTGTTAAAGAGGCTATTGCATATCGTCATGGTGAATATGATTTTGGTTCATATAAACGCGGTTTTAAGTATTTAGACGAAAATAATTTATTAAATAATGTAGATGAGTTGATATTCGCAAATGACAGCTGCCTTGGACCTTTATATTCTCTTGAAAAAGTTTGGGAAATAATGGATAAAAGAGAGTGCGATTTCTGGGGAACGAATTATTTCAATTATAAAAGCCATAAACCGCATGTGCAAAGCTTCTTTTTGGTATTTAAATCTCAAGTGTATAAATCAAATGTTTTTCGCGATTTTATTTACAGTATAAAAAAAGAAGAAACAAAAGACGAAATTATTCAAAAATATGAAGTAGGCTTGTCACAATTGTTATTGGCCAATGGATTTAAACTGGATTCTTATACAGATTATGCGATTGGAGAAAAAATAGAAAATGTGCAAGTTTTTTCTAATGTTTTGTCGCCGTTAATAAAGACAAGTTCAGTAAGAGGATTGAAAAATTTTCTAGTCGCTTACCTTATGACCAAATACCCAAAATACCCAAAACATTTAATATTTAATTATGTAAGAAATAATGGTGTAAAATCTAGTTTCAAACAAAGTTTTCATATGCTTCGTCATTTCTTGTTAAGAATTCATTTACGCGACAGGCAAGTTTTCTTCTGCGGTCAGTGGTATAGTTTTTGATTTTTAATAAAAATGTTTTTTCCTATTTTTTTAAATCCGCATTTTATTAAGCATAATGCAGAAGCTCTGTTTTGTGCTTTAGCATAAATATCACAATTGAACCAGCTTAGAGCTAGCTTAACGCATTCAAGATGATGTAAAAAATGTTTTCTTTTACCAAATCCATTTACATACATTTTATTTTCTTCATCAATAAAAAAATAGAGTACTCCTGTAAAATTATTGTTATCAAGAAACATGTAGAAAAAAGTATTGTTAATAATGAATTCAAAAGAATTTGTATCACAGATTTTATCTTGAACAGATTTATAAAGTTTTTTACATTCTTGTTTATATTTTTTAAACTCTTTGTCCCTTGGGATTAAAACTCTTATCATATTTTATCCTTACAAAGCCCTTCTACAATGTTAATTTCGGGCTCTTCGTTCAATGGTAAATCATTGTCTATTCCGAGGGCTAATCTCTGACCTTTTTGTACTTTACCTATTGCAGAGATTATAAAATCAATTGTGGCAATAGTATTCTTAGGAACTTCCAGGAAATCAATTTCAGCCGGCTTAATATCTTGAGAAAATTCATTTAATAGAAATTCTAATATATTGAGAGTTTTATCATAAAGCTTGATGTGTTTTTCATTGACTTCCTGCTTTTTATCTTTTATTTTTTTTGCCATAAGTGCCTCTGTATCACTTTTGTGTTTTAGTGTTTAAATACATTTACTTTCATAAAAAAAAGACCGGAGAAGGAGTAAAATGTACTACACAAGGAGTGTGCGAGAGAGAAAGGTGAAACGACAATCTCCGGTCAAAGATGATATTTAGTAAGTTTTTATTAATTCTTTATTTCCATAAAAATCGTAAGCATATTGCCTGATGATTTCACGTTTTTTTGATTTGATAAGCTTATTAACTCCATAAACCCATCCGTAAGGTTTTGATTTAAACTTTGAATTGTTGCATTCTTTCATAGAGTAGAGGATTTCATCTTTATGTTTAATCATTAAATCATTTGCTTTAATTCCTGAGGCAGTTGTTCTGTTTAAAATTCCGTCAAATCTCCATTCAATCAATTCTGCAACAGGTTTTTCGCATCTTGGACAAAACCCTATTGCGAGTCTTCTTGAAGAATATAGATTATTTTCCCTGAGATAGTAAATATCCGCAGGTTTGAATTTACAGCAGTGCTGCATTAATTAAACCTCCTAAAGTTATTGCTGAATGGGCGCTTTACACCCTCATACCCTTGAAAGATTTCTCCTACGCAGCTTTTGAGCTTTGTTTCAAAATCAAGTACAAGAATATATTACAACATTTTTTAAATCTAACTAAGGATTGTAAAGACTTTTTTACATCTAAACCTAGAAGCCTGTATTTGTGCTATTCTTGAGTTTGGAGGATTTTGTGATGAAAGCAATTGTATTTGATAAAGAATTAAAACTGGATAAAAATTATCCTAAACCAATTCCACAAAAAGGCGAAGCTCTTATTAAAGTTAAGCTTGCCGGGATATGTAATACAGATTATGAGATTACCAAAGGATACATGGGATATTCAGGCGTTCTCGGACATGAATTTGTCGGGGTTGTAGAAGATGTTAACTCTGAAGACAAATCGCTTATTGGTAAAAGGGTAACGGCAGAAATTAGTTATGGATGCAATGATCCTGAGTGCGAATGGTGCGCTAAGAAAAATTACAGACATTGTCCAAATCGTCATACTCTTGGTATTTGGAAAAAAGACGGCTGTTTTGCAGAGTACATGATAATGCCGGTTAATGTTCTTTTTGAAGTACCTGATAATGTAACTGATGAGCAGGCTGTTTTTGTAGAACCGCTTGCGGCGGCTTGTGAAATAACTGAACAGCTCCATATTGAACCGACGCAAAAAATTGTTGTTTTAGGCGACGGTAAGCTTGGGCTTACAACAGCTTTAACATTAAATGCTCAAAACTTAGATGTATTGTTAGTTGGTAAACACCAGAATAAACTTGATATAGCTGCAGAACAAGGTGTGAAAACCAAACTGCTGAATGAATTTCGCCCTGAAAAAATTTATGATGTTGTAGTAGAAGCAACAGGAACAGCTTCTGGTTTTGAAACTTCAATGGCCCTTACTAAACCGCGAGGAGTTCTTGTACTGAAAAGTACTGTAGCTTCAGGAAAAGAGCTTAATCTTGCTCCAATTGTAATTGATGAGATTACTGTACTCGGTTCCCGCTGCGGTCAGTTTGCACCTGCGCTTAGATTATTAAAAAATAATCGCATAGACTTTACTCCTTTTATTAGCGGTGTGTACTCAATTGATGATGCTCTTGAAGCGTTTGAAGCTAATAAAGCAAAAGAAAATTTAAAGATTTTGATTAAATTATGATGAAAAAAGGGCGAGTTTGATAAAATCAAATCCGCCCTTTTTTTAATTAATTATTTCCTAGAAAGAACCAGCAGGTTTCTTTTGTTGAGTAGCTCCTGGGATAGCTTGCCAGTTAGCTGCCATAATTTTTTTGAAAGATTTAAGAGCTGTATCTTCTAACTCACCTAACTCTTCCGCTTCCATAATTAGTTCTCTTAAAGGAAGAAGAGCTCTCTGATCACGAAGTACTCCAAGAGCTGCAGCAGCTCCTGCTCTAACTAAATCATTTTCAGAACGGTTTTTCATAACATCAATTAAAGCAGGAACAGCTTTTTTGTCATTAAGCTTGCCTAAAGAAGTTACTGCATAAATTCTAACGTTAACCCATTCATCGTATAACATGTTGATAATTTTATCAACGCATTTTTTGTTTCCGATTTCACCCAAAGCACGTGTAGCATCACATCTAACGTTAACTTTTTCATGGTCTAAAGATTTCATCAAAGCATCTGTTGCAACATCGCCGATTTCAATAAGAGCATCTGTTGCTGTAATGCAAACTTGAGAATTTTCATCGTTTAAAGCTTCAACAAGCGGTTCAACAACAATTTTACCGCCTAAACGTCCAAGAGCTCTAGCTGCACGAACTCTAACGTCAACGTTTCGGTCTTCTCTTAAAGATTCAATTAAATGTTCAGTTGCTTTAGAATCGCCCAATTCGCCCAATGCACGTGCTGCATATAAACGAACAGAACCGTTTTTGTCGTTTTTCAAAACATCAATTAACGGCTCAACAGCTTTAGAATCACCCATTTCACCTAAAACACGGGCAGCATTATATCTAACTTTTTCAGAACTTGAACCCATTAAGTCGTTGATAAGTTCTTGAAAAGTTTTCTTTACTTGTTTCTTTTTGCTGTTCACTGTAATTGCCATACACGTTACCTCCGATATGCAAATATAAATTTTAACTTCTACACAGTTATATAAAGTTTTGTTTTTCTAATTAATTGCCTTTATCTTTTGATTTGTTAAATTTTTGTTACATTCCCTTTTATTTAGGGTAAAATTTACACTTAATCTCAGTAGTATTAATATATCATATTTTTACATTTTTATAACTACTCTGCCGGATATTTTTACAAAATTTAATTAATATTATAATTGTGATAATCCTGAAAGTTAATACTCAATTGAAAAATCAAGCTTTACATTTCTTAAATATTCCTACTAACCAGGGATGGTAATAGTAAATTCGCTTCCTTCGTTTAATTTTGTTTTTACAGAAATATTTCCTTTATGTTTTTCTATTATTTTTTGTGAAATAGCAAGCCCTAACCCGGTCCCGACTCCGACTCCTTTTGTTGTGTATCCTGCAAAAAATATTTTATCTGGTTCTTTTATTCCGCATCCGTTATCTTTAATTTTTACTTCCAGATTATTATTTTTGTAGTTTGTGTCAATAGTTATTTTCCCGCAATCTTTTATTGCATGAGTTGCATTTACAAGAATATTCATAAATACTTGATTCAACATATTTGGATAGCATTTTACCGGTGGCAGGGTTGAATAATTTTTGATTATTTCTATTCGGTTTTTTGTTTCGTGTCTGATTAAATCAAGTGTTAAATCTATTTCTTTGTTAATATCAGCTTCTTGGAGTTCAGCTTCATCAAGCCTTACAAACTTTCTTAAAGAGATGACTAATCTATTAATTCTTGCAATAGCTTCCGAATCAATTTCATTAATTTCTTTTAATAATTCACCTGTTTCTGAATTTTCGATTTGTGAAATAAGTTTTTTAGTTATTTCATTATTAGATTTTATTGATGCAACAGGTGTGTTGATTTCGTGTGCAACTCCTGCTACAAGCTGACCAAGTGAAGCCATTTTTTCAGAGTTTATAAGTTTCAACTGTGTATCTTTTAACTCTTCTAAAGTTTTAGTTAAGTCTTTAACCATTTGTTTATTTTTTTGATAAAGCTCTGCTTGAATAATTGCATTTCCAAGCTGTGAAGAAACTCCGTCTAAGACTTCTAAAGTACCGTCAAGCTTGGTTTTTTGTTTTGTTGAAAGAACAATAATTCCTAATAATTTATTTAGATGATAAATAGGTAAAACAATTCTTTGGACAAGTTCTTTGAAAGGTTTTGCATCTTTGTATTCTTTTATGCAGCTTAAACATGAAACTTTGCCTTCGTTTATATATTTATTTACATCTTTATCAAAAGAAATTTCTAGATTTTTTTCTTTTTTGTCAAAAGATTCTATGATTTTGAACTTTAAATTTTCGTTTGAAACTGCATAATAAGCTCTAAATGCTCCAAACATTTGCGCCAGCTCTTCAAGAGCAGATTTTAAAATTATTGATGTATCTATGGATTCTCTTATTATGTTAGAGATATTGTTTAAAAGAAGAAGTTTCATTGCTTGAGACTGAGCTTGAAGCTTAATTTTTGATAAATTTTTATTATCTTCTTCCAGGCGGTTAATTTTTTTCTGGAGATTTTGATTTTTTTGATTTAAGTTTTCAAGGTTTATTCTGGCGGTTATATCTGTAAAAAATATTATTGTGTGAACGCCTTTTTTTGTCGAATTCATATCATAATAAAAAAGCTCGTTAGAGGTTGTTTGATAAGTAACAAAAGCTGAAAAATCTTCAGCAGAATTTATAGCTTGAGTTATTGGAGAGTGAACGGTGACGTCGTTGCTAACTAGAGCGCAGACATTGTAATTTAATTTATGAGAAAATTTTTCTATGTTTTTAAAATCTGTGAAAGTTCTCTTAAAAACATTATTGCGAAAAACAGTTTCATTAGCTCCGTTAATAACGATAACGGCACTGTTGAACTTATTAAATAAATCAAACTTCCCCATAACAATATTATATAACAATTCCCCGAAAAACCAATTTATTTTTTTAGAAAAATCATAAATCATATTAAAATGAAAAAATTTGTGTTCTTGATTTTATTTTGTATACAAATTTGTGTTTCTGCAGAAACGATTTACGTTCTTGGAGAAGCATCTATTAATAATACTTATGAAGAAGTAAAGCAAGGTTTATCAGCTTGTGAAGGTGTAGAAGTAAAGAAAGAAATCAGAGGAGTCGTTGTTTCATTAGAGCTTGAAAATCCAAAAGCAAATTATTATCATTTAACTCCTGAGCTGAAGAAAAAATTAATATGTATAGAATATTTTTTGGCAAAAATAAAAAATCCTGTTATAATAGAAGTGCACACAGATAAAGTTCCTGCGGGGATAAAAGGAAAGAACTGGGAGTTTTCGTCTGTTATTGCAGGAAATATTGGAGATTTTTTCTTAAAACATAAGCCTGCAATACCTTCTGATAGGGTTTATCTAGTAGGGTATGGTGAGTTTATGCCCGTAATAAATACATCAAATAATGGTGGTAATTATTCTAATAGAATTGATATAATAATACGAAGCAGTATAGATGGAGAATAGTAATAATATGGCTGAAAATAACGCTGGAGATGGAAAACAACAGGATCTTACCAAATTTTTGATTCTTACAATTTCATCGATTGTTATAATGTTTATAGTTTTTGCCGGTGTAAATTATGTAGTAATGGAAAATTTGATTACACAAAAGATTGCTTCTATAAATATTTCACAAGAAGAGTTGGAAGATGAAGGTGATGCAGATGAAATTCAAAAAGGAATAATTGTTGATTTAGGCGATTTCATTTTAAACCTTTGTGATGATAACCAGAAAAAGTACTTAAAGGTTAACGTAGCGATAGAAGTTACTAAAAAAGATACAGATTTTCAGGAAGCTCCACCTGTAAAAAGCGGCGGGCATGGCGGTCATGGAGAAGCTGCACCGGCAGCAGATCCGATGGAAGAGATTCAGAAAGAAATGAATCAGTATAAACCTGCAATTAGAGATGCGGTTATTACAAATCTTTCAAGTAAAACTTCGGCAGAACTTGCGACAGCAGCAGGTAAGGAACTTTCGAAAGAACAGATTACAAATGATATTAACTCTATTCTTGGCGGAGAAAGAGAAGTTTTAAGAGTAAGTTTCGGACAGTTTATAATTCAGTAGATTTGTAAGTAGACGTGAGTGCAAATGACGGAAAATAGTAAGAAAAAACTTAATACTGATATCTTTGATGATTTTGCGGATACAGAACATAAAAGTTATAAATTATATAACTTTCGTCGTCCTGATAAGTTTTCAAAAGATAACTTGCGTGCTTTAAGAGATATTCACAGAGAGTTTTCAAAAGCAATTTCTCTTGTGCTCAGCGGTTATTTGCGAATGCGTGTTGAGATAGAAATTGTGTCTGTTGATCAGCTGACTTATGAAGAGTTTGTTCGTTCTATGCCATCTCCGATAAGTGTTGGAGTTTTTGAGTTTGAACCTTTATCTGGACAGGTTTTGCTTGGAATAAGTTTTGAAGTTATTTCTTGCATAGTAAATAGAATGCTGGGTGGAGTTGGAAACATTGAAAACCAAAGCAGAGAACTTACTGATATTGAGAAAGCGCTTGCAAAAAAGATAATAAATATTATTATTAAATCTTTGGAAGATTCTTGGAATACCATTATTCCTGTCACAGGCAAGTTTATAAGCTTGGATGATAATTATCAGTCAATTCAGGTCGCAACAGCAGGTGAAATTGTTGCTCTTTTGACTTTTGAAGTTCAGATATCCGGTAAACATTTTGGATTGTTTAGCTTGTGTTTTCCTTATCCGGTTTTAGAAACTGTTTTAGGACATTTGAGCACCCAGCATATTTTCCAGACAAAAGGGCTTGTTGCTTCTAATGATGAGAGATTGAAGATGATAACAAAACTGAATACTTCCAATGTTGATTTGAGAGTTCAGTTTGGTCAGTGCAATATTACACTTGATGATTTTCTGCAGCTTTCTGAAGGCGATATTATAAAACTTGATAATAAAGTTCAGGATGATTTAATTGTTAAAGTAAATGGTGAGAAGAAGTTTTTTGCAAGACCAGGTACATTGAAGGATAAAATTTGTGTTAAGATAACAGATGTGTATGATGAAATGCATGAATTATTAAGAAACTATTTTTAGAGAGGTTTTTGGATGTTTGAAGACGATGATATAAAAGATTTTGATGATGATTTTGAAGCACATGTTAATTCAGAATTTTCTAAACCGCTTTTTGCAGATACAGAAGATGATATTGTAGAAGAAAAAACTGTAACTGTTCAGCCGGTTCAGTTTGCATCATTTGAAGATATGGATCAGATTCAAGGACCGCCTAATCAGAATTTGAATATTTTGCTTGATGTTAAACTTCAATTAACTGTTGAGCTTGGAAAAACAGAACTTCCGATTAAAAAAGTGCTTGAGCTTACAAAAGGTTCAATTGTAACTTTAAACAAAGCTGCTGGTGAACCTGTGGAACTTTATGCCAACGGAAAACTTATTGCTTATGGAGAAGTTGTTGTTATTGAAGATAACTTTGGTTTGAGAATAACTCATATAACTGACCCTGCAAGAAGATTAAATACAATTAGCTCAAATTCTAGTAAAGATAGTGAATAAGATAAAATTGACATTGAGCTGTCTTTAAAGTATTTTAAAAGTGTGCGAAAGCACACTTTTTTGATATAATACACAATTTAGGGAAGAGAATATGGATTTTACAACACTAACTATCGACGTTTTAAAAATGCTTTCAATAGCAGGCAGCTATGGAGTAGGCATTATTTTGCTAACAGTAATAGTAAGAGCTCTGATGTGGCCTTTAGGACTCTCGCAGCAGCGTTCAATGCGGACAATGCAAATGCTTCAGCCTAAGATGAAAGCTATTCAGGAAAGATATAAAAGCAATCCTCAAATGATGCAGCAAAAGATGATGGAGTTCTATAAAGAACATAAATTCAATCCTATGGCAGGCTGCTTTCCGCTTTTAATACAAATGCCGATATTTATTTTGTTGTACTCAACTTTGATGAGTCCTCAGTTTATTCAAATGGCAGGAGATTCACCTTTCTTATTTATTAAAAGATTAGATGCTACTTTAAAAACTTCTGCAGGTGTTTCTCACGATGGAACTCTGGGAGTTTCTAAGTATGATACATTTATGGCAGGTAAGAGCGCTAAAGTTTACTTAAAAAATGATGAAGAACCGCTTTTGAATGTTAAAATTGAAAAACCTAATAAAGCTGTTGAAGTTCAAGGCGAGCTTGTTCCCGGTGAACCAGCTGATTTTAAAATCAGCTTAGACAGCTTGAATTTGAAGTTTAGCCAGCTTGACCAAATTGAAAAAGCAGAAATCGATGTAACAGATATTCAAACAAAAGAAACAGAGAAGATGACTTTTGTAAGAAAAGACGGTATTCTTGTTTCTTCAATCCCTACAAAAGAAGTGAAAACTTCGTTCCATTATGATGTACTTCTTTTGATTGCTCTTTTTGCAGTAACAATGATGCTTTCACAAAAAGCAATGATGGCTATGAATAAAAATGTTCAGCAGGATCCTGCTCAAGCTCAAATGCAAAAATCTATGAATACGTTTATGCCTATTATGCTGACGTTTACTTTTGTAATTATTCCAATTCCTGCAGGTGTGCTTCTTTACTTGATTTCAAGCAATATTTTCCAGGTAATACAAACTGTAATTATAAATAAACAGCTTGAAGCAGAAGATGCAAAGAAGGCTGAAAAAGTTGATGATATTGATTTAGCAAATGCAAAACAAGTAAAAGAAAAATAATTTTAATAAACGAGGGGCGGAATTGAAAATTCCGCCCCTCGTTGTTTATTTCAATCTTCAGGTAAACTTAGCGCATAGAGATTTGCTTCCACCATGTAGATAACATTGTAAAATTCTTTGATAATTATTTGTCAGTATATCAACTCAAGAGTATAATTATCAATATGGGAATTAAAGTTAGGGAGCAAGTAAAATCGTTACTTGCAGAAAAAAATATCACGATGAAGGAACTTGTTCAAATGCTTTCTGCTCGAATGGGAAGAGATTATTCTCTTGCAAATTTTTCGGCTAAGCTGGTGAGAGGTTCTCTATCATATAATGAAGTGTTAATAATAGCCGAAATTCTTGGATATGAAATAAAGTTTATTGATAAAAATAATTAGTGTTTCCTGTTTATGCTATAATGTGTAAGTTAAAAGAGGCAGGAATGTTACTATCAGAATTTGATTACATATTACCGGAAGAATTAATTGCCCAGCGTCCAAGTGACAAGCGCGATAACTCTCGTATGATGGTTCTAAAACGCGATGAGCATAAGATTTTGCATAAGCATTTTTACGATGTTATTGATTTTATTGATGATGATTGTGTTTTAATTTTGAATAACACAAAGGTAATTCCTGCAAGATTGTACGGCTTCAAGGAAACAGGGGCAAAGATTGAGGTATTTTTACTTAAAGAAAAAAGTGACAAATGCTGGGAAGTCCTCGCAAAACCTTCTAAACGTCTCAAATCTGGTACTGTTATAAAAGTTTCTGATGAACTTTCTGTTGAAGTACTTGAGCCTTTGCCTGATGACGGCAAATGGCTTGTTAAAATGATTTATGATGGCGATATTTTGGAAATTCTTCATAGAGTAGGAAATATTCCGCTTCCGCCTTATATTGAGCGTAAAATGTCGAATGAAGAGCTGAGAAAACTTGATTTTGAACGTTATCAGACTGTTTACGCAAAAGATGAAGGTTCTGTTGCAGCGCCGACGGCAGGTTTACATTTTACTGAGGATATTCTGAAAAAGTTACAAGCAAAAGGTGTAAAAGTCGGATATGTGACTTTAAACGTTGGAATAGGTACTTTTAGACCTGTTAAATGTGATAATGTTTTAGAGCATAAGATGGATTCTGAAGCGTTTGAAATTACGCAGGAGACAGCAGATTTAATTAATGAAGCAAAAAGGCAGGGTAAAAAGATTATTGCTGTTGGAACAACAACGGTTAGAACGCTGGAAACTGCTTTTCAGCAATTTGGAGAGATAAAAGCATGTAAATCAGCATCGGAATTGTTCATTTACCCTCCTTATGATTTTAAAGTAGTGGATAAATTGATTACAAATTTTCATTTGCCAAAGTCGACACTTTTAATGCTGGTAAGCGCTTTAGCCTCGAAAGGTTTTATTTTTGAAGCTTACGCGGAGGCGATAAAAGAAAAGTATCGTTTTTACAGCTATGGCGATTGTATGTTTATTGATTAGAAAAAGAGGATATAAAGATGTTAGACATTAAATTAATTAGAGAAAATCCGGAAAAGATTAACGAGCTTTTAAAAAGGAGAAATCCTGAGCTTTCTATCGATAAAGTTCTTGAAATTGATGCTGAGCGCAGAAAAATTCAAACTCAGGCTGATGAGCTGCGTGCAAAAAGAAAAAGTGAATCACAAAAGATTGGCATGATGAAAAAGAACGGTGAAAATACTGATGCAATTCAGGAAGAAGTACGTCAGCTTGGAGATGAAGTAAAAGCTTTAGAAGAAAAACAAATAGAGCTTGATAATGCTCAAAAAGATTTACTCTTGAGAACTCCAAATATTCCTGATGAAACCACTCCTATCGGGCAGTCAGAAGACGATAATCCTACAGTTAAAGAATGGGGAAAACCAACTGAATTTACTTTTACCCCAAAAGCTCACTGGGATTTATGCGAAGAAAAAGGGCTTGTAGATTTTGAACGCGGAGTTAAAATTTCTCAATCAAGATTTACTCTTTATAGAGGCAAAGGAGCAAGATTAGAACGCGCAATTATTCAGTTCTTCCTTGATTTGCATACAGAAGAACATGGATACGAAGAAATTCTTCCTCCATTTATGGCAAATGCAAGAACAATGACTGGAACCGGCCAGCTGCCTAAATTTGCAGAAGACATGTATAAATGTACAGATGAAGATTTGTATTTGATTCCAACAGCAGAAGTTCCGGTAACAAATATTTATCAGGAAGAAATTTTGAGTGAAGATGATTTACCAAAATATATGACGGCTTATACTCCGTGCTTTAGACGCGAAGCAGGTTCTGCAGGTAAAGATACAAGAGGTTTAATTAGAGTTCATCAGTTTAACAAGGTAGAGATGGTTAAACTTACAACTCCTGAATCAAGTCCTGAAGAACATGAAAAACTTACAAGAAATGCAGAAAGATGCTTGGAACTTTTAGGACTGCCTTACAGAAGAGTTGCTCTTTGTACTGCAGATATCGGGTTTAGTGCAAATAAATGCTTTGATTTAGAAGTTTGGCTGCCTTCTTACAATACTTATAAAGAAATCTCAAGCTGCTCAAACTTTGGTGATTATCAAGCAAGAAGAGCTAATATAAGATATAGAGACAAAGATGGCAAGATTAGATTTGTTCATACGCTTAACGGCTCAGGATTAGCAGTCGGCAGAACATTTGCAGCGATTGTTGAAAACTTCCAGCAAGAAGATGGAACGATAATAATACCGGAAGTATTAAGAAAATACACAGGGTTTGATAAGATATAAAATAAAGGCGGGTGTAAACCCGCCTTTATTTATTTTCAAATAATTTATCAAAACTTATATTAAGAGCTTGCATTATTGCAATAATAGTTGTAAGAGAAGGATTTGTTTCTCCGCGTTCAATTGTGCCTATATGTTTTCCTGCGCAAATCCCCATTTTCTCAGCAAGTTCGTCTTGAGAAAAACCTGCACGGCTTCTTTCTGCTCTCAAATTTTTTCCGAACGTAACTAAAATCTCTTTTTTATCCATAACACTATGATGACATGTTGACACTTTGACTGCCACCCGTTATAATTAGTATAAAACCAGCTAGAGATGGTATTTTAATAATTATAGCTTGCTGGTTTGCGCATAACCATTGCTGGACACTCTTTCTTCTAATGCCCGTTTTGCAATGGTTTTTTTTAGTAAGCTTTCACTAAAAATATTTTTATTCCATTATCGAGACGTTCAATTCTTTTTACGTATTTGTAATCACCAGGATTTGTTAGTATTAAGACTACTGCGGGTGATTTTCCTGTAAGTTTGGAATAATATAATGCTTGTCCAATGCTTTCTGCCCATTTTTTAGCAAAGTCAAACTCAATTGCGTAATCTTTTGTAAGGCAGTCAACTCTTGTCATGTCCCAGAGAACAGCTTCTTTGCGTCCAAAATCTGGTGTACACCATTGGTTCTGGTAATATGCTTCAACTTGATTAGGCATCATCTGCTGTGTTTCATACCATTTTTGGGGAACGTAGTTCAGTCCAAAATAGTACACTCCGGTAACCATCAACAGAAATGTAATGATAAAGTGGATTGTTTTATTAGAAGATTTCTTCTTTTTAGCCATTGACAATTACATCCAGAGTTTTGTAATCATTAAGATACGGCAAATGTTCTTCTGTGATTAATTCTCCAGGCAGTAAAATTGAAATTCCCGGCGGGCATTCGGCAACGACTTCTGCGGATATTCTGCCGATTGCATCTTCTTTTTTGATAGTTTCTTTTTCTGAGTAAAATGCTTCTCTAAGGCTCATTTTAATTTGAGGCTCCAGCATAGGCATGTGTTTGCGTTTTTCAAGGTAATAAATATCTTGATAATTTGTTGAAGCGATTTTTTCAAGACAATCGGCAAGATATTTGAAATCAGAACGCTTGTTGCCAAGGTTGCAAAGTATTAAAACGCCTATATCAGAAGCAGATTCGACTTCAATATTAAAATCAATTTCAAGGATAGATTCAAGTCTTTTACCTGAGAGTCCGTCTATTTTTATAAAGACTTTTGTAACATCTGTTTTGTATCCGAAATCACCTTTAAGCTGATGCAGGTTTGGGATGTTATCAAGCCTTGTGCGCAGATATTTAGCGTTTTTAACAGCTCTATCTAAAAGGTTTTGTCCGTTTTTTGATTGAAGGTTTGCTCTTGCTGCGTCAAGACTTGCAAGAAGCATTAATGACGGGCTTGTTGTGTGTAAAAGCTTTAACGCTTTTTCTATTGCATTTACGTCTAAACAGGAGTTTTTTGCAATATGGAGCATAGAGCTCTGGCTCATGCTTCCGCCTGTTTTATGAAGTGAATGAACAACAGCGTCAGCTCCGAGTTTTAATGCTGTTTCCGGCAGATGTTTGTTAAAGTTCCAGAGGCATCCGTGAGCTTCGTCTACGATGAATGGAACGTTATATTTTTTACAAACTGCACTTATTGATTTTATATCTGATACAACGCCTTCGTAAGTTGGGTTTGTAATCCAGACCATTGCAGTATCAGGGTTTTCGATTAAAGTTTTTTCAATAGTTTCTGCGCTGATATTTCCCCAGACTGACCAATCTTCTATTCTATTAGGGCAAATCCAAATAGGTTCAGCTCCGGAAATTATTAATCCAGTAAGAATTGAACGGTGGCAGTTTCTATTTACAATTACTTTCTGTCCTTTTTTGGTTAGAGCCATAGCAAGGGCTAAATTGCCTGCTGTTGAACCATTTAGGAGAAAGAATGTTTTCTTTGCGCCGAAAGCTTCTGCTGCAAGTTCTTGTGCTTCTTTAATAGGACCTGTTGCAGGGTGAAGAGTTCCTAAGTTGTCAAATTCATCTGTAGTATCAACACTTAGGGCTTTTTCGCCGATTAGTTTTCTAAAATCTTTGAATATAGCTTTTCCTTTTGTATGACCCGGAATATGGAACTGATAAGTCGGGTTGTCATACGCAGTTTTCAAAGCTTCTACAATTGGAGCTTTGATTTTGGTTGATTCTTTTATATCGTGATTTTGTTTTGTATCTTTAGCCAATCTAGTTTACCCCTTTTATCCAATATAATACTCGAAAAAAATAAAATTTGCTATTAAAATATTAATCTTTGGATTTATTTTAGTTTCAATCTTTCGGTCGTTACTAACATAGCCTCAATTGTGTATTATACAAGTGGGAGAGAGTATAATGCGGATTGATGCGACTATAGATAAAAATTTGGCAAAAGTTGTAGAAAGGGTTAATATTCAGGCTCGTTCTCAATCTTATAGTTTGTGCGTAAAAGCAGACGCGCTTCGATTTGCAAAAATGTACAAAGAGGCTGTTCAAAATTATTTGCAGGCTATTATGCTTGATAGGGCAGAGGTAAAGGCGTATTTGGGGCTTGCAGAATCGTACAAATATTTAAAAGATTACAAAAAAGCAATTTCTACTCTTCTCAAGCTTGTTAAAATAGATGACAGTAATGATGCATACTTTTTTGAGCTTGGAGTGTGCCATCTTTTGGATGGCAATCCGGAAGGAGCAATAGAGTATTTGATTAAAGCTATTTTGATTAATAAAGAAAATCTTGAAGCTCAGATTCAGCTTGCTATTGCGCACGAACTTGTTGACGAAGCTGATTTATCCTTAATGATTTATAATAAAATTATTGAAACTAATCCTGAGTTTTTGAAAGCTTATTATAATAAAGGTGCTATGCTTATGGGGCTTGGTAATTTTATGGAAGCTTCAAAAACTTTCTTTAAGCTTATAAAACGAAATCCGGATTATTATAAAGCTTATCTCGGCATTGCTATGAGTTTTGATAAACTTGGCAAATATAAAGATGCAATCAGGTATTATAAAAAGTTTTTAGAGCTGAAACAGTTTTCTGAAGATGCGATTTTTGCTCGTGAAAGAATAAATGAGCTGAGGGCTGAGTATTTTTCAAAAGACAATTCATTAACCCTTGTATAGACCGTATGGTCTATATACTTTTATAAATTTCAACCCCTGGATTGATGCTAAGCCATGCCATATATAATACACTGGTATTGTAGACTTGGTAGGTAATGTATGCTGGATTAAGCCGGCAAATAAGAGGAAGGGCGTAAGATGAATCTTACGGGTTTAGACATAACTTTGCAGCGAATTAATGCGATTGAAAACAGGTTTCAATCATTGATGTCGTATGGGGTTAAACCGGATGAAGATTTTCAAAAAATCTTAGATTCGTCAATTGAAAACCAGGCAAATCCAACAAAAGCTTCACGTACAGAGATTGAAAATTTGATCGAAAAGTATGCGGATAAAAATGGATTAGACTCTGATTTTGTCAAAGCTGTAATTAATCAAGAATCAGGGTTTAATCCGAATGCAACTTCTCATTGCGGAGCTATGGGGCTTATGCAGCTTATGCCTGCAACTGCTGAGGGGCTTGGGGTTAAGAATGCTTACGATGCAGAACAAAATATTATGGGCGGAACTAAATACCTGAAAGGTTTGATGGATAGATTTGATAATAACAAATCTCTTGCGCTTGCCGCTTATAATGCCGGGCCAAATGCTGTTAAGAAGTATGGCGGAATTCCTCCGTATGCTGAAACGCAAAATTATGTAAAAAAAGTTTTAAGTAATTATGACAATATGAAAGGAGCGAACTAATGATTGTAAGAAGTCTTGAATCTGCAGCGAATGGCATGCTCGCTCTTATGGATATGAATGATAACACTGCAAATAATCTTGCAAATGTGAATACAATAGGATATAAAAAAGGTTCTTTGCGTTTTAAAGATGTAATGCAGTCAGCTGTATATAATCAGCAGGGTTCAATTATTAGAAACACTGATGAAAGCAGCTATTTAGGAAGCTTAAGTGTGGGAAGTCAGAGTATGCAGTTTACTCACGATTTTTCTCAAGGTGCTTTAAATAGAACGGGAAATCCTTATGATGTGGCGATTGAAGGCGACGGCTTTTTTAAGCTGCAAAATGCAGACGGTCAGATTTCTTATACAAGAAACGGTTCTTTTACTGTGAATAGCGAAGACTATCTTGTTACTAAACAGGGTGAATATGTTTTGGATGTTAATAACAGGCGAATTCGAATGATTCCTGAGGATCTAGATCCTGAACTTATTAGAGACAAGATGGAAATTATCATCGGTGAGAGCGGTAATATAGAGATGAATTCTTACAATCAGAAAATTCCTATGCAGACAATTGCAATTTGTGATTTTTCTGACAAGGATGATTTGTTTGAAATTGGTGATGCGAGATTTATTCCGCGTGATACGATTAATAATCCAGAGCTTAGAGCAGAGAAGTTCTCTGTTCAGCAAGGTTCATTAGAGCTTTCGAATTCTAATGTAATCAAAGAAATGATTAATACAATAAATACAACCAGAAACTATGAGAGCCTTGCAAAACTTGTAAGTACAAATAGTGATATGCTTTCGCAGGCAGTTTCTGTAGGGCGTATAAGAGTTTAATAATATAAGACTTGGAGAAGAGGAAATAAGATGTTAAGAGCTTTAACAACAGCAGCAACAGGTATGATAGCACAGCAGAATTATCTTGATGTTATTGCAAACAATGTTGCAAACGTTAATACAACAGGTTTTAAGAAATCAAGAATTGAGTTCCAGGATTTGCTTTCTCAAGCGGTTAGAACTCCAGGTGCTTTGATGAACCAGGGTACTTATCAGCCTGTTGGTGTAGAAATCGGGCTTGGTGTAAAAACTGCTGCTACAACAAGAGTATTTACTCAAGGTATTGCGGTTTCAACCGGAAGGCAGCTTGATATTGAAATTGAAGGTGAAGGCTTTTTGCAGGTTATGAAAGAAGATGGTTCGCTTGCTTATACTCGTGACGGCTGCCTTCAGGTTGACTCTCTTGGTCAGCTTTGTACAAATGACGGGCTTTTGATTCAGCCTTCTGTGTCTATTCCAAGAGATGCAACAGAAATTACTATTACTCAAGATGGTAACATATCTGTAACTCTTCCTGGTCAGACTCAGCAGTCAACAGTAGGCTCTTTGCAGCTGGTTAAATTCCAGAACCCGTCAGGGCTTTTGTCGATAGGTCATAACTTGTATAAAGAAACTCAAGCATCAGGAAACCCTGTTCAGGATACTCCGGGGCAGAACGGGCTTGGGTTAATTCAGCAATGTATGCTTGAAGGTTCGAATGTTCAGATTGTTGATGAACTTGTAGGCTTGATTAAGGCAGAAAGAGCGTTTGAATCTAACTCAAAACTGATTAATTCTTCAAGTAATATTTTGCAGATAACAAACCAAATGGGTTAAAGGGGTAAAGGGTAAATAAATCTCAGCTTGAATAGGGGCTGCAAACCGGACTTTTAGAGGATACTAATGAATAAACTTTTAACAACAGTATTAATAATGATGATTTCAGCATTAGGCGCTAACGCACAGGTGTTGACTTCTGCTGATGTTAAAACTTCTGTTGCAAAAATTCTTGAAAGCGGATATAAAAAAATGACAGATGGTGAAGTTGAAGTTAAAGTTTCTGCAACACCTTTTGCGCAGCTTCAGCTTCCTGATGGTAAAATCTCTTATAAAATTGTTCAAGGCGGCGATAAAGTTGTTCCAAGAGATATAAAAAGAGTTGATATTTATGTTAATGACGCTTTTGTAAAAACTCTTAATCTTCCGGTTCAAACAACAGTTTATAAAGAAGTTCTTGTTGCAAGCGATTTTATTAATCGAGAACAAGCTATTACTAAAGATTGTACAGAGCTTAAAAAAGTTGATGTTTCTTTGAGAATGAATTATGTTCTTTCAGAAAAAATGCTTGAAAAAGAAATCACAACAAAAAAAGCTTTTCAAAAAGGCGAAGTTTTAGATAAAAGGTTTGTAAAAATGCGTCCTGACGTGGCAAGAAACGGAGATGTAAGGATTTTCTTTGTTTCAAACGGCTCGGTAATGATTACGATAGACGGAACGGCAATGGCAGACGGGATGACAGGGGATTATGTGAATGTCGAAAACAAGAATTACAAAAAAGTTTATAATGGTAAAGTGATTGGGGAAAACAAGGTTCTTGTAAATATTTAAGGAAATAACATAGGTAAGTATATGAAAAAAGTTTTAGCAATATTTTTAATGATTTTAATAACTGGATTAATACCTGCAGATGCGATTGAAGCAAAAGTTAGGATAATGGATTTAACTCATATTAAAGGAGTTAGAGAGAACCAGCTTGTTGGTTATGGTATCGTTGTTGGTTTACCTGGAACAGGTGATAATTCGCGTTCAACACAGATTACCAATAAAATGCTCTTAAGAAATTTAGGAACTGTTATAGAACAGGAAAACTATATTCAAAAAGGTGCTTCTGCAGCTGTAATTGTTACGGCAACAGTTCCGCCTTTTTCTAAGAATGGGGATAAAATTGATGTAACTGTTTCTGCAATGGCTGATTGTAAAAGCTTAGAAGGCGGAGTCCTTGTTCAAACAATTTTAAAAGCTCCAAACGGAGAAGCTGTTGCCGTTGCTCAAGGTCCTTTATCTGTAGGCGGTATTAATAAAATAGCGGGCGGTTCTTCTGCAAGAACTGCAATAACAACAACTGGAAGAATTCCGGGCGGGGCAATTATTGAGCGCGATATTTATACAGAAATTGGTGATGAAAATTCAATAACACTTTCTATAGACCGTTCTGATTATACTCTTGTTTCGAGAATTGCAAATACTGTTTCTCAGGTTGCACCTGCAAAAGCAATAGACGGAAGCTCTGTAAGAGTTGAAATCCCTGCAAGATTTGTGAATGACAGAGTTACATTCCTTTCTGTTATAGAAAATCTTGAAGTATCTCCAACGATGGATAGAGCAAAAGTTGTTGTGAACGAAAGAACAGGTACTGTTGTAATAGGCTCTGATGTAAAACTTCTGCCGGCAGCTGTTGCTCACGGAAATATCACTGTTACAGTTTCGTCAACAACAGAAATTTCGCAGCCGAATGCTTTTTCAAACGGTGCAACGGTAGGGTTTGAAAACTCTGATATTGAAATTGCAAAAGCTCCTGGAAGCTTGGTTACAATGCCTGCTAACAGCAATTTGAATGATTTAGTCAGGGCTTTAAACTCAATTGGCGTGGCTCCTGTTGATTTGATTTCAATTTTACAAGCGCTTAAAAAATCAGGAAGCCTGCAGGCAGATTTGGTAATAATATAGAACGGGGAGTAAATGTTAATTTAACCAGAATTGGCATTATAAATTAAAAGAGGGAAATATGGATTTTAGTACTCCAACGATAGATTTAATAAAAAGCGGACTTAATAATGCTCAGACTGTAAACGCTGACCAGCAGCTTTATAATAGAATTAAAGAATCTGGTGATTCTAAAGAGCAGTTAAAAAAAGCTGCGCAAGAGTTCGAAGCAATTTTTGTTACAAAGATGCTTTCTCAAATGGATAAAACTGTAGATAGAAGCGACGGTGTTTTTGGAAAAGAAAGTCCTTATGTTGATACGTTTAAATCAATTGTTTACCAGCAGATGGGGCACGATATTGCAAGCAACCCAAGGACAAGCTTTGGATTTGCAGAAAGTATTTACAGACAGATGGAAAAATTTGTAGCGGGAGGTCAGTCATAAATGTTATCAGGAATACAAACAAATTCAGTACAACAATTCAGCGCTCTTAACGCGTTTAAGTCAAATAAAAACATTACAAAACCAGAAGAACAGGAACAGATAGAAATTTCTAAAGGTACAAAAACTTCGTCTGCTGCATCTCTGCTTGATAAAATTGATGTTAACGATGTAAGAGAATGTGCAAAAAAAATTGGAGAATTCAATATTTCAGATGATGACATTAAATACGGCATGCTGTATGGTAGAAGTGTTATAGCGGAGTATTTGTGCTAGGGGTAATGGGGAAATCAACCTTAGCTTGAATAAGAACTACAAGTTTAATGTAATATAACCTGTTTTACGACTTGAGGAAGAGGATATGAAAAAATTACTAATTATTTTAGCAATATTAATGAGTACAGTTATGACGGTGAACGCAGAATCTCTGTTTACACTTGGCGCATCTCAAAACTATGCGGGAACTCCGAGATCTTTGTTCGGAGGTGTTCAAGCTCATCAGATTGGAGACTTGCTCTCAATTATTATGCAGGAAAATGTTACCGTAAGTGATAACCTTTCTTATGCTTCAACAAAATCTTCTAATACTGTAGATTCGTTTACTTCATTTTTAAAAGACTGGCTTCATCTTTCTTCTTTAAAAACTTCTGATGGATTCGGCGGATCTAATGAAGTTTCCAATTCTGCAAATGGAGCAAGGCAAATGGCGTTTGGAGATAGAATTGCAGTGCAGGTTGTACAGCAGCTCCCAAATGGAAATCTCTCAGTCCAAGGTAAAAAAACTCTTGTTAACGGTAACGAAAGAATGGATTTTATTGTAACCGGAGTTGTTGACCCAAGATGGCTGAATGTTAATGGCGAGATTTATTCTTATAATGTTTCAAATCTGCAGTTTGCACTTTCTGGCAGAGGTAATATCTCAAGAAACCAGAACGAAGGTATATTCAACAGATTTATCAAATATTTATTTTAGTTAAGAGATTACGATTATGGATAAAACAAAATTTAAAAACTTAATAGATATCTTAGATAAAGAAATCAAAGCATATTCTAAACTAAAAGAACTTTTTGCAGAGAAAAAAGAAGTCTTGAAAAGCTCAAAGCCAGACGATTTGGGCGTTCTTGATAACAAAATCATCGCCCTCAATAATGCAATATTAAAGCTTAATGCTGAAAGACAAACAATTGCGATTGAGATAACCGGAGAAGATGCAAACATGTCGTGTTTGATTAAATCAGCAGAAGAGTTTGCACCTGAATATACAGATGCTTTAAATGAAAGAAAAGTAAAGATTTGTAAACTTATTCCGGAGATAACGTTATTAAATAATCAAAATGTGGAATTACTCAAACATGGCATCATAATATCTAACAAGATGTTGGAATCAATTATTGATGCATTCGCCCCTCAAGGATGTAATTATAACGGGGCAGGAAAATCAGATTCGCATGAATATGACATGTGGACAGTAAGCGAAGAAGTATAAGGAGTAAAAGTACTCCGATATAAAGCTTTGGCTGCTTAGTTACAGAAACAAAGAGGTAAAACATGGTTAGCTTATTATCATCATTAAATATGACAGCGAACACGCTTTCGGTAAACGAAAAAGCGATAAGCGTAGTTTCTCATAACGTTGCGAATATGAATACAGTCGGGTATCATAAGCAGCGTGCTAACCTTGTTACTAGAAATATTGCGGGAGCTATCGGAAATAATGTCGCAAATCAAGTGCGTGCAAACGGCGGGGTAAAGATTGCAAATATAATGCGTTATAATGATGTGTATTTGAGCAATTATTACAGAACCCAGCTTTCTGAGCAGAGCAAGCTCCAGCAGCAATTAGATGGTTTAGGTGATTTAGCAAGTATTTTAGATGATTTGGAAGGAACTGGTATTGACAAAGCGCTTTCTAAATTTTATGAAGCTTTGAATAATTTGAACGAATATCCTTCTAGTTCTACAGCAAGGATTAACTTTATCGAGACTACGAAGACATTAGCATCTACAATGAATGCTAAGTATGAAATGCTGCAGCAAAACACAACAGCTGCTCTTGGTGATGGCGAGACAGAAGAAAGCTTAAAAAATTCAAAAATTTATATGCAGTATTCTGTTTTAAATAATAAGCTGGAAGAGCTTGCAAAAGTTAATAAAGCGCTCCAAACTACTCAGACAGGAACTCTTGAAGCTAACAACCTGCTTGATCAGCGCGATTTGCTTCTGAATGATATTGCTGAGTTTACAAATATAACGGTAGAGGAAAAGGAAAACGGTTCTGTTAATGTTTACAGCGGAAACTATGCTTTAGTAAAAGGTTCTGTTGTAAAATCTGAGCTTAAGCTTCAAACTGCAAAAGATTATTGCGAATCTCAAAATCCGCCTATTCTTTATCCGGATGATTGGAAAGGTGAGAATGCTGTTGTGAGCCTTGTAAATCCTGAAACAGGTGAAGTTAATGTTGGCAATGCAAACTCTGCTTTTACTTCCGGTACTTTGGGAGGGCTGCTTCATTTTGCTACGGATTTTGGTGACGGAGAAAACGGAATCAATGCAGGAACAGTAATGAACGGGCTTAATACTCTTTGTCAGACAATAGCGGATGTGTTTAATAATTTGAACACAAGAAAAGGAGCATATTGTATAGATCCGAACGATACTGAGAAATTAATAGCATCAGACCCTGCAAATCTTATTTTTATTGGTCCAAACGGTGACGGCACAGGAATAACAGCAGGAAATATTCAGATTAATCCTGATTTACTGACAGATGACGGCTGCTGGAAAATTGCCTGCGCATTCTTTGATGATCCTGCTAATTTTGATGTAAATGCAGTTGGAAATGCAGCCAATGTTAAGGATATGCTGGCAACTAGAAACGAAAAAAATGCAGCTCTTGATGGACAGTCAATTGAAGGGTATTATACAGGGCTTGTTGGTAAAGTTGCAGCAGCAGGAAGCAATATAAAATCACTTTTCGATACGCAGAGCGAAGTACTTGATTCTATTCAGTCAAAGATAAAAGATGCTACGGGTGTTGATTTGAATGAAGAATTGGTTGATTTGGTAAAATATCAGACTGCGTATTCAGCTGCAGCACAGGTATTTAATACTTGTAATTCTTGTCTTGATACTTTAATGGGTTTAGGAAGGTAGCTTATGGTAAATAGAATTTCTACAAGCGGAAAATATGACAGATTGTTTGCTGATATGCAAAAAAATCTTTATAATTATAACAAGATTTCTGAACAGCTTGCGTCTCAAAGCAAGGTCAATTCTATAACAGACGATCCTATTGCAGCGGTTAATATATTAAATACAAACCGGCAGATAGGACAAATAGATATTTTTGCTCAGAACGTAAAGCTTGGAATGACCGAACTTAGTACTCTTGATGATTTGATGGAGCTTGCAAGCGGATATCTTTCACATACTTGGGATAAAGCAGTTCAAGCTAACAACCAGACTTATTCTCAAACAGCGCTTTCTGCTCTTAAAATTGAAGTTGATGAAAATATTAAGACGATGGTTGACCTTGCAAATACAGAGTATAATGATAATTATATCTTTGGCGGAACAAATACTAAGGTTACGCCTTTTGAAATAGCTGAGAATGGTGATATTATTTATCGCGGAACTCCTCATGATAATCCTGATTATATTAGACGAACTGAAGTTGCGGATGGAGTTTTCGAAACAATTAATACAACAGGCGACAGAGTTTTTGGGTATTATAGAGCTGCTGTTGAACCTGGAAATGGAGTTTGGACAGATGCAAAAGGCAATCGCGTTTTAGAAACTACTGAAAATGGTGCACAAGTTTTTAGATACGAAAATGGAAATCTTTATGAAGGTGATATTGCAGATCTAACTGACGGAGCTCCAGAAGAAGCTGAAGGAGTTATGGGGGCAATGAAGCTTCTCAGCAATTCTCTGGAAATGGTGCTTAATGGTGAAACTGAAGAAGGATATGAGTTGATGAATTCAACTCTTAGCATGTTTGATAAATCATTGACAAGAATAAGCGAAGAACAGACAAAGTTTGGCGGCGTCTATAACAGATTAGAGATGACAACTTCGACTTTAGAGACAAATAATGAAAATTTAACAACTTATCTTTCTTCAATTCGAGATGTTGATATAGCAGAAGCTGTAACAAACTGGCTTCAAGCTCAGTATGCATATCAAGCAAGTTTGCAGGTTTCTTCATCTGCAATGAATATGAGCTTGTTAAATTATATGAGATAGATGTAAATTTTAACTGGAATTAGTCTACAATTTTAATATACTTACCATTTTTAAGGACACTTCGTTGTCCTTTTTGTTTATTGTATAATATGAGTGTAGAAATATTTATCTGGAGAGTTGTATGACAAAGAATGTTATTTGTATTAAATGGGGAACAAAGTTTGGTGCAGATTATGTAAACCGACTTTATCGCATGGTAGAAAAAAATTTGAATCTGCCTCATAGATTTGTATGCTTTACTGATAACTCAGAAGGTTTGGACGAAGGAATTGAAGTTAGAGAGCTTCCGCCTTATGAAGAAAATCCGCATATTGGTGATAAAGGATGGAGAAAGCTTTCTTTATTTAATAAGCAGCTGGCAGATTTAGAAGGAACAGCTCTTTTCTTAGATTTAGATATTGTAATTCGTGATGATTTGACTCCGTTCTTTGAAGCAGAAGGTGAATTTTTAATTGTTAAAGATTGGGATTTTCCTGATGATATTATCGGCAACTCTTCTGTATTCCGTTTTGAAGTCGGCAAACATCCGGAAGTTCTGGAAAATTTTTATAAACTTGGCAATGAAATCCGCCACGATTATAAAAATGAACAAGCATTCTTGTCTTATGAAATGGAACGAAAAGGTATTTTAAAATACTGGGATTCAAGCTGGTGTGTAAGTTTTAAACGCAGCTGCCTGCAGCCGTTTCCTCTTAATTTCTTTAAAATGGCAAAAGATCCTGTCGAAGCTAAAATTATTGTTTTTCATGGAAGGCCTACTCCGGAGCAAGCATATAAAGGTTTTATGGGCAAAGGCGGTTTGCGTTATGTAAAACCGACAAAATGGCTCGACAAATACTATTCTTAGAAAGGCTGCTGTGTTACTTTTAGAAATCATAATCACAATTTTATTTTTTATTTACTTGCCATTCTTTTTTATAGAAAGAGTTTTGCACAAAAAGTCTCACGGCTGGAAAGAAAAATTCGGAGGAGTGAAAACTTTTTCTAAAGAGGATAAAGTCATTCATATTCACTGTTGTTCAGTTGGTGAAGCGCTTGCGATTGAAAATCTTTTGAAATCTGTTCGCGAAAACTTTCCTGATAATAAAATTGTAGTTACGACTTTTACTTATGCAGGACAGCAGATTGCTCAAAAAAAGTTTGCAGGTATTGCGGATTATATAACTTATTTTCCGTTTGACATGCCGATTTCTGTAAATCGTTTTCTGGATAAAATCAAACCTTCTGCTTCACTTATTGTTGAGACTGAAATTTGGCCTTATTATGCTTATAGCTGTAAAAAACGCGGTATTCCGCTTTCTATTATCAATGCAAGAATTTCTGACCTTTCTTACCCGTCTTACAAGCGTATGAAACCTTTTTTCTCGCTTGTTTTGAATAATTACGATTCTGTTTATGCACAGAGCCAGGAAGATTGTGAGAAATTTATTTCTATTGGTATGAAGCCGGAAAAAGTCGAGCTTATGGGTAATTTGAAATTTGATATACAAATTTCTGCTGATAAGGTTGATGTCGGGCAAGAAGGGTTCAGAGTTTTTTTGGCAGGAAGTACTCATAAGCCTGAGAATGAAATTGTTATTTCAGCGTATAAAAAACTTAAATCAAAAGCTTGCGATTTGAAGCTTATGATTGCACCAAGGCATTTAGAAAGAGTAAATGATATTAAAGAGTTGTTGAGCCAATATGGACTTTCTTATGCATTGCGTTCAAAAGGCGGTAAATTCTCAGAAAATACTGATGTGATTATTCTTGATACACTTGGTGAGCTTAAAAATATGTATTCTGCGTGTGATTTAGCTTTTGTTGGCGGCAGTTTCAATAACACAGGGGGGCATAATCCTTTGGAAGCTTCTATTTTTGAAAAACCTGTTGTTTCAGGACCTGCGGTTTTTAATTTTAAGGATATTTATGATATTTTATCGAAATCAGGAGCCGGCAAAGTTGTTAAGACTTCTCAAGAATTTTACGAATATCTTGAAAGATTATTGAATGACAAGGATTTTTACGAGCAGACAAGAAATGCTTGTAAAAATGTTTTTGACTCACAAAGAGGCGCAATTGATTTTGTAATTAATAAGATATAATAATCAAGTTTCTTTCGTAAACTTCTTCAAGCGGCAAATTATATGTAATTATGTCTTTAACTTTTGCATTATGTTTTGCTAAAACTTTTTTAGCTCCTTCGATTTCTTCCAGCGCTTTTTTTGATTTGTATGCAGCGAAGAAGCCGTCTTTTTTAAGTAAAGGAAGTGCGTATTCGCAGATTTTTCCGAGTTCAGCAACGGCACGGCTTGTTATTATATCAAATTTTTGTCCTTTTAAATTTTCAACTCTGCCGCAGATTGTTTTAAGATTGTTTAATTCTAACGCAGTTTTCATTTCATTAATTGCGTTGATTTTTTTTCGGATGCTGTCTATTCCTGTAATATGAAATTCCGGAAATTCGAGAGCAATAGGTACACAGGGAAAGCCTCCGCCGCAGCCAATATCTAAAATATTTCCGCTTGAGATTTTATATTTTTCAAAAAACATTTTGATTGCGAGCGAATCAAAAATGTGTTTTTCGAATAAATATTTTTCATCGTTTTTTGAAATCAAGTTTAGTTTAGTATTTTGTTCTAAAAAAACTTCTTTGTATTTTGTAAAATCGGTTTTTATAATAAGTTTATCCATATTTTTTCTCTATATCATTGAAAACTTCGCTGTCCATTCGAAGTTTCATATCATTAATTCTATGCTGTATTTTTGAGCTGTCAACAGCGCTGCCTAGTGTTTCGGCAATTCTTCTTGCTTTGAAGTATTCAATAAGCGCTTTTTTATTGAGAGAAATATTATTGTAATAGTAGTCTCCGAGTGCGATTGTTGCTTCAAGCAGATAAAAATCTTCGTTTATAAACTCGGCGCTTTGTTTTGCTTCAATAAGGTATTCAAGGGCTTTTTTATTTCTTTCTTTGATGCAGATTTTTGCAAGGTGTGAAGCGCTATAATATATGCCGTCATAATTGTTATTTGCTTTTTCTAAGTCATAGGCTTTTTTAAAACAGTCAAGCGCATCAGAATAATTGTTATTATCAAAATAGCAAGAGCCCATATTAGAATATGCAAGCGCTTTGTAAGGGTTATTTTTATTAATTGTTATGCATTTTGAATAATATTCAAAAGCTTTTTTTTCATCGTGGTTATCGTCATTAGCAAGTGCATACTTAAAATATAGTTCTGCATGTGTTGAATCGTTTGTATTTACATCAAGTGAAGCTAGGGCTTTTTCATAATAAACGTAAGCTTCTTCCGGAATATTTATAGATGAATAAATATTTCCGAGAAGTGTGCATGCTGATACCATAAGAGATTGAGGTGTATCAACTGAGTAAATTACTTTTTTTGCAGTTTCGATTGCTCTTTCAGTTTTGTACATGGAGAAATAAAGGTCTGTAAGTTCGTAATACAGGTAATTTAAATTTATAACTTCATTGTTTTTTTTATAAGTGCTTTCAACAAGTTCATAATAATGCTGTGCCATTTGGAGGCTGCCGACTTCTTTATAAGTTCTTGCGAGCAGTATTCTTGCTTCTATTAAAGTATGTAAGTCAGTTTCTTGCGAATTTAATACGCTGATAAAAGCTTCAATCGCTTCTGTGTTCTTTTTATCTTCAGCGAGTTTTTTAGCCCGTTTAAACTTTTCTTCAATAGTTGGAGATTTTTCAATAATATCCGCAGGTTTTCTAGTTGAGACTGTTTCAACAATTTCCGGCGTTGGATTTTTTCCGCTTTCTATTTCTTCTATTCGTTTGTTATGATATTCAATTTCTGCTCTTAAAGCTTGTCTGGAAATCAATATTTCACGTGTTTGAAGCGGTTCTTTAAGAAGTTTTTCATAAATATTTATTATGTATTTATGAAGTTTGATTTCTGTTTTTGCCGGGATTGAAATATCAATATTCTGCTGAAAATAATCTTGTACATAAACAATTTCATTGGATAAAAAAATCATTAAGTTTGATTTTAAGTATTCAAGCGAGAACTCATCATACAGCTCAAAAACCGCAAGGGCGTTTAAAGAAAGCCCATGGCGCACGGTTCTCAAGAACCAGAAGAAATTTCTTATAGTTGCTGGAATTAAATTTATGTATGTTAGTCCGATATAAGAGTCAAAATTCAAACCCGATTGTGCAAATTTGCTTAGAAAATCACTAAGAGAAGTTTTTATCGCTTGAACAATTTTTAAAGCAATTGCTGTGTAGTAGTAATATCCTCTTGTGTATTTATAAAAATCATCAAGAACAGTATCAGTGCAGGAAATTTGATAAGAACTTACAAATTCTTTAAATATTTCTTTTGTAAAAGCTTTCAAGAAAATTTTCTTTTTTACTTTGATGCTTCCAAAAATTCCAGGTGTCATAGCTCTTGTTGATGCTATGATTTTTACGTTTGGATTTTGAGCAAGCTTTTCAAGAAATTCAAGAACAAGCGGAGAATTTTCTTCTCTTATATCGTCATAAGAGTTTAAAACTATGATAAAAGGTTTTTTTATGGAAGAAATATATTGTAGAAGTTTAACAGAAAGTGTTGTAATTTTTGCGTTAAGATTTATAGCTTTAGAAAGCGCATTTTTTTCAACTGTGTCTATAAACGATAGCAAAATATCGTCACAAACAGTTGCAGCCTTGCAGTAATATTCAAGCTTAATCACATCTTTACTTAATAATTCTGAAATATAATTTATAAACTGCCTTTTTCCTGTTCCGAGAAAACCGTGAACATAGAGCATATTCTCTTCTGAGCTTAGAAACTCGACTGCTTTCATTATTTCTGCGTAATTGTTCTTTAACAGAAACTTATTAATGCATTCGGATTCCGGAAGATTAATATTTTCTATATCAAAGGAGCTATTCAAAAAACTATAATCCATAACACGATTTTAAATGATATTTATGTAATTTGCAAATATTTATTCCATTTACCTCATATTTTGATATAATAAAAAAAGGAGGACAGCCAGATGTTTCATATTTGTTTAGAATTAGGATTAACAGCGGTTATTGCTTATTTAATAGGTTCAATTCCAACAGGGTATTTAATCGTTAAAGCAAAAACAGGTAAAGATATTAGAACAATAGGTTCAGGCTCAACAGGAGCAACGAATGTTAAAAGGGTTCTTGGTAAGAATTATTTCTTCATAGTTATGCTTCTTGATGCTTTGAAAGGCGCAATTCCGCCTATTCTAGCAAAAATGTTTGTAACAGTTGGACTGTCAATCGGAATTGCGCCTGTGATTGCTGCTATTGCTGTTATCATCGGACACAGCAAATCTATATTCTTGCAATTTAAAGGCGGAAAATCTGTTGCATCAGGTGTTGGTACTATTCTTGCATTGAACTGGATTGTCGGTTTAATTATTGCGTTAGTTTGGGGTGTGATAACTTATACGACTAAATATGTTTCTGTTGGTTCTATTTGCGCGCTTTTGATTTCTCCTTTTGTAATGTATTTTTTAGGAGCTCCAATCGCTTATACTGCTTATTGCGCACTTGGTGCAATTTATATAGTTTATTTACATAGAGAAAATATTAAACGTTTGATACAAGGTAATGAAAATAAGGTAAGATAAATGACGTTAGGAATTATACATTCAATAGAAAGCTGCGGTACAGTTGACGGGCCTGGAGTCAGATTTGTGGTATTTACACAAGGGTGTCCGTTAAGGTGTCAGTACTGCCACAATCCTGATACTTGGGATTTAACAGGAGAAGGCAAAAAAATGTCTGCAGATGAAATTCTTGCTCAATATGAAGGAGTAAGAGCATTTTGCGGAGGAGGGATTACTGTTACAGGCGGTGAGCCGCTTTTGCAAATAGAGTTTGTTACTGAGTTATTTAAAAAAGCAAGAGAAAAAGATATTCATACAGCTCTTGATACTTCAGGTTTACTATTCACTCCTCAGACAAAAGATAAAATTGATGAGCTTTTGAAGTATACAAGTCTGGTACTTCTGGATATTAAACACATTGATGATGAAGAACATAAGAAGCTTACAAAACATTCTAATAAGAATATTTTAGAGTTTGCAAAATATTTGTCTGAGATAAAGAAACCGATGTGGGTAAGACACGTTGTTGTTCCTGAAATCACTTTTAAAGAAGAATATTTAACTAAATTAGGAGAATTTCTTGCTGATTTGCATAATATAGCAGCTTTAGATGTTCTACCTTATCATGACATGGCTGTTCCAAAATACGAAAATCTCGGGATTGATTATCCGCTAAAAGATGTTCCGCCTTTGACTCATGAGCAGGCTCTTGAAGCCAGAAACATTATTGTGAGTGCATATAAAAAAAAGAGAGCTTAAGCTCTCTTTTTTTATAATTTCCAACTGTTTAAATATTCTTCCTGCTCTGGAGTCAGTGTATCGATTGAAATTCCCATTGACTCAAGTTTTAGTTTTGCAATATCAATGTCAACTTCTTCCGGCAAATGGTAAAGCTTATTCTCTAGCTTACCTTTGTTTTTAACAAGAAATTCAATACCTAAAGCTTGGTTAGCAAAACTCATATCCATAACAGAAGCCGGATGTCCTTCAGCTGCTACTAAATTTACAAGCCTGCCTTCAGCTAAAACGTATACAGATTTGCCGTTTGTAAGCTTGTATTCATCTAAGAACGGTCTGATTCTTTTTATTTCTGTGACATGAGATTTTAAATCAGGCACGTTTACTTCGTGATCAAAATGACCGGAATTGCATAGAAAAGCGCCGTCTTTCATGTCGAAAATGTGTGGAATATCTACTACGTGCTTGTTTCCTGTAACTGTTATGAAAATATCTCCTTCTTTTGCTGCTTCAGCTATAGGCATAACTCTGTAACCTTCCATAGCAGCTTCTAGAGCTTTTAGCGGGTCAATTTCACAAACAATAACGTTTGCTCCTAATGCTTTTGCTCTTAAAGCACAGCCTTTGCCGCACCAGCCGTAACCGGAAACTACAACAGTTTTGCCGGCAATAAGAATATTTGCAGCTCTCATGATACCGTCCATTGCGCTTTGACCAGTACCATAACGATTGTCATAAAGATGTTTTGTAAGGCTTGTATTAACGCCTAAAGCCGGGAATCTCAATTCTTTTTGGTTTTCAAGCGCTTGTAATCTGATTATACCTGTAGTTGTTTCTTCAGTTGAGCCTATAATACGGCTTGCTAGCTCAGGTCTTTCTGCGTGAAGAGTTGCAACAATATCACATCCATCATCTATAATTATGTCAGGATTGTGGTCTAATGCTTGTCTTACGTGGTCTCTATATACTTCTACAGATTCTCCGGCATAACCTAAAACAGGAATATCCCAGTATTTTACAAAAGCCGCAGCTACATCATCCTGGGTAGAAAGAGGGTTTGATGCAATAAGTATTGCATCAGCTCCGCCGTCTTTCATAACTGTGCAAAGAGCTGCTGTTTCTTTTGTAACGTGAACACAAGCAGATAGTTTTAAACCTGCAAATGGCTTTTCTTTTAAGAATCTTTCTCTAATTTTTCTAAGAACCGGCATGTCTTTCATTGCCCATTCAATATTATTTTTGCCTTGTTCTGCAAGGTTGATATCTTTAATATCATGTTTTATTTGAGTAGCTGTCATAATACCATCCTATTCTTTTAAATTTGCGACACTTACTGTGTACATTTTATCACTAACATGCACAACAGCCCACCTTAGCGGATTAATGTTGCGTTTTATTAACTCCGTTTCAATGTATTCTGTTGTTGGAGTGTGGTTATTTGGTATTTCTATTAACTCTGATACTATGTTCACAAAAGCTCCAATTAGTTGTCTTCGTGTGCAGTACTACTCTACAGTAACAGATTTAGCAAGATTTCTAGGCTGGTCAACATCTTTTCCTAAAAATTCTGCAATGTAATATGCTAAAAGCTGCAAAGGAACAACTGCAAGCGCAGGCGATAAAATTTCAGAAATCTCAGGAATTCTTATTATACACTCAAATAATTCATTTAACTTGATATCATCAGAGTCTGTAAGTGCAATCATTCTTGCATTACGAGCACGTGCTTCTTCAGAGTTTGATAAAATTTTATCATAAACTTTGCCTTTCATAAGTATAGAAAGTACAGGCATAGTTTCGTCTAACATTGCGATTGGTCCATGCTTTAACTCGCCCGCAGTGTATCCTGTAGCATTGATGTAGCTTATTTCTTTAAGTTTTAACGCACCTTCTAAAGCTGTTGCAAAGTTGACTCCGCGTGCAATAAATATGAAATCTTTTGAACTTGAAAATGCACGTGCACATTTTTGAATGTCTTCTTTTTGAGCGAGAACCTTTTCAATTTTTTGCGGAAGCACAATAAGTTCACGTTTTAAATTAGACAATATGTCTTCATTAACTCCTTTTACTTCAGCCATGTAAATAGCAAGCAGATAAAAGGAAATTAATTGAGCCATGTAAGATTTAGTTGCAGCGACAGAAACTTCAATTCCTGCATAAACCGGAACAAGACTGTCTGCTTCACGCGCCATTGTTGAATCAGGCCTGTTTGTAACTATTAAAATATGAGAACCTTTAGCTTTTGCCTGACGCACAGCAGTAATTGTATCTGCAGTTTCGCCGGATTGAGAAACTCCGATTACTAATGTGTTCTTATCTGTAATAGTTTTTCTATAAATATATTCGCTTGATGGTTCAACATCTACTGAAATTCCGCAAAAGTCTTCAATAATATACTTTCCTACCATTGCTGCGTGCAAAGAAGTACCACAAGCAACGATTTGGATTCTATTTAAATTTTTAAGCGTTTCTTTATCTAGAGTTACTTCATTCAATGTAATAGGCTCATCTATTGCACGAAGCTTGCCGGAAAGTACGTTTCTGACAACATCTGGCTGCTCGTGAATTTCTTTTAGCATAAAATGCTTGTAACCCATTTTGCTCAAAGCAACCGGCTCCCAAGGAAGAGTTTCAACTTTACCTTGTATCAAATTGTTATCTTCGTCAACCAATTTGATTGAGCTTGGTGTTACTGTAACAATTTGATTATCATCGATGTACATTGCTTTTTTTGTATGCTGAATAATTGCTGGTACATCTGATGCAATGTAATATTCATTTTCGCCAAGCCCGACAAGCAGAGGCGCATTTCTTCTGGTTGCAACAATTGTGTTTTTTACATCTTGATGGATAACACAAAGAGCGTAAGCTCCTTCAATTTCTTTTGCAGCAAGTCTTACTGCTTCTGTTAAATCTTTTGTTTCAGCATATTTTGCAGCAACTAAATGAGCAACTGTTTCTGTATCAGTTTGTGAACGGAAAGTGCATCCTTTTTTTTCAAGTTTTTCGCGCAGCTCTTTAAAATTTTCAATAATTCCATTATGAACAATTGCAATTTTACCGCAGTTGCAAGTGTGCGGGTGAGCGTTAGCAACTGTTGGAGCTCCATGAGTAGCCCAGCGGATATGTCCGATGCCTATTGTGGATTTGGAAATTTCGTTGTAATTTTTTTCAACAATGTCTTTAAGGTTTTGTAATTTTCCTTCTGCTTTATAGAGTTTGACATCTCCTTCCGGATTAACTGCAATACCTGCTGAGTCGTACCCTCTGTATTCGAGGTTAGTAAGCCCTTCCAGCAAAATGTCAACAGCCTGCTTATTACCAACGTATCCTACAATTCCGCACATAATTTAATACCTCTCTATTTACCCCTAATTCTAGCATAAAATAAAATTTATCCTAATTAAGATTTTCTAAAGAGGGATACAGAAAGGGAAAAATATGTATTAGCCTCTTATTTACTTATTTTTTTCTGAGTTTATATATACCGGCGATACCTGCTGCTGTGAGAGCAACTCCGCCAAAAATTTTAAAATATAATGACTTATTGAACTCATGTTTTGATTTCTCCTTTTTTGTACCTTGATAAATATCAGTGTTAATTACGTTTAGTTTTTGTTTAGCTTCTTTTTCTGAAAAAAGGGTATGTTTTGGTAAAGCCGCAGGTGCTTCTGCTGCCGTAATTTTGGGGCGCTTGACTTTCATTTCATTTGAATAATGACCTTCTAATATGTTGTTAATTTCACTCATTTAGAATAGTTCTCCATATCTTAGCAGTTTGTGAAGCCGGCTTTTGGGCAGGTACATCATCCCGACCTGAGCCGGAATATCGGGTATTTTTTTGTGAATACATTCCTCCATATATTGATTAGCTTCAGGACTTATGAACCTGAATCCCAGCTTGTAAAAGAATAATGCAGGCGATGATTCTTTTACTAAAGGCGCTGAAAATGTTACAATACGCCCTTCTGTTTTTGAATCAAACATTGCTTTTTCTGCAAGATTTTTTATTGCCTCCGTTCCCAGACCGCACCGCGCTTTGGGAGATTGAATATAATCAATTATGTAACAATTTTTTAAATATTTTATTTTTCTTGTTAAAGGCGCTGCCGAGAAAAAGTTCCCGCCATAATCGCTCCCAAGCGGTTCTTCAATGATATCTACGTAATTATCATCGATTTCACCCGGGATAATAATATTATCACCTCTTTTAATTTTTTTGACAGTAATTTTTGCTTTTTCTTTCAGAAGCGGCGTTTTAAACCCCAATATGGGAGGCATGCCCATACTCGAAATGGAGGGCATTGCCTTAGCTACCGCCATCTGTGGACGCATGTCCATAGACGTGATATTGTTAATCATAACCTACCTAACCTATATTTTCTAACCTTATATATATAAAGTTTTTATTCTATAAAAAATTGACTTTTATGTTACAAATGTTAATAATCGATAATACTATTGAAATCAAATAATGTTTTTGGTAAATTAAAAAATAAGAAATTGCTTAACAAAAATTTACTTAATATTTCTTAAAAATGGGGAGAAAAAAGTTAAATTTTTTTGTGTGTGGTTTTTTATATATATAGTTATGTGTGTAAGGAGTTGTTTATGAAAATTAACGCCATTAGTGCCGATTATGCTGTACGCAGTGCAAAAAATGTGAAAAGAGCAGCTGCACCGGAGGTTCAAGGTCCGGAAGTTCCTCAAGGAATGTCAATGATATCGTTTAAAAGCGGTAATCCAAGACATATAGGCCACATGGTTTCAGAGGAACCTTTATTTGGTTTTAATGGCGGCGGCGTTGGAACGGTTGTTAATGATTATAACAACCTTGACAGTAAAGATGTTGATAAGATTGTAAAATATATTCCGATGTATAATCAGGAAGTTGAGTATAAGAAAGATTTTGATCCTAAAACCGGAGAGGTTAAACATCCTTTAACACAGAATGTAAAAGTTAGATACGTACCGAATAATCTTCCGGAAGGCCACCCTTTGAAAGGTAAAGAGGGTATGCCTTATATTACAGGAGAAGCTATTGATAATTCAACTGATATTGTAAAGCTTTTGAAAGATAAAAGAAACAAAGTATTTCTTCTTGAAGAAGTCGGTTCTTCAAAAATGAACTGGGGTATGGAAGAAAATGTTCCGATTAAGATGTTTAGGGCTGTCAAGGATGAAAACCTTGAAAAAGCAATGGATGGCAGAGCGATAAAAAAAGAAACCCAGAAAAAACTTGAGTTTGTATTTACTTTTGTTGATTCAACAGCGAGTATGCCGAAACAGTATGCTGATGGAAGTTACGCAACAGCAAGCGGCGATGCGTTGGCTAAGAAATTTTCTTCAGGATGGCAGGGCCAGCCTTATCCGAAGGAGAGTAAAGCTACTGTTGAGTTAATGCCGATTTTAAAAGCAAAAACCGGCTTAGACCCAAAATATATTGTATGTTCTGATGCTCAGCCGATGTTTGCAATGCACTATGCTGCAGAAAAGAATGCAGCGGGTGACGCTTTCTGGAGAGATAAATTTTTAGGCGGGGTTGGCCACAATATGAATGCTGGTTATGACCAGCCGATGGGAGCAAGACAGGCTATTGTCAACCTAGGAGCTACAAAAGAAGAGCTTACAAAACTTTTGAATAGTAAAGAATACATTGAAGCGGTTAAACTCGGACGTGAAGAAGATTTCTTGAGAGAAACTGTATTGAAGAACTTTGTAAGACCAAAAAGCGGTATGAATGGATTTAATGTTGCAATTCATTATGCTAAAGCTGGTTATGTTCCAATGCTTACTACCGTAGCAGAAGGTTATCACGATTCAATCATTACAAATGATTTAGTTTCTGCAATGTATGAAGATTTAAAAGAACTTGATAAACTTGGAAGATTTAAAGGCTTAACAAATGCTTTAATGGATCCAAACGTAACTCCATTTAAAGAAACAATTTTACAGCCTGGATATAAACAAGATGCAAAAGTTAAGCTTGCTAACGGTACAGAAACTGTTGTTAAAAAATTCCAGGTGTTTGATCCTAATAAAACAGATTTAAAAACAGTGAGAGAAGTTAAACGCCAGAACAAGATTAATCTTTTAGAAAGATTTGACCCTAAGTTTATTAATTCTCAATATTATGATGAAGCGAAAAAAGAATGGGGAAAACCTAATACCGGCAGAATGCGTATTGTTGCCGGAGAACAGGGTAGAAACGTAAAGATTTACGGCGGTATTGATCCTGAATATATTAATAAACTTAAAAACGGTAAAGATGTTAAACTTGTAGTAAGCTGGGGACGCGGTGATTTCCAAAAAGCAATGGATACTGTAATTGATTCTTTTGAAAAATATGCAGAAAAAGATCCTGATGCAGTTCTTGTATTTGGCGGAGATATGAAGTTTGAGCCTGAAACAGTTGAAAAATTCCAGCGTGCAAATGCAAAACCTAAGCTTAAGGGCAGAATGCTTATGACAGACGGCTGGACTCCGGGTAAAGACTTTGCTATGGCAGGTGATGTAGCTCTGCTTCCTTCAAGATTTGCACCTTGCGAGTTGACAGACTTAGAAGCTAAGAAATGTTTGTGTACACCAATTGTTCCTAATGTACAAGGTATGGCACAAAAAAACTTTGACCCTTCAAATGCAGCAGAAGCAGTAAAAATGGATGCTTATAAAGGTAAGCACGAATACTTTATGACAGAAGAAACAGCATTGAAAGCTGCGAATGAAGATGCTAAAAAAGCGTTTAATGATACAAAAGCTAAACTTGAAGCAAATATCAAAAAGAAATATAAAGGACAGTTAAACGAAGAAATTCCTGAAAAACTTTTGAAAGCGATAATAGAAGCTGATGAAACATACAAAAAAGCATTGAGAACGCTTAGAGACTCTGTAATTTCTGACGAAATGGCTTCTTGTCTGGAAAGAGCATTAATTACTGATAGAAATAGTAAAAATGCAGAAACAATTTTAGCAAACCAGATTAAAGCAGATACAACTTGGTTTGGTAACTCTTGGTTAAGCAGTACTGGCAAATCTTCTGGTCAGCTTTATTTTGACTATCATTTTAATAATGTAGGTAAAAATATTTCTAAGAATGATTTAATTAAGCTTGATTTCTCAGGACTTACTCCAATTGGAGAAGGAGCAAGCTCAAGCGGACACAGTATTCATTTCAACGGAAAAGCAAAGAAAGCAGCTGGAGTTGTGCTTGGTTTAGCAGCTCTTGCTGGACTCGGGGTGGCTGGTTACAAAAACGGATGGTTCTCTCCTAAGTTTGCAGAAGAAAAAGAACACGGTCATCTTTCAATGCTTCGCGCTTAATTTGCTTGAAACTGTAAATATTTGTAATAAAATAAAAACATGATTATAAAGACTTTTATTGAACCGCCTATTGATAATAATAATTATTTAATAATTGACGAACAATCCAAAGAGGCAGCTCTTGTGGATTGCTCAGGGGGGGTAAATGATGAGATTAAGTCGGCTTTGAGTGAGTTTGACGCAAATTTGAAATACATTTTACTTACTCATGCACATTTTGACCATGTTGCAGGGATAAGAAACAATCCTGATATTAAAGTTGTTATGCATCAAGAGGATATGGGGTTATTACAAAAGGTTAATAATTATCTGCCCATGTTTGGAATGCTGGAAATGACTGTTCCAGAGATTGATATTTTTGTAAAAGACGGCGATGTAATTAAACTTGGCGACACAGAGATTAAAGTTATTCATACTCCGGGGCATACTCAGGGCGGAGTTTGTTATCTTGTAGACGGTAAATTATTTTCCGGTGATACGATTTTTAGAGAAGCAGTAGGCCGCTGTGATTTAGAAGGCGGTGATTTTGACCAGATTGTAGAAAGCATTCAGAATAAGATTTTTACACTTCCTGAAGAAACTGTTATTTACCCCGGGCATGGAAGAATGACGGACGTTGAGTGGGAAAAACAAAACAATAGATTTTTATAATATTATTAATAAAAAAGGGCGGAACGCATTTGCGTTCCGCCCTTTTTTATTTTTTTATTAACCTTTGATAGAACCGTGGAAAGTTCTTGAGATAACGTCATCTTGTTGTTCTTTAGTTAACTTGATGAAGTTTACAGCGTAACCTGAAACTCTCACTGTAAGTTGAGGATATTTTTCAGGATGAGCTTGAGCATCAAGCAAAGTGTCTCTATTGAACACGTTAACGTTAAGGTGGTGTCCGCCTTGTTCAACGTAACCATCTAAAAGATTTATTAAATTTTCTTCTTGTTGTGTTGCCATTGTTTTATCCTTTCTTTTGAAAGCTGGTAGTATGAACTACCAGCTAAAATATATTTACCTCTTTACCCTGCTAGCAGCCGCAAGTGCCTTCGCAGCATCCGCAGTCAAGCTGGATATCAAGGTCGCCCATGAATACTTCATCTTTACCTAATGCGTTAGGAATGATTGAGAAAGTATTTGAGATACCATCTTGAGCATCGCTGAATGGAAGCTTAGCAACTGAAGCTAGAGATGCAACAGCACCGTGAGAATCACGTCCGTGCATTGGGTTAGCACCAGGAGCAAGAGGAATACCAGCTTTTCTTCCGTCAGGAGTGTTGCCGGTCTTTTTACCGTAAACAACGTTTGAAGTGATTGTTAAGATAGACATTGTAGGAATAGAATTTCTATAAGTATAGTGGCTTCTAATCATGTTCATGAATTTCTTAACAAGGTCAACAGCGATTTGGTCAACTCTATCATCGTTGTTACCGTATTTAGGGAATTCACCTTCAACTTCGTAATCAACAACTAAACCGTTTTCGTCACGGATAGTTTTAACTTTAGCATATTTAATTGCAGAAAGTGAGTCAGCAACAACTGAAAGCCCTGCAATACCTGTTGCGAAGTATCTTTTAACGTCTCTATCATGAAGAGCCATTTGAGATCTTTCGTAGCAGTATCTGTCGTGCATATAATGGATGCAGTTCAATGTATTAACATAAAGTCCTGCTAACCATTCCATCATATCTTCATATCTTTCCATTACTTCATCGTAGTTAAGGTATTCAGAAGTGATTGGTCTGAATTTTGGACCGATTTGTTCTTTAAGTATTTCATCTACACCGCCGTTGATTGCATAAAGCAAGCATTTTGCTAAGTTAGCACGAGCACCGAAGAACTGCATTTCTTTACCAACAACCATTGAAGATACGCAGCAAGCGATAGCATAATCGTCACCGTGAGTAACTCTCATCATATCATCGTTTTCGTATTGAATAGATGAAGTTGTGATTGAAATGTGTGCAGCGTATTGCTTGAAGTTGTGAGGTAATCTTTTTGACCACAATACTGTCAAGTTTGGTTCTGGAGCTGTACCTAAGTTTTCAAGAGTGTGTAAGTAACGGAAAGAGTTTTTAGTAACCATGTGACGTCCGTCAATACCAACACCGCCGATAGATTCAGTTACCCAAGTAGGGTCGCCTGAGAACAATGAATTGTATTCAGGAGTTCTTGCGAACTTAACTAATCTTAGCTTCATAATGAAATGGTCAATCATTTCTTGAGCTTCAGATTCAGTGATAACTCCATTTCTTAAGTCTCTTTCAATGAAGATGTCTAAGAAAGTAGAAGTTCTACCGACTGACATAGCTGCACCATTTTGTTCTTTAACAGCTGATAAATAACCAAAGTATAACCATTGAATAGCTTCTTTAGCGTTTGAAGCAGGTTTTCTGATATCAAAACCGTAAGTATCGCCCAATTCAGCCATTTCTTGTAAAGCTCTGATTTGTTCAGCGATTTCTTCTTTTAATTGAATTTTATCAGGAGTCATTTCTCCGTCAAGAGAAGCGTGCTGAGCTTTTTTGTCTTCGATTAATCTGTCAATACCATAAAGAGCAATTCTTCTGTAGTCACCTATGATTCTGCCTCTTCCGTAAGCATCAGGAAGACCTGTTAAGATAGCAGAATGGCGCGCTTTTCTCATTTCCGGAGTGTAAACATCAAATACACCCTGGTTGTGAGTTTTTCTGTATTTTGTGAAGATTTCAGAAACTTCAGAATCTACTTCATAGCCGTATGATTTGCAAGAAGTTTCAGCCATTCTGATACCGCCGAATGGTTGAAGAGATCTTTTAAGAGGTGCATCTGTTTGAACACCAACGATTGTTTCTAAGTCTTTGTCAATATATCCTGCTCCGTGAGATGTGATTGTAGATACGATTTTTGTATCCATATCAAGAACTCCGCCATTTTCACGTTCTTTTTTGAAAAGTTCGCAGCATTCTTCCCACAATTTAGTAGTAGCTTCAGTAGGACCAGCTAAGAAGCTTGAATCACCATCATAAGGTGTGTAGTTTTTCTGGATAAAATCTCTAACATTGATTTCTGACTGCCATTTGCCGCCTACGAAATCACTTGTAGAAGATTTTTTTTCTAATGTTAATTCTGACATTTTAATCTCCTTGTCTTTACCGCCAACTTAAGAGCGGATTTCTATCACTAACTATTACTACTATTATATATCTAAAAAAAAATATGGAACAGTTGTTTATACAACATGTGTTAAGATTTTGTTAAGAAAAGTATTGCAAAACTAAGAAAAATGAGTATAATAGTAAATCTAAGGAGTGTGTGTTATGAATTTAATGAACATTTCTGCTTCAATAAACCAGCGTCAAGCATTAATTAAGCGCAATTATGATGAGATTTACAAGCATGAGCTTGCTCATAAACGTGCAGCAGGCGCATTGGCAGGAGCTATTGTTATAGAGAAAAATGCACAAGGAATTCCTATTGGAGGGCATGTTTCTATTAAAATGCCGGCATTAAATCCGAAAAATCCAAAACGTACTATTGACAATGCAAACACTGTAATAAATTCTGCAATGGCTCCAGCTGATCCATCTCCTCAGGATTACAAGGTTGCTGCGCAGGCAAAAACTATTAAAGCTCAAGCACAAAGATTACAAAATAAAAATAATAAAGGATTAGATTATTATGCTTAATTTTATAAAATTTATTTACCGTTTACTAACTCCGGAGCGTTGTTATATATCTGTAAGAAAAGATTATTAGCTTCTTTTATCTTTGTTAACTGCAGCTTTGCTTCTTAAGTCTCTGTGGAATGTTATTGCGAATCTATGTGCTTCGTCTCTTATTCTTTGAATCAGATAAAGTGCATTAGAGTCTCTTGGAAGCAGTATTGAATTTGACTGATGCGGAAGGAATACTTCTTCTTCCCGTTTTGCGAGTGATACAAAGTCTATTCCCTCCATTCCGACTTTAATTCCAAGGTTTTCAACAATCTGCATAACACTTGAAAGCTGGCCTTTACCGCCGTCAATAATGATTAAATCCGGCTTTTCCCATTTTGGTTCTCCTAAACGTGCAAGACGGCGCGAGAGAACTTCTTTCATGGAGAGAAAATCATCAGGCTTGCCTTCTGTTGTTCTGATTTTAAACTTTCTGTAAGCAGTTTTTTTAGGCAGACCGTTTTGAAATACAACCATTGAAGCAACTGTATTAGTGCCTTGAATGTGCGATATATCATAGCATTCAATACGATTAGGGAAGTTTGCAAGCTGAAGTTTTTCTGCAAGGTATGAGCCGACTTCATTAAAATCATCCCGAATTTGTGCCATTTTTTTAATTTTTGCGGTTTCTAGAAGGCTGCCGGCATTTTTAACGGCAAGTTCATACAATTCATTATATTTACCCCGCTGACCATAATTAATACTAACTTTTTTGCCGGATAATATTTTGAGCCAATCTTCGTAAAGTGCTTTGTCTCCTATTTCTTCCAAGTCTTTTGAAATTATTTTATCTGGAAAAGCAAGTTTTAAACCTGTGTAATAATCACGGAAGAATGTTTCGAAGTATTCAGTTTTGTCAATGTTGTCTACAAAGTATGTGAAATCTTTTTTATCAATTAAACGTCCTTCTCTAATCATCATAATTACAATCGCAAGAATTCCGTCTTCGTAAAGCACTGCAATAATATCTTCGTTAAGCTTGGTGTTTTCATATACAACTTTTTGACGCTCTAATGTTTTCTGTAAATCAAGATAGCTGTCACGCATTTTTGCGGCTTTTTCAAACTGTTCGGATGCAGCGTATTTTTGCATTTGCTCTTGGATTTGTTTAAGAAGCTCTGTCTGTTTACCACTCAAAAACAGTTCTACCTGTTGAATAAGTTTCTGATATTCTTCTGGTGTGACTTTTCCCTGGCAAGGTGCTAAACACTTGCCAATGTGGTAATACAGGCATGGACGATTTGAAAATTTTGGTGTTTTACATTGTTTTAAAGGGAAAAGCTTTTTTAAAAACTCAAGAGTAGCGTACATCGCGCTAACATCTGTATATGGACCGTAAAAACGCCCTTTATCCGGGTTTAAGTTCTTTTTTCTGACAACTTGGATTCTTGGGAAATCTTCGTCTGTAATCAAGAAATACGGGTACTTTTTATCGTCTTTTAAAAGAATATTATAGCGCGGTTTATGCTGCTTTATTAAGTGTGATTCTAAAATTAAAGCTTCAACTTCTGAGTCTGTTATTATATATTCTAGTTTTTCAATTTGAGAAACCAGGACGGTTGTTTTTACGCTGTCGTGCTGTTTGTGAAAATAACTATAAACGCGGCGTTTTAAATTTTTTGCTTTTCCGACATAAATAATTTCGCCGTCTTTATCGTAGTAAAGATAGCATCCAGGCTGGTCAGGTACAAGTTTAATAGTTTCTTTTAAATTCTCGTTCATGTTTACTCAAAATATTGTTTTAAATATTGACCGGTGTAAGAATTTGGATTCTCAGCAACTTCTTGAGGAGTTCCGCAAGCAATAACTTCTCCTCCTCCGTTTCCGCCTTCAGGACCTAAATCAATTATGTAATCAGCTACTTTGATTAAATCAAGATTGTGCTCAATGATTAAAATAGTGTTGCCATTATCTGCAAGCTGCTGGATAATTTTAATAAGTTTGTCCAAATCATACCAATGCAAGCCGACAGACGGTTCATCAAGAAGATAAAGAGTTTTTCCTGTTGCGCGTTTATTTAACTCAGAAGCCAGCTTAATTCTTTGCGCTTCGCCGCCGGAAAGAGTTGTGGCGCTTTGTCCTAATTTTATATAATCCAAACCGACATCAACAAGAGTTTTAAGCTTGTTTGCAATCTGAGGTATGTTTTCAAAGAATTCATACGCTTCTTTTACACTCATTTCAAGAACATCTGCTATTGTTTTGCCTTTGTATTTAACTTCCAAAGTTTCATTATTGTAACGTTTTCCTTTGCAGACATCACATTTTACATAAACGTCAGATAAAAAATTCATCTCAATTTTTAAAACGCCGTCGCCGGAGCAGGCTTCGCATCGCCCGCCTTTAACATTAAAGCTGAACCTTCCGGGTTTGTATCCGCGCATTTTAGCTTCGTTTGTTTTGGCATAAAGGTCGCGTATCGGCGTGAATACATCTGTGTAAGTTGCGGGATTGGAGCGCGGAGTTCTTCCGATTGGCGACTGGTCAATGTCGATTATTTTATCAAGGTTTTCAAATCCTGTAATTTCATCAACTCCTTGCGGTTTCGGCTTATTTTTACGAAGTTTATGAACAGCGTATTCGTAAATCAACTCCTGCATAAGCGTAGATTTTCCTGAACCCGAAACTCCTGTAAGCACAACAATTTTGCCTAACGGAATGTCAAGGTCAATATTTTTTAAATTATTTTTAAACGCATTTCTAATTTGCAAGAAATTTCCGTTTCCTTCGCGGGTTTGGGCAGGAATAGGTATATTGTATGCGCCACTCAAATACTTACCTGTGATAGAATCTGGTGCTTTAATAATATCATTTACTCCTCCTTGTGCAATTACATTTCCTCCATTTACACCGGCTTTTGGTCCAATATCAACGATGTAATCAGCGTTTCTTATTGTATCTTCATCGTGCTCGACTACAATAAGTGAATTTCCCATGTTTCTGAGTTTTAATAATGTTTTTATTAATCTGTCATTGTCTCGCTGGTGAAGCCCAATTGAAGGTTCGTCAAGAACATAAAGGACTCCTGAAAGTCCGCTTCCGATTTGGGTAGCAAGTCGTATTCTCTGCGCTTCGCCTCCAGAAAGAGTTCCTGAGGTGCGCGCAAGGTTGAGATAATTTAAACCAACGTCGCATAAGAATTTTAACCTTGCGCGCACCTCATCTAAAATTTGTTTCCCGATTTTCATTTGAAAATCAGAAAGTGTAAGATAAAGCTCGCTTACAAATTCATACGCTTTATCTACCGGCATGAGGCAGAATTCGTATATATTTATGCCGTTTATACGAACTGCAAGCGGGAACGGCTTGAGCCTTGCTCCTCCGCACTTTTCACAAGGCGTTGTTACCATGTATTTTTCGATTTCTGCTTTCCAGTATTCGCTTTCAACATTGTAATGCTTCATTAAGAAAGGAATCACGCCGATGAATTTTTGAAGCATTGTACGGTATCTTTTGCTTCCGAACTCGCGTATTCTCATCGGAATGCGTTCGTCTGAACCGTATAATATTATATCTTGATGCTGCTGCGGTAAATCTTTGAACGGAATGTTTAAATCGATTTTATATTCTGCGCTCACAGCGTTAATTACATCATCATAATATCCTGTTGAAGATTTACTCCAAGGATAAATTGCTCCGTCTTTTATAGATTTATTTTTATCAGGAATAACTAAATCCGGGTCTATTTTGAAATCAACACCGATTCCTCCGCATTTGTCACAAGCTCCGTAAGGTGCATTAAATGAGAAAATACGCGGAGTCAGCTCTTCAAAACTCAAGCTGCAGTCAGGACAAGCAAGTTTTTCGCTGTAGATTAGTTCTTCTCCGTCTATAATATCAATCAATGCAAGCCCGTCAGCTTTTTTTAATGCTATTTGAACGCTGTCAGCAATTCTTGAGCGAGCTTCAGGCTTTACTACAACGCGGTCTATTACAACAGAAATCGTGTGAGCTTTTGTTTTTGCAAGCTTGATTTCGTCTTCGTCCAGATTGTAAATCTCTCCGTCAACTTTTACACGTACAAAACCTTCTTGCTTAAGCTCTTCGAATAGCGATTGAAATTCACCTTTCTTGCCTTTTACAATTGGGGCTAGTATTTGAATTTTTGTACCTGTTTCGAGTTTAAGAATGCTTGAAACAATTTCGTCAATTGTCTGCGGTTTTATTGGTTTACCGCATTTTGGACAGTAAGGTGTTCCTATGCGTGCAAACAAAAGCCTTAAATAATCATAAATTTCTGTAACAGTACCGACTGTGGAGCGCGGATTGTTGCTTGTAGATTTCTGGTCAATAGAAATTGCCGGCGTAAGCCCGTCTATGTAATCTACATCAGGCTTGTCCATTTGTCCTAAAAATTGGCGTGCATAAGTTGAAAGGCTTTCTATATACCGTCTTTGCCCTTCTGCAAAAATTGTATCAAAAGCTAAAGAACTTTTCCCTGAACCTGAAACCCCTGTAAATACAACAAGTTCGTTCTTCGGAATTTCAAGTGAAACATTCTTTAAGTTATGTTCTCTTGCTCCTTTTATAACGATTTTGTCTGTCATATCAAAATTATAACATCAATATTATTTGTTGTCTTTTTGATTTTCATATTTTTTATATAAGGTATTACTGCCTGTATAAATCTATAAATACAAAACAATTTTCGTAATCTTCTTTCGTGCAGCTAAAAGGCTGCTCTTCAGCTATTGCGACAGGCGAAAAAGAAGACAAATCAGGAAATTTATCTACAAGTTTGCTTTTAGGATTAATTTTAGTTCTTATGAAATCATTAAGCGTAAAGGGTTCTTCTTTATTGTAATCCAGAATATTTTTACTGGTACTGTAATATCCCCAAGCAGCGCCTTTTGCTTGATAATAAGCAAATGACTTACTGCCGTACTGAGGGTCTCCATCGCTATCAAAATATGCAAGCCTTGCTGTTGCAATATTTTTATCGTACTCAGGTATTCCTAAAGGAACGACTCTGCCGCTGTCGATAATTGCAAATGCAAAAATGTCAGGTTCAATTCGCTCTTCTCTTTCTTTTTTAATGTCTTCTGTTTTTGACATATTATAATCTTTAATTGTCTTTTTACCTTTGTAAGTATATTCAAAACTATTTGGCTTTTTATTTCCATTTATATCAACAAAAACAAGATAGAAGTAAAAACCGGCAGGGTCATCAATATCTCCCATTCTTTTAGAGATATAAAATTTCATGCCATTGTTTGCAGTGAATTGAACATTTTCATCAGTAAAACTGTCAGCAAGCTCGTCTGTAAGTTTTGAAGAAGAACAGGTTGAGCTATAGTCTCTGTCAGCATTTTTTACATTAGTACCGGTATTTATGTAGGTAGTTAATCCTCTGCAAAGAATCTCAGCCCCGGAATCTGCAGTTTCGGAATGTTCAGGAGTGAGACCTTCAAATTCTTCTTCTGTAAAAGGATTATAACCGAGCTTAAGTGAATTATAATAAGCTTTTTCAAGAGAATTGTAAGCATTTGCATATAAATATCTTACGGCTTTTTTGTGTACAGGTTTTGTTGTAGTTAAAGCCAGCACGCTTACTATACCTACTATAGCCATTACAGTAAGTACTTCTCCTAATGTGAATCCATTTTTTATATTACTCTTCTTCATCTTTTTTAGCCTGTTCTGTTATACTTTTAGCGTCTTTAGAGATGTCAACTCTATTCAAGTATTCAATTTCCATTGTTCCTTCAACACTAACTCTTCCGTCTTGATAAACTTTAATATTAAATCTGTCAGGCTTTTGACAAGTCGATTTGTTGTAAACGCAGTTTGGACTTTTATTTCCGTTTACATCAATAAAAATATCGTATGCATCTGTTGCAGATTCGAATTTTGTGATTGGCAGTCTCCATACGATGCCGTCAGCAGTTACTAGTGTACCTGTAGGAAGTGTTCCGTTGGTAAAGTTTTCTGCGGTTTTACTGGTGCAAGTTACGACTGATGATCTGTTAATTTTAGATGCAAAAAGCTCGCAGAACTTTGTATCTCCTTCGTAATCAGTTCCATTGTGTTCAATTTTTACAGTGTTGCCAAAATATGGATTTCCTGTATCAAATTCTCTAAGCTCAGGGTATAAATCATCATCGTTAATTAACTCAGATATTATACGTTCAGTTATATAATATGCTTTTTTAAACATGGCCTGCTCTTGATTTGGCAATGATTTTTTTAGAACCGGAAAAAGCACCATTACCAAAAAAGAAATAACTGCTAATGTTACAAGCATTTCGCTTAATGTAAACCCTTTTTTCATATTTTTACCTTTCTGTTATTTATTTTTTACCAAGAAATTATAATTGCTCCGCTTGTGCCGCTTTCAGCTTTAATTTCATCAACATCAGTTAGCTCATTACAAGGTCTTGTACTTGCAATAGTTTCTTGAAACGGACCTTTTACAAATTTACCGTCAAAGACAACACCTTCTGAGTGAGAACCGTGCGGTGAATTGCAATGATCTTTTAATTGTGAGCCTTGACCTCCGCTTCCGAAATTGAAGCCCATACCATCAAGCTTATATTTCGTAAATACATCCCTGTATTTATATAAAGACTCGATAGAAGTTTCTTCATCTAAAGTTGTAGGCAAAACTGTAGAAGTTAAGTCTCCGCCTGCAGGAGTATATTTATATAAAGTATGTTCTTTAGAGTATATGTCTTTCTGATATTTTCCGCCTGCAGCTCTTAATTTTAAGGTTCCTTCATTGCAAACAAGTGTAGTATCAAGACTGCCTTCCAGAGAATGAAGCATTTCAGATGTATAACTTTCATCAATCGGACTGCCTCCTGGAGGTACATTAAAAACGCAGTCATCACGAAGATATGCTACATATCTTGGATTCATAACGCTGCCTGGTTTCCCGGATTTACCAACTTCATGATAGCGTTTGTTAAGTGAAGTATCTATTTTTATATAAGGAGCTTCTTTGCTTTTGGTGCCAGAAAGCACACCAGTTACGGTCGCATCTACAAGTCCTCCATTTGTAGAAGAAGGACCATCTGCATCTTCTCCTGCCCAGCCTTCTAATCTTGCTCCATTTGAATATTGGATATTGTCGCTATTTTTATATAAAGAGCCGCCTTTTCCGCCTTTAGGGATTTTGGTAGTAGTAATACATACTCCTTCTCTCTGCATATAAATTGCGCCATAGCGTTTATCAGGATACGCTGCATCCTGACCTTTATTAGTTTCAGTACCGTTATAACTATCTTTGGTTGTAACATTGTCGCCTTGTTTACCGGATGCAACAGGAGTTTTACTCCAGCCTCCGCAGCCGCCGACAGTAGATGTACTTCCTTCTTGATAGTATGTTGTAAGGAGGTTGCCGAGATAAGTGTTAACTGAATCATTACCTCCTTCAAAATTTATTTTGCCTTCAAATACGATTTGCATATTGCGGCCGCCAGGGTAACCAGTGCCTGAATAACCGCTTTTTCCTTGCAAACCTGCAAAGCTTTGTCCTCCTGTGATTTCAGACCAAATAGAATTCAATTCATCCCTGTCGCCTGTATTTGCAACAGAAGCGCAGTATAAATGTTTTGGAGTGTTGTTGCACCTTGATTCTATTGAAGCTAATAAACTTTTTTGCGCTGCCCAAGCATCGCTTAGAACCCCGTGTCTTTTATTTGATGATGAAATATCGCTAGCTATAGAATCTTCAAGGGCATCTATTTGATCAGCATATTCTTTTTTGCAAGCGTCTATGTCGTCTTGATTTGTAATATTTCCATCTTCATCTTTTTCTGCTTTTGAAGAGCATTGTGATTTTTTTGATGACAAATTTGAAATTTGGCTATTTATTTTAGAAATATAATTATCAATAGTAGTTAAATCTGTACCATAATATGGAATAAAAGTAGGTTTCGGCTCGGTAACAAGTGTTAATCGTCCTAAAGAAGATATTGTTCCGCCATTGCCTCCAGAACCTGAATTTGCAACAAGCCTGAAAGGTACGTTCATGAAATATTTATATATTTGGTCTGTTGTTAAATCTTCATATTTCTGTGCGTCATCACCAGAAGATATGTAAGTCCCGCAAGATACATTATATGAACCCCCTGGAATGCAATAATATGTTGTACGATTATCATCTTTGTCTTGGTGTACGAAATGCGTATATCCTCCAGCTCCAGAGCCGATAAGTTCAATTTTATACAAAATAGCACGTTTTGGAGGTTTAAAAGAGCAAGAATCAACAATTTGCGCAGTTCCGACTTCTTTTGCTGCGTTAAAATATCTTTGTACATAATTACCGTTTGAATCTCTGTAACAAATAAACTTACCGTGATTTATCTTTAATGGTATTGACTTTACACGTTTGGTAATAATAGGTGTAGATGCTGCTAAAAGTATTGAAATAAATATAAAAAATACCATTAATTCAACTAATGTAAATCCAAGATTTTTATTGTTTTGTTTCATTATTTGAGTCCTCTTTGTGTTTAATTACCAGCTAATTATAAGCCCTGTTCTTATGTTCCCGCCTTCATTGAAAATTTTTGAATCCCTATAAATAGAACCAAAGAACTTACGTTGTTCATCAGGAGTGATACCTTCGGTGCCAGTGAGTGTATAATAACCGTTTGTGCTGCTTACAGTTATTCCGCTGCCTACATTGACAGTTAAACGTGTGTTAATATTAGGCTCCATGCTGGAGTGTGCAACAGGCGAATAAGAATTAAGGTTGAAAAATCCAACTCCTGTAGGGGCTTCAAATGTACAAACGCTGACAGATTCTTCTTCTGTGGCAATTCCTTCTCTGACGTATCTTTGATAAAGCGTTCCGCTTTCTTTTCTGTAACATTCAAAATATCCATGAATATTAATTTGTTTTTTAGGCTTGGGCTTAGTTGTAATAATTTTTGCAGCTGCAGCAAAGAAAATAGAAATAATTACCATAACAACTAAAGCTTCCGCTAAAGAAAATCCTCGTTTTACCATGATACTATCACTGCTCCTGGATTACCTGCTAATCCTTGACAAGCACCGTCAATTGGTATTGCTTTGTTTTCAAGGCATTTTACGTCTTTACCTTTTAAAGGCTTGAATGTAATTGAACCAATTGGATTGCTTAAATCTCCTATATAAATCGGATAAGTTCCGGAAATATCTGTAACAATAGGGTAAGCTCCTCTGCCGGAAGCCCCTGGATGCTTACCTTTTTTCATTCGCTGTACAAGCTCGCTGCGATAACCCTTTGGAGCTATTGAGATTTCAGGTTTTCTTGAATTAAATTCATATGGATAAAGAATAGCTGGGAAAGGCATATCTTCTGCATGCATAGAAAAATCACTAGAAGATAAAGAAGTTATGTCTCCTCCTGATTTTGCTTCCATAACTTTAACCATTCCTGTTCCATCATCCATTTCTACTGTTGATGATTCAGGAGTACCTGGGATTTTACCAGCCGGGGTCAGCTTAAAATTAGAAGCAGGCAGTTTTTCAAATATTTTAGATGCATAACTTCCTGATTCTGCAGCAAGGCTGTAAGAAGCGTTTATTCCAGGAGTGGCAACTCTGTACGGAATATGTGATGGACTTGAACTGCAATTTCCTGAAGAACCGTCACCAGAGAATGTTCCTGCAGGAGATGCCGAAAGTCCGTTAATAGAAACTCCAAATTTTGAACCAGGAGAACCGTTTACAGCATATTTAGCGTTTTTCACCGGGTCTGTAGCAAAATATCCGTCTGCACCTGAACCAGAAGATGTTAAACTAATTGAACCTCCATTGATGTTTAGATTGGCAGAACTGCTGGAGGCACTGCAAGTTACGTTATCTCCTACGTTCAAAGTAGCATTTACGGTGTATTTTCCTCCATCTCCTGCTTTACCTCCATAAGCAGTAACGGTGTAAAAACAGGATGAATCACAGCCGTCATCAGGATCCATGTATTTACAAGCGTTCATGCAAGCGTCTGAGCTATAAATGAATTTTTCGCTTTCATCGTCGCCTCTGCTGCCTGTAGGTGATGTAAGAGTGTATGTGACACCAATTCCAGGCCATTTTTCACGCACCCAGTTCGGCGCTTTTGCTAAATCAGTGCTAAAAGGCGAACCTGTACTAATAGAGCCGTCTTCCGGAATACTTATAATTTTATGCTTAGGTTTCAGCCCGACTCCGCTGTCGCCCCCTGCTCCAATTGCTTGAATAACATAAGCGTTAGCTGTAGGCGCAGTAAATTCACAAGAATTACCTGCCACTACTGTATCTCTGCCCTTTTTGTTATCGGTGTTGTTAGACGTGTACATATGAACACGTCCATCGTCTCCGTAGTAGCATTCAATCGTCCCGTGCTGTGTTTCGGGAGTCATAGGTTTTTTTAATTTTTGCTGCCCAATCATGGGCACACCGAGAGCCCCGACAAAGCCGAGAATCACCAGCGTAATAAGAATTTCAGCTAAAGAGAAACCTCTGCATTTCATTAAGTCCATCCTCCAAGAGTGCAAATCTTATGTTTTTTATAAAATCCGTCTAAAAGAAAAATTGTTTCTAAAAAAGAATAAAAATGGTAAAAAATATTAGTATTATAAGAAACATCAAGTAAGTGAATCACGCTAAAAAGAGTCATCTTCCCCGAATTACGTGTTTGTAATTGAGTAATGGTAAACCGTTGAATAAAAACGTTCAGAAACGTGCGCAGAAGGACTTTTTGCCCGACCCGCCCCCCACCCCTTTTTTTATACCTTTCTTATCAGAAAGGTATGTTCGCTTCGTTCCTCCCCTTGCGGGAGGAACGAAATCGCAGAAAGCGATTTCGAGGAGGGGGAAAAATATTTGGCAAAATTTTGTGGGTTTACAAAGGTAAGTATATATGTTATTATATATTTACGTATTATTATAATTTTGTGCTGCGCTGGAGAGTTTTTTTATTATTATGCAAATAATTGGCGTTATAAAAAGAAGAAAACAAATGGCTTATGGGCTTACTCAATTACAAACACGTAATTCGGGGAAGATGACTCTTTTTAGCGTGATTCACTTACTTGATGTTTCTTATAATACTAATATTTTTTACCATTTTTATTCTTTTTTAGAAACAATTTTTCTTTTAGACGGATTTTATAAAAAACATAAGATTTGCACTCTTGGAGGATGGACTTAATGAAATGCAGAGGTTTCTCTTTAGCTGAAATTCTTATTACGCTGGTGATTCTCGGCTTTGTCGGGGCTCTCGGTGTGCCCATGATTGGGCAGCAAAAATTAAAAAAACCTATAGAAGTTATTGCTAGACACGGTACCATGGAGTGTTTTTATGACCATAGCGGAGTTTTGCATCAGTATCGTGCTAATAATACAGAAAATAAGAATGGAGTTGATGAAGCTCCTGCTGAACCGGATGCGTGCTATTTTTCAGCTCCATCTGCAAATTTGTTTGTAATCCAGGCGGTTGGTGCCGGCGGAGGTGGTGCTATCGGAGCTGGAATGCCGAAATATACTCCTCAGACTGTGCCTGTCAATGGTTATATACGTACTAATGAGGGTTTTTTAGCGGATATAAATAATAAAGATAAGGTTCCTGATTGGGTACGAGAAGAATGGGATAAACAGTGGACTGATAATAATTGGATACAATATACTATTCAATCTCCTATTGGTTCGTCTGGTAAGGCTGTTTGTGAGCCTAGACGAAAAGAAAATACTATGTATCTTGGTAAAGATTGCGTTGAATTATGTACAATTGATATTCTTGCAAATTGTCCGAAAGAATGTCGTGATGATTTGGAGGCAAAAGGCGGAGCTTCTGATTCTGGAGCAAAATACGTAGTAAAAACTAAAATCGGCGTGGCAGATGATATTATTTTTGGGACAACTATTGACGCAACAAGTCTTTCTATAGGAGCTAAAAATATTACTCTTCAGGTATCTACAAAAGGTGAAGATGCGAAAATTAATTATCCAAGTTTTGGAGTTGCACAAGATGGTAAAAATGGCGAAGCAGTAAAATCTTATGTATTATCCAATGGAAATGGTCCTTTTGTGTCATTTTCCGGTGGTGATATGAAAATACAAAGTAAAAGTAAGTATGGAGAAAAACAGCTTGGCGGTACTGGATGCAGTCAGCAGCAGGGTAAACCTGCAATAAAGGGCGCAATAATTGGAGGAAATCCGCCTAATATAAGATTTACAACTCAGTCTCTTGGGGTTAATGCAACTTTTGGTGTTGCAGGAAGCGCCGGAGAAAGTAAAATGAAAATTATGGAAAAAATGCCTGAAAATACACGTCTGAAGCTTGTTCCAGCACGTGATACTACTCAGCGTTCAATTGTTTATATAGAAATTGATGGAGAATGGAAAAAATTCTTGGATGTAGATTCTGGCGGAGATGGGCATATGACTTCAGAAGTTATTCCTATTGAAAAAGGAGATTTTCCTTTTCCAAAACGTTATTATCCTTCAGCATTTGAGGCTGATGAACCTGAATTTTCAATAGCATCAGGTGCTGGATACAAAAGCTTGATTGCAAGAATGGGTTATAAACCGGGTGCTTCAGGCGCTGGTGCTTATCCTGTTATAACGCATGTTACAGGTAGTGCAGTACACTGGATAAACGGTACAAAGACCGGAGATGAACCATTAAAACCTCTAGATGGAGGTATGGCAGCGGTACAATGTTTGACAGGCGGTTCTCCTGTCGGCGGGTATTGCGGTTCTCCAAATACAAGCGGTAATCCGGGGGCGGTAGTAATAACATGGTAAAACGAGGATTTTCTTTAGCGGAAGCTTTAGTTGTTATGGTAATTATTTCTATTTTCTTTGCTGCAGCTGCAAAGGTTTTTACTACACGTCCAAAACCTAAAAAGCAGATAAATGCTCACGGCTATTATGAATGTTACGGCAGCGGCAGTTTTCAGCAAAGATATGTTCGTGATGGTATTGAATCACCAACTGTGTCTGTTTCTAAATGTACGTTTGAACCTCCTACGGGAATTGCGTTTTTTAATATTAATTCTTACAGTCCTATTGCTCATTCAAGTTTTGAGCCGAATATAAATAATACGATTACAATTTCTATAAATAGCGGTATTTCAATTTCTGGAGATGGAAAACAGATTTCTTTATCTAGTAATGGTACACAGGATGAAATAAGAATGTTTTTAAAATCATTATATCCTGATTCAAAGTTGTATAATGGCGGTTCAATACTCAAAGGGATAATAATTAGCTGGTAATAATAAGAGGATTTTTATGAATAATATATTTAAATCAGGATTTACATTAGTTGAATTAATGGTATTTTTTATATTTATTTCAATTGTGCTTGCTGCTTCAACTCCGATTATTACAAAAAGAGTTAAAAATATACCTATCAAAATTCACCATGGTAAATATATTTGTACTCCGGGATATCAAGCTTATTATAATTCTACAAGGCTTGTTTCAGAGGAGCATGTAGCTGAGTGTACTTTTAAAGCTCCAAAGAGAGCTTCTTTGTATAAAATAGAAATGATTGGCGGCGGTGCCGGCGGGTTTGACTATTCTAAATACTGGGAAGATAATAGAACTGGTTCTGGTAAGTACACTTTATCAGGCGGATATTCTGGAGAAGGATATACTAAACCTACTGATGCTCAGTTATGGAAAATATTTTATCAAGCAGATTTTACATACACAACAACGGCTTCAGGAGCAGGGCAAGGTGAAACTGTTTCAAAAACATATACAGGGGTAACAAGTCCGCATATTGCACGTTCAAAATCATGTTATCCGCCTACTCAATATCAAACTACTTGTACAAGAAAAGTTAAGAAATATCGTGATAAAACTGTAACTAATGAAGATGGTACAACTAAAACAATAAAAGAAGAATATTTTGAAGAAGAAGAGTACGAATGTACTAAAACTCGTTATGAAGATCCTGAAGGAATATTGGAAAGCTGTGGTGACTATGATGCAAGATTACGCGCAGCTGAATCTGAAATTTCAAGCTGGTATGGATGTAATGCAGGTGATTGGTGCCGTACTGTTGCCGGAAGAGGTATTACAGACAGTGCTCATTCTGTAGCAAATGCTGTGCCTGGTTCTTTAACCTCTTTTTCAACTAGTTCTGTCGGTACAGGTGCTGCTGCGTATGGCGGGTCATCTATGGGTATGTACATAGATGGAAAAATAGATTATAAAGATTACACCAAAAATGGTGAACTTATTAAAGTAGCTGATATTAAAAGCTATCTTTCTAAATTAATCGGTACTTATTATAAAATTGGTACAACTCAATTTTCTGGAAGTTGTGATGGTTGGGGATATTATGCAAAAAATAATCATGATGGCACTTTTGACTCAAAGAATATCGGTTTGCCTGATGATGATTATCATGTAGTTGGTAAATGGGGTTTTGATGTTATGCATTATAATTCTATGCAGGCTTGGAATAAATGTGCAACCAATTGTGTCAGAGCAACCGGCGGGCAAGGCGGTTACATAAATACTGACCGCGAGTCTTATATTTCTGGCAGTAATACGTCAAGCAGACAGAGGGGTACTGATGCTTCTGGTGTATGCGGTTCTGTAGGTGGACCTTATCAGGTAAGAACCGGGGTTAAATCAGACCGTATTCCTTATGCTGCAACTAAAACAAAGCTAAATGTCAGACACCATCAAGTAGGAAATGGCGGAAGAGCTGCAGAACCAAAAATATTTTATGTTTCTAACCTTGGTAATGACTGTGAATTGAGGCCAGCCGGCGGAGGGCGTCCTGTTTCGGAAAAAGATCCTGATTCAGATATAAGAGCTATTGAACGCAGTCTTGCGACAACTCTTTCCTGCAATGACAAATCTTTGAATTTGTCTGTAGAAGGCGGAAGGTATGATATGAATATTACACCAGCCGACTATTCAGGATTTGAATATTATAATCCTGACGGAACTTTCTCGAATCCTGGAAGTTTTACAACACAAGATCCGGGTGAATCTTCTAAATACATGCCAACAGATGTATTTACTAAATATGTAATGAATGCAGCTGGTTATGGAGCGGGCGGCTCTGGAACTACTATTACTGATAGATGCACACAGCCTCATGGAGAGTACTGGTTGTATCTTCAATACAATACAGGCGGAGGAGTTGAAAAAGAACACCAGTATATTCCGCAAAAGGAATGTAACGAGGCTACTGACGTTACTGTTACTCCAGCTGTCAGCGGTTCAAATGGAGCTATCATAATTACGTGGTAGAGAAAAGATAAGTAAAAACAGAAAGGTAAAAATATGAAAAAAGGATTCTCATTAGGTGAAATGATTATTACAATTGGTATAGTCGGATTTTTAGCGATGGTGCTTTTACCTTTGTTGAAAAGTATTTTACCTAATCAAGAAATGTTGATGTTCAAAAAAGCTTATTATATTACAGAAAGGGCTATTGCTGAGCTGGTAAATGATGAAGATCTTTACCCTGAGTCTTATGAGCCTGATGCAAAACAATATCTTGGAAATGTTTCAAGGCAGATGAGTAAAGGAAAAGCTTATGAAGGAAATACAAAATTCTGTGAATTGTTTGCTGCAAAAATTAACCGTTCTTCTGATATAAGCTGTACAAATAAGACTTTTAAAGACGGTCAGCTTCCTTCTGGAACGGTTGCTACTACTGACGGTACTGTATGGATTCTGCCGATTACTTCTTTTGACAGTGAAACAAAACCTGAAGATATTTATATTGATGTAAACGGAAATAAAGGTCCTAATTGTATTTATAATAAAACTACCTGTAAAAAACCTGATAGATTTAATGTAAAAGTATATCAAGACGGCAGGGTTGAAGTAACAGGAGTTATGGAGCGTGAATACTTGAATAGAGTTAATATTGCGCAAGATGCTGGCAATGAAACTGAAGAAGCTAAAAAGGAAGATGATGCTAAGAAATAAAAAATTCGGGTTTACTCTGGGTGAACTGCTAGTTGTTCTGGGAATTATTGGTATTTTAACAGCGCTTGCAGTTACTACTGTTAAGCCTGCTGAGAAAAAAGCTGTTAAATATCTTTATATGAATGCTTATAATTCGTTAAGCAAGGCATATTATAATGCTATTCTAAAAGGATACAATCCGTTTACCGAAGAAGAGTTTGACGGGATTACTCCTGAGCATTCTGATACTTCAGATTCTGGTGCTGAAATTCTTTGCAGAGGACTGACGTACTGGATAAATACAGATACAAATAAAAAGACGGCTGAACAAGACTATAGTGAATCTTGTTCTTCTACGAAGTTGACTAGCGAACTTGCTGATGAGTTTTTAGATGAGAATGTTCAGTTTACAGCAACAAATGGTATGAAGTTTTATATAAGCAAAATGCTTGGTGATAATTATAAATTTTATTTAGTTTTTGTTGATACAAATGGTACGAGAAAACCAAATTCTGCTGAATATACTTTCAAACACGGAAAAACTGCTGATGATTATGATGAAAGCAAAATAGATGAAAAAGAAAAGAAAGCTAGAGATCTTATTGAGCCTGATATTTTTGCTTTTGCAATGCTTGATACCGGCAGAGTCTGCCCAATTGGTATTCCTGAATATGATACAAATATAATGACAGCAAGGTTTGGGTATTTTGATGATGAAGGTGAGCCTTTGTATACTAAGAAATCACTTGCTTATTATCAAGCAAAAGGTGCTGCTTGGGGATATTACAGCACTCCTGGAATGTCATCTCTGTCTTATAATTCAGATGAAGTATTTTCTATGAACGATTTTATTAGAAGCAAAATTGATTCTGAAAGTAAAATTGTTAAAGATTTTCCAAATCTTTCCGCGTTAACGCCGACGCTGGTATCTTCAGATCCTCCTTACAATTGTTCTAGCGAGGATCTGGAGTCCTGTTTCGTATTCCTTGATGAATACAGACAATGAATTTAAACCGGTTTCTATTGGTGAAGCCGGTTTAAATTTTTGTAATTCCTCTAGAAATGAAAATTTTAGTATGGTATTATTGTTTCAATAAAAAGAGGGTAGAGAATGAATATAGCCGAATATTTAGTTAAGAGACTTGAAGAGCTTGGAGTTAACGATTTTTTCGGACTTCCAGGTGATTACAATTTTAATTTATTATATGCAGTTGAAAATAATTCTGAGACAAGATGGATAGGCTGTACAAATGAGCTCAATGCTGGTTATGCAGCAGACGGTTATGCAAGAATGCGCGGTTTTGGCGCTATTATTACTACTTATGGAGTTGGTGAGCTTTCTGCTATCAATGCAGTTGCAGGTGCTTATGCAGAGAACGTTCCGCTTGTGAGCATTGTTGGTGTTCCTGCTGTAAAGACTATAGAAAATAAAACTTGTGTTCATCATAATTTTCAGGATGTGAATTATAAAGCTTGTTTTGAAGCACATAAAACTGTAACTGCTGCACAAGCATTTTTAACAAGAGATAATGCTAAGATTGAAATCGATAGAGTCTTGCGCGTTTTAGTTAAAGAAAGAAAACCTGTTTATATAGCTGTTCCAATGGATATTGCTAAGATGGAAATATCTGATACTCAGCCTTCTTATGACTGGACAAGCGATGAAGAGGTTTTGCGACAGGTCGCGGCAAAAATTGCAGCAAAAATTAATAGTGCTCAAAAACCTGTAATACTTGGAGATTTGCTGGTTAAACGTTTTGATTCCAGAGTTGAATACAAAGAATTTGTAGAAAAAACCAGAATTCCTGTGACAAATTTTCTAATGGGTACAAATCTTATTGATATGGATTATGATTTATATCTTGGCGGGTATTATGCTCATTATAAAAATCCTGAGGCTGAACGCAGAGTAAACGAAACTGACTGTTTGATTGCAGTTGGTACAGTATATACAGATTTGAATTCGTTTGGATTCAATCTTCCTTATCAGATTAAAGAACATATTGCAATTTATGGTACTTATACTTATGTAGAAGGTGTTTTATACAATAATGTTAAAATGAAAGATGTTTTGGAAGCTGTAACAAAACTTGTTGATTCTAAAAATATGAGTATTGAAAAAATACAAATAGGATATGAACATTCAGCTTCTAGTACTGAGGCTTTGACTTCAAATTATATTTACCCGCGTTTGCAAGAGTTTGTTAAGGATAATGACATTATTATTGCAGAGACCGGTATAATTCCTCATGGCATAGCTCCGATGAAATTTCCTGCTAATGCTGAGCTGCAAACACAGACTTTATGGGGTTCGATTGGCTGGGCAACTCCGGCAGCTCTGGGTATATGCCTTGCAAAACCTAATTCAAGAGTTGTTCTTGTTACAGGAGAAGGTTCTCATCAGCTTACTGCAATGGAAATAGGAAATATGCTTAGGCGAGGTGTTAAGCCGGTTGTGATTGTGCTCAATAATAAAGGCTATACTATTGAACGTGTTTTGTCAGAAACTCCTGAAGACTGTTTCAATGATATTATGCAAATGAGTTACTCAAAGTTTGCACGTGTTTTTGAAGGTGATGTTTGGTCTACTAAAGTTACTACAGCTGACGATTTTGATAAAGCACTGAAAGTAACCCAGATTATGAACAAGATGTGCTATATAGAAGTTTGCACTGAATCAATGGATATGCCGGAGCTTACTAAAGGGCTGTGTGCAGCTCTAAAGGCAAAATGTAAACCTGGAGAAGTGAAAGTTTCTGCACAAGCATCGGAAGGATTAGTTTGTGAAAAAATCGATAGTATAGAATTGATGGCAGAAAGTTCTGGTTTTGAATATGAAACGGTAGTACATAAAGCTGTTAAAATGGAGGAAGATTTATGACAAAATTGTTTGTAATTTCAGGTTCCTCAGGAGTTGGCAAAGGTACTGTAATTAAAGAATTTTTGTTAAAACATCCAGAATTCAGGCTTTCAATTTCTTGTACAACAAGAGGTATGCGCGAAGGCGAAATTCATGGTCAAAATTACTTCTTTCTCTCTATTGATGAGTTTAAAAACTGTGCTGAACGAGGTGAGTTTTTGGAATGGGCTGAATTTTCCGGTAATTTTTACGGTACAAAGAAAAGTTTTGTTGAAGAATGTTTAGAAAAAGGTGAAAACCTTATTCTTGAAATCGATACCAAAGGTGCTTTAAATGTTAAGAATTTAATGCCTGATGCTGTGTTAATTTTTATTGCTCCGCCTTCTCTTGAAGAGTTGGAAGCGAGGCTTCGAGGCAGACATACTGAAACCGAAGAAGCTATTCAAAAGCGTCTTGCTTCAATCAAGCTTGAGATTGAGAACTCTAAAAAGTTTGATTATGTGATTGTGAATGACACAGTTGAAAATGCGGTTAGTAAATTGGAAGATTTTTGCTTGGCATGAATATCTAAAAATAAAGCCGGCGGGAGGGAAAATGAAGGGTTTTGACATGACCCTCAGCAAAAAAAATGCCGGTCGGATAACCCTTGCCGGCAAAATTTCTTTCATACCAAAATCTTACATCTTTATGTATTAATATCTAATAAATCAAGAATATAATGATCAAGGTTTCTAATAGTGCTTTCAGAATGTTTATTAACATCTTCAGCAGTTATACCGTTACCATTATTGTATTTTTCTTTTAATTTTGTATATGCGTCACGTTGTTGAAGTTCAGGATATTTTTCACAATAATCAAGAACAGCTTTGATAATATGATTAATCAAATCTTTTCTGCCTTGTCTCATTGTGTGACCGCCGCCTAAGAAGCCGGTTGATTTCCATTCTTCAGCAATTTGTTCTAATATGCAGTCAGCCATGTGTATGCCGCTTCGTTCGTTTTCATATCCTGCTATTACATTACGGACATTATCAGCTTTGATTAATTTGATTTTACTTGCAGCAGCAGTCCACTCTTTATCACTAGTGCTTCCGCTAAGCTTTGTATAAATAGTCTGTCCGTCTTTATAAGTATCTGCACTTTCATTAATTACAGGAGGCTGTGTTATTTCTTCTTCTTCAACTTCTTCAGGAACAGTTATTTCTTCTGTTTCATCAACAGCTAAGATTTGTGAATTTAAAATTTCTGAAAAATTGCTGTCTGTTAAATCTTCAATAGATTTATCTTCTCCATTAATTACAATAGTGCCTCCAGCGCCTATGCTGTCACAATTAAGTCTCATTAATTTATTATCTCTTATGACAAAATATTGGTATTTTCCGTCAAGCTGTTTTCCTTTGCTTCTATAAACAGTTGTTCCGTTAGAAAGAGTCTCACTGCATACTTCAATTTTAGAACTTAATAAAGAGTTAATACGTTTAAGTGTTTCGTTATAATTACGAATATCTTCTGCTGTTACTTCTTTTTTTGTAACATCTTTGAGTTCTTTTTCGCTGCCGTCAACCATTGTGCATTTGCCGTTTTCATCAATGTCTGCAGCATTTGTAAGTTCTACAAGTTTGTCGTTCTTAATCATATACAAACGCGTATTTTCGTCTGCAGAAGTAGTTTTTGTCTTGAAAACTCCTTCTTTTTTAGTTTGCTCAAGATGGTTTCTTGTTACTAAATCTTCAAGCTGCTCATCAGCAGTCTCACCTGTTATGTCTTCAGGAATGTCATCAACTTCTTCTTTTTCAATATTATCTATTTCTGGAAGTGTTGAAATACCTTCGGCTTTTAAATCTTCCTGTGTTGATTTTACAACTAAATCATCTGTGACAAAATCTGTGTCAGTAGAAGATATATTGTTTAAGAAATTGTATTTTGTCTGGATCTCATTTCTAGTCTTTTCAGCTTCCATTAATCTTAATATTGCATAAAGATTGTCAAATTTTTCGGCAAGCTTGTTCAAGTTAGCTTTAGTAAATCCGTTATTTTTTTGAACATCAACTAAAGCTTTAGATACAGCTTCTTTAGCAGCGTCAAGTTTTGGATAGTCTCCATTGAAGTCTTCTGCTTTATTTATAAGTGATAGTGCTAAGTTTGCAATACCCTTTTTCTGTAATTTCTGCTCATCTTCAGATTGCGGAATATTATTAGCAGTTAAACGAATGATACCTCTTGTACTGTCATTGTTATTTTTATCGTTCCATGTGCTGATTATTCTTAGGATTTCCGGATTGCTTTCGCTCTTGCTTATTAAAACAAGCTGGTCGCCCTTTCCTGCTTGAATCTCTGTTTTAAGGCTGTTCAATTGTTTAGCAAGGTCTGAATTTTCATTATTAAACTTATAACCTGTCTGAATAAGTACATTTTTGTATTCAGGTAAATCTAATAAAGCTTTTTCTAATTTAGTTTTGTTAAGCTTTTTATAAGCATCTTTTAAAGCTTCCATTTTTTCATCAGCTGTTCCTGATTTGTTAAAAGCTTCTTGGATTACTTTATTTGCTGTTGTATCATTAGGATTATTTTCTTTGTATTTATTTAAAACAGCTTTTAATGCATCATATTCCGGGTTGCTTGTTGAACCGCTATTGTTTCCGTTGTTGTTTCCCCAAGGCATAGTCCAGTTGTTGTTCCACATATTATTGAACCAGTTGCCGCCATTATTCATACCATTCATCCAGCTTCCGTTCTGGAAAGACTGCATTGTCTGCTGAATAGCAAGCATAGGATTTAAAAGATTATTACCCCACAAACCAAATTCTGGATAATTAAAACCGATTGAAGGATCAAAGTTTGGTGTCATATACATTATTGAATCAGCCTTCATCTTTTCACCCAGCTGATTCCACATAATGTTAATAGAACCGCTTGGTGTGCTCTGAGCTAATTCATGATTTAAACTTGAATAATGAAATGGAAATGACATATATATATCCTCAGTTTTATACTCTTATATATATAAAGTGCATCAAGTCTGAAAAATTGCTATTGTTGTAACAAAATGTAAAGATTGCTTAATTTTTGTAATATAAAACAGATATATTATTGTGATAAATTATTTGTATGATATAATTAACGTAGTGTATCGATATGGAGGGAATATGGCAAGAGTATTAATTTCAATGTCTAATGATTTTTTAAGTAAAGTAGACAACATCGCCAATTCTGAACAGAGAACAAGAAGTGAGCTTATCAGAGAAGCTCTTCGTGTTTATATAAAGCGCAATAAGATTTCAAATAATCTTAAAGCGGAAGAGAATGCATCTATCTTAACAGATTTATTAGGTTAAGGTAAAAGTATTTTAGTAGTCAGCTATCACAAAATAAAAACGGACTTAGTTTAAGTCCGTGTAAGTTTTCTCTAATAATTTTGGGAGGAGATTTGGGGATAGTTGATACATGGCATGCTACTATAAATTTCAAAATCATGGTATCTCATGAAGAAAAAGTTTTACAAAAATTTACAAAGATGTAAATATAAAGTTTTATTTATAGCCATTGCCTCATATACTTATTTATTTTCAAAAGCAATTATAGTAATATATTATTATGAAGAAAAAATTATTAGGGACAGTTTGTTTTTTAGCGATGAGCACATTTTTGTGCCAGGATTTTGTATTGTCAGCTCCTGGAGGAGCTTTTGCTCAGCATTATGATGCTGCACAAAATTATCTTACTCAGAATCAGTATTCCTCAGCAATTGTTGAGTTCAGAAAAGCTTTGAGGATTAATTATCTTGATAATTCTGCAAGGATTGGGCTTGTAAACGCTTATCTTGCAAGAGCTACATATTATGCAAATCAGGATAAAAATTACGAAAAAGCTGCAAATGATTTTAGAAGTGCAATTTTTTACTTAAAAATTTATCCTAGTAAAGAACAATCTGTACAAAACTCTGCCGGCATGATTGCTTCTGCAAATGAAAATTTAAATCAGTGTTTAAGAGTTATAAGCTTTGATACTACTGCAGGTTCAAGGTATAAAAAAGCAGAAGAGCTTAGGGCCATCGGAAATCTTTCTGCTGCAGCTTATGAGTTTTCGAGGGCTGCACAGAGTGAAAAACTCGCAGGAGATTCCAATATACAGATTGCAGATTTACTCAAGCTTTTAGGAAATGAACCTCGTTCTGCAGATTATTATAAAACTGCGCTGGATTTAAAACCTAATGACGGCGTTTTGAGGATGAAATACGCGAGAACTCTGGATAAACTGGGGCGTTATGATGAGGCTGTGGGTCAGTATAATGAAGCTCTTGCAAACTCAAAAGGCGATATGGAAGTTTTATACGCTTTGGAGAGAATTTATTTAAAGAAACTTGCTCAGACTCCGAGTGATGCTGAGTTAAATGCAAATATTGGGGCTATAAAACAGGCTCAAGGTGATTTTGATACAGCTTTGAGTTATTACGGCAAAGCTGAACAGCTTAATCCTTCAAATGTTACAACCAGATTAAATGTCGGAACTTTGTTCCAGCAGAAAAAACAGTATCAAAAGGCGATTCAATCCTATGATTCTGTCTTGACTCTTTATCCTAATAATACTCAAGCTTTGTTGTACAAAGCTCAGGCGTATAAAGAAATGGGTGATGCTAAGACTGCGATGGGGCTTTATAAAAAAGTTCTGGCTCTTGATCCTGCAAATGCTGCTGCAAAAGATGAAATCAGTATGGTAATGAAAGATTCTATGAAACCGGCTGAGTATATTGCTTATTTGACTCAAAACGGCAGTTCTGAAGAGCTTTATGACTATGCTTATAAAATGCATCAAGACAATAAGATAGATGAAGCAATTACTGCTTACAAAGCGTCAATAAACAAAAATTCTTCCAAAGTGGATGCTTATGTAAACCTTGCGATTTGTTATGCAGCCAGAGATGATTATGCAAACGCTGTTGGAATTTTAAATACAGCGAAGGCTAAATTCCCTTCGAATAATCTTGTATTAAAAACTCTTCAAGATGTTGAAAATGATTCTGTTTCAACAAAACTTGCGTCTGCTTCTTCAAGCTTTGAAAATAAAGATTATAAGAAGGCAATACAGCAGTATTTGGCAATAAAGCCGGCTACTGAAGATTCACTTCTTGGGATTGCGGCGTCTTATCAAGCTTTAGGAGATTTCAACAGCGCGATTGAATATTATAAAAATGCTGAAAAAATTAATCCTAAGAATGCAGAAATCCCTTATTATATCGGGTATTTGTATTCTGAGCAGCAAAATTGGGGGCTTGCTGAAACTTATTTGAAGAAAGCTGTTCAATTAAATCCTCAGTCGGAAGCAAAAGAACTGCTGGCTTATGTAAATCAAAATGGTTCAGTTTCTATTTTGAATGAAGGAATTGACTTATTTGAAAAAAATAATTTCCAGCTGGCAATGGCTAAGTTTAATGAAGTTTTGAAGAAAGAAACAACAAATGCTTATGCTTATTATTACAGAGCTTTGATTTATGATGAACAAAAACAGCCGAAGCTTGCGATTAGTGATTATTTGAATGTTTTAAAATATTCAAAAGAATTTCCAATTGCAAATTATATGCTTGCGGTTGATTATGACGGGCTTTCTAATTACAAAGATGCGCTTAAATATTATCAGCAGTTTGTTTCTAGTTATACGACTGATGACGAATACTTGCAGTATGCAAAATCCAGAATGGAAGAGTTAAAGCCTTATGCAGGGGGGTAAAGGAGTAAGGGGTAAAAGGGTAATATGTTAAAAACTCTTATATCAAGCAGGGTTTCTCTTGCACCGATGGCTGGAATAACAGATTATGTACTGCGCTCGCTTGTGCGTGAGTATTCAAAAAGCTGCCTTTTAACTACAGAGATGATAAGTTCGGAAGCTTTAACACAGGTAAAAGATACTGATATTGTTGCAAGAGATGAAAATCATTCTCCGATCTCTTATCAGCTTAGCGGGCATAAACCGAAGATGATTGCTGAGTGTGCTAAATATCTTCAAAAGTACGCTGATATGGTTGATATTAATATGGGCTGTCCTGTGAATAAAGTTGTAAAAGGTACTGACGGCTGTGCCCTGATGCGTAATGTTGAGCTGGCTCAGGATATTGTAAGAACTGTGAAAGCTGAGATTAATATACCTTTAAGTGTTAAATTTAGACTGGGATATACTTTTGATGAGATGAATTTTGTTGAATACGGTCAGAAAATGCAGGAAGCAGGCGCGGATTTTATCACAATTCATGGGCGTACGCGTTCTCAAATGTATGGCGGAAAAGCTGATTGGAAGAAAATTTCGGAGCTTAAACGAAATGTAGATATTCCGGTTTTTGCAAATGGTGATGTTGTTTCGATTGAAACTGCTGTTCAGTGCTTAGAAGAGTCTGAAGCTGATGGTGTTGCAATAGGGCGCGGTGCTTTGGGAGACCCGTCATTGCTGTATCGCGTAGAAAAATATCTCAATACCGGAGAATATTTAGCCCCTCCGACATTGGAAGAAAAGGTCGAAACACTAAAAAGACATCTGTTGAAAGAAGCAGAATTTCGTGGAGAAGTTGTCGGAATTAAATTTTGCAGAAAATTTATACCGTATTATGTCAACGGTTTTCAAGGCGCTTCAAGGCTGCGCGGTGAACTTGTTTTGATTGAAGATTTGAAAGAAATATTTAATAGGCTTGATACGATATTGGTAGAAAAATAAATTTTATAACATCATTCTCGTTCGCGAAAGCGATAAATCCCGTATTAAATTAAAAATTTTATATGCAACAAGATAAAAAAGTGTTAATTAAAGAAGCTTTATCAATAGCAATGAAACAGGCTCGAGGAGAACAGAGTTTGTTTCAGTTTTGCAGTGAGAATGACATACCTTTATCGGTTGTAAGTGAAGCAGAACGAGCGCTTAAAGATCCACAACTGACTACAATTTTTAAACTGGCAGAAGCTTATGGATTGACTCCTGCAGAGTTTGTTGAAAAAATTAGTTCAAAATTGCCTGACGGTTTTTATATGATAGAAAAACAGCCGTGTGTTAACTTATGATTAAAACTTTAAGAGAGTGTCTTGCTGTAAACCTTTATTTCTGCAGCACACCGTTAGCCCAGTCGAGAGCGAACATTTCGCCTTTTCCTTCAGGCTTAACTTTGATTAGGCGCAAAATTCCGTTCCCGGTTTTTACATCAATGCCGCTTTTGGAAACATTAACAAAATCGCCGGCAGCGCCATTAGCATTGCTTTCTATAGGTTCGGTTTCCATTACTTTAATTATCTTACCTTTAAATTCAAAAAATGCGCCTGGACATTTGTATACTCCGCGGACAAGGTTATGGATTTCTTCAGCAGATTTATTCCAATCAATTTTGCATTCTTCTTTTTTTAATTTGTCTGCAAAGCAAACTCCGTCTTCGCATTGAGGAATTGGTTTTAGTGTACCTTCTTTTATTCCGATTAAAGTTTTTTCAAGAAGCTCAGGTGAGTTTGAAGCACAAAGTTCAAAAAGTTCAACGCAATTCATATTTTTTGTTATCTCAATCGGATATTTCATGCAAATATCACCGCAATCCAAACCAAGCTCGGTAATCATAGTGCAAATACCGGTTTCTGTATCGCCGTTAATGATTGCTCTTTGAATAGGGTTTGCACCTCTGTATTTAGGAAGCAATGAAACATGCAGATTAATTGTTTCGTATTTTGGAATATCAAGAACTTCTTGTGATAAAATTTGTCCGAATGCAAAAGTTACAAAAAAATCCGGCTGTAACACTTTTAGAGCTTCAATGATTTCCGGCTCTTTTCTAATTGATTTTGGCTGAAAAACTTTAATATTATGTTCTAAAGCAAACTGCTTAATCGGGCTTGGAGTAAGTTTATGTCCGCGTCCTGACGGTTTATCCGGCTGGGTAACGACAGCTTGAACATTGAATATATCTGAGCTGTGAAAATGCTGTAACGATTTTAGTCCGATGTCAGGAGTTCCAAAAAAAACAATATTAATCATTCTCTGAATTTTCTTCCTTTTTTGCAAGTTTTTCTTCAAGAAGAACTTTAATTTTTTCTTCAAGCTCCGGCTCGTCAAGCAGCTTTTCAACTTCTATTGGAGGAAGATTGTATTTTTTCAAAACTTCTTCTGCTTCAAATCTATTGATTACGTGGTCAATAAATAAAACCCCGTCAAGGTGGTCAAATTCGTGCTGAATTGCTCTGGCAAGAAGTGTTCCGTCTTTTGCTTCTAAAACAAAAGAACGTCCATTTCTATCAAGTGCTTTGACCATAACATTTTCGTATCTTTTAACATCTGTAAAAGCTTCCGGAAAGCTTAAGCACCCTTCGTGGCTTATACAGGCTCCGGATTTTTTGATTATTTTAGGGTTAATAAACACAATAGGGTTTAATGGTTCATTATTTGTAGAAACATCAATTACAAATATTCTTAAGTTTTCTCCAATTTGCGGAGCTGCAAGCCCTACGCCGTTTTGAGCGTACATTGTGTCTAGCATATCAGCTACAAGATTTTTAACTTTTTGTGAAACTTTATGTACTTCTTTTGAAGGCTGTCTTAAAGAAGCTTCTCCATACCTAACAACTTTTTTTATTGACATGTTTTAATCCTCTTGGTAGTAATATAACATAAAAACGAACAATCAGCCAGCAATATCGTTATTAAAACAGGAGTATTCTATGAAAAAATATTTTATTATTTTAATGTTATTTATGTCAACAGCTCAAAGCTTTGCGATGGTTGAGAAAGTTTATGATGAGTTTGGCCAAAGAGTAGGAAGTCTTAGAAAAAATGGTGATGCTTATGAATGGCTTGATATGGATAACAAACCTGTAAAAAGTTATAAAGACTTAGCAGGCGGGGCAGAAATATTTGTCGGAGCTCCAGGCAGAAGATTTAACTATTATTCTTATAACCCGTATCATTATTACGTTCATTATCCTTATTATTACTATAGTAATATGCAAGGCGGTGTAAAAGTTATTAAAACCGGGCATTCTTATTATAATTAATTTATTTTTTCAAAACCCAAAAATCTTTTTGGAATAAAACTAAGAAAGGAATTAATTCTAATCTGCCGACCAGCATGTCAAAGATCATTATGGTTTTTGTTAAGAAATGCATTGATTCAAAATTACCGACAGGTCCTATTATTCCAAACCCAGGTCCAATGTTTCCTAAAGCGCTTACAGCTCCTGTTATCCCGATTGTTGTATTTTGTTCTAAAAGAGCAATAAAGATTGCAGAAAGCGCAAGGATTCCAAAATAAAATGCGACAAACATCAATGTCTGATATAGAATTTCTTTTGGTACTGAGTAATTGCCAATTTTTATATTAAAAATAGCTTTTGGATGCAGAATTTTAACCATTTCTGTTTTAACTATTTTAAATATAAGAAGCCATCTTACAATTTTAATTCCGCCGCCTGCAGAACTTGCACAGCTTCCTGCCAGCATTATCGTGAATAAAAGAAGCTTGCTTGTATAATCCCATTTAGTGTAATCAACGCTGCAGTAACCTGTAGTAGAAATTAAAGATGTTGCATTGAAGAATGCGTGAGTAATTGAGTTTTGCAAATCATAATTCATATTAAAAAATAAAGAGAAGCTTAATAAAACTCCAACAATTAAAAGTACTTTTAAGTAAGTTCTAAACTCTTCATTTTTAAATAAAATCATTGGATTAAATTTTGTCCACATTTTATATTGCAGGTTGAAGCTTGTTCCTGCAAAAAACATAAAGAAAGTTACTATCCACAAAATAGAATTAGTAGAGCCTACAAAGCTATCGCTCATAGTAGATAAGCCGCCTCCTGAAATAGAAGTGAGCGAATGGCATAATGCACTGAAACCACTCATTCCATTGGCTTTTAGTAAAATTATTTCAAGCAAAGTTAATCCTGCATAAATTTTCCATAAAGCAGCTGCAGTATTTTTTATTCTTGGAGTAAACTTGTCTTCGGTAGGACCTGGGGCTTCTGCAAAAAACATTTGGCGGCCTGCAATAGCAAACTGCGGTAAGATTGCAATAACTAAAACGATAATTCCCATGCCGCCAAGCCACTGTGTGAATGCCCGCCAGAAAAAAAGCGTATTTGGATAATCATAATGGGTTAAAATTGTAGCTCCTGTAGCGGTAATTCCTGAAGTTGCTTCAAAAAGAGCATCAATAGGACTAATTCCGAAAAATAAAAATGGAATTGATGCTAGAATTACTCCAAAAATCCAAGAGAAAGTTACAATACAGAGCCCTTCAGATTTTTTAATATCGTTTATCGATTTTACTTGTGAAATTCCTCCGATTAATTTTCTAATTGTAGCTGCGGCCATTAAAGCAGTTGTTCCAGTAATAAGAAAAGGAAAAATTGCGTGAGTTTCATGATAAACTAAAGCTACAATTATTGGTATGAGCAGAATAACACTGAAATATATTATTGTTAGAGAAAATGAATATGCTAAATATGTTAATCTCATTCAATTTCCTCAAAGAATTTTCTAATTACCGGCGCGTTTTCGCTTGTGGTAAATATTATTAAATTGTCACCGCTCATAACCTGAGTTGTACCATTAGGAATGATTATTCGCTTTCTGCGCTGAATAACCCCGACGATAGCTTTCACGGGAAGCTTAAGTTCCATAATCTTTTTTGTTTGATAATTTTCTGGAATCTCAATTTCAAGAACTTCACCTCTACCCTGCTCAACTGTAGCAAGAATTCCGATATTTGTTTCTTGCAGATTGTTTTTAATTTCGTTTAAAGCTGCTGTAATTGAAGAAATAGTAATATCAATACCTACTTTTTCAAACAGTTCAACATTTGTTCTTTTTGAAACTCTTGAAATTACCCGGCTTGCACCCAAATGCTTAACAAGCAGCGAACAAAGTAAGTTTTTTTCATCGTTATTTGTTACGCTTACTACAACATCTGATGATACAATATCTTCTTCATTAAGGAGTTCTAAATCGGTCCCATCTCCGTTTATAATAAGAGTTTTGTTTAAAACCTGTGATAAATATTCACATCTGGCAGAATCTTTTTCAACAAGTTTTAAATTTAATTTTAAATTTTCCAAACTTTTTGCCAGCTTTAAACCTACATTTCCTCCGCCAATAATTGCTACATTTTTGACAAATTCTTTTTCATGGAAGAATTTACCAGCAAGAATATCTAGTGAATTTGAAAGTCCCATAAAAATAACTTTATCGTCTTCGTGTAAAACAGTTTCACCGTTTGGAATAAATAATTCACAATTTCTTGTAATTCCGACAATAACTGTGTCTTTTGGAAATTCGCAGTTTTTAATCATCTGGTTTACCAGAATAGAGTTTTTGATAATTTTATATTCAAGCAGCCTTGCTCTTCCGTCTGCAAAATGTTCAACATCTAAAGCTTTTGCAACAGTTATAATCCTAAAAATTTCTTGAGTCAGAAGCTCTTCCGGCCAAATTACATTATCTATATAAAAATCACAATTGTATTCTGCATCTTTTGCAATTCCAAGAGAAGACTTATACTCTTCTTTTCTGACAAAACAAATAGTTTTAACAGTACTTATTCTTTTTGCAGTAAGACAAGCTACTATGTTTAATTCGTCAGACTCTGTGCAAGATATAAAAACATCAGCGTTTTTAATTGAAGCTTGCTTCAAAACTTCTATATTAGAGCCGTTTCCGGCAATAAATCCTACATCTAACTTATTAAAAGCATCAACTTTTTTGTGTTCATCATCTATTATTGTAATGTCATTATCAGTATAAAGGGCAGAAGCGACCATTAAGCCGAGTTCATTTGCACCAAAAATAATTATCTTCATAGGAGTTATTTTATACTAACTGTTTAAAAGTTGCAATAATTTTCCCTATAAGTACTAATTCTTCAGTTGATTTGCCATTAATAGTTCTTATTCTATATTCAGGATTATCTGATTTTATTATTATTTCGTCAAGATTTTTTGATAATCTTTTGACAAAAATTTCGTTGTTGTAACAGAAAACATAAATTTTATTGTCTTGAATTTGGTTGCCGTCCCAATGTTCTACAATAAGCTTGTCTCCATTATCTATGGTAGGAGACATACTGTTTCCTGATGCGTTAATCATTGAATATATTTTATTCTTTGAAAAACCTCCAATAATTGAAGTTGGTATGGCAAGCTTAGTCTTTTCATTAGAAAAAACAAAACTGCCATTTCCGCAGCTGGCAAAAATATCACTATAATAATCAATATAAGCTACATCTGCAATTGAGTTAAAAACTTGTACATTGAAATACTCTTCCACACGCTTTAATTCACTGACGGTGACTTCACTTTCTTTTTTTATACGATTGCTGATGGTTTGTCTTGTAATGCCAAGGCTGTCTGCAAGCATTGTTTGATTAACAGTTGTGCCTGTTTGATTAGATATTAAAGATAGTAGTTCATCTAACTTCATCGTTTCACCATAATAAAATAGTACTTGACATTTGTATCATATCATCTTACAATATATACAAATACAAGCTATTAATTGATATTTAAGCATATATTTTCGTTTATGTCAATGCTTAGGAAGAGGTTTTATTTGATGAGCTATAGATATAATGTATCATGTAGTGAAACAGTGTCAAAAAATTGGACACCGAGCGCAATTGATTGTTACAAGCTGGGATGTGCTTGTTCAAAATGCAATTTAAATAAATTATATTTTGTAAATTCTATTTTTAAATGCAGGATGAAAGAGACAGTAATAGAGCTTGTAAGGAAGCTTGGAGTTCCGGAGGAGGAGGAATAATGAGCGGCGAAGCTAGTGTAGAAAATGGTAAACTGGGCGGCAGGCCAAAATATGGAGTTGATTTGAAGGTTCAAATTCCTGATATTGAATTTGTTATATTAACTCCCAATCAATACGGCTCGCTTATAGAAAAATATGGTTATGAGCTTTTTCAAAAAGCTTTATTAATTCTTGAAAACTGGCTTAAAACCAGTCCGCAAAGCGAAAAATACCGCGGTAAAAATAATTATGCACATTTTCGTGCTGACGGATGGGTAATTAATCTTGCAAAGAGTCTTGATTAAAGTGTTTTCTTAACATTAAAAGCTTGTTAAAAAGTAATGTGGTCGCATCCACACCTCTGTTGAAACATATTTGCTGGATATTTTTCCATTCTTTTTTGTTAGAAGAGCTTACCTGCAGTTCAGGATTTTGAGAGAAATCAGCTGTATCTTTGAATAAATCAACAAGCGTAGTGAAGTTTATCGTTTTTGGCTGATATTCTTTTTCAAATTCTTCTAGATGCAAGTTTGCTCCAAATTTTTCTCCGCGCTCAAATTCTCGATGCATTCTGTATTTCAAAAATTTCCCGATAAAGTTGTTTGCTTTTGTATGCAGAGGGACGGTGACGTCTTGAAGGTAGTGTATTGCGTAACCTGCATGTTGAAGAAAATGGGTTTCTTTTTTGCAAAAAATAGCAGCTTCAAAATGATCTTTAAACATTTGGAGTGCATTATTTTTTTCGATATTTAACCCATAACTTTTATTTTTCGAGTTGGGAAAATAAAAATGTGTGTTGCAGTGAAATCCAAGTTCTTGTTTGCAAAAATCCGGCATTTGCGAGTATCTTCCGACTTGCCTTTTTTGAGAAGGTAAAATATTGCAGTCTTTTAGTGCCAGCATTGTCATTTCAAGATGTGTTTTTCTATTCCATTTGAAATTGGGTTGTGATGTTGTAGGGTTTATTTGCATAATTTTACACTGCAAAGCGGAAATGAACAATATCTCCGTCTTGCATGATGTAGTCCTTTCCTTCTAGTCTAGTAACGCCTTTGTCTTTGCAAGCTGCATAAGAACCGTTATTTGCAAAATCTTGATATCCTGTAACTTCTGCACGAATAAACCCTTTTTCAAAATCAGTGTGGATTACTCCTGCTGCTTGCGGAGCTTTTGTACCTTTTGTTATTGTCCAAGCGTGAATTTCTTTTTCTCCTGCTGTGATAAATGTTATTAAGTTCAAAAGCTCATACACAGATTTAATCATTTTGTTGATGCCGCTATCTGTAATCCCGAGTTCTTCAAGGTATTCTTTAGCGCCTTCTTCACCAAGTTCAACTAATTCTTCTTCAATTCTTGCGCAGATGATGACTGTTTGAGCTCCATGAGATTTTGCATACTCTTCAACTTGTTTTGTATAATTATTTCCGTCTTTAAGGTCAAACTCAGAAACGTTAGCACAATAAATAACCGGTTTTACTGACATCAAGTTAAGCTGGTTAATTGCGTTTATTTCATCATCGTTGAAATGTTCTTTTAAGTTAATAAATTTGCCTTCCTGCAATAATTCATTCAGTTTCTCTAAAGCTTTTGATTCAATTACAGCTTCTTTGTCTCCGCCTTTAGCCTGCTTAGAAATACGCTGTAAACGTCTTTCAACAGAAGCTAAATCAGCAAGAGCAAGCTCTGTATTTATTATTTCAATATCAGAAATCGGATCAACTTTTCCTGCAACGTGGATTGTATTTTCATCGTCAAAACACCTTACAACCTGAATAATTGCATCAACTTCTCTAATATTATGTAAAAATTGATTTCCAAGGCCTTCACCCTGGCTTGCCCCTTTTACAAGTCCTGCAATATCAACAAATTCAATGACAGTAGGGATAATTTCTTTTGCTTTGCAAAGGTCAGACAAAATTTGTAATCTTTCATCAGGAACAACAACAACTCCTACATTTGGTTCAATTGTACAAAATGGATAGTTTGCGCTTTGTGCATTTTTAGTAGCAGTTAGTGCATTAAAAAGTGTCGATTTTCCTACATTAGGAAGTCCTACAATTCCGGCTCTTAGCATATTATAATCCCTTTCAAAATAATCTTTGAGACTATTATATCATGAAATAAATTTACCTGTTATGCTTTTTTTATTTTGTGCAATTTCCTTAGGGGTTCCTGCTGCTATAATTCTTCCGCCTTCTTCTCCGCCGCCGGGACCCATATCTATTATATAATCAGCATTTCTAATTACATCTAAATCATGTTCAATTACAACGACTGTTGCTCCTTTTTCGATTAGAGTTTGAAAGACACTAAGCAAAGTCTGGATATCTAGCGGATGAAGTCCAATTGTCGGTTCATCAAATACAAAAACCGAATTATGCTGAGTTTTTCCCATTTCTCCTGCAAGCTTAAGCCTTTGAGCTTCACCTCCTGATAGACGCGGTGTTTCTTCGCCTAAAGTTAAATACCCCAGACCTAACTCTTGCAGTACTTTTAATCTTTGGCTTATTGTTTTTAAATCTTTGCAAGCTTCAAGCGCAGTATTTATATCCATATTCATTAATTCTGGTAATGAAATATTATTATATTTGATTTTATAAGCATCTTTAGAGTATCTTGAACCGCTGCATTCTGTGCACGGAATGTCAACATCTGGTAAAAATTGTACATCTAAACTTATTAAACCTGTACCGTCGCATACCGGACAGCGCAAGTTTCCTGTGTTATAAGAAAAATCTCCGGCTTTTAATTTCAAATTTTTTGCTTCCGGTAATTTTGCATAAATTTTTCTAAGCTCGTCGTGTACATTTGCGTATGTTGCGATTGTTGAACGGACATTTATGCCTATAGGAGATGCGTCAATAAGCTTGATGTGTTCTATTTCATCTATATTAATTTCTTTTACATGTGCCGGCAGTTTTTTATTTGATATAACTGCTTCTATTGCAGGAACAAGGCTTTCTAATATCAAAGTGGTTTTTCCGGAACCTGAAACTCCTGTAATAACAGTGAGCCTGCCTTTAGGAATATTAACCTCAAGAGGTTTTACTGTGTGAAGTTCGGTTGTAGATAAATTAATACACCCTCTGTCAAAAATATGTTCTGATTCCGGACGTATGCGTTTTTTATAATTTTCACTAAGAAATGGCGCGATTTTGGAATTCTTTTTCTTGATGATATCTGAAATTGTGCCTTCTGAAATTACTTCTCCGCCTTTTTCCCCTGCTTCCGGCCCCATTTCTATAATCCAATCAGCTTCTGATAAAATTTGAGTGTCGTGATCAACTAAAATAACAGAATTGCCGTCTTTGATTAAATCCTGCATAACTCCGTTTAATCCTTTGATGTTTGCAGGATGAAGTCCGATAGACGGTTCATCTAATACGTATAAAACCCCGGTTGTACGGTTTCTGACTGCACGGGCAAGCTGCATCCTTTGTCTTTCGCCTGTTGATAATGTTGAAGCTGCTCTATCAAGAGTTAAATATCCCAGCCCTAAGTCCATTAGCCGTTTTGCTGTCGATTGAAATGATTCGCAAATGCTTTCTGCCATTAATTTCATTTCATCCGGTAAAGATTCAGGAACTTCAGAAACCCAATTCACAAGCTCAGTAAGTGTCATTTTGCAAGCTTCATCTAGTCCTATGCCGCGTAATTTTGGCTCTCTTGCGCTTTTAGATAAACGTGTTCCAAGACAATCCGGACAAATGTCTTGTTTTAAGAATTTTTCTACACGCTTCATTCCTTTTTCATCTTTAACTTTAGAAAGTGCATTTTCTACAGTGTATACTGCATTATAATACGTAAAATCCAGCTCTCCAGCTTGATTTGAACTCTTTGCTTTGTAAAAAATATGTTTTTTTTCTGCAGGTCCGTTAAAAACAATATTTCGTTCTTTTTCTGTCAGCTGATTAAAAGGAATATTTGTTCTTACGCCCATTTCACGGCAAACATCAGTCATTAAAGACCACATAAGAGTGTTCCAAGGAGCGACAGCTCCTTCATCAATTGTAAGTGATTCGTCAGGAACAAGTGTAGATTTATCAACAGTTCTTACGGTTCCTGTACCGCTGCAGGTTTTACAAGCTCCCTGGCTGTTAAATGCTAATTCTTCTGCAGATGGAGCAAAAAACTTTTCTCCGCATTCAGGGCAGATAAGCTCTTGTTCCGCAGCTGCTGCAATAGTTGGTTTAAGATAATGCCCGTTAGGACAACGGTGGCTGGCAAGCCTTGAATACATAAGACGCAGACTGTTTAATAATTCCGTGCTTGTTCCGAAAGTACTTCTTATGCCGGGAATTCCAGGTCTTTGATGAAGTGCAAGAGATGCTGGTACATATAAAACTTCATCAACAAGAGCTTTTGAAGCTTGAGTCATTCGTCTTCTCGTGTAAGTTGATAATGCATCCAGATAACGCCTTGAACCTTCTGCATATAAGACGCCAAGTGCAAGTGAAGATTTTCCTGAGCCGGAAACGCCGGCTATACCTACTATCTTATTTAAGGGAACATTGACATTGATATTCTTTAAATTGTGAACCCTTGCGCCTCTTATTTGAATTTCCGTTTTCATAGTAACAGATTATCACAAAAATTTTTTGCAAAACAAAAGAATGTTTTTATAAAAATAAAACATTTAAATAAACTAATAAATTCTTGAAATGCTTGTAAAAGCGGATATTTTGCATGAATGCAAACATTTGTAAAAGACGCCATAAGTTATAAAAACAAACAGAAATAAAACTTAACAAAAAAGGTGAAATCTAATAAAATTGCTTGCAAAGAGAAATTTAGCAAATATTATTAATATAAGATGCCTTATAGTGCATCAAATTGACAGCCGAAAATAAAGGAAAAATATGGCAAAAGACGTAATAGAGATAGAAGGTACTATTTTGGAATCCATGCCAAATGCAATGTTCAGGGTTAAGCTTGAAAACGGGCATGAGATTTTGGCTCACATCTCGGGAAAGATTAGAAAAAACTTTATAAGAATTTTACCGGGTGACAGAGTAAAGGTAGAAATGACACCTTACGACTTATCAAAAGGCAGAATTACATTTAGACTTAAGTAATATAGAAAAGGAACGAACTATGAAAACAAGATCATCAGTAAAACCTATGTGCGACAAGTGCAAAGTTATCAAAAGAAAAGGCAGAGTTGCTGTAATTTGTGAAAATCCAAAGCACAAACAAAGACAAGGTTAGATTTTGCGGGAGTGGCGGCAAGCGTAAGTGAGCCGGGCTCTAAGAGCTGTGCAGCTGATAAATATTAAGTTTACGAAGTATAACTGAAAAATAACGGCTGAGTGTAAAGCAATAATCTAAGACAAAAAAGTAAAAGTTAGTACAATATAAAGGAAAAAAATATGGCAAGATTAGTAGGGGTAGACTTACCTCGTAACAAAAGACTAGAAATCGCTTTGACCTATATCTACGGAATAGGGCCTGCTAGAAGCAAAAAGATTCTTGAAGCAACAGGAATTTCTCCTGATTTAAGAACTGACGATTTAACAGATGATGATATTAAACAATTGCGTAATGCATTATCTGAGTACAATATTGAAGGTGACTTGAGACGTGAAATTACAATGAACATCAAACGTCTTCAGGAAATCAACTCTTACAGAGGCATGAGACACAAAAGAGGATTGCCTTGCAGAGGCCAGAGAACAAAAACTAACGCAAGAACAAGACGCGGTAAGAAAACTGGACCTATCGCAGGTAAGAAAAAATAAAATTTAAAAAACAGTTAACGAAATTAAAAAATAGTAAAATATAAGGATAAAGAAAATGGCAAGACCAAAAACTACAAAGAAAAAAGAAAAGAAAAATGTATTGCAAGGTGTTGTTCACATACAATCAACCTTTAACAATACAATTGTAACTTCTACAGATACACAAGGTAATGCTATTGCTTGGGCGACAGCTGGTGCTACTGGCTTTAAAGGAGCAAGAAAAGGCACTCCGTTTGCAGCTCAATCAGCAGCTGAGCTTGTTGCTAAGAAGTCAATAGATCAGGGTATGAAAAAAGTTGAAGTTCATATCAAAGGACCTGGTTCAGGTCGTGAAACAGCAATCAGAGCAATCCAGGCTGCTGGTTTGGAAATCACTTTGATTAAAGATGTTACACCAATTCCTCACAACGGATGCAGACCTCCTAAAAAGAGACGTGTGTAATAAATAGATAAAGATAGAACATTGCGGGGGCTTGCTTTGAAGCCAAAGAAGTAAACCATAGATGCCCCGCTAAAGAAAAGGAGAAAAAAATGGCAAGATACACAGGGCCTACGAATAAATTATTTCGTAACTACGGCGTAAAAGACTTATCAAATAGAAAATTAACATCTTCTATGAGACAGACAGCATCAGGACAACATGGTGCAGTAAGAAAAAAACTTTCTGAATACGCTATTCATTTGAATGAAAAACAAAAAATCAGATTAACATATTTAGTAAGCGAAAAGCAATTTGCAAAATACTATAACGAAGCAGCAAGAAAGAAAGGTGTAACAGGTACAATCCTTTTACAAATTCTTGAATCAAGATTAGACAACATCTTATTCAGAGCTGGTTTCGGTGTAACCCGCAAACAATCAAGACAGATTGTTAACCATGGTCACGTATTAGTAAACGGCAAAAAAGTAGATATTCCATCATATTTAGTAAAAGCCGGTGATGTAATCACAGTTAAGGCTAGAAGCAATGATTACCTCAAAACAGTTATGAGTACAATTGATTTATCTTGTGCTCCTGCTTGGATTACAGTAGATAAAGACGCTTTGAAGATTACTTTCGAAAGAATTCCTCAAAGAGAAGAATTAGATCCTGAATTCAAAGAACAACTTGTTATAGAGTACTATTCAAAATAGGCTGATAGGAGAAAATAATATGGAATTAAAAATTAAAACTGTTAATACAATGACCAGCTCTGATGGTTCTCAGTATGGTAAATTTACTATCGAGCCGTTAGAAAGAGGTTTTGGAACAACTATCGGTAACGCGTTAAGACGTGTATTGCTTTCAAGCTTAGAAGGTACTGCTGTAACTTCTTGCAGAATTGAAGGTATTACACATGAATACACAGCAATTCCGGGTGTATTAGAAGACGTTATTGATGTAATGTTAAACCTCAAAGGTTTGGCTATCAAAACAGACTCAAAAGAACCGCAAAATTTGAGAATAGATGTAGATAAACCGGGTCCAGTATTAGCAAGTGACATTCAGTTACCTGCCGGTGTTAAGGTGGTAAACCCTGATTGGCTTATTTGTACAATAGCAGACGGCGGTTCATTCCATGCCGACGTTGTTGTAGAAACAGGAAAAGGGTATGTTGCAAATGATGTTCCAAGAAATTCAAAAGCTGGAACTCCAATTGACATGCTGCCTATTGATGCTACATTTATGCCTGTTAAGAGAGTTCGTTATGAAGTTGAAAATGCTCGTGTAGGCGACAATATTGACTTTGACAAATTAACTCTTGAAATTTGGTCAAATGGTACAGTAGATGTAACAACTGCACTTACTCAAGCAGCTGATTTATTAATTGAGCATTTTGTTCAAATTTCTTCAATTACTGGTAAAACTTCTCATAAAGAAGTTGAAGAAAAAGCTGTAGTTGCAGAAGAAGTTGTAGAATCTTCAGAACAAGAACCTTCAATTACAATTGATGAGCTGGAACTTTCTGTAAGAGCTTATAATTGCTTAAAAAGAGCAAGTATTAACTCTATGTCAGAACTTCTAAAAAAATCAGAGCATGATTTATTAAATATTAAGAACTTCGGTAAAAAGTCTTCAGATGAAGTAATTGAAAGATTGCATCATTTCGGTTTAGACCTCGCTCCAAATCCGGAAGTAGATGAAGACGGTATGGTTATCGGAGCTGTTGAAGAAGAATAATTGAATTTTGCGTAGAATAAAGCGTAAGCAATAATTCAAAACTTATTTAAATGATAATGTAAATACATATAAAGGAAAGAAACAATGAGACACCAAACAAAAAAACATACGCTTGGTAAAGCACAAGACCAGAGAAAGGCTTTGCTGCGTTCATTGGCTACTGAACTTTTTACTCATGGTGAAATCAAAACAACTATGGCAAGAGCAAAAGCTTTACAGCCGTATGCTGAAAATGTAATCACTATGGCTAAAAAGGGTGACTTGAACTCAAGAAGACTTGCTGGCAGATATATTTTCGATAAAGAGATTGGACAATTAATCGATACTGCTACTGGCGAAGTATTTGATGCTCCGCAAGAAGGCAAAAAATTAGCAAAACAAACTGTTTTGAGAAAATTATTCAGCGTTATTGGCGCTAAATATCAATCAAGACAGGGCGGATATACAAGAATTTTCAGACTTCCTCCTCGTAGAGGCGATGCTTCTGAAATGGCATTAATTCAGTTGGTATAATTAATGCGCTATGCTCTAGAAGTCCAATATCGTGGTAAGAACTATGACGGAAGCCAGATACAATTTCAAGATGGTAAAGAAATAGGAACTACAATACAGGGCGAGCTGGAGAAAGCAATTTGCACATTACTAGAGTCAAAGACTCAAATAAATAATAGACCGATTAAAACAATCTTCTCCGGAAGAACTGATAAAGGTGTAAATTCATTAGGACAAGTCGTTCATTTTGATACTAATAGAACGATTGTTGCTTCAAAGTTCATATATCAAATGAACGAAATCTTGCCTGATGACATATCAGTTAATAATTTGAAAATTGTTGACCAGTCATTTCATGCTCAAAAGTCTGCAAAGGCAAGATATTACAGGTATGAATTAATCAATCGCAAGTATAAACAAGCGTTTGATGGTGATATCTTAAGAGTAAAGTATGATTTGGATGTAGAGCGAATGCAAAACGCTTTGAACTTTCTTCTTGGTGAACATGATTTTTCAAGTTTTAAAAGTTCTGGAACGCTTAACCCGAGCAAAGTTTGTTTTATTTCTAGAGCTGAAGTTGAGAAACAGGGCGATAGGGTTTTTATCCATATTGAAGGAAACAGATTTCTTTATAATATGGTGAGAACGATAATCGGTACTCTTCTAGAGATAGAAGGGCATAAGCTGCCTGTAGAACACATGAAGAATGTGCTTGAGGCAAAAGACCGCCGTAAAGCGGGGCAGACAGTCAGTCCGTACGGGTTGACTTTAATGAAAGTAGAATACTAGAGAAGGATAATATAGATATGATGAAAACATATTCAGCAAAACCTCTTGAAGTTGAAAGAAAATGGTATGTAATTGATGCAGAAGGCGAAATTCTTGGTCGTCTTGCTGTAAGAATTGCAAACATTTTAAGAGGAAAACACAAACCTGAATATACACCAAACGTTGACACTGGTGATTTTGTAATCGTTATCAACGCTGAAAAGGTTGTAGTTTCAGGAAACAAAGAAACTGATAAGATTTATTACCACCACACTGGATATCCAGGTGGATTGAAAGCTGCTTCTGTTAAAGAAGTTCGTGAAAAAGACGCAACTAAATTGATTGAAAAAGCAGTTAAAGGTATGTTACAACACAATACTTTGGGTTCAGAACAGTTCACTAAATTAAAAGTATACTGTGGTCCTGAACATCCGCATGCAGCACAAAAACCGATTGTGTTGGGAAAGGAGTCTAAATAATGGCTGAATCTAAAGAAATTATGGCTACAGGCCGCAGAAAATGCGCTGTTGCAGTTGTTAAATTAGTAAAAGGTAAAGGCAGAATTTTCGTTAACGGAAAAACTTTGGGTGCTTATATCGGTAATATGCCTGCTGTAGAAATGATGATCTATAGACCATTAGTTTTAACTGAAAATCAAGATAAATATGATGTAAGAGTTAAGGCAGTTGGCGGCGGTATTGTTGCTCAATCAGCAGCTATCAGACACGGTATTTCAAGAGCTTTACTTAAAGTTAATGAAGAATACAAAAATGTTCTTCGTTCTGAAGGTCTTTTAACTCGTGACGCTAGAGTTAAAGAACGTAAGAAATACGGTAGAAAAAGAGCTCGTAAGAGATTCCAATTCAGCAAACGTTAATATTTGCACGAAGATATCAAAAGGGGCGGAAACGAAGTTTCCGCCCCTTTTGTTATTTGCAATTTTTATATTTGCAATATAAAACCATGTCAATGATTAGAAAAAGCATATTAAACAAATACAACCATATTACCCAGTCATTATAAAAAAATAATTTGTGAATTATGCCACAGATATATCCACTTAAGATTAAACAAGAAAATGCAAAACTTTTACCTTCTACACACTTTGCTTTATACGTTTTGTAAGCTGCAATTGGCCAGCTAATGCCAAAACATACCATCATTCCTGCTTCAAAAATACTCATAACGATTACCTCCAAATTTATTTTAATACTTAAAACGAACTTGGAGATTAATTTTATGTAAAGATTTATTTAGCAGGGCTCAATACCGATATTACTGCGTGGTTTAAATCCAGATATTTTTTTGCTGCTTCTTGCAAGTATTCTGTTGTCATAGAATCACAAATTGGCATATAATTTTCTGCAAGTGCTAAATCATCACAGACTGTCATATAGTAACCAATGGCTTCGCCGATATCAGAAACGGTTTCAGCTTCGCAGGCAAAACGTGATTTAAGCTTCTTTTTAGCTTTATTTAATTCTCGCTCTGTAATTTCAGTTTCGAGTTTTTTGAGCTCTTCTTTTATCAGTTCAATAGCTTTTTCTTTATATTCAGGGTTGAAATTCGCTTGAACAAAGAAGTTAGAGCCGTCACGGAATGAATAATTTGCAGCGTCAATCATATTAAAAATATGTTCAGGCTGATTTTCAATTAAGTTATTATAAAGTCTTGAACTTGCTCCTTCTCCTAAAATAACCGCAAGCATTTCCAGTGCAATAGAGTTTTTTAAATCTTTAGCTGGAACGCCTAAAAAACCAAACATCATAAATGAAGAATTTATATTTGCTTCATTTTCAATATAAACTGTTTCTTTAACAGGTTCATCCGGCTTGATATTTCTTTGAGGCGGATGTGGTCTTTCTCCCCAGTCAAAACCTTCTGTAACACGTTTTAGTACGTCTTCTGAGTCAAAATCTCCTACAACAATTGTTGTGACATTTTCAGGAGAATAGAATGTTCTGTAATAGTTCATAATTTCTTCTTGGGTGACCTGAGAAATTATTTCAGGCGTTCCGATTACATCACGTTTATAAGGGTGAGAAGTGTACATTGCGTGATTTGTTGCGTTATAAACTTTTGTCCAAGGCTGGTCTTTGCGCATACGAATTTCTTCTATTACAACATGGCGTTCGCGTTTGTCTGTGACATTTTTATCATTAACATCAAATGGTGCTCCCATTTCGTAATCAGGAATGACTGGGTCAATCATCATGTCTGCGTGAAGTTCAATTGCCTTGTAGAAATTTTCATTATTTTCGCCTTTTGGAAGGGTTACATAATAGAAAGTGTAATCTTTCCATGTTGCAGCATTAACGATAGCGCCTCTTGCTTCAAGAATTTTGTCAAATTCTCCTGCTTTATGTTTATGTGTGCCTTTGAACATAAGGTGTTCAAGGAAATGTGAAATTCCGTTATTTTTGTCATTTTCGTTTATTGAACCTGTTTTTACCCAAGATGAAATGTTAACCATTCCCCCTTCTTTATGTGCAAGTATAATTTTGTGACCGTTATCTCTTTCATAAACTTCAACTTCTTGTGTTAAAAACGGATATTTGATTAATGATTTCTTCATAAACACCTCTCTTGAGATTATTATACAGGAAAATAAACTTTGCGTATAGTCTGATTTACCTGACTGTCTAATTGTTCTGATTATTAAAATAAGGTAAATAAATTGAAGAGAAGAAAGGAGTTTTTTATGATAGAAGACGAAAACAGAGAATACCGTTATGAACACAGAGGCGAGCACTGGCTTAGAACGCTCGGAATTATTCTTGCAACTCTTATCGGTGCATTTCTTGCATTTTATGTAGTTTCTGATATCAGATTTAATCGAATGATGGATCCTGTTTATCAAATGAGAAAAATGGAAAAAATGATGCAGAGAGAAGAAAGAAGCTTAATGCGTTTAGATGAACGTTTTGGCGAAAATCCATTTGAACCTAAGCTCGCTCCAATGCTTGTAAACCTTGTAAAAGAACCTGGAGAATACAAGGTTATCGTTGATTTAAAACCAATTGGCGGAAACGAAAAAAATGTTAATGTAAAACTTGAAGATAATGTTGTTACAGTTTCCGGAGAAGTTGAAAGAAAAGAACGTAATAGAGAAGATATTACAAGTTTCTCTCAGTCATATTATCTTGACGAAAAACTAAACGCAGATAAAATGACAAAAGAAAGAAAAGGAAATAAATACATAGTAACAATACCTTATCAAGATTAATAAAAAAAGGCGCCGGATTTTTAATCCGGCGCCTTTTTTTTTTATCTTTATTACTTGATATTTGAATAAGTCCAAGCATCAAATGTAGGAGTTTCAGAAATATTTAATTCTTTCTTCTTTTCTCCTGCTGAGCAATCATCGTGAGCGATTGGAGCGTACAAGCGGTTGTAATATTCAACAACCATTCTGTCAGAGTTGAAGTAAGCTTCTGAAGTTCTGATTGCTTGTCTCATCAATCTCGCCCATTCTGCCTTATTGTTATAATAAGTTGGAATGATTTGGTTTTCGATGATGTCCATTACACATCTGTGGTCTTGCCAATGTCTTTCTTCCCAAGGCATATCATCGTCTAATCCAGGGTATTCAACAGTGTAACCGTTTATTCCATTGAATGTACCTTCAACAGTCCAACCGTCAAAGATTGATAAGTGAAGAGCACCGTTCATGTTAGCAGACATACCTGATGTACCTGAAGCTTCAAATGGACGAAGCGGAGTATTTAACCAAATGTCTGAACCGCGTTTTAGCATTCCAGAAAGCTGTAATTCGTATCCAGGAAGAACAACAACATTTTTCAATGTGTGTGAACGGTTAAGAAGCTTGTTGAACATTTCTTTACCCATAACATCATCTGGATGGAATTTACCAGCAAAAATGATTTGAACTTTGTCTTCTTCTAATAATTTACCGATTCTATCTTTATCCATAAGAATTAACCAAGCACGTTTGTAATCAGCAAATCTTCTTGCCCATGTGATTGTTAAGACATCAGGGTTAAATCTTTTACCTGCTACATTTGCAATATATTTGAAGAGTTCTGATTTCATTTCACGCTTAACATTTAACAATTCTTCAGGATTGTTTTGAGCGTTAGCAACTCTCTTATCTTGCCAGTAATGAAGGTTAACAGCGTTTGTAATAGCTCTAATAGGGCATCTGTCTTCAACCCATTCCCACATTTTGTTTGCAACAAGACCGTGAAGCTGAGAAACTGCGTTTGCAATTCTTGACATTCTCAAAGCAGCTACTGTAAGAGAGAAGTTTTCTCCGCCTAATTGAATAGCTCTTTCTCTTGAAGCTCCTGCAAAGAATCCGCCTTCTAATAATGTGTCAACCCAGTGAACTTCATTACCTGCAGCAACAGGTGTGTGAGTTGTGAATACAGTTTTTCTTCTAACTTCATCAAGGTTGCCGTTATATTGTCTAAGAAGTTCAAATGCAGCTGGAAGTGCGTGGCCTTCGTTCATGTGAACAACATCAAAATTGTAACCAGCAGCTTGAAGAACTCTGATACCTGCAATACCAAGTACAGTTTCTTGAGCAATTCTGATTCTTTCATTGCCATCATAAAGCTTGTGAGAAATACTCTTAGCCCAGTCGCTGTTGCCTTCAATATCTGTTGTTAATAAATATACAGGGCAAGTTCCGAATAATTCAGGATCTACACGGAATGCTTTAACCTTAACTTTTTCGCCAAAAGTATCAACTTCAACTGTGATACCAGTGTCAACAAGATAATCATAATATTTTCTGATATATGCTACTTCAACATTGCCTGAATGGTCTATTCTCTGGTCATAATAGCCGTATGACCATAACATAGTTACACCTACCATTGGCATTTGCAAGTAACCTGCTGACAACATGTGTGAACCTGCTAAAAATCCTAAACCACCTGAGTATGTGCTAAGTGATTGATCCATTGCTATTTCCATAGAGAAATAAGCTACGTTTGGTAATGTCATAATTTTAAACCTTTTCTTTTGTGTACTACTAAAGGACTAATCGTCCATGCAAATTTATACCAATAACATAACAGATAATCAATAATTTTTAAAATGTTTTTGTAAAAAATAACCTCTAAAATCGCTCAAAATAGCGCCTAAAGACTTTTTTAACGATTGTTAAGTTTTGTAACAAATTAGTTCTTTAGAATTAGTTCTTATTAATTAAGGCGCGGACAAAGTCCGCGCCTTGGAAATTATATTTTGATGAGTAAGAATTTGCTGTCCTTGAGAGCTCTTACAGTATGTTCTTTATCTTTTTTGAACATAAGAATTTCACCTTTTTCGATTTTAAACTTTTCAGCATCGAAATGAATTTCTATTTCTCCTTCAAGAACGTAAACAGCTGCATCACAAATAGAAGTATGAGTATCAATCATTTCATCTTTTTTAATTGCGATAATGCTTAATGCACTGTCGTCTTTTTCCATTAAAACCTGTCTGTCAAATTTACCGCCGTCAAGATCAACGATATCTTTTGCTTTTAGTACATTGTAAAACATATAAGTCTCCTTTCGTTTTCTTTATTAGAACTCATACTGTAAACAAATGCATTCCTCTGTTGGGTGACCGGGCTGATAGTGCTAAATCAAATATAATTTCCCTCTTGACTGAGAGCAGGTCTCAAGTTGTAATATTGTATTATTAAGAAAGGAGCAAATAAAATGGAACAAACACTTACGATTCTGGATAAAGTTAACTCTCCGGAGGATGTAAAATCTTTAAGTATAGAAGAAATGAAGCTTTTATCTTCAGAAATTAGAGAGCTTATAAAGAAAAAAGTTAATACTACAGGAGGACATTTTGGTCCGAATATGGGTATGGTTGAAGCAACAATTGCGCTTCATTATGTTTTTAATTCTCCTGAAGATAAATTTGTTTTTGATGTTTCACATCAATGTTATCCGCATAAGATTTTAACAGGCAGGAAAGAAAGTTTTACGGATACTGATAAATATTATAAGTATACAGGTTATACTGCGCCTGAAGAAAGCGGGCATGATTTATTCAAAATCGGCCACACTTCAACTTCGATAAGCCTTGCAACTGGGCTGGCAAAGGGCAGAGATGTAAAGGGCGGTAAAGAAAATATTGTTGCGATAATAGGTGACGGCTCTTTAACAGGGGGTGAAGCTCTTGAAGGATTAAATAATGCAGCAGTTCTTGGAAGTAATATTATAATTATTGTCAATGATAATAATATGTCTATTGCAGAAAATCAAGGCGGTATTTGCAATCAATTGACTCAGCTTAGAAAAACTCGCGGTCAGGCTGAGCATAATATGTTTAAAGCTCTTGGATTTGATTATTATATTATTGAAGACGGACACGATTTTGAGAGCTTGATTTCTGCTTTTGAAAAAGTGAAAGATGCTGACCATCCTGTGCTTGTTCATTTGTGTACGCAAAAAGGCAAAGGTTTGGCAGAAGCTGAAACGGATAAAGAGTCTTATCACTGGATTTTACCAGGGGCATTGGATGGAAATGTTTCTAAACCTTGCGAGACTTATGAAAGTATAACAGCAGATTTTATTTTGGATAAGTATAGTAAAGATAAATCTGTGGTGGCGATTACTCCTGCAACTCCCGGCGTAAGCGGATTTACGAAAGATTTTCGTGCAAAAATGGGTAAAAACTATGTTGATGTGGGGATTGCTGAAGAACATGCTGTTGCGTTTGCGTCAGGACTTGCTAAGCGCGGTGCAAAACCTTTTCTTTCTGTCATGAGCTCGTTTATTCAGAGAACTTATGACCAGCTTTCTCAGGATTTAGCTTTAAACAATAATCCGGCTGTGATACTTATCCATTGGGGCGGGATTACAGGCATGGATGCAACACACCTTTCTAAATATGATATTCCTTTGATAGCAAATATTCCTAATTTAGTTTATCTTTCGCCGGTGAATAAGGAAGAATATATTGCAATGCTTGATTGGGCAGCAGCTCAAAATGATAAATCTGTTGTTATTAGAGTTCCATTTATGAATGTTGTCAGCACTGGAGTGAAAGATACAACTGATTATTCTAAGCTTAACAAATATCAGGTAGTTGAGAAAGGTTCTGAAGCTGCTATTCTGGGGCTTGGTAATTTCTTCTATCTGGGAGTTAAGGTTAAGGATTTACTTAAAGAAAAGCTTAATGTTGATGCTACTTTGATTAATCCTAAGTTTATAACAGGGATTGATAAAGAGCTTCTTAATGAGTTAAAAACAAATCATAAGCTTGTTATTACTTTAGAAGACGGCGCTTTAGAAGGTGGATTTGGAGAAAAGATTTCGGCTTTTTACGGAGCTTCTGATATGAAAGTTTTGAACTTTGGAGCGGATAAAGAGTTTACGGACCGCGTTTCTGTAGAGGAACTTTATCAAAGGTATCATTTAACACCTGAGCTGATTGTAGAAGACATAGCAAAAATTCTTAGGTAAATAGCAGGGGTAAAGGAGAGGGGCTTGCCCCTCTTTTTTTATACTTTTGTTTAATGTCCGGTTAGAAAAAATTTGTTAAACTTCGGGTATGACAAATTATGTTAATAAACTATTAGAAAATTTAAACGAAGATATAAGACTTATGCCTGACGATTGGAGCAGGGAGAGAATGATTTCTGCTGGAAACAAAAAATGGATAACAAATATTTTACCGGTAGAACTTCTCTCAAGAAGTGTTAAACAGGCAGTAGAGTCACTTGTGACTATTAATGAAAGCGGAGAGTTTTACGAAACTTTTCCAGATGTAATTGAAACTCCTAAATATGATGATAAATGGGGGAGAATTGCAAATTATATCGAGATAAATAATAGAGCTATTGCTGAAATGTACGGAGATAGAACAAAGAACGGAATTTTAAGCTCAATAAAGCTGCTTCCTGCTATACCTCCGTCTGCAAAAAGCTGGGCAAACTGTATAATTTTATCCCAAATTTTTCCAAATATTTACGGAGATGGATATAATAAAGGTCCTTTTGAAGAAAATTCGATTTACGGGATTAAACTAAATGCTGGTTACAGCGGCAATATTATAGATTATGATATTGATATGACAGCTGAAGAACAGTTTCGTGCGTTTAATGATTTAGCGCATTTGCACGGACTGAAAACCGGATTTAGAACAGTTATTTCTGCTGACCAGATAAAAGTTGCCAGAGCTGATTCTAATGACGAAATTTTCAGGTGGGACAATGCTGAACACCAGGAAATGTTTATACAAGAGCATGTTCGTCTGATAAAAACAGGTTTCGAAGCTGTGTTTATTGATTCTGCAAAACATATCGGAGGCTATGATATGGAAAACTATGCAGGAGTCGGAGCTCTGCCTGAATATGCTCAGATGCAATATATCCTGCATGAGATAAGAAGCCGCTCAGGATGTACTTCTGTAAGTTTTGCAGGAGAAAAAAGTACGGGAGATTTTGCCAGATACGAAAATTTAGGTTTGACTACCGGTACAGCGTTTGTTCCTCCAGATAATTATGATAAAGTAAGGTGCTGGTCTGAGAAGCTTAAATACAATCGTAATTATGCTCCAGGAGTTGAAGTTTCAAATGACAATGACGAAGGCGGCAGAAGCTATGAAGATAGATTAAACCGTATAAATACGATACTTTTTGGATATGAATATCCAAGTGATAAGCTGCCGAGTTTTATGCAGATGGAAGATTTATTTCCATTAAGATATGACACGAATACGCACCATTTAATGATGACAAATCCTTCGTATTCTGCTGACGGTACTCCGTTAAGCCACTGGGAAAATTTGTTTACTAAAGATGACGGCAGAGCTTATAATGCGAAAGCAGGAGAACTGTTTTCATACGCTATGAATTTATAAAATAAAGGAGAAAGTTTATGCAAAGAGTGTTAATAACAGGCGGTATTTCCGGTATTGGACTTGCTTCTGCGCAGATATTTCTGGAACATGGACATGTTGTTTTTATTGCTGATAAGAAAGAAAATCCAGATGTGTTAGGAGTTTTGGAAGAATATTATGGCGAGAATGTTTACTTTTTAAAAACAGATGTCAGCAAAGATAAAGACGTAAAACATCTTCACTCAAAAGTAAAAGAAGAGTTAGACGGCATAGATTGTATTGTAAATAATGCAGGAATTATAAAACACGGGCTTCTTCATGAAACTTCAGAAAAAGATTTTGATGATGTAATGGTTAATGATGTAAAATCAATATTTTTAACTTCAAAATATTTTATACCAGACTTAATAGAAGGCGGAGGCGGGACTATTGTTAATACTGCTTCAATTTCTGGTATAGCTGGTGATTATGGGATGCCGGTTTACAATGCTGCAAAAGGTGCTGTTGTAAACCTTACTCGGGCAATGGCTCTGGATTATGCAAAATATGGTATAAGAGTAAACAGTGTTTGCCCGTCTGCGGTCGATACTCCGTTTATCAATCCTGAACATATTCCTGAACATTCGCGATTAAATCCTTTAAAAAGGATTGCTGAGCCAGAAGAAGTTGCTAAAGCAATTTATTTCCTTGCTTCGGATGATGCAAGTTACTGTAATGGCGTGAATCTGCCTGTGACTGGCGGGTTGGATGTACATAGCGGTCAGCCGGAATGAAGCTGAAAGTATCATAAATATTACGCCCATAACATTTTTTATAATATGTTATGGGCGTAATTCGTTACATTTATAATTACCAGCTCAAGAGCAAGTTCTTCAGTATTTAGAAATCTTAACCAGATGGAAATTTGTACAAAAAAATATTTCTTTCTTCCTCCCCCTTTACAAAAAATTTTGTTTTGTGTAATATAGTTTTGTTACCAATTGAATAACTTTGGAGACGGTGCCGGTTTATGGTTTTGCTGTGAACAGGTTCTTTCTTAAAACAAGGAGGAGTGCCAGAGCGGTTGATTGGAGCGGTCTTGAAAACCGTCGTACGTGCGAGCGTACCGTGGGTTCGAATCCCACCTCCTCCTCCATTTAAAAGCCCTTTTCGGGCTTTTTTTAGTAAGGGAGCTGGCATGTTTGATTATTTCAAAGGTTTTATTACGGATAAAAGAAAAACTTCAAAAGGCTGTTTTGTTACAGTCGAAGTTTCAGGAGCTGGTTATCTTCTTGAAGTCTCAGAAAGCGATTTTCAGGGGGTTAATGTTGATGAAGAAGCTGTTCAAAAAATATATGCTTTGCTTTCTCATCGTGAAGACTTGATGTCTCTTTATGGTTTTTTAAACAAGGAAACACGCGATATTTTTCAAATTTTAATCTCAGTATCTGGAGTTGGGGCTAAGATGGCAATTGCGCTTTTGAACGAATTTGATGCTTGTGATTTGATTTCGCTTGTTATTGACGGTAATTTTAAAGAACTTACACGTGCAAAAGGAGTCGGTCCTAAGCTTGCACAAAAGATTATTCTTGAGCTCAAAGACAAACTTATGAAAACTGAGCTTCCAAAATCTTCTGCAAAACTTCCGAAATCTCAAGCGGTTGATGATACTCAGGCTGTTCTGCTTTCGCTTGGATATGAAGAAAAAGAAATAGAAGATGCACTTTCTAAAATTCTTCCAGCAATTGAAGACAGCTCAAGTTCAGAAGAAATACTTAGAAAAGCATTAACTTGTCTATCAATGTAACATTTTGTAAACTTGATGGCAATTTTTATTTTTACGGCTGTTCGTATTAATAAAGAGGTTTTTTTGATGAATTTTAATATCCAACCAATTAGTCTAAATATTCCAAGAGTCGGCTTTAAAAGTAATAAAAAGGAGCAGCCGTCAGAGTCAATTTTAGAGCGTTCTCCAAAGCAGGATAGTTTTAAAATTTCTATCGGTTATGTTAATGACATTCATGGTCAGACGAATAATATGATGAGAATTTTATCCGGGATTAAAGGTGATTTAAAGCTTTCTGCGGGTGATAACGATATTGGTGATGAAAAAAATCAGGGTGTTCGAAAAGCAACTACTATGTTTTTAAATATCGCGGAAATAAAAGCTTCTGCTCTTGGAAATCATGAGCTGGACACAACTCAAAAAGATTGTATAGATGCTATTAAAAATTATGATGGTGATTTTCTTTGCTTAAACTACAGCAAAGAGCCTCTTGAAAACCAAAATCCTGATGAAGTGGAAAAACTTGGACGTGCAGAGCTTGATAAGCACTTAAAAAAATCTAAGATAATAGAAGTTAAAGGTCAAAAAATAGGACTTGTCGGAGCTTCTCCAATGGATATGTTTGAAAGACTTACCCATCCAAATTATTATACAGATAGTAAAGTTGACAGCTTAGAAGATACAATTGAAGAAATTCAAGAAGAAATTGATAATATGAAAGAGCAGGGAGTTAATAAAATTATTTTATTATCTCACCTTGGACATAAAAAAGATCAGCTTGTAGCTCAGAGTACAAATGGAATTGATGTCATAATCGGCGGTCATACGCATGAACTTATCAAGGGTATCAAAGAAGGTGAAAATCTATTTTATTCTAAAACAGGGGAGCCTGTTCTTCTAACGGAAGCCGGCAGAGACGGAAATTATTTCGGAAATTTGAACCTGACTTTTGATAAAGACGGCGTTATAGAGAAAGCTCAAAATAATATAGGTGAGACAAGATTATTCCATAAGAATATGATTAACCAGTTTGTATTTGATTATCTTCTTGGCAAACCAGAAATAGTAGGATATGTTCAGTCAGCTCCTCCTCCGCCAAAAAGTCTGTTAGAAGAAAACCCGCATGCAAACTTTGTTTGTGATGTAATGCGGGAAAAAACTGATTCCGATATTGCTTTATGGCACAACTGCGGAGTAAGAGGTTTTTTCCATGAAGGTGTAGTGGATTCTAGCGAAATAAAAGATATGTCTCCGTTTTTGGATTATGTAGCTGTTGCTAATGTAAGTGAAAAAACAATTGTTGATTTGTTTAAAAATGCAATAGAAACTTCTTATTCTTCAGTAGGCAATAAACCTGGGTTGATTGCTGTTTCAGGTTTAAACTATACAGTTAATCCAGAAGAAGGCGAACTTGTTGAAATGAATTTTGTAGATAAAAATGGCAAGATTCACAATATAGATATTGAAAATCCTAGTGAAGACAAAACTTATAAAGTTGTTACTGATGAGTTTTTGATGTCAGCAGGAGCAGATTTTAATATTCTTGCACCGGAAGAAGATTATTTGGAAAAATTTAATTATGATAAAGATGTTATGGTCTGCCAGTATATTAAAGAATCTGGAAAACCAGTTGTAATTGAACATTCTGGTCGTATAAATTTTAGATACGATGATTAATAGCAAAAAATATTTTTAGACGTTTTATTATCAAAAAAGCAGGAAAATATGGATTTGAAAGTATCTCTCCCCAAAATTAACCAATATACATTTACATTTAGAAAGTCAGAGCCTTCTAAAAACAGCAAACTTGAAAAGTCTCCTGAAAAAGATACTTTTGAAATGTCTGTTGGATATTTTAACGATTTGCATGGTCAGACCAATAATATGCTTAGAATTTTATCAGGATTAAAAGGTGATTTAAAATTCTCAGGAGGTGATAATGGAATTGGTGATGAGAAAAATAAAGCTGTAAACAACGCGGTAATTAGATTTATGAATCTTGCCGGCATAAACGGTTCTGCTCTCGGAAATCATGAACTTGATACAAAACAAAATGATTTTGTAGATACGATTAGTAAATTTAAAGGTAATTATTTTGCAGTTAACCTCAAACAAGATTTAGATGATGAAGATGACCATGCAGAATTAAATAGTGCTTTGAAACGTTCTGCGATAATGGAAGTTAATGGTGAAAAAATTGGAGTGGTAGGCGCAACTCCGATTGATTTGCTCGAACGTGTAACTCATCCTTCTTACCATAGAAATTGCTCGGTTGAAGGTTTAGAAGATACAATTGAAGATATTCAGAAAGAAATCGAAATTTTAAAAGAACAAGGAGTGAATAAGGTCTTCTTGCTTTCTCACATGGGATTAGATACAGATAAAATTGCAGCCCAAAACTTAGATGGAGTTGATGTTATAATCGGCGGACATACACATGAACTTATTAAAGATATTAAAGAAGGTGAAAATCTCTTCTATTCAAAATCAGGAGAACCGGTAATTATAACAGATGCTGGAAAGAATGGAAATTATTTTGGAAAACTTAATTTGACTTTTGATAAAAATGGTGTGATTACAAAAGCTCAAAATAATTTGGGTAAAACCAGCTTGTTTGATAAAAATATGATTAATCAGTATATTATTAATGATATTTTGGGTACTCCTGAAGAAGTCGGATTTATCAAGGAAGCTGCAGCTCCTCCAAATTCTTTGATAGAAGAAAATGCACACGCTAACTTTATGTGTGATGCTATGAAATATGAGCTTAACGCCGATATCGCACTTTGGAATAACAGCGGTACAAGAAGTTACTTTAAACCTGGCGTGATTGATACAAGAGATATAAAAGACATTGCACCGTTTGAAGACAGAGTTTCTGCTGCAGATGTTTCTGAGAAAAAACTCGTTGATTATTTTAAAGATGCAATTGAAAATACGTACAGGTCTCAAGGTAATAAACCGGGATTGCTTGCTGTTTCAGGTATGAATTATACTGTTGACCCAAAAGCCGGTAAGCTTACTGGAATGAATTTTGTAGATAATGATGGAAAAGAACATAAAATTGATGTTGAAAATCCGAGTGAAGTTAAAACTTATAAAGTTGTTATGGATTCTTTCATGATGTTTGACGGGGCAGATTTGGATGTTCTTTGTCCAAAAGAAGAATGTGTAAACTATCCGTTTAATAAAGATTTTCTGGCATGCGAATATATTAAACATTTAGGTGAACCAATCGTAATTAATCAGACTGGCAGGATAAAGTTTGTTTAATAGCTTCCGGCAAGTATTTCGGCAAGTCTGAGGCAAGAACAGAGTATTCTGTCAACTCTTCCGATGCAATTTCTCCTGCACGTGAGTGAAGGTAAACTCCTAATCTTGCTGCATTATATGGTTGTACCTTTTGTGCAAGAAGACCTGCAATAATTCCCGCCAGTACATCTCCTGAACCGGCTTTTGCAAGCGCAGAATTGCCGTGCTGGTTTATGAAAATTTCTTTACCGTCACAAATTATTGTTCTATGAGTTTTAAGCACCGTAATACAATTATATTTTTCACAAAGTTTCTTTGCAGAGCTTTCTAAATCGCTTAAAATATCTTGAAGTTCAACTCCCAAAAGCCTTGCAGCTTCTAAAGGATGCGGAGTAATTATTGTATTTTTCGGCAAAGTAGTATTTAATTTAGACAATATATTCAACCCGTCTGCGTCTATAACAAGCGGAGATTTTACATGTTTTATGACTTCTTGAAAAAGTTTCTTATTATTACCTAAGCCGCACCCGATTAAAACAACTGAAAAATCTTTTATCTGCTTAAGTCCTTCTTTATGTGAAAGATAAACAGCTTCTGGAAGCAAGGTGGAGACAGAACGAATAATCTCTTTTTCGCTTGCAAGAGCTGCAAAACCCGCCCCGGATTTTAAAACGGAGACTGTAGAAAGATACGCTACTCCGATATAATTTTTTGAGCCTGCAAAGTTAAGAACTTTTCCAAAAGTTCCTTTGTTGGAGTTTTGCTCTCTAAAAGGCATTTTATAAACCAATTTGTCTTATAACCTCATAAGCTGTTATTGCAACCGAGTTTGCTAAATTTAAGCTTCTTTGTCCTTCAACCATTGGAATTGTAACAGCTGTTTCCTGGGTGACATATTCAGGTGGAAGTCCGCGTGATTCCGGGCCGAATACGATAAAATCACCGTCTTTAAACTCAATTTCTGTGTATTTCTTTTTTGATTTTGTAGTTAAATAAAAAAATCTGCCATCAGGAAACTGGCTATACAAATCTTCCATAGAATTGATTTTATGTAAATCAACGCTTTCCCAGTAATCCATACCTGCACGTTTAGTGTATTTATCTGTAAGTGCAAATCCAAGCTTGCCTACAAGATACAAAGATGCACCTGTACAAGCACAAAGCCTTGCAATATTTCCTGTGTTTTGCGGTATTTCCGGTTCATATAAAACTACGTTAAACATTTTTATCCTTAAAAAGATACTTAGCTTCGATTACAACAGGCAAACCTCTGACAACACAGAATACGATTGCAAAAACAGCTGCCCAGAAACCAATTGCCCATATGATTTCGCGGTTCGGGCAAACCGGAATTTTAGCGGCGATTATTAAAATAAACGCAAGAACTTTTGCTACAGCATAGCTTATTCTCATAAATTTAGAGCCTGTAATAAATTTGCAAATCGGATTAACCTGCATTCCAAAAGGAGTTAAACCTTGCTCCATTGCAGCACTTCTGATAGTGTCTGTAATAAATCCTCTTGTGATTGCGATTAGAGGAAATAAAATGTTTAACCAACCCATTACAGCAAACAAAATCCAGTAAGTGTTTTCAACAATCCTGTCGCCCATAATATCAAGAAGAGCGCCAAATTTTGATTCTTCGTGAAATTTTCTTGCAACATAACCATCAAGTCCGTCAAGCGCGAATGCGATAATTGTAAGTGCTAATGCCCAAATATAAGCTGCAGTGTTACCTTGGCAGGTATAAATTAAATACACAGCTGCAAACATTACAAATATTCTAAATATTGATATAAAATTAGCCATTTTTTTTCACCATTTGGGCGGAGCACATCCCGCTAAACTACTAATAATTTTGCTGCTCCAAGTGCTCCTTTGGAACAGACTACCGGCTCGATGGGAGCGAAGAAGCATCCCTTTCCTTGTTTACCCTTAGCCTTTCATTCTTGAAAGTGCGAAGTCTTTTTTGTTTAAGTCTTCAACTTTTGAACCGAGCATGATGCGTTCAGCTTCTTCAAGAACGCTTACAACAGCGTAACCGTTAGCTCCGTCAGAACGGGCTTTTTGACCTGAAGCACAGCAGTTTACAAAGTGCTGGCAGGCAAGTTTTAAAGGTTCAATTTCTAAATAATCAAGAGCAAAGTTTTGAGTGTTTGCAGGCTTGAAATTGTCGTAAACTTTTAATTTATCAGAAGCTGCTGTGTCGTCAAAAATAGCTGTTGCTTTTGTTCCGCGAACAAGAAGCATAACGTGTTTTTGCGGAGTAATCCAGCTGTCCGAAATATGCGCTGTCATACCGCCTTCAAATTCAATTCCAATGTGGGTAATATCCATAATGTTATTTTTATCTGAAGAGCAGCCGATAGCTGAGATAACTTTTACAGGATTTTTACCAGTTACATAAGCTATCATTGAAACATCGTGAGGAGCTAAATCCCACATAACGCTTCTGTCGTTCTTGTGATAATTAACATTTAATCTATCGCTTTGAGCGTAAACAGGTTCACCCAGAACCCCTTCTTCTATTAACATTTTCAATCTATTAACGGCAGGATGGTAAAGAAGCAGGTGGTCAACCATAAGAACCAGTCCTTTTTCTTCCGCGAGTTCTGTTAAAACGCGGGCTTCTTCTGCTACTGTAGAAATTGGTTTTTCTACATAAACATTTTTGCCGGCTTCAAGCATAGCTTTAACTATCTTAAAGTGTGTGTGGCTGGGAGTTACAACAGCAACGCCTGTAATTTCTTTGCTGTTAATAATGTCATTAAAATCTTTTGTAACTTTTACTCCAGGAAATTGTTCTTGAACAGCTTTTAAAGATTCATCATCTAAATCACAAACTGTATCTAAAACATTAAGGTTATAGAAATTGCGGACAATATTTTTACCCCACATTCCCATACCGATTACTGCAACTTTTTGTTCTTTCATACCTATTTTACCCTCTATCTTATTTTATTATATTACAACTGCATTTTTACGTAAAGTAGCAGGAGAAATATACAGGATTGTTGTTAAAATATAAAAATCTGGTAAAGATAAAACTTATAATATTCACGCATTGCGTTAGCAATCCTTCTTCTCATTTAATTTTGAATAACAGCATAAATAGTAAGCAGACTATTTTCAAGACGTAAAAAATACCAGTAATGATAAAACTGAAGCAAAAACAGAATTTGATATGTTCCCAAAAGCTAGAGTCAAAAATTGTCCTATATTTATAATATTTATTGTTGTTATTCATCGTTATTTATTTTACTTTCTATTGTTGTGCAAAATTTGATATAAGAAACATATTAATTAATTGATATAAAACTTCATAAAAAAATACAGTTAACATAAAACTTATAATAAAAGTTAACATGTAAAAAGATGTTGAAATAAAATCTGAAAGATATTGTCTCCACATATTATGTTTCCCTTTCTAAATAAATAAGCTTCTAACCAAGAGAATGAATTTGATGGCCAAAACCCCAAGACTATAAAGTATATTGCCGCGACCTCCTTCATAAGGTAAAAACTTCCTATAATAGGGATCATGATAATCATCAGTAAATAAATTCTTTGCCATAAGAACGAATAATGTAATTACGATTGCGTACTCGAAAAGAACAAATGCAACTTGAGGCAACCAGAATAAAAACTCCAAAAACTTTGCTTCTGTATTACAAAAAGCATTATCGTTATCGTTTGTGACATTATTTCCCGTTGCTTGCTTTATACTGTTTTCTATATTTTTTTTACTTTTTTTTCTTTTATTTTTCATACTTTTATTTTAACATCAAAATAAAAAAGGATTGCTAATGCAATCCTTTTTTAGCCATTAGATATGATTTCTGTGTGATTTTAATAATTTTTTTAACCAAAAATATTGTTCTTCCTCTTTGTTTCTTTGTACAGAATTAATTTTTCCTAAAGTGTTTTCACTATTAATATTTTTGTTTATGCTGTAATTATATATTTTTCCATTTAATTTGTTATGCACAGAGGTTTTATTACCCTGATTTATTATTTCTCCGGATTTAAGTTGGTCCGGTAAATCAGGAATTATATTTACTTTTTTAGGTTTTATTCTGATGCTGTTTGGACTTCCGAATTTTACTTTACTTCCATCGTTGAGTTTTACAGATCTACCTTCTAAATAATCTTCATAATATTGTGTTGCTTTGTCTTGTAATTTTCTTTGTTGACGGGGCAGAAGTTTATTCTTTTGACCTGCTTTGCGTAAAATGTTACCTGTGTCAATTTTATTTGCTAGTTTATAACCTCCTTTATTGAGACCTCCAAGAAAACCTCCAAGTAAAACATTTTTTATTGTACTTTTTCTAAAACTTTCATTCTCAACTACAGAATCTCTGACTATATTTATTGGACTTGTCGCAACACCTTCTGCTATTCCTTGGGTTGTTGTCTGTGCAATTTTTTACCTACAAAAGGAGCAGCTTTTTTGCTTAATGGCGATAGAATTTTACCAATACCTGTTGCAACTTTGGCAAAAGGTCCTACCGCAGGTATGAAGTTGGAACCTACATCCCAAACAGCTTTTCCATAAACTTTATTCATTCCTTTTCTATGTTCTTTTTCTATTTCTTGATTTCTCTTCTCAGCAACTTCATGAATTTTATCAACTTTTTCTTCTGTCGATAAATTTTTATTTTCTTGTATAAGATCATAATCTGAGATATTTTTTTCAACTCCGATTTTGAAAAGTTTATCCGCGGGTTTGTAATCTTCCGGATATTCTTCAAGTGCTGGTTTAGATATTGGATTTTCAGGTGGTGTTAATATCATGTTTTTATCAATATTGGCTTTAAAAACCGGATTATTTACTTGCTGCGGCGTTTCATTTACAGGTTTAAAAACAGAATCAAATTCATCCAATTTTCTTGCATTATTTGGAGAAGTTATGAGTTTATTATTTGCTAAATGTTCGCCAATAGTATTCAGCATTTGTTCATTAGGATTTAATCCGGAAATAGGATTTGTTTTTACCATTTTTGCAGTTTCAATACCTGCTTTGGAGTTCCATTCATTTGCAAGAAGTTCATTTACTGTATCTCTGGTAAATTTCCCATTGTAAAGTGTTGTATTATTGTTGCGAAGTTTTTCAGCAATGTTGTCTCCGTAATTATAAGAGAGATACGCTTGTTTGTAAGTATCATTCAAAGCCCGAAATACAGGAGAAGCAGTGTTTGCGTTTTCATGTCCGTTTTGTACCATGTACCTTAAGATTTCATCTTGAATTCTTTGTTCCAAATAATCTTCAAATTTTAACATAAATTTTCCTTTCAAAAACAGCCTTAAGAAGCCTTGATGACTATGTTCTAAGGCTGAGCTCTATTGATTTGTGATGATAAAATATATTATAAAGATTTTGAAAATTTTATTAATGATTGTTAACTAATTTTTACATCTTAACCTAGAATTCAGTATTTTTAAGAGTTTTGGGTTTATTTATCTTTTGCACTCGATTTCTTCCCCCCCCCTTGAAAAAAGTTTTTGTTAGCAATATAACGGTACTTGGTAAAATTACAATTTTGGGAATATTAAGTAGTTATGGAAATTTATTTTTTATCACTTGGGATGCTGCTTTTGGGAGCTTTGCTTTCAATTGTAGTAAAAGAGCAATGGAAGTTTAAAGTTTGCTCAGTTTTTTCTTTTTTATCAGCAGGATTAATGTTTATTCCTGCTTTTGGAGTTTTGTTTACAGGGATGCCGATTGGCAGAACAATTTACATGTCTCCTTTGTTGACAGGAGTTGATTTTGTTATTGACCCGCTTTCAGCGTTTTTTGTGATAGTAATTTCTCTGATGAGTTTTTTAGGGACTCTTTATGCAAACGGTTACATGAAACCTTATCTTAATAAAGGAATGAATGTTTCATCGCATTGTTTCTTTTTAATGATGCTTATAGCTTCAATGCTTATGGTTGTGACTGTTCAAAATGCATTATTCTTCCTTATTGTTTGGGAAATTATGTCACTTTCTTCTTTCTTTCTTGTTATATTTGAAGGTGAAAAGAAAGAAGTTATTAAAGCAGGTATTAAATATCTTATTTACATGCATTTATCTGTAATATTTATTATGGCAGCTTTTGTGCTTTTAAATATCAATTCAAATAGCTTAAGCTTTGTAACATTTACAAATTATCTGCATGCAAATCCAGAGCTTTCAAACATAGTATTTTTACTTGCGTTTGCAGGGTTTGGAATAAAAGCCGGATTTGTACCATTTCATAACTGGCTTCCAGATGCGCACCCAGCTGCGCCGAGCCACGTATCAGGCATTATGTCCGGTGTGATGATTAAGACTGGGATTTACGGAATTTTAAGATTTTTATTCTTTGTAGGTTTGCCTTCAAAAATGATTTCTTATACAGTTCTTATAATAGCTGTTGTATCAGCACTTTATGGTGTACTTTATGCAATAACCCAGCACGATATTAAAAGACTTCTTGCTTATCACAGTATAGAAAATATTGGTATTATCGGTATCGGTATCGGAGTTGGAATGCTTGGACTCGCTTATGGTCATCCTGTTGTTGCAATATTCGGATTAGCCGGCGGAATTCTTCATATTCTGAACCATTCTATATTTAAAGAACTTTTATTCTTTGCAGCAGGCAGTGCTTATTTAAGAACACATACAAGAAATATTGAAATGCTTGGCGGCTTGATTAAGAAAATGCCTTATACAGCATTACTATTTATAGTCGGTTCAGTTGCAATTTGCGGATTGCCTCCGTTCAACGGTTTTATCAGCGAGTTCTTAATTTATGCTGGTATGATAAAAGGTGTTCCGGCTTCTGAAATTAATTTATTTATTGTGCTTGTTCTTTCTATTGCGGCTCTTGCAATGGTTGGAACAATGGCAATGCTTTGCTTCACAAAAGCTTCCGGAATTATGTTCCTTGGTGCTCCAAGAAGTGAGTATGTTGAAAATGCAAAAGAAGATGCTCCGAAAACGATGCTTATTCCTATGACGGTTTTAGGTTTCTTTGCATTCTTTATCGGTATGTTTCCTCAATATATTATTGCAGGGGTTTTATCACCTGTTTCAATGTTTGCAAATGTAAGATTTGCAGCTCCTGTGTTTGAAGGTGCAGTCGGGCTGCTTGGAGAAATAAGCTGGTATTTCTTAATCTTCTTTGTGCTTGTTGGAGTTCTTATGTTTACAAGATTTATTGTTAACAAGAGAAGTACAAAACATACAACCTGGGGATGCGGTTATGATAGACCGAATAACTTTATGCAGTATACAGCGTCTTCTTATGCGGACTTGTTTGTATCAACTCTGAAACCTTTGTTCAAAAGAGTTTCACATATTAAAAAGCCTAAGGAACTTTTCCCTAAGGAAGCTTATTATGAACTTGAGATTGAAGATATTGAAGAAGCTTATATTGTAAAACCTCTTGTTGCGTGGGATGAAAAAATTCTTACAAAATTTGAGAGAATACAAAATGGTAATATTCAGCAGTATATTCTGTTCGGACTTATCTTTTTGATATTGGCAATAATTGGTATGGTTTACTTTGGGGGTTAACAAATGAACTTATTAATAAATATATTAGTACTTTTATTTATACCTTTCCTTATGATTGGTGTAATTAAGAAAACAAAAGCTTTTTGGGCTGGACGAAAAGGTGTAAGTATATGGCAGCCTTTATGGGACTTTATAAGATTGATGAAAAAAAGTTCTGTTATTAGTGAAACAACTTCTTGGGTATTTCAATTTGCTCCGGTTGTTGGACTTGCATCAGTGCTTTTTGCATCATTATTTGTTCCTATGATTTCGGGAAATGCAATAATTAACGTTCCATTTGCGTTTGTAATATTTTCTTACATTCTTGGGCTTGGCAAGTTTTTCGCGCTTATTTCTGCACTTGATACAGGAAGCAGTTTTGAAGGAATGGGGGCATCAAGAGAAGCTTGTTTTTCAACAATTGTTGAGCCTGCTTTCTTTATCACACTTGCTTCAATAGCAGCTTTGACTCAGAATTATACTTTCGACAGCTTCAAGCTTATACTTGAAAATGCAGGCGGATATGGAATTTTGATTGTTGTTCTTGCTGTTGTAACTTTATTTATCATGCTGCTTATTGAAGGATGCAGAGTTCCAGTGGATGATCCAACTACTCACCTTGAACTGACAATGATTCATGAAGTTATGATTCTTGATAACTCAGGTATAGATTTAGGTTTAATCACTTGGGCTTCTGCAATTAAGATGCTTATATTTGAATCTTTGATTGCAAACTTGATTATTCCTGCGAGCTTGGGCGGATGGGAAACTGCGTTAGCTTATCTTGCAATAATATTTATTCTTTCAATTGTAATTGGTACTATTGAATCTTCAATGGCAAGATTTAGAATGACACACGTATTTGAGTTTATATTTATAATGTCAATTACGGCGTTAATTATTTTAGCATTAGTAACCTACAGAGTTTACGGGGGGTAGGGTAGAATGGAAAACATTTTTATAATTTTATTAGGTTTATCAATGATATATATCGCATCAACAAGCCGTTTGGCTGCTCACGTCAATATGCTTATTGCACAAGGCTGGTTGTTGTTCTTTATATGTTTATCAGGTTTTGTGAAAGAGCCTTGGTTTAATACGGCTATTATTTCAAGCCCGACTGCGATTTCAATGAATATGGGACATATTCTTGCTGTCTTGTTTGTGGTTATAGAAACTTTAATAGTAAAAGCAATTGTTATTCCTTTGTTTCTTAAAAAAGTTGTGAAAAAAACTCACGCACATAGAGATACAGATGCGAATATTCCTCACTTTTACTGTCTTGTTATTTCAAGCGTAATTTTGTTTGCAGGATTTTTAATTGCTAATATTGATGCTCCGGCTTTCAAACTTGTTTCACCTATGTATTTCGGCGTTTCAAGTGCGATTATTATCATAAGCTTGTGGCTGATTACAATTAAACACAAAGTTCTTTCAAACGTTATTGGGTTTATTACAATGGAAAACGGTATTTTCCTGCTTTCGCTTTCTGTTGCAAAGGAAATGCCTATTATAGTAAATTTGGGCGTATTACTTGATATATTTATTGCCGTGTTCATTCTGGGGATGCTTGTTAAAGAGATTAACAATGAATTCGACGATTTGGAAGTTTCACATTTATCAGATTTGAAGGATTACGAATACAATGACTAGTTTAATTTTATTATTTCCGCTTTTAGCGTGTTTGATATTATTTATATTTAAAAATAGAGCATTAAATAATATTATGCTTAATTTGTATGCAGTTTTACATTTTGTTGTATCACTTGCTTATTGTATGGATTGGGATTTTTTGCCAATGCTTAAACCTTGCAAGTTTTTTGCAGTTGATGATACTAATAAAATCTTTTTAATGGTTATGTCAATTGTTTTTCTTGCAGTTGCGGTTTATAACAACGGATATTTGAAAAACTCATCAGCTCTTACAAGAAAACTCAGACATTATACTTATATGGTAATGTTCTTTGTTTTCTCAATGACAGGTGCAATTTTGAGTACAAATTTAGGTATTGCGTGGGTATTTATTGAAGGCACTACTTTAGCAAGTGCTTATTTGATTTATTTCCACAAAACAAAACATTCAATTGAAGCAGCTTGGAAATATGTTTTTATCTGCTCAATTGGTATTGCTCTTGCATTTGTTGGTATTATTCTTTTAACAATTGCAACAGGTAATTTAAATTCACTTTTCTATTCAGATTTGCTGAACAACGCATCACTTTTCAACCCTTTCTGGTTAAAGCTTGCGTTTGTGTTTATATTATTTGGTATTGGTACAAAAATGGGTCTGGCTCCAGTTCATTTCTGGCTTCCGGATGCTCACGCAGAAGCTCCGTCACCGATTTCTGCTTTACTTTCAGCAACTCTGTTGAACTCAGCTTTCTTGATGATTGTAAATGTTTTTAGAGTTATGACAGCTGCAAATTGCGACAGCTATGCAAGAATAATGCTTTTTGTGATGGGATTTGTTTCTTTGTTTGTAACAGCAGTTTTTGTTTATCATATCAATAATTACAAAAGAATGCTTGCTTACTCATCAATTGAAAATATGGGTATTCTTGCAATTGGAACTGCTCTCGGCGGAGTTGGTATGCTTGCTGCTATGATTCATTTGATTGGTCATTCGCTTATCAAAGCATCTTTCTTTTTGACTTCCGGTAATATTCTTGAACTTTATGGAACTAAGAAAATAAAATCTGTTACCGGCTTGATGAAAAGTGACAGAAAAACAGGATGGCTTTGGGTTGCATCTTTCTTAGGAATAGCGGCTTTTCCTCCTTCAGTTTTGTTTGTGAGTGAATTCTTTATTGTTAAAACTATGTTTCTCAAAGGTCACTACTTATTGAGCGGCTTGTTCTTGTTGCTGCTTACGATTGTTCTTTACGGGTTAGGAAAAGCTGTAATTAAGATGGCGTTTTCTTCTCCTAAAGAAAGTGAAGTTAATACAGAGAAAAAACTTTCTTGGACAATGTACGCTCCGCAAATTGTATTGTTGATTTTAGCGTTTGTAATAGGTATTTACATGCCGCTAGGTTTGACTGAAATGATTATAGCGGCAGTTCAAGGCTTCTAGAGTTAAATTTTAGAGGTAAATAGAAATAAAAAAGAAGGTAACTATGAATTGGATAATTACAGAAAATAATAGAAAAATAAATGCACTGGACATTCCAACAATTTCAATTGAAGAAATTCGTTTAGATGTAGAAAAAATGAAAATGCGTGTTGTTGGTTTCTTTGGTAAACAAGAATTTGCAAATGTAAGACTTTATGTTGTAATGGCAGATGATAAAGTTGGTAAGCTTTATATTACTTCAACTTTATTTACTCCAGAGATGAAGTCTTATGAATCATTCACTCAAAAAATTCCTGCGTTCCATATTTTTGAACGAGAATTTTATGAAGAATTTGGTATTGAACCTCTTAATCACCCTTGGCTGAAGCCGGTACGCAATAACCAAGATAAATACCCTTTCTTTGAAATGAAAGGTGAAGATATCCACCAGGTGGCAGTTGGACCAATTCACGCAGGTGTAATTGAACCGGGGCATTTTAGATTTATGTGTCTTGGAGAAAAAGTTTATGATTTGGAGATTATGCTTGGATACCAGCACAGAGGAGCAGAAGAGCTTTTCTTGAAAGCTAAAGGATATAATAACAGGCTTGCAGAATCTGTATGCGGTGACTCTGTTATAGGGTATAATATGGCTTATTCTCAAGCTATGGAAGCTTTATCAGAAACAGCTGTTTCTTCAAAAGCTCAAATCATCAGACGCGTAGCTTTAGAGATGGAAAGAATTGCAATTCATATCGGGGATATGGGTGCGATTGCAGGTGATATGGCTTATCTGATGGGCGCTTCTATTTTTGGTATCACAAGAACTCTTGTTATTAATACTTTGCTTGAAATCTCTGGAAGCCGTTTTGGCAGGGGGTTAATCAATGTTGGCGGAGTTAATTTCGATATTGATGAAAAAATGGCAGCAAAAATTGTTGATATGCTTGACGAGGTTGCTAAAACAGTTGATAGAACTACGAAAGTTATGCTTAAGATGCCGTCTTGTATTTCCAGAATGGAAAGAACAGGCGTGGTTAATATGGAAACTGCTAAGTCTCTTGGCGCAGTCGGTATGGCAGCACGTTCTTCAGGTGTAGATATTGATACAAGATTTGATTTTAACGATAAATGGTACACTTCTCTTGATGTTGTAAAACCGTTTAAAGCGACAGGCGATGTTCATTCAAGATTTAAGCTCAGATATAAAGAAATAAAACAATCTATGCAAATAATTAAAAAATTACTTGCAAAATTGAAAGAATACGCTGTTGAGCCTATGAAAATTACACCGAATAAACAGCTTGCTCAAAATTCTTTTGTTGTTTCAATGACAGAAGGATGGAGAGGTGAAATTGTTCATATAGCGGTTACTGGAGCTGATGGCGAGCTTTTGAGATACAAAATGAAAGATCCGTCATTTAATAACTGGTATATGCTTGCAATGGCAGTAAGAAATAACGGAGTTTCAGACTTCCCGCTCTGTAACAAGAGTTTCAATCTGTCATATTGCGGAAACGACTTATAGGGGTAAATATAAGGGCTAATATATTTGTTCGGAACACAAACGACATTTAAGTGTTCTTCAAAGAAAAACTACTGGATAAGAGGTAATAAAAATGTTTGATACAATAAAACTTAAATATTTTCAAGGAAATCAGTTTATACCTGACATTCCAAATGCTCCAATGAGAAGCCAATTCAGAGGCTTTCCTATTTTGAAGCAGTGCGGTGATGTTGATGAAAGCGTATGTCCAACCGGTGCACTTAAAGCTAATCCGCTTTCAATAGATATGGGCAAATGCACACTTTGCGGTGCTTGTAAGTGTGAATCTGTTCAGTTTAGTAATTACTACAAACTTTCTTCAACTTCACGTGAAAAACTTGTGATTAAAGAAGGAATGACACCGGAGGAATTCGAAAAAGCAGCTGTTGAATGCAGAAAAGAAATTAAAAGGGTCTTTTCTAAGTCTTTGAAATTAAGGCAGGTTTCAGCAGCAGGCTGCAATGGATGCGAAATGGAACTTAATGCCTGTTCGAATTGTAATTTTGATATGGGAAGGTTCGGAATCGATTTTGTTGCTTCTCCAAGGCACGCAGACGGGCTGGTAATTACAGGACCGATTTCTGAGAATATGGCTTATGCACTAGAAGACTGTTATAAATCTACTCCTGACCCTAAGATTGTAATCTTAGCAGGCGCTTGTGCAATTTCAGGCGGAGTTTTTCAAAATTCTTCAAAATTAAACAGAGAATTCTTAGAAAAATATCCGATAGATTTGTATATTCCGGGATGTCCGGTTCACCCGTTAACATTTATAAACGGTGTACTTGATTTTATAAGTAAAAAATAAGAAAAAGGTGCGATAAACGCACCTTTTTTATATTCCGAAATATAAACGATTAAGCTCTGCAACGTTCATTGCTCCAAGGCGTTCTTCTTCCATCTGTGTTCTTTGGCTTTCTTGTATTCCTTCAAGAGGCTGGACTTGTAAACTTTGCTTCTCTTCTTCCTGATGCTTAGTTTGAATTTTTTGTACCAGCTCAATCTTTGCCTGTTCAAGCTTGCCTTTATCGATATTTTTATTCCCGCTCGGCGCAATTCCAAGCTTTATAAGCTCTGAGAGTATTTTTAAATACTCAGGATCTTCGTAAGAATGTATTGCGCGTATTGCAGCTACCAAAATTCACTCCTAAAATTTAACTATTTATACTTTTTTTATTCCACCATTTGAAGGATTTATAACGTTCATTCGTAAATATCTTTACAAAAGTTTACGAATACGGTAAAATAATTGTATAGTTAAGTTAATATATTGTAACAAATTGGCAATAATATTTGTTTTGCATTTTTAATTGAAATATAATGTCAAATGTACAATATATAACGACCCAATAATAATATAATTTAGGAATATGGAAACTATGAAGAAACAAATAAGTTACACACTTGCATTACTTTGTATTTTGGCTATGCCAAAAGCGTTTGCAGAAGTATTTCCTATGAATGCAGAAATGGGCGGATACGCTCCTGGTGCTTACAATAGGACTGAAATGCAAAATATTAATCATTATCAGATTGATAAGAGCTACATTCAATCATTTGATGATGTAACTAAAGATGAGCAGATTTATGATGCTTCGATTGAAGAAAATCAGGCAAGAGAAGGTATGTTATACAATCCTCACTTCTTGCTTCAGCATATTAATTTTGAAGGAAATACAAAAATTTCTGACGAAGAGCTGGAAAAGCTTGGCTTAGAAGTTTTAGGCGAAGATATTTTCTTTGATGAGCTTTTGGAAGTTTGCCAAAAGGTAACAAATTTATACCGTGCAAAAGGTTATTTAACATCTTATGCAACTGTACCGCCTCAAAGAATTGTAGATGGTGTTGCAACAATTAAGATTGTTGAAAGTAAAGTCGGTGAAATGAATATCGAAGGCGAAAAATGGACTCGCGAATGGTATTTAAAACATATTATTATGGGTAAAGCAGGGCTTAGAGAAGGTGATGTATTCAATGCTAAAAACCTTCAAAGAGCAATGAAAGAAATTAATAAAGAAGATTATGTACAAGTTCAGACTGAAATCGAGAGACAGGCTGAAGGCGAAGAAAATACAGAAATTACTTTGAATGTAAGAGACAGATTCCCTGTAAATCTTAACTTTGGTTATGATGATTACGGCCGTTCTTACACCGGGGCTCAAAGAGTTTCATTCCTTGTTGGTATGGATAACTTAACAGGTTTAGGCGACAAGATTTACGGCGGTACAATTCTTTCATCTGGAGCAACTGGATGGATGGCAGGATATTCACTCCCTGTTTCTTCTTACGGAACAAGATTGTCTTTTGATTTTTCTGATTCACACGTAAGACTTGGCGGTCCTTACAAACCTTTGAATGTAAAAGGTAATGCTCAAAGCTATTTCTTTAAATTAACACAGCCTATTATCCAAACTGCAAAATCTGATTTGGTTTTCTATACAGGTTATGATTATGTAAATGCAAATACATCTGCTAATATTGCAGGAAATCCGTTAAGACTTTCTAATTACAATTTGAATGTATGGCGTTCAGGATTGTACGGTATGACTGATGATAGCTACGGACGTTGGATTGGTAATTTAGGTATCGACTTCGGTATGGGCGGTGACGGTCATGGAGCTATTCAGGATACAACATTCTTTAAAGCAACTGCAGGTGCAACCCGTGTACAAAGATTATTCGGCAGAAGCATGGGTATTGTAAGAGTTAACGGTCAGTACTCACCTAATAAACTCTTTGCAGCAGAACAAATGCAGATGGGCGGTCCTTACACATTAAGAGGTTACCAGCCGGCTGAATTAATCGGTGATTACGGTGTTACAGGTACTGTTGAATATCGTTTCCCATTCCCATTTATGGATAGAGTTCTTCCGAAATTGGATGAAAGACTCAAGCTCGCTGTATTCTACGATTGGGGCTGGTTAGGCGAAAACGGCGGTATTTATAATTATCCTCAGCAGTTCTTGCACTCAGTTGGCTGCGGTACATATATTAACTTCACTGACTGGCTTACCGCTCAAGTTGGTGTAGGCTTCCCGCTCGGAAGAGATTATAATGAAAACACTGCAAGATTTTACTTTAGTGTAAACTCTGATTTGGATAGATTAATTCCGTTAAGAAATCCAGAAAAATTATAAGAATAAAAAAAGAGGGTTTTTAAACCCTCTTTTTTTTATCTAAATATAGTTTGTTCTCTATCTGGTCCTACGCTTATTATTCCAATTGGTGCTCCGATTAAGTCTTCAACTTTTTCGATATATTTTTTTGCGTTTTCCGGTAAATCTTCGTATTTTCTTACATCTGTTATTGAAGTTTTCCATCCCGGCATTGTTTCGTAGATAGGTTCAAGATACTTGTGGATAAAAACATCTGTTGGATAAGTAGTATAAACTTTATCATTCCTGCAATCTTTGTATGCTGTGCAAATTTTAATTTCATCAAAAGTATCAAAAACATCTATTTTTGTAAGTGCAACTTTTGTTATTCCGCCTACAAGAACGGCATATTTCATTATAACAGAGTCAAACCATCCGCATCTTCTAGGACGGCCTGTTGTAACTCCGTATTCGTGACCTATGTCTTGAATTTTTTTACCCGTATCATCAGTGAGTTCACTTACAAACGGACCTTCTCCAACCCTTGTAACATAAGCTTTTGAGACTCCTACAACTTCTTCTATCATAGTTGGTCCGTAACCGCTTCCTGTTGCAGCACCTCCTCCAATTGGGTTAGAGCTTGTTACAAACGGATAAGTCCCGTAATCAATGTCCAGCATAACTCCTTGAGCACCTTCAAAAAGGACTTTTTTGTCTTTGAAACGGTTTAACATGTCCTGCCAGTCAAAACAAACATAAGGCTTAAAGAGTTCCGCATACTTTTCACAAAGAGAAAGAATGCAGTCTTTGGTGTATTCTTCCATTCCATAAACATTTTTCAGCATTTTATTTTTAACCGGTAAAATCATGTCGATTTTTTCGTTTAAAGCTTCAAATGAGTATAAGTCTTGAATCTTAAATCCAATTCTATTGGCCTTGTCTGTATAAGTTGGGCCTATGCCTTTTTTAGTAGTGCCGATTTTGCCTTTTCCGGAATGAGCTTCGCTATATCCGTCTATTTCAATATGATATGGCATTGTAATTGATGCTAGAGGTGAAATTTTCAGGTTTTTAAAATTTACACCTTCAGCTTTAAGCTCATTAAGCTCTCTTTCAAAAGATTCCGGATGAATTACTGTACCTGCTCCTATGAAGCAAATTGTATCATCATATAGAATTCCTGATGGAATTAGGTGGAATTTGTAAGTTTTACCGCCTGTGACGACAGTATGACCAGCATTGCATCCGCCTTGATATCTGATAATCAAGTCAGCTTTTTCTGCTAATAAGTCTGTGATTTTAGCTTTACCTTCATCTCCCCACTGGGCGCCGATAACGACTGTGTTTTTCATTAATTATCTCCCTAAAATATGAAAAGCCGGTTTTACCGGCTTTAAAAATATCTATTAACTATTTGCTTGCGCCTGCTTTGCTTTCGCTTGTTTAGCTTGAACGTCAAGCATAGAATTATGCGCCATCATGTAAACCGAGCATATTTTGTAGTTTTTTAAATACCATGCACAGTTTTCTTGCATACAAACAATTTCAACCTGTGAGCCGACGCTCATAAGCGGACATAAAGGTATTGATTTTTCTTGATCACGAGGTGCCATTAATTATCTCCTATATTCATTACTTTGCCATTTTTAACAAATTGCAGTTTTCACTGCGTTTTCTTTCCTGGTCTTTATAAATTTTCGTTCTGTTTATAACTTCATCAAAATCTATTTCGTGAGCATTGAAATCAGGTCCGTCAACACATGCGAATTTTGTTTTTCCCCCGACAGTAACTCTGCATGCTCCGCACATACCAGTGCCATCAACCATAATAGGGTTCATGCTGGCTTCTGTATAAATTCCTTTGTCTCTTGTTAAATCAGCAACAGCTCTCATCATAGGCATAGGACCTACAGCAATTGCATAGTCGATTTTTTCTGAGTTCATAAGCCTTTCAAGAACCTGAGTGACAAACCCTTTTTCTCCTAATGAACCGTCATCAGTAGTTATAAACAGCTCTGTGCAGGCATCTTTCATTTTATCCTGCCAGAAAATTAAATCTTTATTTCTTGCGCCCATAATCATATAGACTTTATTACCCGCTTCTTTAAATGCTTTAGCAATTAAATAGCAAGGTGCAGCTCCGTATCCGCCTGCTAAGCAAACAACAGTACCGTATTTCTTTATATGTGTTGGCTGTCCAAGCGGTCCAACTATGTCAACAAGCTCATCTCCAATGTTTAAACTTGCAAGTTTTTTAGTAGAATATCCGACTGCCATGAAAACCAAAGTAAGCTTGCCTTCAGCTTTGTTCACGTCCGCAATCGTAAGCGGAACTCTTTCTCCATTTTCTTCAGCTCTAAAAATAATAAACTGACCTGCTTGCGCGTTCTTGACAACAAAAGGCGCATCAATAACTATTTCATATTGATTAGGACAAAGCTCTTTTTTATCTAATATTTTATAGCCCATCTATCTAAGTTCCTCTTCATACAATATACTATCACAAATATGATGTTCGCTCAATAGGGAAATCATAATAAAAAACCTTTCTAAAAAAAGAAAGGTTTGGAATCTTGTGTAATTAATTCCTCATGTGTAGAAGGTTAGTGTGTAGGTTGTATGAAAGGTTTGTATATATATAAAGTATAAAAAATGTATAAAATTTCACGAAGAATTCAAAATGTTACAAAACTTTACATTTGTATGTTTAATTTACTGATAAAATATAAACTAGGAGGGGGATTTTCATGGGGAGACGAATACTTGTTACAGGCGGAGCAGGTTTTATAGGAAGTCATTTATGTGAAAAGCTTTTGAATGAAGGAAATTACGTAATTTGTTTAGATAATTTTTTTACGGGTTCGAAAAATAATATCAATCATTTAGCAGATAATGAAAATTTTGAACTTGTTAATCATGATGTAACAGAAGAATATTTTACAGAAGTGGATCAGATATACAATCTTGCATGCCCTGCCAGTCCGCCTCATTATCAGAATAATGCAATAAAAACAATAAAAACATCTGTTATGGGTATTATCAATATGTTAGAGCTGGCTAAATACTTTAAAGCGTCAATTTTGCAAGCGTCTACAAGTGAAGTTTACGGCGATCCTCTTGTTCATCCTCAGGTTGAGACATACTGGGGTAATGTTAATCCTATAGGGATACGCAGTTGTTATGATGAAGGAAAACGTTGTGCGGAGACTTTAATGATGGATTATCACAGGCAATGCGGCATAAACACTAGAATTATACGTATTTTTAATACTTATGGTCCAAATATGGATCTTAAGGATGGCAGGGTTGTTTCGAATTTTATTGTACAAGCTTTGAGGGGAGAAGATATTACCATTTACGGCGATGGTTCTCAAACCCGTTCGTTTTGTTATGTTTCGGATTTAGTTGATGGAATGGTAAAAATGATGAATAATCCTCAGAATTTTATTGGACCTGTAAATATTGGAAATCCGTCAGAGAGAACGATTCTAGAGTTTGCAAAGCTTATAATAGAGATGACTAATTCCAAATCAAAGATAGTGTACCAGCCATTGCCGGGTGATGATCCGGCACAAAGAAAGCCGGATATAGCACTTGCGGAGAAAGAGCTCGGCTGGGTTCCGAAAATTGATATCAGAGAAGGTATACAAAAAACAATTGAATACTTTGATAAAAAAATTAAGGAGAATAATTAAATGAAAGTGTGCGTAATTGGAACCGGCTATGTTGGTTTGGTAGTTGGTACATGTCTTGCAGAAATGGGGAATGACGTTATATGTGTTGATAATGACGAAGAAAAGCTGCAATATTTAAGACAAGGTATTATTCCAATTTATGAACCTGGATTAGAAGAACTTATCAAAGAGAATGTTTCTGAAGAACGTTTAAGTTTTACAAACGATTTAAATACGGCTGTTGAAAATTCTCTTGTATGTTTTATTGCAGTGGGTACTCCTCAAGGAGAAGACGGCAGTGCTAATTTGAATTCTGTTTATGAAGTAGCAGAAAGTATTGGTAAATCTTTGAATGGGTATAAAGTTATAGTGGATAAATCTACTGTTCCAGTTGGAACTGCTGATAAAGTAACAGAGATAATTAAGCAAAATTCCAGCTGTTCTTTTGATGTAGTCTCAAATCCTGAGTTTTTGAAACAAGGAGCTGCAGTAGATGATTTTTTGAAACCGGATAGAGTTGTTATAGGTTCAAACTCCCAAAAAGCGACAGAGATTATGCAAGAGCTGTATGCACCGTTTTTAAGAACTGGAAATCCTGTTATTGTAATGGATGTTAAGTCTGCAGAGATGACAAAGTATGCTGCGAATTCTTTTTTAGCGGTAAAGATTTCGTATGCGAATGAAATTGCAAATATTTGTGAAGCAGTCGGCGCTGATGCAGAGATGGTAAGGATTGGAATGTGCGCAGATAAGCGCATAGGCTCTCAGTTTTTATTTCCTGGAATAGGATATGGAGGCAGTTGTTTTCCTAAGGATGTCAAAGCACTTACAAAAACAGCAATAGATAATAATTGTGATTACAGTTTGTTGAAAGCAGCAGATGATGTTAATCAATTGCAGCGTAAAAAATTTGTGGATAAAATTATAAGCTGCTTTAATGATGATTTTAGCGGTAAAACTTTTGCTGTCTGGGGATTGGCTTTTAAGCCGAAAACCAATGATATGCGTGAAGCGCCTTCGATAACAATAATTAATATGCTGCTTAAACGAGGTGTGAAGATAAAAGCTTATGATCCTAAAGCGTTTGATAATGCAAGATATTATTTTGGCGATAAAATCGAATATTCAAAATCTGCTTATGCTGCATTAGAAGATGCTGATTGTTTGCTGCTTTTGACAGAATGGAATGAGTTTAGAAGACCTGATTTTGATAAGATGAAAGGTTTGATGAAATCTCCTCTTATATTCGATGGCAGAAATCAATATAATGCAAAAAGATTGAAAGATAGAGGGATTATATATTATTCAATAGGTAGAAAATAAATATTCTTCAGCAGCCTTAGTCCTCTATTGACCTTATTGTTCCATCGCTCCAATAATTAACTTTTTTACCGCCAATTGAACGTATTTGACCATTAGACCAATAATCTACTCTTTTATCTCCAATAGTCCTTATTGTTCCATCACTCCAATACTGTACGTTATCTTCTCCAATTGTTCGGATTTTGCCGTCTGACCAATAATTAACTGTATTGCCACCAATTTGTCTAATTTGTCCATCTGACCAAGTTGAAACCTGTTTATCTCCGATTGATCTTATTGTACCGTCAGACCAATAGTTTACATTTTCTGAGGATGCAATATTTGTTGATATTAGTATTGTAAATAATAAAAATGCTAAATTTTTCATATTTACCTCCTGTATTATGAACGATTTTTGTATAAATTAGTTCATTTTTTTAATAGCTTGGTCTTGCTGGTATTATAAAGCTATAATTTGCATTATTCATTATGCAATGAGAGGGGATGTGTGGGGTTATTTTATTTTACGTTTTTTTCTTCTTTTGCCCAATTTTGTATAGTATTGTTCTAAATAGCATTCAACAAATTTTTCTTCAATAAATTTTTCAACTAAAGTCGCAACATTATCATCAATTTCCAATATGTGTTTTGAAAATTCAAATCGCCCCTTTATATCTTCTATTACTTTTTTAGAATATATAAATTTCTTTTCATCATGATTATATAATGCTTCTGATAAGCAACCTTTGTATTTGCTATGATATTCATCTTCAAAATAAATATAATCATTTCCACTGAACTTGTTCCATATCCACATTCCCCATTCTTTATACCCTATAAGTAAAAAGTTTTTAATATGCTGTGGAAGCCAATTACTATTTTCCGATAATAACCAAACAACATAATCAATAATTGTGTAATATCTAGGCGAAAGTCCCATTAATTGACCCTGCGTAAAGGTACAAGCGATACTAGATGGACGATAGTTTCCAAATTGCGGATGTCGTAATGCTAATTCTTCTTCACATTCTGGTGGAAGATTTGAAGTAGTCAAACCGCTACCATTTATTGATTTTTCTTTAATTAATTGTTTTTGTTTTATTAAAGATGCTTGATAGAAACTCTCAATAGAATTTAAAAATGGTCCTTCAAAACCTTTTATTCCTATAAAAGGAGCATAAGACAAAAGACATTGGGGATATTGTTCACATTTTTCTTGTAAACCTGGCAACTTTTTAATAAAATCAATAACAATTTCTGGATGTGTTATTTGCGTAATTGGTATTGAATTTGCTTTTTCAACCCAATTTTGTTGCATAGCATGCCATGCTAAATAGTGCCCTCTTTCTCTTGGCAATGCGTCATCAGAGCAACTTATTATAGGAAATTGCCACCTATCAAGAGGGCCATAATTTTCTATGCTAATAGCAACATCTAACCACCAATCATCAGAAATTACTGGTGGTTTTGTCCCATATTCAATCATTGTATCTCTAGCAATAATAAGCGATGAACCTTGTGGTTTAATAACTTTTATAATTTTTTCAACAATATTTTCTAAATCTTCATTTGATGAAAGTGCTATTATATCTGCAAGAGTAGGCGAATAATTAATAATTTCTTCTTTTGTAATGTTGTGCCATATTGGAAGAATCCGTTTAGATTTTGAAATAGACTGCAATTGCCACAAACCGTCTAACTCATATTGTGACCAATTTTTATTAAAAAAATTTTCACTTAATACAATTATTCCATAAGTTGATTCTTTTAACCCTTTATCAATTGAGCATCTTAAACTGTCCCCGACCGATAAAGAGTATTCATCATACCAAACCTCAATGCCATATTCAATTAATTTGTCTGCTAATGGTTTGACAAAATCTTTTTTATCTTCATATGCGTGGCTTATAAATACATCATATAACATACTTGAGTCCTTTGAAAATATTATACATCAAATATTGGTAGCTTGTCGGCGCATAAGACGCTTTTTAGTTTTACTTCCTTGCTTGATATAATAAGTGTTATTGGTATTTATAGAAATTAGGTATTAATTGGTCAGTAATGGACTTTAGTCTTGTTAGATTTTTTAAATTGATTGTTACCTGTCCTTTTAAAAACATAAGAGGATAAGTTACAATTTTAGCAATTTGAGATTTAACTTGTTCTATAAACCGTTCATCAGTTTGCATTCCTCGTGTCCAAATATAATATTGACCATGTGAAACTTGTGAATTTATATTATAATCACTATAAATAAAGTCTCTAAGTCCAACATCTAAGCCATATAGTTTAGGTAGTTCTGAATACATTTTTTCCATATCCATAAAGAATGGCTTTCTTATGCGCTTATTAGTTCTATAGAATTTATCTACTGTATTAAAATTATCAAGAGTGACCTCGTATTTTTTTAATTTTAATTGTTCTAAAACATACTCTTGGTTTTGTTTTGATAAATGTTTATTAAAAATTTCTTCGTGATAATTTATAGCTTCTTGTAGATTTAAGTTTAATGGATTACCAGTATCAATATCTTTTTTCCAGTTTTTAACAAGTATAAATGTATTTTTTAACTCCATTAATTCACTATCAGAAATATATTCTTGTTGTTTGTCTAAGTGGGTGGTTAAATAACAAAATAGGACGACCGTTTCGATTGAACTTCTTAGAATTATTAGAATTTCATGTGTCGTTTGAGCTAATAACAATGCATTTATACATTCTAGATTGGAAATAATTTTTCTTAAAAGTATTGTACGCGGTTCACCGATTTGATAACCAATTTCTTGATAAACATTAAAACAAGCTTCTATTAAGTTATTTAAGTTGAGAACTTTTACATATTCCATAATATTATTTTAATATAAAAACTTCGCTTTTTACCGCTCCTACAAACATACCTACAATAATTGTAGGTATAAACTATTTTTAAATAAAAAATCGAGGTACTTGATTTTTAAAATTTACGGAGCATAATAGAAGTGTCGAGGGAGTTCTCTCAACATGACAATTAAATAACGCGGGATGGAGCAGTCTGGTAGCTCGTCGGGCTCATAAGACTCATTTTAGATTTACTTCCTTGCTTGATATAATAAGTGTTATTGGTATTTATAGAATACTTAATTTTTTGATGTAAATTGTAGGGATGACCTACAATAATTATAGGTCTTTTTTCCCCGCAACTTACTTTCATTTTATGCACCCCAATCGTCTTGTTCAGGTAACATTTCATCAGGAATATCTTTTTCATTACTATTAAAGATTTTCTTAAATCTGTTACTTTGCATTTCTGCAAGTTCTTCAAGATGATGAGTTTGTGCGTGTGTATAAGTATCTAAAGTAGTACCTATATTGCTATGCCCAAGCCACTTTGACACTTTCTTAATATCCGCTTTTTGTTCAAAGAAATTTGTAGCACAAGAATGGCGGAATGAATGTATTTTGTGATGTTCAATTCCTGCCTCGGCTAACCGCTTATTAACAAAAGCTCTGAATGTTGTATCACAAATAAAATATCCGTCCTCACGTGCAAACACAAGGTCTAAATCTCTGTGATATTTTGCTCCCTGTGCCATTTTGTTTTCAGCTTGCAACTTTCTGACATGGCGAAGTATTCGCTCAACATCACTTGACATTGGTAATGTTCTGTTAGAAGTTTTTGTCTTTGTGGAATCTATAATTTTCTTTGTGTATTTGTATTTTGAGTTTTTGTCTTTGTTCGGTACTGATTGCATTTGCTGGTCAATTCTAATAGTATGTTTTTCAAAATTAATCTTTGACCATTGCAATCCCAGTCCTTCACCTAATCTCGCACCGATAAATAAGAAGAAAATGATTAACATATCCCATTGAGTAGCTTGGTCAATACAATGTTTTATAAGTTTGTCATAATCCTCCGAACTTAAAATTTCGGTTTCTTTCTTTGTGCATTTCGGATAAAGAGCTAAAGCATTCGGATTATCTTTTAAAATGCCAATTCTGCAAGCACATTTGAGCATTCTGTTCATAACTGCTCGAATGTTCTTAACAGTTTTCGGGTCAAGTGTTCCGCCTTTGCCGTTGCTCTTTTTTAAGCAAGCATTATAAAATAAAGTCAATCGGTGAGCACCTAAACTTTTCATCGGTCTGTGTCCTAAATCAGGAATAATATGTTTATCCAAAATACTTCTATCGTCGCTGACGGTAGTTTCTTTAACATGATTTACAACATAATTTTCAAACCAAGAGTTCGCCCACTGTGCAACTGTAATATTTTCGCTTATCTCATCAGGACATTTGCCTTCTTGCTCTGCTTTCCATTCTTTGTATGCCTGTAAGCATTCTTCTTTCGTCTTGCGGGCGAATGTTTTTGGCTTGCGTTCACCAAGTTCATTATAATATGTAATACGATATTCAATATACCTACCGCAAGTGCTTAGCTGAAAACAACCTTCGCCGTTTTTGCGTTTCGGTCTTTTAGGAGTTGCATCTTTAGCCATTTGCATTCTCCTCTCTTACAAACTTGTAGAATGCGTATTCGCTAATATTCAACTCACGAATAGCAGTTACTGATTTAATCTGACGGTTAAGCCATTTTTGATAAACCTCGCTGAAATTGGCAGGCTTATCAACTTTCTTTCGCCCTTTGTACTTGCCTTTTTGTTTTGCAACTGCAATCCCGTCTCTTTGCCTTTCTAAAAGATTTGCACGTTCAAATTCATAAATGGCTGCGAGGAATGTAATCATCAACTTGCCGAAATTGCTTGATGTGTCGATACTTTCCTTAATGCTTTTTAGTGCAACGCCTTTATTAGTAAGGTATTCCACAATACCTAACAAGTCTTTTGTGTTACGAGCAAGCCTAGAAAGGTCTTTGACATAAACAGTGTCGCCTTCTCTAACATACTCTAGCATAGCCTGTAACTGCGGACGGTCGGTGTTCTTACCGCTGATTTTTTCTTCAAACCATTTACTGATTTCGCATTTTTGTAATAGCTCTTTTTGGCTTTCCAAATTTTGGTCAACGGCACTTACTCTAATGTACGCAATTCTTTGTCCTGTCATCGTTTCCCCCTTTTTATTTTGTTGTAGGATAACGATTGTTAGATGTAAAGACTTCATCACGGAATTGAGTGAAAAAGCAAAAACCAACCCTAAACAAAGGCTTTTTAAATGCCATGAGAGTGCGTGATTAGAGTATACCCTATCACTTGACAGAACTTTATCAAGTTTTGTCAAGTTGACCGGTAATTTGTAAATCGCTGAAATTTCTCTTAGGTAGTGTCCCTCCTGTTTTGTGTCATTAACTAAATTCTTTTGCAGCGGTCGTATAAGATGCGTCAATCTAATACAGTTGTGCGTGTTTTCGGTATTGCTACCGAGTTTGATTTTCGATGAGAACATAAGCTGTTTCATTGTAATCTCCTTTGATTATCTACTTCTTATGTATCTCTGACGCTGTTACCTCCTTTACTAAATTAAAAAGTCCTTACCTTCGAGCCTAGATATTATATACCGTAGCGGAGACTCACGCTGGGGACGAGAAAAAAGGTGTTCGTCACTACCTATTAAATTGTATATTCATGTTATCAGACGATTTGCCAGTCGTCAAGCATGTGAAGATATGTAAATTACACACAAATATTTTACTTCCGCCTATCAACCTCGCTTATTCTATTCTTTAATCTCGGCTAAAATTTACAGGTCTATATACTTCAAAAGCTGTCATGATAATAAAGTCGATGTAATCACCTGAACAAAAATAACTGCAAAAATTTACCTGCCCCGACCAAACAGTCCTTTTATACATTGCATATTTTTACATCTTAATATAGTTAAAAACAAACTAACACTAAGCTTTCGATATTATCATCCAAAGATTTTAAAACTTACTATTTCCTATACTTCTATATACAGGAATTTTATAATAACATTTGTTCTATTTTTCTTTTTCTTCCCCGCCGGTTGATTTTTTATTTAAACTGCTTACGCCATTTATCCAACATTTCTTCTAATCTTAATCTTTCTATTCTTTCTTCTTCTGTTTCATCTTTATACTTGAAATAATTTATAATAATAATCGCAATTACAAATAAAACTACAAACATTATTGTCGCAAATATAATATTTGAAAAATGTTGAAATACCCATACAAACAACTGACCTGTTGGCTCTAACAACTTAATAGTTTCTGCTAATATTAACGTCAAAAGTATTATATAAACTATTTGCAATTGAACAATTCCTTTTACTTTTATTTACACACAACGAGAAATAATTACAAGCAATTTTTTATTCTTGGCTTTTCTTCAATCTCGCCTGTGAAAATATAATCCTTGCCAACATACTTATACTTACCTCGCCTTAAATGCAAAAAATAATGAGGTTGTTTGTCGTAATTGATACCTTTATTTTTTCTGTTATAACAATAATCAGAAGGTATGTAGCTTTCAGCCGACCTATTATATTGCTTGCTTAATTCTGTTTTAAACCATTTTCTTGAGAACTCATAACCTACCGGCATTGATTTAATAAAATCTTCAATTTCTTCTATAACAGACATTTTACCTCTTATTACAATATTCTCTGATAACACACTTTTCACACTTTGGTTTTGCGGTGCAAACTTCGCCATAACCTTTTGAACAGTAATTCCATAACAAGTAATCCATCTTTACTTGATTGATTCCGATTTCATCAGAAAGTTCTTTGCATTCTGCTATAACCGCATAATCAGACTTGCCTTTAACTATGCTTAGCCTTTCCGCACCTAAAATTCTTTTTATATGAACATCTGGTTTAATTACATCAATGCCAACATTTCTGAGATACTCACACACAAGAGCAACTCCTGAATACTTTAATTTGTAGGTACTTTTACTATCGGCAAGTAATTTGATAATGTTTACAGGCGTTGTATGGGTTACAAATTTTTCAAGACTTCCGAATTTTTGCTCGATTTTCTCAAAAGTTTCAATATTCGCTCTTAATGCGTGCATTTGATTTTTTGTTGTATAAGGACTATAACATTTGAGTTTTTTAATTTCTTCAATTAAAAAATCTGCGGATTGCTCTTTTAATTTGCTGCGGTCAAAATTACAAAACAATTCATCAAACTTTGTCTGATTATCTTTAATCTTTTTCCATGAAACCAATGCACTTAACTGAGCATAAATAAAGCCTTTTAGATGTTCTTCAAAACTAAAACTTTTGCCATTATTTCTAGCACTAACCGCCTCTAAAATAGTCAAGTCAATATCTTGTACCTTGTCTTTTAGGTACTCATCAAGAATATTAAACATTTTGCAGTAGTCTTTTTCCATTCTTTCCAATCTGCGAAATTTATTTTCTGTGAATTAAGTATAAAACCGCCTAAATTTTACCTATCTTGTAATAAATTCTATCAATTAAGTAAGTTTAAGTCAAATATTTACCTCATTCTCTATTCTGAATTGTCAAAATACTTAATAAAATTGAAAGTGAGGTTTATATGAATATTAAAAATTTGTTCGGACGTAAGATAAAAGAGTATCGTAAAAGAAAAAATCTAACACAGGCACAGCTTGCGGAGCTTGTGAATGTTGATGATAAACATATAAGCTGTATTGAAAGCGGTAAAAATTTCCCGTCCGCTGATTTAATCGAAAGACTTGCAACTTCTCTCGAAGTCGAGCCAAAAGATTTGTTTGAATTTTATTACTTACAAGAAACCACCGACCTAAAAACAGACATAATATCAATGCTTGATAAACTAAATCAAGATGAATTGTCGCTTGCTCATAAATATGTGCGGACTTTTTTATTAAAATAACTTCTCGGTAACTTTATACCTCGCTGGCACACAACTTTTCATCATTCGCCAGAGAATACTCTCATCTGAATTTATCAAGGCGGGTTTTTTCAAACCGAGAAAAATCTCAGAATGGGAAAACTTATTTCTTCAACCAAGAAATCTCATCACACAACGAGAGGGGCTGTATGGGGTGGTTATAAATTTAATTTATCAAATAGTATCTTATTGCGGTCACTTGCATCTTGTATCATTTTTCTATAAGAAATGATTTCAAAATATATTTTATGAGTTGGATGAAATCCAAAATACCCCAATCCATCTGGAGAGATTGTTAAATATCCAACATCATTTGCTGCCTCTTTTAATTTTGGAGTTAAACTTGCAATTATATAAGCATATATAGGTGTACTGTCTGTAATATTTATTGTTTCACCGTTTTTTGATTTCTTTTTTGCGTCCCTAAGTAATTTAACATAATCAACAATTTGCTTTATGGGATTTTCCTCATCAGTATAGTCATCTCGTTCCGGGCGTTTAAATTCAATTAAAGTAACTGCACTGATTTTCTCATCAGGTGTTAGCATAATAGGAAAGTCAAAAATAGCAATATCAGGACGTTTGTCTGAATCTGTATCAATAACATCTATTTGATTTAATTTTTTGTCCGATGCCAAGTAGTAATGATATGCTAGTTTCTCATCTATTGCCCATAAATTGTGCTGTGTATAATCAATATCATCAGAAGTATTATGCATTGGAAATATTGTGTCATGCACAGCATCCTCTAAGGCATATTTACCATTTCTATTTTCTTTTTGTAGCTTTGACAATAATTCCAATAATGCTTTCCTGTTTATTACATAAGAAGCAAGTTGAGATTTTCCAACTTCTGATACTTGTTCTAAATATTCTTTTATTCTGTTATCAAAAAATTCTCTATCTTCAACTTTGTCTAAATTTTTTTTCAGTAAGGTATTTGCATTTTGCTTGGCTTCTCTGTTTAATTGATATAATTTATCATATAAATCTAATTCTAATTCTTTTCCCTTTTTATTAGGTTTTATTTCATCCAATTTGTCAACATATTTATCATTTAATAAAATTCTGTATTGCGGACTTGATGATTTGATGTAGTTTGAAATTCTATTTAATTTTTCATTTTTAATTTTTTCAATTTCATCATTTAAGTCATTTTTTATTTTAGCAATTAAATTTTTGACTATGTCGTCAATATTTAACGGATAGAGCATTTTCTTTTCATCATCATCTTTTGTATAAAATCCACTTCTATCATTCTTGACTAACTTATTAAGATAATCACTATATACAAAAACATGATAATAGTACTTATCTTCAACATCATTTCCTAGTTTTGAGTATAAATTAGGTATAAAATCTTTTAAATTATATTCTTCTACTTCTCTTTTATCTGCACACAAATGAAGCTTATGATTAGAATTTCCAACTTCTTTTAGTTTTATATAGCAAAGCATAAAACTTTGCTCTTTTATTTCTAATGCTTGAGTAGAAATGTCACCTTGTAACCAAGTGTTTTTAAAATAGTCATTTAAGTTTATTCTATTGGAGTCTTCTTCTATTATGATTTGTGGACAATTTTCATCAATAAAATACGAAACAAAATGCTTAATTATTTTTTTTGCGATAGTTTCTAATTGAACTAAATATAATTCATTATATTTAGTTTTTAAATTTTGTAATTCTAATTTTGTACTAGTTTCTGAATCTTCACTGTCTGAATATATAACATGTTCACTATCTATACCCTCATCTTCAATACAAAAAGGGAAATTTATAGTTTTATACTTGTTATTTTCAAAATAAGTACTTGAAATTATAGCTTTTTCAAATACCTTTAGCCAATAAAGTCGTCCTTCCCCTTTTCCACCTCTATTTTTCTTATAAGGTGAGTCATATGTTCTAAAAGATTGAAAATTTTCAATATTAAAACCAATACCATTATCATATATTATGATATTTTTAATTGGCAATAATGATTTATCTATACCCTCAATTGTTGTTTGGCTATTGTCATCTCTAATAAATTTTATAACTATTTTACCATTTTTAAAACAATTACCAAACTTATCTTCAATTGCTTGTAATGAGTTTGAAATAGATTCAAAAACTGGCATTAGGAATTTATCTTTGGATAATTTTAGTTTTGAAATTCTATTTTCAATGTTAGATTGCATTATTGAAGACATATGATATACTCCTTCGTAAATTAAGGATACCATAAAAATAATACATAATTATGCATTTTAAATATTTATTAACTCTTGGTAGCTTGTCGGCTCATAAGGGGCTTTTTAGATTTACTTCCTTGCTTGATATAATAAGTGTTATTGGTAGTTATAGACTACTTAATGTTATATTCATAACTAAAACACAAATTTTATTCGTCGCGGCAGGTTTATTTTATCGCCGCATACATACTAAAACTTTTCAATCCGCCATACTTACAATTTCCCTGATAATAATTGTAGGGAAGATGAATTTTTAAATAAAAAATCAGGGTACTTGATTTTTAAAATTTACGGAGCATAATAGAGTTGTTGAGGGAGTTTCCTCAGCATGATAATTTAATAACGCGGGATGGAGCAGTCTGGTAGCTCGTCGGGCTCATAACCCGAAGGTCGTTGGTTCAAATCCAGCTCCCGCAACCATTTTAAAAGAAGCTCCATAAGAGCTTCTTTTTTTTAAGGGAGATAATAACTTTATGGCAAAAACAATTTTAACAGGTGACAGACCAACAGGAAGATTACACTTGGGACATTATGTAGGTTCGCTTAAGCGTAGAGTTGATCTGCAGAATTCCGGTGAGTATAAAAATATCTATATTATGATTGCGGATGCTCAAGCGCTTACCGATAATTTTGATAATCCTGAAAAAGTTAGACAAAATATCATGGAAGTTGCGCTTGATTATCTCTCTGTCGGAATTAATCCCGACTTGTCCACAATATTTATACAGTCCATGATTACTGAACTTACAGAGTTGACTTTTTATTACATGAACCTTGTAACTCTTGCACGTTTGCAGCTAAATCCGACTGTAAAAAATGAAATCCAGATGCGTGATTTTAAATCAAGCATTCCTGTCGGCTTTTTATGTTATCCGATAAGCCAGGCAGCAGATATTACAGCGTTTAAAGCAGATGTAATCCCTGTCGGAGAAGATCAGCTTCCTATGATTGAACAAACAAGAGAAATCGTTAGAAAGTTCAATCACATCTATGATGAAGTTCTTGTTGAACCGAAAGCAATGCTTCCTGATAATCAAGTCTGCATGAGACTTCCTGGCATTGATGGAAAAGCTAAAATGAGCAAATCACTCGGAAACTGCATCTATCTATCAGATTCGGCTGAAGATGTTCAAAAGAAAATTATGAGCATGTACACAGATCCAACTCATCTTAAAGTTACTGATCCGGGACATATTGAAGGTAATACTGTGTTTACTTATCTCGATGCTTTCTGTAAGCCTGAACACTTCGAACGCTATTGGAATGACTACGCTTCTTTAAACGAAGTTAAAGAGCATTATCAGCGCGGCGGTTTGGGTGATGTGAAAGTCAAACGCTTCCTAAACAGCATTGTAAACGAAGAGCTTGAACCAATTAGAACAAGAAGAAAAGAATATGAAAAAGATTTAAACGCAGTTTACGATATCCTTGTTCAAGGAACTGATAAAGCTAAAGAAGTTGCTGCCGCTACTTTGGCAGAAGTTAAACAGGCTATGAAACTTAATTATTTTGAAGATAAAGCGCTGATTTTAAAATAAATAAAGCTTACAAATCTTTTATCATATCATCAACTGTTTTATTGACAACATTTGCGAATTTAACAGCATTTACAAGTGAAAGGTTGTGCTTCGCACATTCAACATTGCTTATGTAAGACTTGCTAAAACCTGTAATATCCGCAACATCGTCTTGTGACAATTTTGCTTTGTTTCTGTAATGTTTAAAATTAATACCAAAATTTTCTAATATTTTTTGTTCGTCCATAGTTTAATTTTATATTCTTGACAATAATATTTCGATAGTTTATAATGACGATTGTTGGTCTATAGTAGATTAAAGGACGGTTTTATGAATATTGAAGGAAAAAGTGTAGTGGAATTTTTAGATGAAATAAGCAAAAAAGAAATTTCGAGTATGCGTGAACGCTATGGTAATAATTTTAAGGAATATTTATTGAGCGTGTCCAAAAAGATATTGAGAAAATTGATTAATTCTTATTTTGATTTTGCTATATTGCAAAATTGTATTATTGATTTACATGAAAATGAAGAGTTTGATAATAAAAAGATTGATTTAATATTTTGTAAATTGCAAAAAATTCGTGTGTATATGGATGAAGTTTTGCGGGAGCTTAATGAAATGGCGGTAGAAATAAAAAGTATTTAATATTGAGTTTTTGAGCTGCCGATAATTTTTTGAGCAAGCGCCAATATGAAAATTATACCAAACAAAATATAGGCTAAAGCGCAGGATTTACCGATATCAAAGTATTCAAATGCATATTTGTAGATTGAGTAGACAATTACGTTTGTGGAATTGTTTGGGCCGCCTGAAGTCATTACATAGATTAAGTCAAATACCTGAAACGAAGAAATTAAGGTCACGAGTGTTACGAAATATGTAGTTGGCTTCAATAACGGGAGTGTGATTTCAAAAAAAGTTTCTTTTATCCCTGCTCCGTCGATTTTTGCTGCTTCATAAACATTTTGGTTAATTGTTGAAAACCCGGTAAGAAAAAGAACCACATTATAGCCTATGAGTTTCCAGACAGATACAAAAATAAGTACCGGCATTGCGAGTTGTGTATCAAACAGCCAATTGAGGCGGGTTTTAAATAACATATTTACCCCGCCGATATTAGGGTCAAAAATCCAGGCCCAGACAATTGCGATTACTACAGCTGGAGTGATGAACGGTAAAAAGTAGATTGTTTTAAAAACTTCGCTTCCGCGGATTTTTGTGTTCAATATTGAAGCTATTAGAAGCGGAATGATTACTGCAAAGACGGTTGTAGAAATTGCATATACAAACGTATTTACAAGGATTTGAATAAAATCCGGCTCTGTAAGTATATTTTTGTAGTTTTCGAGTCCGATGAATTTGATTTCATTGAGTAAATCCCATTCTGTAAAACTCAGTGCGAAAGAACAGAAAATCGGAATGATTATGAAAATAAAAGTACCGATAAGTGCCGGTAATATAAAAATTAATCCATTCTTTGATTTATCCATGTTATTATTATATCAAGGGGATTTTTTATGAAAACCCCTCACCCTAACCCTCTCCCTAAGGAGAGGGAATGAAATCAAAAGGAGGAGCAATGTTAGACGTATCAGCATTTGGTAAAAACGATATAAGAGGAATTTACGGAGAAAACGTAACGGAAGAAGTTTTCTATTATACAGGCCGCGGTTTTGTAAAGTTTTTAGAAGAAAAAACAGAGCTTAAACCTTCTGAAATCTGGGTTACTGTTTGCAGAGATGCAAGGCTTCATTCTCCTGCGCTTTCTAAATCGTTAATAGAAGGAATTCGTTCTTGCGGTGCGAACGTTGTTGATATGGGGCTTGCACCGACTCCTCTGGGATATTATTCAGAAGTTGTCGGACTTCCGCCTTTTATTACTAAATACGCTCCAGTGTCCGGTGCTATGATAATTACTGCAAGTCACAATCCAAGCCAGTACAATGGTTTAAAAATGACTTATGCAAAGTCTTCTTTGAATGAAGAGCAGATTAAAGAAGTTAAGACGTTAACGGAAAAAGAGTACGAAATGAAGATGCCCCCTGTAACTCCGGGAATTTTAAATGAGTATGATTTAATACCTGATTACATTGAAGATATGAAGAAGCGTTTCGGGCGTATCGGAGAAGGTATTAAAGTTGTTGTAGACAGTGCAAATGCAACAGGCGGAGTTGTTGCTCCGAGACTATATAGAGCTTTGGGATGCGAAGTTGTTGAGCTTTATTCAATGCCTGACGGAAGATTTCCGCATCACCATCCAAACCCGAGTGATGAAAGAACTTTAAATGATATTAAAAAAGCTGTTGTAGCGAATAAAGCCGATATTGGTATTGCATTTGACGGTGATAGTGACAGAATTGGCGTGATTGATTCGAGCGGTAATTCTATGACAGGAGATAAGCTGCTTTTGATTTACGCAGAGGATGTTATCAATGAATACAATGCAAAGGGTATCAAGCCGGTTGTTGTGTCTGAAGTTAAATGTTCGCAGGTACTTTATGACACGATTAATGCAAGAGGCGGAAACGCTGTAATGTGTAAAACAGGGCATGGATATATTAAATCTAAGATGAAAGAAACCGGTGCTGTTCTTGCAGGTGAAATGAGCGGTCATACGTTCTTTAAAGACAGATATTACGGTTTTGATGATGCGGTTTATGCTGGATGCAGGATTATTGAAATTGTTGCTAATAGAAAGAAGCAGAATGCTGATTTCAAAATTACTGACATGCTTGCTCCGTTTAAATCAATGTATTCTTCAAGCGAAGTGCGCCTGCCTTGTCCTAACTCATTAAAGGCTGAAACGTTAGCAAAATTTCAGAAAGTTATTGAAGTTAATCCAGATTTCTTTGAGACAAAGATTAAAGATATTATAACTTTGGATGGTATGCGAATCGTATTTGACAAAGGGTTTGCGTTAATCAGGCAGAGTAATACAGAGCCGGTGTTTACATTGAGATTTGAAGCTGACAGCAGAGAAAATGCGCAGAAATATGAAGACTTGATGGTTAATAAGCTTTTGGAAATTGTAAAAGAGCTCTCAACCGGAGCTGCCGGCTAGCTTAGCTGACTGCAAACTTACGGCTTGCTAAAAACTAACCTAAAAGGAGACGGTTTTTGATGCGCAGATGCAGTCTTTGGTATTTGGAATTTTAAAAGTGAAAATATTTCTTTCGTCTTGGAAGCTGTCGACGCAAATTGTTCCGCCGTGTGCATCTACGATTTTCTTAGATGTATACAGTCCTAAACCGATTCCAAGTTCTTTATGTGCTTCCGCGAATGATACATATTGGGCAAAAATTGTTTCTTTTTTGTCTTTTGGAATGTATGGACTTTTGTTTTCTATGCTGAAGCATGTATAGTCTGATTCATTGAATAATCGAATTTTGATGCTGGAATCTTTGTAAGCGTATTTTATGGCGTTTGAGAGTAAATTCATAATTACACGTTTTATTTGGACTTTATCACCGTATACAGATGGAATCGCACAGGTTCTTTTAATTTGAATGTTTACTCCTTTGTCTTTTGCCAGGTAAATCATTTCTCCGATGCAATCATCTGTCATTTCGGTTAGAGAAAAATCTTCGTAGTTGAGTTTTACAATGCCTTTTTCGTTTCTATAAGTTGCAAGGAGCGAGCTTAGCATCGCGTTCATGTATTTACAAGAATCGAGTACCATATCAAGAATTTCGTGTTGTTCTTCTGTTACGGTTCCAAATTCATTTTTAAGCAGAAGCTCAACTGCTCTTATTTGTGCAAGAGTCGGGTTTTTCAGGTCATGTCCTAACGAAGCGACAAAAGTTTCTCTTTGAGCTTGAAGCAGTTTTTCTTCGTCAATGTTATTTGCAATGACAATAATTCCAATAACATCATTATTGTAATCGTTTATTGGTGCTTTATAAATCGAGTACCAGTGCGGAACTTTGTTCTTGCCAAGAATTTCTTTTTCATAAGATATGCATTTATTATTATCTATAACAAACATATCTTCATAATTATCGGTAATTTTGCACGGTTCGTAATCTAGATTGAGCTGGTGAAAGTAATCAAATCCATTTTGAAAAAAGTCTTTAGAATACTTTGTTCCGGTAATATAATTACCTTCTAAATCTTTCATATAAATAATTTTTGGTATGTTATCCAGCAGCGCATTTAATTGATATTGACTAATAAAAAAGCGCTTTTTCAAATCTTCCTGTTCTGTAATGTTAGTTTCCATAAACAGTATTTTATAATATATATTGAATATTTGATATTACCCTTGTGTGCTATTTTGTAATTTTTATATAAATAGGGTTGTATGTAAGTGTTGGTGAGCCTGAACAGAAGTTATTATAGCCTTTTTCAAAATTTGACATGTCAGTTTTTGTCCAGTAAGTTTCATTCAAGGCGTTAACTCCTGTATTTTTAATATGCTTAAGAATGTCTTTTGAAGATTTAAATGCTAGTATTCTTATTTCTTCTTCTATTATGAAATTCTGTGTTTTAAAAATTTCTTGGTAATCTTTTACTGATTTATACGGCAGGGTTTTTCCTAAAACATGGTAGATTTCACGAAAGTTTTCTGTACCGAAAGTTGAAAACAATAAACTTCCGCCGGTGTTTAGCTTATTTATAAGTTCAAATATGAATTCTTCAAAATTTTCAATCCACTGAAAAACTGCATTAGATAATATAAGATCGTATTTTTTTTTGTCATTTTTTATAAAGTTTTCAGCATCATCGCATATAAAATTTATTTCCGGAGAAATTGATTGTATGTATTTGCTGCAATCTTCTACAATGTCGTTTGAGATATAATTTTTGAATAAAAATTTTTCAAAGGTTTTTTGGGTTAGTAAACCTGTGCCGCATCCTATTTCTAAAATATTTTCGTATTCGTTTTTATCTGCAAAAGATAAAAGCTTTTCAGACATTTGTTCTTGAATGCGTGCGTTTTCGTTATAAGTGCTAAGGTTTTTAGCGAATCTTTTTCTTATCAAATCTTTATTCATAAAAGCTCGCTCCATTTTTTGAACAGCAGAAAAGGACAATGTCCGCTTTCTATATTTGGCTCAATTTTCCAGAAAGCGCATTGGTTTTTAGTTGGTATAATTTTGTCGCTGCTGCTTATTAAAACTTTTGAATATTTAAAATCTAAACTTGCTTTGTATGTTTTTAAAGCAGAAAGTTCAGATTTTTGGTTTTCAATTGTGCGGTTAATTTCCGGTAAGTCACTGTCTTTATCAAACATATTTTTGATAAATTTTGCAGCTCCTTTTTCGTTAAATCCTTTGATGGTTAAATCATAAATTCTTTCAGGGATTCCATACAAGTTGTCAATTGGTTTTAGAGTGCCGTTTATTGCTGTTTTTGAGTTGCAGCTTATGTTAAAGAGAGATGCTGTCATAACTCCCATTGACCAAGCTATTAGATGCTTTTTTTTGTATTTTTCTAAATCTTCGAAAACAAAATCTATGTCTAAAGAATTGTAATCATAAAACATGATTACATCAAAGTTTTCACAGTCAAGGTGGTTTATAATGCTCTCGTCCATTCCCCAGCCGTTAAAAAATACAATTAGGTTTTCGTTTTGCTTTTTGTTAAGCCATTTATATTTCATACCTTTATTTTAACTCAAAAATCATTAAATTATATGAGGATAATAAAAAACAGTCGGGGTATAATAAAATCGGGGTTGTTATAACCGGACGAGGAAGGATTATATGCCAATAGAAGGATTTGATTTTCAAGCGTTTGCCGCTTCGATGGCAGAACAGGCGAAAGAGCTTGTACCGCAGGAGCTGGAGGATAGAGAGAAAGAATACATTGTAAAAACTCTTGGAAACTTTACTCTGCTTGCAGGAGAAGCGCTTTATAACGATGAACAGCTTAATCTTACTGCTGATCAGGCTGTTTTTATAACTCAGGTTATTGCAGAATGGTCTTTTCATAAATCTATTGACTTAATTCATTCCGGCATTCTTCCTGAATACTGGGATAGTATAATGCAAAAAATAGCGTTTACTATTTTTGAAGTTGCAAAACAAGCAGTAATCAGAAAAATTCCTCAAGAGCAGCTTTTGCAGGCGGTAGAACACCATGTTATAAAAGTTTATAACTCTTGTATTGAAGAGCTTCAGAAAAAAGGAGTTATTGATGAAGAAGTAAGGACAAGAGCTGAAAGCCAGTCAAATATTGATGCTATGGCAAAGCAAGCTCAAGCTGAGCATCAAAGGCAGCAGCAAGCTGCTGCTGATGAAGCGGAAAATAAACAAAAAGAAGCTGAGAGAAGAAGGGAAGAAAGACGAAATAAAAGAAGACAGGAAAGACATTCTCAGCCTGTTTCGGCAGGAATTACAAACAAGCAGATGAAGCTTATGACGCTTGCTCTTGTTTTAAAAATTCTATCCCAAGATAAGGTTACAACAATACTAAATAAATTTGATACGGATGATTCTGAAGCTATTTCTCAGTACATGAATATGGCAGATTTAGAATCTCGGATTGACGGTGATTTGATTTCAAGCTGTATTAAAGAAATGCGCGAATATCTTCCGGTTAAACGTAAACTTACTCAAGAAAATGTTATGGGTGATTTGCTTAGAATATATAGAGCAACTCCAAGAGAAAGAATTGAAAAGATTATAAAAAATGAGCGTCCATTTGTAAAAAGATTTATTTCGCAGGCGTATGAAGGCGAGTATTCCGGACTTCCGCTTAAAGTAGCAGGAATTGTTGCGCAATACGTAGAAGATAGTATATAATAATAAAGAAATTATGATAATTAAGAAAAATAGTCAAAAATTCAGGGAGGTAATAAGGGACGTTGAAAAACCGGCAGTAGAACCAAAACAGCCGGAAGAAGTTTCTTTGCCTGCAGCTCAATATGTTCCTGAACAAATGGAAGATGACGAAGAGGATGTTTATCAGCCGGTAGAAAATTTGCCTAAAGAACCTGAAATTGATTTATTTGATATTGAGAACATAGATTTTGAACAGAGGCAGGAACGACGCAGAGGTTCAAGAAGGCGCGGTTATAGAAGAATTGATGATAGAAATTTGGTATCCCGTGCTCAAGAAGAAGCTGATACAATTAAGAAATCGGCGTTTGAAGAAGGTTACAGGAAAGGACTTGAACAAGCAGAAGCTGATTTGCAAGCATTCAGAGATAATATTTCTTCTTTTATGAATGCGACTCAAAATGTTTTTGAATATATTGCTCCGGATATTTTAGAGATAAGTATTGATATTGCAAAGAAAGTCATTAAAAAAGAAGTAGAAACAGACCCGCAGGTACTTATTAATACAATAGTTGATGTCTTGAAAACAGTTTCTAAAAATGAGCCTAAAATAAATATTAGAGTGAGGCCTCAAGCCGTGCAGTTTATTAAAGATACGATTCCGAACATTACGTATCAGTTCGGGATAGATGCTAAAATAAATATTGTAGCAGATCCTTCAATAGAAGAAGGAGGGTGCGTTTTTCAGACAAATAACGGGATTGTAGATGCTTCAATAGATACGCAGTTAGATATAATTAAAAAGGCATTAGAGGGCAGTTAATTGATTAACCGCCCCAATGGTGAAAAAAATGGCAGCAGAAGGACAAAATAAACCAATATCAGAAATATTTTTGGCACTCTTCGTAATGACTTTGGTGTTAATCCTCATTATGGAAATGCCAAATTGGGTTATCAATTTTTCCATAAGCTTAAATATTACTTTGGGAATTGTGCTTCTGATGATATCCCTTTATGTCCAGAAACCTCTTGAACTTGCTGCATTTCCTTCTATTATTCTTCTTGGTACGATGTTTAGGCTGGTACTTTCAATTGCATCAACTCGTCTTATCTTGGCAAAAGGCGATGCTGGAGAAGTTGTTCACGCATTCGGAACTTTCGTAACAGGCGGAAATATGATTGTAGGCGGTGTAATCTTTCTTATTATTACCGTTGTTCAGTTTATGGTAATCACAAAAGGTGCTGAACGTATCGCCGAGGTTGCTGCGCGTTTTGCTTTAGACGCGATGCCTGGTAAACAAATGACAATTGACGCCGATTTTAACGCCGGTTTGATTTCTCCTGAAGAAGCCGTAAAGAAACGTGAAGATCTTCAAAGAGAATCAAGTCTTTTCGGTTCAATGGACGGTTCTATGAAGTTTGTAAAAGGTGATACTATGGCAGGTATCATCATTGTTATAATTAACATTGTAGGCGGTTTGACTATCGGATGTTTAATGAATCAGATGCCGGTTGCAGACGCTGTAAGCAAATACACTGTCTTAACGATTGGCGACGGTCTTGCATCCCAGCTTCCTTCGCTTTTGATGTCAATTGCTGCTGGTATCGTGATGACACGTGCTTCTGCCGGAAATACTTCTTTAGGCGGCGATTTGACAAACCAGATTATGGCAAAACCGTATTCTCTGTTCTTTGCAGCTTTATTCTTAGGCTTGATTACGGTGACCTGCCCAATAACAGGCTTGCCGTTTCTGCCGTTTTTGATATTTACTATAATCCTTGCAGTGGCAGGCTTCTCAGTACTCGTTAACGCAGATGTTCAATCACAATTAGGCCAATTAGAAAGCGTACGTCAGAATATGCAGGATTTGGTTAACCCTAATAAAATGTATGAACGACTCGGGGTTGATGTTTTGAGCTTGCAGGTTGGTGCAGGGCTGTTGGTTATTGCCGACCCTGATCAAGAAGGTCAATTGCTTGCTAAAATCGCTGCTCTTCGTCAAAGAGTTACAGATGAATTGGGTTATATCTTACCAAATATACGTATTATGGACTCATCTGCTCTTGAAGCTAATGAATACGTAATTTCAATTCGTAATAACGTAGTGGCTTCCGGCTTTGTTTATCCGGGTAAATATATGGTAATTGCTGACCAGTGGGATTCTGTTAAGAAGTCTATTCCAGAAGACGCGATTGTTGGAGTAGACCCTACTTATCAAACACAGGCTTACTGGATTTCACAGGATGATGCAAAAGCGACTAAAAATGTCACAGCAGTTGATGCTACAGATGTCCTTGTTACTCACCTGCAAGAATGTGTAAGAAAACATGTTGACGAAGTTATGACAAAAACTGATGTGCTTAAGCTTATGGAACTTGTACGTTCGCAAGACCCGACTCTTGTTAATGACCTTGTTCCGGCTATTATTTCAACTTCAGATTTGCGTAAGATTTTTGTTAACCTTATCAGAGAAAAAGTTTCAATAAAAGATATTATATTTGTATTTGAACGTTTGTGCGATTATGCAAGATTTTCAAAAGAACCTGATATTCTTTCAGAACGTTTGAGAGCTGCGCTAGGTCGTCAGATTTGTTTAAGCAATGTTGATAGAGAACATGTTTTGTACGCTCTTACTCTTTCTCCGGAATGGGAAAAAACGCTTGATGACAGCTGTCAGAGAACAGAGCTTGGTACAATGTTCCTGCTAAATCCTATGCAGGTTCAGGATTTGATTGAATCAACTGCTATGACGTTGATGCGTGCACACCAGCAAATCGGTCAGCAGCCTGTAATCCTGTGCTCTCCAAGAATTCGTCTGCCGCTCTTCCAGCTTCTAGAACGACATATTCCGACGATTGTTGTAATTTCTTACTCTGAACTAATTACAGATATCAAAGTTGAAGCTGTTGATACTATTGGTGATAACAGCGGATATTGATTAACTTCTTAATAAAACTTAATAATTGCGGTTTTAAAAGGCAATTTTTTTAAAGTTAAATACTTTATATATACATAAGTGATATATAAGAGATAAGGAGTTACAAGATTATGGCAATTGGAGCAAGAGATTTTATTGACAAGTTATTGGTTGAAAAGTATGCACAGGAAAAAGTTGATAATCATGATGAAGCAGCTTTGACATCAAAAGTGTCTGCAGATGATATGATGAGTGCGATGAACTGCTCTGCAAATAATTTTAGGACAATGCTGGCATTGAATAACAGACTTACTATGGTGTGTTACGGTGTTGTGGCGAAGTCAGCCAAGTACGTCTGCACTGAAGAAGCCGCATAGTATAAGCTGTATTATTGTAAAACCTCTCCTATTTTGTTAAGATTAAAGCAAAGATAAAATAAGAGAGGTTTTACAATGAGTTTAAATCAATATATCAGGCCGGTTACTACGGAGAGAAAAGAAAATTTAACAATAGGCGGGTGTGATTTAATGGAGCTTGCAAAGGAATATGGAACGCCTTTGTATGTAATTGATGAAGCCACTTTGCGTGGAATTTGTCATGATTATAAAAAAGCGTTTGCTGAGTGTAAAAATATAAAAATGAAATATGCTTGTAAGGCGCTTTGTACTTCAGCAGTTGTAAGAATTCTTGATGATGAAGGTTTTGGATTTGATGCGGTGTCAGCTGGTGAAATTTATACACTGCATAAATCTGGTGCGGATATGTCAAAAGTTTTGTTTAACGGAAATAATAAGTCGGCTTCAGAAATTGAATTAGCGCTTAATTTAGGTGTTGGAAGATTTTCTGTTGATAATTTTTATGAAGCAGAACTTTTGAATAAAATAGCTTTTGAAAAAAATCTCAAGGCTGATATTTTGCTTAGAGTAACTCCGGGGATTGAATGTCATACGCACGAATACATTCAAACAGGTCAGATAGATTCTAAATTTGGGTTTGATTTGTCACAAATGGATGAAATAATCACTTTAATCCAAAAACAATACAAAAACCTTGATTTGCACGGGCTTCACGCTCATATTGGCTCGCAAATTTTTGAACTTCAATCTTATTCTGATGAGGTTGAAATTCTTGTAAAAGAGATAAATCGAATAAATAAAAAATTTGGATTAAAGCTTGACGAAATGAATATTGGCGGGGGGTTAGGAGTTAGGTATACAAACTCTGATAATCCGCCTTCCACAGAAGAGCTGGCTGAAGCTGTAAAAAAAGTGGTAAGTAGTGCAGATGATTTAACAATTTATATTGAGCCCGGCAGAAGTATTATTTCTACTTCCGGAGTAACTCTTTACACTGTAGGTTCTTCTAAACAAGTTCCGAATGGCAGAAAATATGCTGCTGTTGATGGCGGAATGGCTGATAATCCGCGTCCTTCAATGTATCAGGCTGAGTATACAGCTGAAGTTGTTAATAAACCAGATGATTTTAAGAAAGAAAAGGTTACAATTGCAGGCAGATTTTGTGAAAGCGGCGATATTTTGATTAATGAAATCGAGCTTCCAGAGCTTGAAGCTGGAGATATTCTTTGTGTTTATAATACAGGGGCTTACAATTATTCTATGGCATCGAATTATAACCGTGTAGAAAAACCAGCGATGGTACTTGTAAATAATTCACATTCTGATATTATAGTATATAGAGAGACACTGGATAATCTCATATCACACGACAACATTCCTGATAGGTTAAGAAGATAAAGATGGACGCGCTAATTTCATTAATTCAAGATATTTTCAGCCCGCTTCAATGGTCTTTGAATTGGGTAAATATTCTTGAAATTGCGTTTATTGGTATAACTCTTCTTGTTTTTTACAAAAAATTTATCAAGAATACTCAATCGGAAAAACTGGTAAAAGGTATATTTTTCCTTGTTTTTGCCTGGATTTTTAGTGAAATTCTTATTCTTATTGATTTGAGAATTATAGGTGTTTTCTTAAAATCTTTAGTAACTCTTATTGCTTTAAGCTTAATTGTAATTTTCCAGCCGGAGCTGAGGCGTTTTCTCGGATATCTTGGCCAGCCGGGGTTTATCAGAAGAGCATTATTCTCAACCTGTTCATATAGAGAAGCTGAAATTAATGAAATTGATGTCATTAAAGAGATTATTGAAGCTGTTAAATATTTAACAAAAACAAAGACTGGGGCATTGATTGTTTTCCAAAAAGAAATGAGTGCAGGGGCTTATTCTGATGTAGGAACAAAAATTGATGCTTTGATTTCAACCGAGCTGATTTTAACGATATTTCATCCAAATACACCGCTTCATGATGGAGCAATGGTTATTGAAAATAACAGAATTCATTCAGCAGGAGTGCTTCTGCCTTTAACAGAAGATCCTAAGCTTAGCTGGAAATATGGAACACGCCACAGAGCAGCGATTGGTATGTCAGAAGTTTCTGATGCTGCTTGTTTAGTTGTTTCTGAAGAAACCGGCGATGTTTCAATTACTATGGATGGAATGCTTAAAAAATACGAAGATTTGATGACTTTGAAAACAGACTTAGAATCTATTCTTGGGATAAAACCAAAAGAAGAGTCTGTTGAAAAACATAAAAATATTTTTGATATGTTAAGAGGAAAAAATTAATTAATGTTTTTTGCAAAGAAGAAACCTGAGCCGGTAAAGAAGACAAAGAGTGAAGTTGTAAGAGAATATGTTGGTAAGGCTTTTTTTATAACAGCTGGAGCTTTTATTGTTGCTGTCGGATTAGAAATGTTTTTACTGCCGAATAAAATTATTGACGGCGGTGTGATTGGTGTTTCAATGATGGTTTCATATTTAACAAAGTGGAACTTAGGTTTGTTGATTTTTTGTATTAACATACCGTTTATTTTGATGGCTTTAAAAAATTTAGGGCACAAATTTGTTATTCAAACTTTTTTTGCAACAGCAATGCTGGCTTTTGCAACAAATTTGTGCCATGGAATACAAGCAACTGAAGATTTGCTGCTTGCAACTGTTTTCGGCGGAATTATTCTTGGTTTTGGCGTAGGATTGATTTTGAGAAATAATGCCTCTTTAGACGGCACTGAGATGGTTTCAATTAATCTGTCTAAGAAATTGAAAGTAATTTCTGTAGGCGAGCTTTTGATGTGTATTAACTTGTTTATTTATATGGGAGCAGGATTCCTATACGGATGGGACAGGGCTTTGTATTCAATCATGACTTATTATATAGCTTCTAAAGTTATAGATTCTGTAATAGAAGGGCTTGATAAGGCTAAATCAGTGAGAATTGTTTCTGATTATCATAAAGAAATCGGAAACGCTATTATGAAAGATTTAGATGTAAGTGTTACTTATATGAAAACAATGGGCGGATATTCAAGGCAGGAAAAGATTTTGACTTATTGTGTTGTAAATAAGTTTGAAATGGCAAGGCTAAAAGAGCTTGTGCATACTATTGACCCGAGAGCTTTTCTTGTTACAGAAGATGTTCACGAGGTTGAGGGTGTTAGGGTAAAAAAGAATAAACACTAGAAATATATTGTAAAATATTATATAATCTTTAATATTAAGAGAGGAATAAGAATGCCAAACAAAGATATGATACCGGTTGAAGTAATAATTTTAACAGATACAGATGATATTAAAGGAACAGTTTATGTTTCAACTAATGTGGCTGCAAACAGGCAGCTTACAGAACTTTTAAACGATGGCAATCGCAGATTTCTGGCAGTAACTAATGTAGAAATTTATGCTAAGAATTCAAATCAGCCGCCAAAACGATATGAGTTCTTGGAAATTCATATGGATTCAATTAGAATGGTACATCCGACATCTCAAGCCCTGTTTAGAGAAACTCCTAAAACTCAGGAAGATATTGCAAGGTTTAGAGAGCTGAGAGCAAAATTGAACCAGACAAAACCATTTTGATAAAAAGACCTTCTTTTAAGAAGGTCTTTTTATGTTAACTTTTGTAAAAAAATTTTTAAAAAAACTAAAGTTTTTCCATCTTTTGCCGATATATATTTTGAAAGGATGGTAAAGGTAAGATGTCAGAACCAATTTTTGTTAAAAACTTGAAAGGTTTAGAGAGACTTATTGCATTAAAATGCGATAAAGACGGTAATGGAATTCTTGAAAAGACTGATAGTTTTGATGAAATTAGTCTTTTTAATACGATGAAAAACGATTATAAAAAAGAAGGTACAGGTTCTTCTATATTCAATGACAAATATATTGCAAAAAGGGATGCAACATACGTAGCTCCTAAGTTTATGCCTAAACCTGTACGTGTAAAAGAACTTATAAATAAAGCAAAAGAAAATAAAACAGATGAAAAGAAAACAGAAGAAATGAATAAAAACATTTCATCAATAATTGAAAAAGAAATAAAGAAGAGGGGCGGAAATGTTTCTCAAATTGACTTGCCATACTGGTCAAAACGGATAGATCGTGTTTCTAAGAAATATAATTTTCCTCCTGAATTATTAACAGCAATTATTGCAAAAGAATCTTGTTTTGAAAAGAATATCAATTCTTCAAACGGTAAAGGTCCAATGGGAGTAACAGGTATTGCCTGCCGTGCGTTTTTCCCAGGTGCAAGGGGAAATTGGAATGGTATTTATAAGCAAATGAATGAAACTTTGCTAAATGATATTTTATATAAAAAAGATAATAATGGAAACTTTGTTAAAGATGCTAAAGGTGATTATATTTTAAAATATAATACTGCGGAAGAACTCAGAGATGCTTGCGCCGCAGATGATGAGCTTGGAATACAGGTGGGTTTATTGTCTTTTGAGATGCATTATGTTTGTGCGTTTGCAGAGAAATATTACAGCGGACCTGCTTGGAAAACGGCTCATAAAGCCATAGATGCAATTAAGAATGATAGTATAAAGATGAATGCAATCGAGAGTCAAAATCTTGTTGAAACAGCGTTAAAAAACTACAATTCAGTATTCTCTTCTTATGCTTCTTCTGTAATAGACTCTTTAAAAAGCCAAGGAATAAAATTTGAAGAGTTGGATATTATTAAATAATAATTTTTTTGAAAACCTGATTTAGCACATCATCAAAAGCATTGTGATTTCCGAAAAATACGTGAAATTCGGCTTTGCTGCGTCCGATTTGCTGTAAGCTTTCCACTTCAATCGGCGGACCAGCAGGCGTTGTTCTTGCTGGATTCTGCGGATTGGAAATTAATCCTGTTGAACGCAAAATCGGGATTAAAAGTTTGTTTTCAAAAACTTCATATTGGGTTAATCCTTTTGTGACAATTCCTAAGTTATTTTTTTCTTCATCTATCAGAAGTCCGCGCTGCATTGGAGCAGTGTTGTTTTTTGCCTCAATACCTCTTTCTTGAGGAAGATTTTCTCTTATATTATAAGCCGGATTAAAGTTTCTTTTGATTAAAATATTCATGTCTTCAGAGAATACTTCATAAATCGGCTCAGCAAGATTAAATTGAACACAAAGGAGGTGATTTTTTTGCGTATTTACCCAATCAAAGTTGAAACTAAGATAAGTTGAATGTTTATCAAGGCTTATAAAAAGCGATACAACATCCCAAGCTCCTTCAAAATCTATTCTTAAGCTTACGCGTGAAGATGTTTTTAATACAGCCCTGCTTCTTAGAATTTTTAATTCGTTTCCTTTGTCCTCTTGTTTTGGTCCAAAGTTATAGCTGTCACCGAGGTCGGCAAAATCGATTAGAGAAAAACGAATCCCGTTTATATAAATAACTCCGTCTTCTATTTTTAAGTTGAGATTTGAATTTTCAATTGAAGTATCTGTAATTCTCAAATCAGAGCGGCTGTATTCTGATATTATGTGTTCAATTTCATCTGATTTTAATGTATCAATATTTGCAAGATAAGTGTATATATTTGTATAATCTTCTGTTACAGGAATTCTTTGAGTGTCAGATAATAAGCTGCTGTCAAACTCTTTTTTTGTTTTAACTAAGTCATAACCTTCGAGATGCTTAGAAGATTCAAATTCAACTATGCCGGAAAATGGTTTCGCGGAAAGATTTAAGATTTTTATGTCGTCAAAGTTATTTTTAAACTTCAACTCATCAATAATAGTGTTTGCTATTTGTTTAATTTTTTTGTATCTGATTAAGTTTTCTGCATGAACATCATCTGTTGAACAACCGCAAATGCTATCGTGTGCTTGGTTCTGCAGAAGCATTTTGTATGCGTGCTCAATAACAGCGTCGTATCCTGCTGCTTTTTGATGTTTTACAAACTTTGAAGCTAAATCGAGAATATGTGTGCATTCAATATTTTCCCTCTTTAAGTCCAGCCTTGAAGAGTAGCAGCCTTGAAGTGTGAAAGTGTTGGAATTGTCTCTAAGCTCGTCATTCCATTCAAATTCTTTGAACTTTCCTTCTACTCGTTTAAAATAATCAAAAGGCGAGCCTAACCGGATAAAATAATCGTTTTTAAGAATTTCGTTAACTGCTTCTATTTGGTCGGCAATGTCTGTTTCAACTCCTAAATGGTCGGCTCCGATTGGCAGCAGTAAGACATTCCCGGATTTTTCTGCTATTTTATCTAGATTGGATTTTAGAAGCTCCGCTTTTTTTTCTATAGCAGCATCTATTGAGAAAATATCGTTAAAGTATCCTCGGATAAGATTAACTGTATCCATTCCGCACCAAGAAAACTCTGAGGGACAATTTGGTGTTCCGCGCCAGACAATACACTTATCTATTCCAAAGTCACGTAGAATGTCCACAACATTCTGACTGTGGCCGAACGTATCTGCAAGGTAAGCTATATAATCATTACATCCGAATTTTTGAGCTGTTTTAATCCCGATTTCAAGGTTTTTAGAAAAACAGGTTCTGTCTGTTAGAAATTCGTCAATCAGACAGTAAAACGGTCCGATAAACAGCTTTTTATGCCTGATTAAAGTGCGAATAAGCTCTTCTTTTTCAGGACGCATTTCGAGATAATCTTCAAGAGCGCTTATTTGTCCGTCAAAATAAAAAGAAGGGATTTTATTTTTAGAAAGCATTTCAAGAACATTATCAAATACTCTTAAAAGACGCAGTCTAAAAACTTCGTGTTCTCTGTACCATTCTCTGTCCCAGTGTGTGTGCAAATACGCAATAACGTGTTTTCTCATACGATTTATAATACCTTAAATATGCTTCTAGGGCAAACGTATGATTTTTTTCAGATATTCTAAAGTTATATTGCGATTAAGTCGTTTTATATATTGACTTTGCCTTTTTGGGCATTAAACAATAAACAAGTAATAAACAGGAGAGTTGTGCTATGGGAATGGCAGCATCACAGGCAAGATATCTGGCGCTAACAGCAAGGAAGACTAATACCGAATGGGAAGGTCAGCAGATAAATCAAGCAAGAACTGCGCTTGCAAATCAGAGTGCGAATTTATTCAACAGGCTTCTCGGGCTGGAAGTTCCTAATGCTCCTAAGACAACAGATTATACAGAACTTCAGTATTCATTTTCTGACGGCGACAACGAATCTGTTATTGACAGCTGGCAGCAGCTTTCTTCTGCAAACCCTGATTACAATTATATTGTAAACCATTATTATATGGCAAAAGTTTATACTGGCTCAAAAAAACTGTTAGAAGATCCTCAAGTGCATACAGGAAATGAAGTTGTTGAAAATCAGTTTGTAAATCCTTCTGTTGTTTGGAATGATAACGGAACGTGTACGGTAACTTTTCCGAATGGAGCGGTAACTACACTGGATGAAATTACAAATGAGAAGGCTGAAAAAGATGATAAGCTGACAGTTCAGTTTAATGATTTTGCAAAAGCAAAAGAACTGGCTTATGAAGCAGGTGCGATTCCTGCAGGGGAAGTTTACGGGTACCAGGATGCTAGCGGTACTTGGCATTTTTTCTTAAAAGAAGAAGTTGATGCTATTGATGAGATGAAACCTGAAGTTTCATTAGACCCGCTTAATAACACGTATACAATTACAACTGCTGACGGCAAAGAGACTATTACTTACGAGCCTTTGGAAGAAATTGAGCAGGATAAAAAGTTTGAAACAGCGCTTGCCGAGTTTAAGGCTGCAATGAAAGCTTCCGGTAAAGAAGTTAGTGATGATAATATTTATGTAAGTCATGATGCAAATGGAAACTGGCATTTCTTTATTCCGGGTGATTTGGAGAATCCTGTGGAGTATACTTCCGAGCAGAGTATGTGGATTGGAAACTGCAAAGCTTCTGAGCTTACTTCTTTTAATAAGGATCAAGCAGCAGAGCTTGCCCAAGTTCTGCGCGATTGTCCGGATTCTTCTATTAGTAAGTACTTATCATTCGATAACAACGGTAATTTAATCTATAACGGGCAGGGAATCTATACGTTTACAATGAATGGAAAAACGTATTTTACCACTGAAGCTGATTTGTATCATAGTATGAATACGGCTTATGAATCACCTGAAAAACCAATTGATATCCAGAATAGGCTTACTTATTATAATGCATCTTATATTGATAAAAAAATTGAAGGAACGAATCATGCTCTTTTAGAAACAGATGGTAACGGAAGGTTTACTTCTGTTAAATTTGATAATGACAGCGTTGTTTATTCGCTTAATGTTGAAACAGTAACTGATGAAGCTGCTTACAAAGATGCGATGAATGAGTATTTGTATAAAAAAGAACAGTACGAAAAAACAATAGCCGATATTAATGCGCAGACTTCGATTATTCAACAAGAAGATAGGACTCTTGAGCTGAGATTAAAACAGCTTGATACTGAGCAAAATGCGCTGGCTACGGAAATGGATGCTGTTAAGAAAGTTATCAAAGACAATGTTGAGAAGACTTTCAAAACATTTAGCGACTAGGTGTAAATATATTTGGTTATCCTTTTGTTCTGAAAAAAAGAAGGTATTATTTTTACTACATTTCTTTAAACTCGTCAAATATTCCTGCAAATATTTGATATACTACATAAATTTGTGTAGTATAATATAAAAGGCGCTTTTGATTTAAGAGGAGTGTAGAAATTTATGAAAAGATTAGCAAGTACATTATTTATAACAGCAATGCTCGCGGGCATGGGGTCAGCTTTTGCTGCGACTCCGGCTGAATTGTACGATGATGTTTGGAAAATAGTTAATAAAAAATATTACGACCCGACCAATAATTCTCAGGATTGGTCAAAATGGAGATATCGATACCAGAACAAGCTGAAAACAAAAGAAGATGCTTATGTTGCAATTGAGACTATGCTTTCAAGCTTGAACGACCCTTATACCCGTTTTCTTGACCCGAAAGAATTCTCTGAAGAAACACAGTCTATTAAAGGTTCTTTGAAAGGTATTGGTACTCAAATCGGCTTAAGAGACGGCGAGCTTGTTATTATTGCGCCTTTGGAGGATTCTCCGGCCGAAAGAGCAGGGCTTCTTGCTGACGATAGGATTCTTGAAATTAACGGAGAAAGCACAAAGGGAATCAATATTGATGCTGCAGCAGATAAGATTCGAGGAGAAAAAGGTACAACAGTTACTCTTTTAATCCAAAGAAAAGGTGTGCCAAACAAACTTTACAGCGTTGTAAGAGATGAAATTGAAGTTAAGTCTGTTTCTTGTAAGCCTCCGTTTGAAACAACAGAAATTCCTTCAGATATTCAGTACATTAGATTAAGTTCTTTTATCAGTAAAAATGCTGCAGGAGAAATTGAATCTATTCTTGCAAATTCAAGCGGTATGAAAGGTTTTATTATTGACCTTCGTTCAAATCCGGGCGGACTTTTAACAAATGCAATTTATATATCTGACATGCTGCTTAGAGGCGGTACTATTGTAAGTACTGTTGACCGTGACAGCTATAAATCAACTACAAGGGCAAGAATGCAGCAGATTACAGATAAGCCGATTGTAATTTTGATTAACAAAGGCTCGGCTTCTGCAAGCGAAATATTAAGCGGAGCAATGAAAGATAATCACCGAGCAACAATTGTAGGTGAACAGTCTTTTGGGAAAGGGCTTGTTCAGGAGATTAATAAATTGCCTGATGAAGCCGGCATGAACATTACTATTCAAAGGTATTTGACTCCGTCAGGAAGCGATATTCATAAAAAAGGCATAACTCCCGATGTTGTGGTAGAATTAACTCAGGAGAACGCCGAAGCTAAAAACGACGTTCAGTTGAAAAAAGCTATTGAAATATTGGAAAAAATGACATGTCTTGTACAAAAGAATGGTTAATTCGCGGGGATAAAAACTCCAAAAAATCTTTAATAGATAGATTATTAGATGTTAGGGGCATAACAGGTGAAGAACAAAGGAGAGATTTTCTTAATCCTCTGGAAATCACCCTTATGCACCCTAACGCTTTTTGTGATATGCAAAAAGCTGTTGACAGAATTGTAAAAGCGATAGATGAAAAAGAAAATATTCTTATTTATGGCGATTTTGATGCAGATGGCGTGACTTCTACTTCTGTATTGATGAAGACTTTTGCTTATCTTGGCGCTAATGTTGATTTTTATATACCTGAGAGGGAATCGGAAGGTCACGGTTTAAATACAAAATCTCTTGTTCAGCTTTTAACAAAAAAACAGCCGAAACTCATTGTAACGGTTGATAACGGTATAAGCAGCGCAGAAGAAGTTAAGTTTGTAAATAGTTTTGGACGTGATGTTATTATTACTGACCACCACGAAGCTCCGGAGGAGCTGCCTCCTGCGCTTGCTATAATTAACCCGAAAGCTATGAATGCTTTAGATGAAAAACTTACTCCGGCTCAGATTGAGTCTTTGACTTCTCTTGCCGGTGTCGGTGTTGCATTTAAGCTTGCCCAAGGGGTTCTTGAAAGATATGGTAAATTAGAGTTTTCACTTGAAATCCTGCCGTTTGTGACTGTGGGAACAATTGCTGATTTAGTTCCTTTGATTGGAGAAAACAGGTACTTTGTAACACGCGGTTTAGATTTGATTGCACAAGGAAAACATTATGGATTGAAGAGAATGCTTGATGTTGCGGGAGTTGGAACTGATAACGGGCTGACTGCTGAACAGGTTGCGTTTACGCTGGCGCCTAGAATTAATGCTTCCGGAAGAATCGATACAGTTGATAATGCAGTGAAGGTAATGATTTCAGAAAATAAACAAGAAATCGAAATGGCGATTATTTCTCTGGAAAACTTTAATAAACTTAGACAGGAAATGTGTTCTCAAACTTTTGCAGAAGCTGATGAAGCATGGCGTGCGCAAAAAAGCCGCGATAATGCGATTGTGCTATTTTCTAAAGACTGGCATATCGGAATTATCGGAATTGTTGCTTCAAAATTTGTTGAGAAATATTATAAACCGACTTTTATAATGAATTATAATGAAGAAACAAAAATGTTTAGATGTTCGGCAAGAGGGGTTAAAGAACTCAATCTTTACGATATAATTTCTCATATTTCTGAAAATCTTGAAGGGTTCGGCGGTCACCAGATGGCAGGAGGGTTTGCGTTTTCTGAGGAGAAAGCAAAGTTCGAAGATATTAAAAAAGCTCTGAATAAAACCGTTGATGAAATGCTTAACGGTCAAAAGCTAAATCCGTCGATTGATGTGGATTTGGAACTTACAATAGATGAAGTTGATGTTTCTCTTGTTGAAGAAATTTCAAAACTTGAGCCTTTTGGAATGAATAATCCTTCGCCGACTTTTGTAGTTAATAATTTGACTTTGAAACAGAAAAAGCTGATGGGTTCTACAAAAGATCATTTAAAGCTGACAGTTGAAACTCCAACAGGAACAATAGATTGTGTCTGGTGGTCAAGAGGTGATATTCCGCTTATTCAGGGTGATAAAATGGATATCGCTTTTGCTCCGCAGCTGAATACTTTTAATGGCGTTACTTCTGTTCAGTTGATTTTAAAAGATGTTCATTCTGAAGCTTTAAAAGATGAAGAAACTGCAAAAAATAAAGTTTATGACCATCGCAAAAAAACAAATATTTTATCTCAGGTAAATGATTATATAAAGAATTCAAAACTTAAGATTTGTGCTTTTGCTGAAGACAAGACGATTTTGGACGCTTTAAAACCTTATGCGTCAATTTGTGAGTGTATATCTAAAAGAGATAATGCTGAAAAAAGCGATGTTTTGATGTTTTTCGATTATCCTGCAGATGAAGATATATTACAAGGCTTAATGACGACAGTCTCTCCTGAAACGATTCATTATATGAATTATCAGGCAGGAAAACATTGTGAAGAAACTATTCTTAAGATGTTTTCCGGAATGATAAGGTATACTTGCAATACACTTGACGGTGACTTTGCTATTGAGCGTGCAGCTTCAGCTCTCGGGGTTACAGGAGACGTTATTGAAACTCTTTTAGAAATGTTTGAAGATGTCGAAATGATTAGGATTGTTGAACGGGGCGAGAATAGTTTTAAGATTAAGTTTTTGGGTTCTGTTGAGTTGTCAAAAACTTTGCACACGCTTAAATATGCTGAGTTTGTGGAACTTATGAATACGATAAATGAGTATAAACATAAGTTTATGACAATGGATGTATAACTTTACCCCTGCTTGCATTTACCCCCTTGCTTTTACTGCTGTTCATGTTAGCATGTTGTCATAAGGAGAAATATTACAATGAAAAATTACGAATTATTGACAATTTTTAAACCAAGTCTTGATTCAGAAGAATTAGACAAAGTTGTAGATAAAATTTCAGAAGAAGTTAAATCTTACAAAGGTTCTGTATCTTCTATCGACAAAATGGGCAGAAAAAAATTAGCTTATGATGTACAAGGATACAGAGATGGTTATTTTACAAACTTAATCATTTCACTTCCAGCTGAATCAATCGTTGAATTTAAAAGAAACTTGAAATTAAATGAAAATGTTTTGAGATTTATGCTTATGGAAGAAGCTAAGAAAGCTCAAGCTGTTTAATTTAGAACGAAAGCTGAAAAGCTAGAATATGAAAGAGGTAAATGAGTTCGATTTGGAAGTTTACCTGCTAATCAGAAAGTGAAGTTAAAATATGACATTAGCAAAAGCAGTTGTAACAGGAAATGTTTATAGAGCTCCGGAAAAACGTTTTACACAAAACAATGTTCCGGTATCGTCATTTATTCTTAACATTGGAGATAGAGAAGAAATGCTCATCAGGGTTGTTGTAAGACGCTCAGGGCTTGATGATGCAGTTTCAGAAATTTCTAAAGACGACAGAGTTCTTGTAGAAGGCAGACTTCAGATTACGACTGTTAAGAATGACAGCGGAGCTGAAAGAAGAATTTACGAGATTGATGCAAATACAATTGAGCCAATGGGAGCCGGCTCAGGTTCTGCTCCTAAAGCTTCAAGCTCAAGCGGCGATATCGTAAAATTTTCTCAGGAAGAGTTTTCTGATGAACTTATCGGAGAAGACGAAATTCCGTTTTAGTATAATTTGTTTGCAAGCAGCAAACGTAAAATAAAAGTAAACGGGCGGCGTTGATTCCTGCCCAGTCCTCTTCACAGGAGAGGCGGTCGAATAAACTAGAAAGGCAAAGATAACAATGGCAAAACAAGATGCACAAGATAGAAAAAAACGTAAGACCTGCTCTTTCTGCGCAGATCACGTAGAATCTATTGATTATAAAGATGCTGCAAAATTAAAAAGATACTTAACAGAAGCAGGAAAAATTATTCCTCGCAGAGTTACTGGCAACTGTGCTGAACACCAGAGAATGGTTACAAAAGCTATTAAAAGAGCTAGAGAAGCTGCAATTATCAGTTATGTATTTGACTAATTTTGTGAGTGAATTCAAATGATTTATAAGTAGGAATGGCGGAATTTATTTTGTCATTCCTATCTTAATGTTTATTAGCAGTAAAATAAGGATTAATTTATGAACAATCAAATCACAATCAGATCTGACAGAAAAGATGATTACAAATTTCAGTACAATGGAGAGGATGTAACTTTAAAAGCTGGCAGTATTATAAGTATTGCTGACGGTCTTTCTGAAGTAGTACTTCCGACATGCGCAATGAAAATTGTAAAAAATCTGATTGTAATTAAAGATGATGTGAAATAGCGAAGGTTTTAAACACATTGACAAGAAATCTTTAGAGACTAGAATTATAATATAACTTAGTATAGTAAGTTAACGTAGTATATTTAATCAAAGAAGGAGATTAATCTCATGGCACGTGAAAAGTTTGAACGTACAAAGCCGCACGTTAACGTTGGTACAGTAGGCCACGTTGACCACGGTAAAACAACATTAACTGCTGCTATCACAGGATGTATGGCAGCTGCTGGTAAAGCACAAGCAAGAAAATTCGATGAAATCGATGCTGCTCCAGAAGAAAAAGCAAGAGGTATAACCATTTCTACAGCTCACGTAGAATACGAAACAGATGCAAGACACTATGCACACGTAGACTGCCCGGGCCACGCTGACTATGTTAAAAACATGATTACAGGTGCAGCTCAAATGGACGGCGCTATTCTTGTAGTTGCTGCTACAGACGGTGCTATGCCTCAGACTCGTGAACACATCTTGCTTGCAAGACAGGTTGGTGTTCCTAACTTAGTAGTATTCTTGAACAAATGTGATATGGTTGATGACCCTGAATTGTTAGAATTAGTAGAAATGGAAGTTAGAGAACTTCTTTCTTCTTACGAATTCGATGGTGACAACATTCCGTTCATCCACGGTTCAGCTCTTAAAGCTTTGGAAGCTGTTCAAGCTAATGCTACAATTGCTCGCGGCGAAGATAAATGGGTTGACAAAATTTGGGAATTGATGGATGCTATCGATTCTTACTTCCCAGAACCTGAACGTGATTTAGACAAACCATTCTTGATGCCTGTAGAAGACGTGTTCTCAATTACAGGTCGTGGTACAGTTGCTACAGGAAGAGTAGAACGCGGTACTGTTAAAGTTGGTGAAGAAGTTGAATTAGTTGGTCTTGGTGAAACTAAGAAAACAACTGTAACTGGTGTTGAAATGTTCAGAAAACAACTTGATCAAGGTCAAGCTGGTGACAACATTGGTGCATTGCTTCGTGGTGTTGATAAAACTGAAATTCAAAGAGGTCAAGTTCTTTGTAAACCTGGTTCAATTCATCCGCACACTAAATTTACTGCTAACGTTTACGTATTAACTAAGGATGAAGGCGGACGTCACACTCCATTCTTCCCTGGTTACAGACCTCAGTTCTATATCAGAACAACTGACGTTACTGGTTCTATCAAATTCGAAGGCGAAATGGTAATGCCTGGTGATAACGTAGTTATGGAAGTTGAACTTATCAACCCAGTAGCTATCGAAGAAGGTATGAGATTTGCTATCCGTGAAGGCGGCAGAACAGTTGGTGCTGGTGTTGTTGACAAAATTATTGAATAATAATACCAATAACTAATTTTAAAAGAGCCAATCCGTAAGGGTTGGTTCTTTTTTATATTAGTAAATAATTATTTTTTGTGTTGGTTATAAAGGTTTTTTTGTAACTTTCTGGGACTGTAATTTTTACGTATTCTTCTTTTTTTCTTAATCCGCTCAAACCAATTACAGAATCATGTTTAAAAAAATTTTTGATAAATTCCATATTTTATTCCTTTCGATTATGTGGTATAATGCTTTTAAGGATTTTGATGATATAGTCAAGGGTAGGAGTAAAAGCTTCTAAAATAGTTTAGTATTTTGTCCAATAGTATTTATTAAAGTTGCTAGTATAGATGAACAAAATACGGTGGAGTAATAATATAAGTTAGAAAGAAGGTTGTAAAAAATGGCAAAGATTACAAAAGAAATGGGGATTATGGATATAGTTCAACAGCATCCAGAAGCAATTGCTGTATTCCAAAAATATGGCATGGGTTGTATTGGGTGTGCTGCTGCACATTTTGAAAATTTGGAAGCTGGAGCTAAAGTTCACGGATTTAATCCTGATGATATGGTTAATGAAATTAACGCAATCATTGAGGGAAAATAAATGTTTATGTGGCAGTTTTTATGCGTTGTAGGGATTGCTTTTGTTATATTAGAAATTTTTACTCCGAGCATGTTCTTTTTGAATTTTGCTCTAGCGGCTTTTATAACTGCAGTAGTTTCTTTAATTACACCTGATAAATTTACACTTGTGCTTGTATTTTTTGCACTGTCGTTTTTGTCTTTTGTTTTTCTAAGACCTATTTTACTTAGAAAGAGTTCAAAAGAGACAGAAACCGGGGTTGAAGGGAAATATATTGGAAAGACAGCAAAAGCCATAGAGGATATAACAGAAACATCAGGAGTTATACATATTTACGGCGAGCGCTGGGATGCAAGAAGTGCAGACTGCAGCTTAATACCTGCAGGTTCTGAAGTTTGCATTGAAAAGAATGATGGTTTGATTATGTTTGTAAGTAGTAAGGAGAAGTAGTTATGTTTGGTTTATCAATATTTTTGATTGCATTAGCAATTGTTTTTGTATCAAAAGGGGTAATAATTGTACAGCAGGCAGAAGTTGTAATTGTTGAGCGTTTGGGAAAATTTGACAGAGTTTTGCAATCGGGTTTTAATTTTATCATTCCTATAATTGAAGCACCGCGTGCGATTGATTGGAAAGTTACTCAAAAAGGTTTTGATGGTTCTACTTATTCAATAATTCAAAAACGAACAAAAATTGACTTGAGAGAAGCTGTTTATGATTTTCCTCGTCAAAACGTAATTACAAAAGACAATGTTTCTATTAGTATTAATGCGCTTTTATATTTCCAGATTATTGATCCAAAATCTGCTGTTTATGAAATTCAAAATTTACCTGATGCGATTGAAAAATTAACTCAAACAAACTTAAGAAACCTTGTTGGTCAGCTTGATTTGGATGAATCTCTTGTTTCTCGTGATAAAATCAATCATGAGTTGAGAGCAATTCTGGACGATGCTACTAATAAATGGGGTGTAAAGGTTAACAGGGTTGAGCTTCAGGATATTATTCCGCCGGCTGATATTCAATCTGCAATGGAAAAGCAAATGAAAGCTGAACGTGACAGGCGTGCTGCTATTTTAGAAGCAGAAGGTTTGAAAAAATCTGCTGTATTGAAAGCAGAAGGTGAAAAAGAAGCGGCTATTAATAGAGCGGAGGGTGAAAAGCAAGCTAATATTTTAAGAGCTGAAGGTATTGCTCAGGCAAGAATTCTTGAAGCTGATGGCGAAAAAGAAGCAATTGAGAGAATTATCAATGCTCTTGCAGACAAAGGTCAGCCGGATAAATATCTTATTGCTATGAAGTATTTAGAAACAATGAAAACAATTACAAGCGGTAAAGATAATAAAGTTGTTTACATGCCTTATGAAGCTACTGGAATATTAAGTTCTATTGATGGAATTAAACAAATGCTTTCAAAATAAAATTTTATGCTATAATATGTAGATATAAGAAAGGATATGTTATGAAAAAGGGATTATTAATGCTAATCGCAGCAGCTGCTATTACAACTGTAGCTTATGCATACACTTATAATACACAAGTTCCTGTGCCTGGAAAGACTCTTGCTGACGGCAAGCTTCAGTCAGAAATGTTATTTCCTGTATACGCTTACGGCTTAAGAATTGCAGCTCCTGATTGTAAAGAGTTTTCAATAACTGATACAGCTGTTTCAAAAGCAAAAGAAAACGGAGCTTGGGAAGAAATTTGGACCGTAAAAGCTTGTGAAAGAACTGCAAGAATTCCTGTTAAGTTTACTACAACTGAAACAGGCACTGATTTTGCAATTGATCCTATGGGTGTTAAAGTAGCAAAATAAGGTTTAAAGAATGACTAAAGTTTCTGGAGTAAATCCAATAGTTCAAAGAATAACGCAGCTTCGTAATGAAGTTGCGTATTCTGCGTTTGAAGGAAATTATAAAAATTTCAAATTCGCTGCAAAAGAACATGCAAAGCTTGTTTTGGAGCATTATGAACTTTCAAAACAAGCAGGTCATCCTTCTTTTAAAGTTCCTTTATTTTCAAAAGCGGGATTACGAATGATGAAAGTGATGTTTTTAAACTTTTTCAGGATAAAATCACCTGCGGAGAAGGAACTTAAATCAAGAAGACGCTCAGATTTAATGCGTCAACAGGCTGAGAGATTTGTAAAAAGAGGTTAAATGGATATTTCATTTGGTACAGACGGCTGGAGAGCTGTTTTAGGCAGGGATTTTACTGAGGAAAATGTCGAGAGGGTTACCACTGCTATCGGAAAGTATGTACTTGATAATTTTGGTATTGATAAGATAATCCTTGTTGGTTACGATCCGCGAAAAATGGCAGATGTTTTTGCTGAAAAGTGTGCAGATATTCTTAAAAAACTTGGTTTTAAAGTTAAGCTTTCTGCCAGAGTTATTCCGACGCCAATTTTAGCGTACAATGCACTTATTCAAAACGCTTGTGCAATTATGTTTACAGCTTCTCATAATCCGCCTGAATATCTTGGTATGAAGTTTATTCCTGATTATGCGGGGCCTGCTACAAGTGAAATAACAGATAAAATTGTGGCAAATATTGATAAGCCGGTTACAAGCAAGCCAAGCGGGGTTTTGAGTAAAGTTGATTTTGCTTCAGAATATTATAAACATTTGGAAACACTAATAGATTTTGGTGTAATTAAAAATTTAAAAACTAATATTGTTTTTGATGGTCTGTATTCTGCTTCAATTGGGTACTTTGATAAGATATTGGAAAAATATAATATTCCGTTTCAAACATTGCACATGTATCATGATGTTGATTTCGGAAGCGGTATGCCTGATCCTAAGCCAAGGTTTTTAAAAGAGCTTATTGAAACGGTTAAAAATTCTGAAAATACGATTGGTTTAGCTAATGATGGCGATGCTGACCGTTTTGGGGTGATTAATGAACATGGTGAGTATGTGTCTCCAAACGAAATTATTGCTATTTTACTTAAGCATCTTCTTAAAAAAGGTTTAAAAGGAGGTGTGGTTAAAACAGCAGGTTCAAGCCTTTTGATTGATGCTGCAGCTAAAAAGCTGGGAGTTGAAGTAATTGAAACAGCTGTTGGTTTTAAGCATGTTGGCGAAGCTATGCGTTTGAATAAGGTTATCATTGGAGGTGAAGAATCTGGCGGCTTGAGTATTGGAGGGCATATTCCAGAAAAAGACGGCCTGCTTGCTAATTTACTTATTTTGGAAGCTATGGCGTCTGAAGGTAAGTCTCTTACTGAGCTTCAAAGTGATTTATATGAGTTTGCAGGTTGTAAATTTTATACAGACAGGCTGGATTTCAAGCTTGATAATAAAGATGAAATTAAGCTTATTCTAGAAAAAGTTAAAGAGTTTAAGTCTGTCGGTAATTATTCAGTAACTTCTGTTGATACGAAAGATGGAGTCAAGCTGATGCTTGGTAATAATACTAAAATTCTTGTTCGGCCGAGCGGTACGGAGCCTTTACTTAGAATATATTTCGAGACGGATAGTTTAGAGAAATTAGAAGAGCTGAAGGGTAGTATAGAAATTTAAGTTTAAGGGCGGGTTTTGCATTTGCAAAACCCGCCCTTACTAAATACAGATGCGATTTTGTTACCTGCAAAGACTCGCAGGTGGGTGAGCGCCTCAATTTATCCGTTTCCCGCTGGCGATTCTTTATCGACGGGTATACTTCAAGAATTACAGAGCTTACTCTCCCTATTTATAAAAATGTAGGAACAAAATAAACACCCGTATTAAGTAATAATATTATGTCATGTTTATTTTTTTATTTCAAGCTTATTTAAACTAACCAACTAGCTAATAGACAAATAAAATTTTTCAGTCAAAAATAATTTAGTGAAAGGGATTTATTAATTATGAATGATTTTACTAAGCAGGAACTTAAAGTCCTGAGTTTGCTTGCTCAAGGCTTAAATACTCGTGAAATAGCTGAAAAATTAAATATGCCGATAAATAACGCAAAAGTTTATACAGAAACGATTTGCCAAAAGCTGGATGCTAAAAATAAAGTACAAGCTGTTGTAAAAGCCATAACGCATAATATTGTTGAGGTTTAACTTCAGTTTTAATTGTGCTAAAATTTACACATGGGAACATTTTTATTAAGGGAAATTTTTTATAATAACATACAACAAGAATTAAGTAGTATCGGGTTCGATTCTGCTTATTTAAGTGTAATTTCTGAAAAATTCCGAAATAAAAATATAAAAATTTATAATTTATCAGCAGCTCAAGCTAATATTATTAAACAAACTGCGCTTACGTTTGGAGCTGACTGTGCAGTAAATCGTAATGTAATTACCGGAAATATTGAACAATCAAATGCGATTCTTTGCGGGAGTTATTCGCAGTTAAAGAAGATAGCGCAGAAGCTTAAAGCCCAGCCGTTTAAACTTTCTATTTTAGCAGAAGAAATTCTGCAATTTCTTAAACAAGAAGCTGTCAAGACAAAGTTAGCAGGAATTTTGAATATTACTCCTGATTCTTTCTCAGACGGAGGATTGTATTTCAATCCGGAAGATGCAAAAAGAAAATTCGAACAGCTGATTGAAGATGGAGCTGATATTATTGATATTGGCGCTGAAAGCACTAAGCCTTTTTCAAAACCTGTAGATGCAAAAGAACAGATAAGACGTTTGAAGCCGGTTTTAAAAACTGTTCAAGGTGTTAAAATAAGTGTAGATACCAGAAGTGCTGAAGTTGCTGATTTTGCTTTAAATAACGGTGCAAGCATGATTAATGATGTTTCTGGATTGGAATTTGATCCAAAGATGGCAGAAGTTATTGCACAATATAAAGCAGAAGTTATTATTCAGCATTCTAAAGGGTTGCCGGAAGATATTCCTGTATATGATAACGTGGTAGAAGAGGTTTATTCTTCTCTCAGAGATAAAGTAATTATTGCTAAAAGTGCAGGAATAGAAAATATTATTGTTGACCCAGGAATAGGTTTCGGAAAATCATGCGCTGATAATTTAAAAATTTTAGATAATATTAGTACTTATTTTTCATTAAGCTGTCCTGTGATGGCAGGTATTTCAAGAAAACGCTTTTTAAAAGTGGAAAAAGCTGATAATGAAGTTAAAGATGCCATGACTCTTGCATACTCGTATCCTTTAATCCGCGCAGGAGTTGATTATTTGAGAGTGCATAATGTTAAATTGCATAAAACTTTATTGAATTCTATACCCGACTAGGCAATTTTTATTATTAGTAGAATACGGTAATATAAAAATATACATTAGATGAGAATTTAGCAATGAGTATTTTAAAAGATTTAATATTTTTAATAACGTTTGTCATGTTTGTTTATTTTTGCGTTAGTTATTTCAGGTTAAAATTTAAGCAGGAAAAACTAATTGCAAGCTTTACAGAAGCCCTGCTGCATGATTTAAAAACACCGACTCTGGCACAGCTTAGAGGGATTGAAGTACTGCAGAACGGAGATTTAAGCTGTGAACAAAAAGAACTGGTTATACATATAAAAGAGTCTTGTAAATATACTCTTGATATGATTGCGATGATTTTGAAAACTTACAGAATAGAATGCGGCAAGCAAACCCTCGCTTTAGAAAACTTTAACTTGTCTGAACTGTTTATTGAATGTTTTAATGAAGTTTTGCCTCAAGCAACTGAAAAGAATTTGGAGCTTGTTTATGAAGCTGCTGACGGTAATATATTTGTAGAAGCTGATAGAGCTGATATTAAAACGGTAATTTCTAACCTGCTCCAAAATGCAGTTGGGTATTCTGATAAAAATGAAAAACTGTTCGTTTCAATAGATTTAAAATCAAATCAGCTGCAAATGGAGATTAAAAATAAAGGTGCTATGTATTCTCCAAAATATTCTGCAATAGGAAGTAATATAAAACTTTATCTGAGCAAAAAAATTATAGACAGCCACCATGGAACAATATTCTCTGAACGTGAAGGATACAATATTAATAAGTTTGTTTTTACATTGCCGTTAATCCATAGTAATTTTGCATTTTCTTAAACGATTTTTACAGCTTCATGATTTAAAGATTTGTAAAAAAACTTCACTTAAGACTGGAAAAACTTATAAAAAATGTTAAGATTATTAATAGGAGTAAAATAAAAACGCAATTTTTTCAATCCAACTGTTTTAATATTTTTATAATGTTCAGGTGTAAGTGTGAAGAAAGAAAAGAATTTAGCAGATAAAATAACCAATTTGTCAGAAAGAGCTCCGGTGACTTCTCCGATATTTCAAGATAAGCTTGTGTCAAAAGTTAATGCTTTGACTTTTAATAATCGAGCAAATTCTTTAAATAATCCGCAAAGTAAAAATTTCAATAATGATAAAGGATTTACTCTTAATCATAAATTTGTTGTAGAAGAGCTCGTAAAACTCTCAAAGTCAAAAAGTACCACTGAATTTTATTCAGGAATATATTCACTTATAATGCAAAATATTGATTCAGATTTTTTTGCAGTTGGTATGTATAAAGAAAAATCAAAATGCATTAATCTAAAATTGAAAGATAAGCTTGAAAATTTCTATTCGACTAAAATTTTTCTGAAAGATTTTGACAATCCAATCGTACAATCTTTTCAAAGCAGGGAAGTTATTTTTAAAGATGATGTTAATTTCTTGAAGCTTGCTTATTTCAAAGATAATGCAGTAATTATCTTACCTCTTATTTCTGTTAATAAGTGTATAGGAGTGATAATTATTGAAGATAAATATGCAAGGCAGAACATAACTCTTTATAACTTGATTTCAAATTTTGCTGCTTTGTATTCTCATAATTTTGAGCTGCTTGAAATGAGTGAAGAAGCCGTAAACATAGATTCTTTAACCTTGCTCCATAATCACAGAGGCTTTCAGGAAATTTTATCTAATGAAATTTTGAGAGCAGAAACAAATAAACAAAAACTTTCTGTTGTAATGATGGATGTTTGCAATATAACAAAAATTAATCGTGAGCTGGGACATGCAAAAGGTGATGAAGTTATAAAACTTGTCGCTGAAAAGGTCCGTCAAAGCATGCGTGAAGGTGATATCGCAGGAAGATACGGCGGCGATGAAATTGCTGTTATTCTTCCAAATACTTCTATAACTCAAGCAAAATATGTTGCTGAATATATTACTTACTCACTCTCTTGCTGTTTTATTGATGACGTAGGTCCTGTTAAAGTTTCAGTCGGAATTGCAACTTATCCGGATTGCTCAGATGATAGAGAAAAACTTTTGATACTTGCAGAACAGGCAATGTATATTTCTCAAGCAAAAGGATATAAAGACGGCATGTCTGCAATTATCAGCTCTGCAGATTTTAACTTCTGGGATGATGCAGCTTTAAAATCTTATGCAGAAGTTATTGGTAAACGTCACGCTCAGCTGGGAGTGAACTTTGAAGAAGAATTGATTTCCAAGTTTAATGCTGATCATGCTATATCAGGAGCAAGAATTTCTGAAATCGCTACTTCTCTTGCCGGTGCAATTGATGCAAAAGACCCTTATACTAAAGGTCACTCTACGTCTGTTTCTAAATTTTCGGAAGCTCTTGCAAGAGCTGTTAATCTTCCGGAAGACGAAGTTGAACGCATAAAATTAGGTGCGCTTTTACACGACGTAGGTAAAATCGGTATTCCTGAAAATGTTTTGAAAAAGGAAGGTCCACTCTCAGATGAAGAATGGGCTATTATGAAACAGCATCCGACAATTGGCGCGGAAAAAGTTCTTATGCCAAACCCATCTTTGAGAGATTTAATCCCTATTGTAAAATATCACCATGAAAGAATAGACGGAAAAGGGTATCCGGAAGGTTTAACAAATGGAGATATTCCGCTTGCAGCAAAAATTGTTGCAATTGCAGATACTTATCACGCTTTGATTAGCGACAGACCGTACAGACGCGGTATGAATATTGAAAAAGCTATATCAATCCTTAACGAAGGTGCTGGAACTCAGTGGGACGCAGACTTGATAAGAACTTTTATTCAAATTGCTCCATCATTGGGAGAATAAAGAATATATAACTTAATTCTTGGCGTATTTTAATAACGTTTGAACTTTTGTCTGCATCATTTCTTCTACAATAAGCCATTTGCCATTAGGCTGTTTTTGAAGAATCATGTAAGTTTTAAGCTTATAAGATTCTCCTGATGGCTGACGAAGAGATGATACTTTGTATTTCCCGTCAGACATAGGAGTTACAGAAATATTTGTGTAATTATTAGTGTAATGTTTAAGCTTTGCTCCTGCTTGTCCAAGCTTCATTTGTTTTATATAAGTTGCAGTGTCTGTGTTAACGTCTTGAGTTGTTCCGTCCGGCTTAACCACTTGTCTAATGATTTTTGCTGAAGGCGAATACATCTCAGTTATTGCAGGACTGTATGTATTCGCTGATTTAACATAATTATTGAAAAAGTCTAAAGCTTCCTGTTTATCATCTGCAAAAACAGAAATTGTCATTGCTGAAAAAATTATAAGTGATAGAATTGTTTTTTTCATTTTAACCTCTTATTTGTATAATTTATACATTTGGTAAGTCACCTTTTACTTCAGCAATCTCGTCACAATCAAGATGGAAAATTTTATGAAGTGCTTTTACTGCTTCTTTTGCATCATCTTCTGCAACGATACAGCTGATTTTAATTTCACTTGTTGAAATCATCTTTATATTAATATTGCAGTCAGCCAAAGTTTTAAACATCGTAGCAGCTATACCCGGCCTATCAATCATGCCTGCACCAACAATTGAAATTTTTGCAATTTTGTCGTCAACAAATACATTTGAAAATTCAAGCTGGGATTTAACTTTTTCCATAATTTCAAGAGTTTTTTCTTTATCGCTTTTATCAATAGTAAACGCGATATCATTTGTATTAAGAGCTTTTCTTGCATAAGATTGAATAATCATATCTACAGAAATATTTTCTTTTGCAAGTCCGTTAAAAAGAACAGCTGCTGTTCCGGGATTATCTTTTACGTCACATACAACAACTCTTAACTGCGATAAGTCCGATGCAACACCGGTAACAGGTTTATGTAATTCCATTTCATCAACTCCTAATATTAAAGTTCCTAAATTGTCCAGCTTAAAAGTACTTCTGACTCTAAGCGGTACGTTGTATTGTTTAGCAGTTTCAACTGCACGAGGGTGGAGTACATTTGCTCCTACTCTGGCAAGCTCCAGCATTTCTTCATAAGAAATTTCATTTAACTTAGAAGCGTTTGGAACAATTCTTGGATCAGTTGTATAAACGCCTTCTACGTCTGTATAAATATCACATCTTTCGGCATGCAAAGCTCCTGCAAGAGCTACAGCAGATGTATCAGAACCGCCTCGTCCAAGAGTAGTTATTTCTAAATCTTCAGTAACCCCTTGGAAACCGGCAACAACCACAACTTCACCTTTATCAAGGTGTGCTTTTATTTTATCAGTTTTTATATTTATAATTCTTGCTTTTGAATGAACTTTTTCTGTCATTATTCCAACTTGAACAGCGTTCATACTAACGGCAGGACAGCCTTGTGATTGAAGCGCCATAGCAAGCAGTGCAATTGATACGCCTTCTCCGGTAGAAAGAAGCATGTCCATTTCTCTTGAAGATGGAGTATCGGAAATTTCTTTAGCCATTTTAACAAGATAATCTGTAGTATGACCCATTGCAGATACAACTACAACAACATCGTGTCCAAAGTTCCTCTCCCTGATTACAGCTTTTGCTACATTTTTTATTTTATCAGTATCAGCAACTGATGTTCCGCCAAATTTTTGAACAATTATTTTTTTCATTTTTATTTACCTGCTATATGTTCGTTTACTATTATATAAGCAAATAAATTGTTTGACAACAGGTGAAAATAGGTGAAATTTTAACGTAAAGATTTGTAAAAAATATTTGATATCGCTAGCAAAAAATATTTTTAAGTGGTTTAACAAAAGTACACTAGTATTAAATAATTATGTAAAAAGGAGCATAAAATTTATGAACATTAATTCAAACGAACTTTTGTTATTAGACAAAAAAATCAGATTTGGAGAGGAGCCTGCTCAGCAAACAGCTCCTGCAGCAATAGCTGCACCGGAAACATCTGCACCGCAGACAGGAATGAATGCGCTTATGTTTCATGGATTGAAAAATGTTGCAAGCAATCCTCAATTGGCATCAGAATTAAAAATGTTGAATGATATTGAACCTGCTCAGGCAGAAGATGCTTCTGCAAAAGAATATACAGTACCATTCCAATCTAACATTGCTTTTCAGGGAAAAGCTTCTAAATTTAAAAATATTGCTGTAGCTGCATTATTGGGTATGGCTGCAATGGCAGGTGTTACTTCTTGCAATGATAAAGAAGAATTTAGAATGCCTGATATTACTAATGAAAATAATACGATAGTTAATGTTGATTTATCAGCATTAATGGAATTGATTGAAGAATTGAAAGGGCTGCGTCAAGATTTAGCAGATCGTGATGAACAGCTGGCAGCTAAATATGATCAATTAATTTCTATGTTTAATCAAGTTATTACATTGATGCAAGAACAAAAATTAAGTAATGATTCTTTCCAGGCTCTTGTACTTGCAAATCAAAAGCTTATTATTGATTTAATGGTCGCTCAAGGAGCTGACAGAGAAGAAGCAATGGCAAAATTGGATGCAATTTTGGAAGCTGTTCAAGATGGTTCTATGAAAATCCAAGAAGCTCTTGAACAAATTAAAAATCTTGTAAATGAAATTAATAATAAACTTTCAACTCTTATCAATGAGTTCCAGACATTCCATAACGAATATAAAGAAGATAAGAAAACTGAATTAGATTATTTAAAACAAATTATTAAAAATGATGAAATACAGACAGACATTCTTGTTGATATGTCAAAAACTCAATCAGAAATGGCTGAAAACATTAACAATATAAAAAATACAACTAATGTATTGTTAGAATATACTCAAGATGATTCTAAATTCGAACAGCTTATTGAAGCTATCAAAAATATTCAAGGCGGCGGTAACAGCGGTTCAGTAGATATTGATTACAAACAGCTTGAAGAAATGTTTAAAGCAATGGGAGTAACTATTGCAGAAGCTATCAACATGTCAGCATCTCAATTAGAAGAAGTTATCAAAAACTTCCAAAATACTTACATTGAAACAGAAGCTGCTCAGACTGAACAATTTGCATCAATTATCGCAAAATTGGATGATTTGAAACATTTCAATGGTTTGAACAAAGATGAAATAATCGAAGCAATTAAAAATATTTCTATAAATGGCGGCGGAACTGCTTCTCCTGAACTTGGAGAAAAATTGGATGAAATTATTGATGCTCTTAACAGACTTCAAGCAACATTAAATGCAATGTATGAAAAAATTGGAGACTTAGCTGCTAAAGTTGAAAATAGCTTTGAAAAATGGGATGCTAAGTTTGATGCAATTTTAGATGCATTAGAAGGTTTTGATGGTCAACTTTCAACAATTATTGATAATCAGAAAAATGCAGAAATATATTTGGATAACTTGCTTAAAGAAGTTGAAAACTTAAAAGAAGAAATCAAGAATATCCAAATCGCAGGCGGAAATATTGATTATGAAAAGTTGGAAGAAATGTGGCAGAAACATGATGAAGCTAACTTTGAAAAATACAGTGAGTTAATCAAAGAACTTGGTATAGATACTGGTGACCTTAAAAATATCGAAGACTTATTAGCTTCAATTGATGCGAAGATGGATAATATCAAAGATAATTCAGATATCTTGAACCAGATTCTTGATAAGTTGAATGGTATTGATTGGTCACATCCTGATTACAACGCTAAGTTAGATGAGATTATTGAACTTCTCAAAAACTTCAAATGTAACTGCAATGGCAGCTGCGGCGGTAACAATGAAGGTATTGTAGGTGATTTAGAAGATATCTTAGGATAAGATTGAATAGCTGGAAAAAGTGAAAAGAGGCGGATTTTTAAGTCCGCCTCTTTTTTTTTATTATCAAAAACAACCATAGGATTTTTTATTATTCTTCTTCTTTGTTCCATTTTTCAACTTTAGCGTTTGGATATTCTTTTTTGAAAGCATCAACTGCATCATCTCTATCTTTCATATTAGTATATTCAATTGCTTCTCCGCCGTCAAATCTTGCATAGAATTTTGCATCTTCGCCGTCTTTAACTTTTTTTCTGTCAGCTGCGTTTCCGCTTGGTTTTACAACAGGGCCATCACCATTTGCTTTTGGAGCTTTTAAATCTTTTGATTCATCTCTTTCACAGTCTGCCAAATTAGCCGGAACTTTTACGCCTGTGCCAGGAACAGGGTTGCCATTGCTGTCTTTTTTAAGAGCTGGTAAGTAAGTTGCATTAATTGCGCTCATATATGCTTTGAAATCGATGCCATCAACATTTTGTAAGTTCATGTGGCCTTTTTTAGATAATTTAAGAAGTTTTTCTAAGTTTTCTTTGCTGTAGTCACCGTTGTTTATAGCTTGAGCTATTTTAATTATTCTGATGGCGCCAGGTAGAGTATATTTTTGGATTAAACAATCATATTGACCTGCAATTTTTGCCCATGATGTTGTTGAACCGTCGATAACAGGGATGTTTTCGTATTGAGCATCAACTGCTGCTTTGTTGTGAGTTGCGTAAGTATGTTCTTTTTCTTCTTGAGTTTCTTGGATTTCTTCTGTTTCGTCAGTTTCTTCTGCAGCTTCAGGTTTTTTTACATCTTTTAATCCTTCCAAAGCTCCCATAAGCTCAGCTCTGTTAAGAACACCGCCGTTACCAGCTGCTTTGTTTAAGAATGATTTGTAGCCTTCGCAATCCCAGCCTGTTATGTTGCCGTCTTTGTCTTTTACAGCAAATGTCATTGCAATAAGCATCAATGCATCTTTGTATTTAGGGTCAATAGCTCTTTGTTTAACTTCGCTGTTAAGAACTTTTTCGTATTCTTCAAGTGTTGTGCATTCAAATTGTGTAGATGTGATAGGTTTTTCTGGATCATCTTTTAATCCTGCAAGCAATCCGACTACTGCACCAGGGATAGCTGCTTTAAGTGCCGAGTTCAAGATATGTCTAGAGCCTTTCCAGAATAGAGGTACAATTTGGTTTTGTTCGGCTATGATTTGGATACCGCCGGATATAACATTAACAGTAACTCCTTCTGCTCCGCTAAATTGATCTTTGATATCATCAATTAATTCAGTGTCACATTTGATGTTAATTTCAGTGTAATTGTGGTTATTGATTACTGTGTCTAAAACTGGACGTTTATTTGTAGCAACTGCTGCAGCTGCACTGCCTGCTGTTACAAGACCTGTTACTAAAGCTCCTGCTGTAGCTTTTACAATTGCTTTACCGATGTTTTTGCCTTCAACATTATATCCGCACATTTTAACAAGCATTTCTGCTTCTTTTTCATTTAAGTTTTGTAATAATGTTGCTGCTGCTAAAGCGCTTGTAGTTTTTGTTTTTTCAGCTAATGCTTTGAAATCGTCAGATTGTTTGTTCAAAGTGTAGTCGCTGCCCACGTGAAGTCCAATGATTTCAGATAAAGATGAAACATCCCAAATTTCTTCGCCTTTTTCGTCAACACCTTTGTATTCAATTAAACCGCTTGATTTTAGTGCTTCAAACAATTCAGTTTTTTGTTTAAAGAATAAGAAAGTTTTCTTTTTATCAACTGCATCGTGAATTTCTTGTTCAGAAAGACCTTCTTCTTTAATATCTTCCACTCTGTTTTTAGCTGCGTGATTTTTGATAGTAAATCCCATATCAGATTCACGGAAGTTTATTTTATCTGCAAAGCTTCTTTCTCCGCCAAGAGCGCGTTTTGTGTATTTGTTGTAATCGTCATTTTCTTTTAAAGTTGTTTCTGCATCTTTTTTAACTTCTTTTTTAGTTGTTCCGTCAGATTCGTAAACAGCTTCTCTTGCAGTAGTTCTTGCTTGACTCATAATGTGTGATTTTTCAAATTTGCCAAGCTTGCCTCTAAAGTGGATAGCTTTATAGAAGAATGAACCATTTTTGAATAAATCTTTGTAGTATGAACCTTTAGGCTGAAATTCTTTTTTTACAGCTTTATAAGCTTCTTCTTCCAGTGTGCCTTTGTTAACAAGTTCATCATATTTTACTTTTACTTCTTCATATTCTTTTTTTGCTTGAGTCTGTTCAGCATTTTTTACTAATGCTTTCAATACATCTTTCTTAAAGTTATCTTTTTTATCAATTTTTAATTGTTCTTTAACTTTATCTTCTAACTTTTTAACATCGTCTTTTGAATTGTAACCGATTGTATTGATAGCGTTTAAGATATTAGTTACATCAGCTTGCATTTCAAGATATTTAGGATCGTTTGCACTTGCTCCTAATCTTTCTGTTAACTTAGCTGTAAGTTTTTCAGGAGAAGCAGATGCTTCTTCTTTTAATATTGTTAAAACATATCTTTCCATTCTTTCAATGGTTTTTTCTGAATATTTATTCGCTTGCGGATTTGTTGCTGTTTTGATTTCTGAACCAAAAATAGCTTTGTATTCGTTAGTTCCTTCTAAATTTGCAGCTTCAACTGTGCTTTGGAAAATTTCGATTTCTTTACCTTCAAGCTTACCATTGCCATCATCTGCAACTTGTGCTAATTGTTGTAACTTACCTGTTAATTTAGAAACTTCAATTGATTCAATTCCCATAATAATATACTCCTATTTCCTCGTTTTTTCTCTTGTATATATAAAGTAATTTTCCAAACGAGAATTGCGCAGAGTGTTTACATATCTTTACAATTGTTAATAATTTTTTCTAATGTTTCAATGGAGCGCTTAGATAGGAGCTCAGTTTTAAGCTTTTTGTTTTTGCGTTCTTTCTTAGGCAGCTCGATTGGTGAAACGATTGCCCAATTCGAATTTGTCGGCTGGAGTGGTAAATATCTGACAGAATTATCGCGTGATGAAATATGTTTGAGGTGCGCAATATCAGTGATATAGAATGTTAAAGCGCCAAGCATTGTTTCGCGCGGCAGGATAAGGGGTGAATATATTGGCTCAGTTTTGTGACTACCGGTTGCAGAATGGGAATGCTGGAGTGATAACACTCTTCTTGCCATATTAATTCCAGCCAGCATGCCTGTTGCGATTGATTCTGTGTAGCCTTCTGTGCCTGTAATTTGACCTGCAAAGAATAAACCTTCTCTTTTTTTTGTTTCTAAGGTCGGGTAAAGGATTTGCGGGCTGTTGATAAACGTGTTTCTATGCATTACGCCATAACGGATTATATTAGCTTCTTCAAGCCCTGGAATTGAATGTATAAGCTCTTTTTGAGCGCCCCATTTAAGGTTTGTCTGAAAACCTACTAAATTAAACAATGTTTTAGCTGAATTGTCCTGTCTGAGCTGAACAACGGCGTAGTTTTCGACTCCAGTTCTTTTATCAATAAGTCCAACCGGCTTCATAGGACCGAAACGAAGTGTATCGACTCCTCTCGAAGCAAGAACTTCTACAGGCAGGCAGGATTCAAAGAACTTGGCATCTTTTTCAAAATCATGCTGTTCGATTCTTGGAGCGTTGATTAATATGTTATAAAATTTTTCGTACTCTTCTTTATTCATCGGGCAGTTGATATAAGAAGCTTCGCCTTTGTCGTATCTGGAAGCCCAGAAAGCTTTATCAAAGTTGATTGAATCAGCTTCAACAATTGGAGCTATAGCGTCAAAGAAATGTAAATGCTCGCTTTGTGTAAATTCTTTTATTGAATTTGCAAGCGAGTCGCTTGTAAGCGGGCCTGATGCAATAATTACGTTTCCTTCCGGAATTTCTGTTATTTCTTCTCGTATGATTTCTATATTGGGATCTTCTTCAATTCTTTTTGTAACAGCTTTTGAGAAGTCTTCACGTGCAATTGCAAGGGCGTTTCCTGCTGGAACTGCGTTTTCGTAAGCGATTTTGATGAGTTCTCCGCCTAAAATCTCCATTTCTTTTTTCAAAAGACCGCTTGCATTTGTTACATCTGAAGAGCCTAAGCTGTTTGAACAGACAAACTCTGCGCAGTCCGAAGTTACGTGTGCGCCGGTTGTTTTGTGAGGACGCATTTCGTATAATTTAACTTTTATTCCTCTTTTTGATAGCTGCAGTGCTGCTTCTGAGCCTGCAAGTCCTGCACCTATGATTTTAACTTCGTTTTGCATCTGCTTTGTCTACCCTTAATACCTTCCTACCTGATTTCTGCCGTGTTCTTTTGCATAATACAAACCTTTATCAGCCCATTCGATCAAGTCCTGAGGAGTTTGTGCGTTATCAGGGAAAGTTGAAACTCCTAAACTTATTGTTACATTAACTTTATCAACAGGAGTTAGGTTGAATGGAGTGTCAGCAACGGCTTTGCAGATTCTATTTGCGTTAAATAAAGCGTCTTCAGCGTTTGTATTTGGAAGGATAATTGTCATTTCTTCGCCGCCGTATCTGCAAACGTAGTCTGTCGCACGTGAATTGTTCTTAAGTATTTTTGCAACTTGTCTTAAAACGGCATCTCCTGCTTGGTGGCCGTATGTGTCATTGAATTTCTTGAAGAAATCAATGTCAGCTATTATTAGTGAAAATGGCTGGTTATATCTTCTTGAAATATCCATCTGTTTTCTTAAAGCATCTTGGAAATATCTATGGTTGTACAGCTCTGTTAAACCGTCAATTGTAGCCAGCTTATATTGATATTCAAAGTCACGTGCTTTTAGAAGATATTTTGCAAGGAATGAAAGTGCAAACGCTGCGATTATTGACATTACTGGTAAAACAACAGGAATCCATAAATTATAAAGTTCCATTGTGTAGTATGAAATAAATAAATAAGCAATTCCAAACAGTGTTGTAGAGAGAACCGCAAAAAGAGTTGAGGTTGAAAGCATAACAATTGCGCCGACTAAAGCTACAACAGCTGAAATTATTAGAATATTTACAATAAAATCGGTTTTGTTGATAAAGTTATTGTCGAGCATATTATTAAAGAATGTTGCGTGTACTTCAACTCCCGGATAAACTTCATCTTGAACTGGAACGCTTTTTGTGTCATGAAGGCTCATTGCAGTTGTTCCAATGATAATAATTTTATCTTTGAAATCGAAGTTAGTAATACCTTTACTTTTTCCGTTCATCTCGTTTATAACTTTGTAAATCGGGATAACAGTGTGTGTACCGCTTGGTCCATACCAGTTTAAAATTGCGTCTCCATCATTAACCAGCGGTATTTTAGTATCCAAAACTTTAAGGTTATTGTTAGAATCTATGACAAAATTTGTTTCAGGTTTTTGGTTAAGGTAGTCAGAAGCTGCTTTGAATGAAAGATAAGGATAATATTTGTCTTTATAAACAAGAACAGGTCTGATATTTCGAATAATTCCATCTTTGTTTCTCACTGTATTAGGGCTTCCGATATTAACTCTGCCATTTATTAATTCTGATAAAATAGGACGGCAGTTTGTAAATTGTTTACTTAAAAGGTTGATGTTAGAATTATTTTCAATGTTTATTGAAAGCCTTTCTGGTAAGTCTGCAGGTATTCTAACATCGCTTGGCTGGTCATCAAAATTCATTGCTGTGTAAATATTGGGATATTTATTCATTGTATCTGTGAAATATTTATCAGCTTCTGCTGAAGCTCTCATAGATTTTATAAACATTAAATCAAAGATGATGCTTTGCGGTTTCTTTTGCTCAAGAAAGTTAATTAAATCTGCATAAACATTTCTTGGAATAGGCCATTCTCCGTATTTATCCCATAAAGATTCCAAGCTTGCGTCATCAATTGCAAGAACAACAATGTCTTTATTTGGAAGAGGGCGTTTGTGCAAAACTTGAAGAGACTGCCTGTAGTCGAAAGTTCTATTTTCAGCAACTTCAAAAAATGATACAAAAACATTTTTTAAAGTATTATTATTTTGTAAAAGCACAAAACCTATAAGCAGTGTTGTAAGAACAAGCAGCAAATAAGTTCCATAAATAAACCATTTTGTCTTGATAAGATTTTTCATATCTCCCCCAATATTGATTATAATTATATTCTAGTATAGTTAATATTTGTTTTCTTTGCAATAAATTTGTCACCTCCCAAGCTTTTTTCTATCAAGCTGTTGTTGATTTTTAAAAGCTCTGTTGTGTGAGACAAATTAAGCGGGTTTAATAAATATTTTAGTAAGCATTCTTCATGTAAATTCATAGTAATAATCTAGACGGCAGAACTTGACATTTCTTTAATAATTATTAAGAGGATACTACGAATGGAGTATTTTTATACGAAATTCTTAAAAAAATAAAAAAATAGCCGATATAAATAATAAAGAGGTGAAAAATATGTTCAACGGTTTTTATCCGAGATACGATTTAGAAGCAAGAATTCAGCATACAAAGCTTGACAGCTGGGGTACAATTCCGTCTGCAAGGTTAAACAGAGTTGAAGAACCTGCAACAGCTGATTTTCAGAGTGTTATGTCAGGACTTGTTGAAGGTTTGAATACTTCAATGAATGCGCCGGACAATTTGTTAAGAGATGCAATGATGGGCTCTGAAAACGTTGATATTCACGATGTAATGGTTGCAATGTCAAAAGCAGAAATAGCGGTTAACGTAGCAACAACTGCAACTGGTAAAGTCATCCAAGCGTATGATAAAATAATGCAAATACAGATTTAGTCTTCTCATATTTAATATATATGTGTATAATAATTATAGGGCAGGATTATGGATATTAAACAGTTATTAGAAAATAAAGTTCTTTTAGCCGCAATCGGCGGCAGTATTGTTCTGCTTTTGATTATATTTATAGTATGCGGTGCTGTAGCCGGCTCTAATAAAAAAGGTGATGAAGTTGATGTCAGCAAAGAACCTTTGAAAGAAGACGTTGACCTATTAACAACAGATAATCTTGGAAAAGCTCTTGAAATTCAGGCTCTGCTTGCTAGAAATAATATTGTAGCTGCAAGAGCTGTTGACGGTACTAAATCAGTTTTAAAACTTAAAAAAGGCGACTGTACTCCCGGTATGAAAAAATGTACAACCGAACAAAGAGACAGAGCTATTATGGTTATTGTAGAAAGTGGTCTATATGACCAGAATGTAGGGTTGGAAATTTTTGATAAAGGTGACTTTACTTCTACAAAAGAAGATAAAAGAATAAGGCTTGTAAGAGCAATGAACGGTGAACTAGCCCGCTTAATCAGAAGAATTGGCGGAATTGAAAATGCTTCTGTGTTTATTTCTATACCTGAGCAGACAATGTTCTCTTCTATGCAAAAGCCTATTACAGCTACAGTTCAGCTTCAAGTAGCAGTTGGTCAAACATTAAGCTTAACAACGATTAAAGCTGTTTCAAATCTTCTTTTAGGAAGTGTTTCAGGCTTGAAAGCAGAAAATATTTCTATTACTGATACAAATGGTCATGTGTACAACAGCTTAGTTGATGCTCAGTCAGAAATGCTTTCAAGGCTTCAAGAAAACGATAAATACATGCAGGAGAAAGTTCAAACTCAATTGAACAGACTTATCGGTCAAGGAAAGTATGTTGCTACAGTAAGTACTTTTTTAAAACAAGCTCCTGTTGAAAAGTTTACTATTGAGTATGATCCGAATAGAAAAGCATCTGTTACTGAACAGACTTTCTCAGAAGGCTTAGGAGATCAAACCCAGGATACTAATAAGAATACTAACGCAGTCAGCGTTTATCTTCCAAACGGTCTGCCGGCAGGAAGCTCTGATTCTGCTCAAAACAGAAGCTATTCAAGAACAGCAAGAGAGACTCAGTATGGCGTTACTAAAGTACAAACAAATGAGTATATGTCACCTGGAACATTGGAAGAAATTTCAATTGCAGTAACTCTTGAAAAAGATGCTCTTCCTGTAGAGTTAACTTTAGAAGAGTTGAAAGAACTTGTTGCACATGCAGCGAGCCCTAAAGCAGACCCTGAGAACGTAACAATAGCGTTTGCTGATTCTTTAGATCCGTTTATGGCTGGTGATAAGAATGTAAAAGCTCCTATAAAAGCTGAACATGGAAACCCTTGGTGGTTAGCAATTGCACTCCTTGCGTTCGGTTTATTCTTTGGGCATAAAGCTCTCAGCCAGAAAATAAACGCTGCAAAAGCTGCCCAAGAAGAAGAAATTATGCGTCTTCGTGAAATGAACGAAGCTCAAGAAAAACAGATTAAAGATTTGAGCGTTAATGCTGCAGACTTAATACAGAAACAATCTCAACTCCAGCAGGGTTTATTGGAACAACAAAATAGACCTGTTGCAATACCTACTTCCGGAGCTGATATTCGTGAAGCTTTGAGAGAATTAAAACGTGAATTTGACGGAGTCGATGAAGCAGAAGCCGGTGAAAAAATACGCAGCTGGATAGAACAGGGATAAAAGGTTAAATAAAAGGCGATTTGTCCTGATTTGTACCTGCAGATTTACGTAGTTAGTTTATACATTAACTCTTCAAACTCTGGAAAAGAAATTTTTGTCCATTCAAATCCGTTGATTGCGATTTCGTTTTTACATACAAGTCCTGCTATGTAAAAACTCATTGCAAGCCTGTGGTCGTGATAGCATTGTAGTTCGGCATTACCCTGTATATATTTATCCCTTTTCCCTTGTATGATAAATCCGTCGTTAGTTTCTTTTATATCAACTCCGATTTTTGTAAGCTCTTCGACCAGACACTTAATTCTGTCAGATTCTTTGTTGCGTAAATCTTCTGCGTTTTTAACAATTGTCTCACCTTCGGCTTGCGAAGCTAAAACTGCGATTACTGGGAGTTCATCAATTAATCTAGGTATGTCAGAGCCTTCAATAACGCAGCCTTTTAATGACTCGCTGTACTGAACTCTAATATCTGCACAAGGCTCACCAGCGATTATTCTGGAGTTTTGAATTTCAATCCCTTCTTTTACCCCCTTGCTCATACGCGCAGCAACATCAAGTATTCCTGAACGTGTCGGGTTAATTCCGACATTTTTGATAACAAAATCAGAGCCTTTTACGATTAATCCTGCGACAATAAAAAATGCAGCTGATGAAATGTCTCCGACAACATCAATGTCTTTGGCTTGAAGCTTTGAAGGTTTTACTGTAACACTTTTTCCATCGACTTTTATATCAGCATCAAGATAGTTAAATAATCTTTCTGTGTGGTCTCTTGAAGTGTAAGGTTCTATAAAAGTTGTTTCGCCTTCTGCGTTTAAACCGGCAAGCAGAAGACAAGATTTAACCTGTGCGCTTGCTAATTTTGAAGGGTAAATGATACCTTTTAATTTACGTCCATATATTTTTAGCGGTGCATGCCCCTCAATTGAGTCAATTTCAGCCCCCATTAATGTTAAAGGTTCGATTACACGTTTCATCGGACGTTTTGAAAGGCTTTCGTCTCCAATCATAACAGAGTCGAAATTTTGTCCTGCAAGTATGCCAGAAACCAGACGCATTGTTGTTCCTGAATTTCCATTGTCCAAAGGTAATTGTGACGAGATTAATTTCCCATTTGATTTTATTTTTAATGTTTTATTGTCAATAAACTGAATATCAACACCAAGCTGTTTAAATAAATTCAATGTTGAATGGCAATCTGCGCCGCTTGAAAAATTTCTTACAATACATTCACCTTCTGCAATAGAAGAAAACATCACAGCTCTGTGTGATATTGATTTATCGGATGGTATTGTTATTACACCTTTGAGAGGTTTTGTTAAACCGGAAACTTTTTTAAGCACGTACAACCTCAAAAATTTCTTTGCATTTTTTGAAAACTTCTTTAGCATCTTTGAGAGCTAACATATTCGGGCCGTCGCAAAGAGCTTTATCAGGCTCTGGATGAACTTCAAAGAACAGAACTTCAGCTCCTGCTGCCATTGCACATTTTGCAAGAGTCGGCACAAAGCGCCTGTCTCCGCCTGTTGAATCACCGTTAGAACCCGGCATTTGAACGCTGTGCGTTGCATCAAATACAACAGGATAACCAAATTCTTTCATAATAGGTATTGCACGAAAATCAACAACGAGGTTTCCGTAACCAAATGTTGTACCTCTATCTGTCAGCATTATTTGATTATTTCCGCTGTCTTCAACTTTTTTTACTAGAGATTTCATTTGCTGCGGAGCAAGGAATTGTCCTTTTTTAATGTTGACGATTTTACCTGTTCTTGCGGCAGCAACGAGTAAATCTGTTTGACGGCATAAAAATGCAGGAATTTGAATTATGTCAGCAACTTCTGAAACTAGCTCTGCTTGATCTGGAGTGTGAATATCGGTAACAATCGGCAAGTCAAATTCTTTTTTTATTTGAGAGAGCATTTCAAGCCCTTTTTCTAACCCCGGACCTCTGTAAGAAGTTATTGAGGTTCGGTTTGCTTTGTCAAAAGATGATTTGAAAACATAATTAATATCAAGTTCTTCACAAGCTTTTTTAAGCCCTTCTGCAGTTCTTCTAAGTATATCCATCGATTCAGCTGCGCAAGGCCCAGCAAGGATTGTAAGCTTGTCTTTTCCGATTTCAAAGTTTTTGAGTTTCATAATTATAATCCTTTTTTACAGTTAATTGTTTATTATTTTTCAACGACGCTCCCGCCTCCGGCTCCCGCTATTGTTTCAAAACAATAAACAATTAACTTTTTCTTCAATATAGATAGCTAAAGATATTACATTTCTTATAGCTCTATCCTATATCCCATCTTCCGCAGGTTCCGCCCCAGCGAGCGATGATATTTCCTTTAATGTCGCCTATTTTTTCAACGTGGCCGACCGGCTCTGCTCCTTCAAGAATTGTAATAACTTCGCAGTTATTTGAGCATCCGCTGCACTGGCATGTCACTGATTGGAAATTCATGCTTCCAACTTCCCAGCCTTTGAATTTGGTATCAACTTCTGTGTACTGGTGATTTTCCATTGCAAGAAGTGCTGCGCCGATTGCTCCCATTGTCTGATGGTTTTCCGGAACAACGATTTTTGTGTTTAATGCTTCTTCAAAAGCTTTAACCATACCAGAGTTTGTTGCAACTCCGCCCTGGAAAGAAATTGTCGGTAAAAGTTCTTTGCCTAATGCAAGATTAGAAAGGTAGTTTCTGACAAGTGCCTGGCAAAGTCCGTAAAGCAGGTCCTCTACAGGATAGCCTAACTGCTGTTTATGGATTAAATCAGATTCTGCGAATACTCCGCATCGTCCTGCGATTCTTGCAGGGTTTTCTGAACGAAGCGCTGTTTCACCGAATTTCTCGATAGGAACATTTAGTCTCTGTGCCTGATGGTCAAGAAAACTTCCTGTACCGGCTGCACATACTGTGTTCATTGCAAAGTCGGTAACGATACCGTCGCGAAGAATAATGATTTTACTATCTTGGCCTCCAATTTCAAGAATTGTTTGAACTCCCGGAATATTTGTACTTGCAGCAACTGCATGCGCTGTGATTTCGTTTTTAACAACGTCAGCTCCTACTAAAGCTCCGGCAAGGTTTCTTCCTGAACCTGTTGTACCAACGCCTTTTACAGAATATTCACATAAAGCCTGTGATACAATTTGTTGTAAACCTTTTTGAACGGCATCAACCGGTTTGCCTGCTGTTTTAAGCATGTAAGAGTCTACATACTTTCCTTTTTCGTCTACCAAAGCAAGTTTTGTTGTAACCGAACCAACGTCTATACCTAAATATACATCTAAACTCATCTTTTTACCTTCTTCCCTTTTGAAGTCTATTATATCATAAACAGCGATGAATATATCCGGCGCATCAAAATTTCTTCAAATGCGCATAAGCTGCATCCATTGCTTTTTTGCCCAGCCTGCCGAAATCGATTGTGTACATTGTGCTTTCACCGATTTGTATAACATCTGTAATATGTCCTATCCCAAGCTTGTCGTGGAATACACGCTCGCCGATGTTGAAGAAATATTGTGTAGCAGCTGTTTTTACTTCTTCTTCAGCTTTTTGCTGGATTTCAAATTCTGCATCCTGGCGTTTTTTCTCTTCAAGCTTGCGTTTCATAACGTTATCTTCAAAGAAAGCTTTAATTTTTTCTTCTTCGCGTTCTTTATTTATAGGATTTTTTTTGATTATCATACGGCTAGGAGTGCGCTGTACAACATTTGTTGTTTTCTTTTGAGATGGAGCGACAAAATCTTTGCCAAAACCTGCGTTTCCAGTTTGTGGTGTCGATGTCCCTCTGTTATATTTACCACCCCCCGGTGCAACAAAATTTGCACCAAAACCTGAAACAGGCTTAACATAACCATCTTTGTTAGATTGAACTTTCTTGACTGCACTTTTGAAAGTACTCTTTGGAGCTGTATATTCAGAAAATGTTGATTCTGTTTCTTCAATCAATTTAGCCGGTATTTCTTCTAAAAACCTGCTTGGAGAATAATATTTATACTCACCCCACATCTGACGACGTTTTGCAGTTGTTAAAAAAAGCTTTGTTTCAGCTCTTGTAACGCCTACATACATTAACCGCCGTTCTTCTTCTAATTCTGATAAGCTGTTTGAACATCTTGCAGACGGGAAAATTCCTTCGTCGCAGCCGGCTAAGAATACGATTGGAAATTCCAGACCTTTTGAAGCGTGCAGGGTCATCAATGTTACGTTATTTTGAATTTCGTCCATTCCATCGATGTCAGAGACGAGTGATACTTGTGAGAGAAATTCTCCTAAAGTATTATCTGCTTCTTCCGGCTCAAACTCGTTTGCTACGTTAACAAGCTCTTGCAAGTTCTCAATTCTTGTCAGGTCTTCATCAGCTCCGGAAGCTGTAAGCTCTCTTAAATATCCGCTTTTTTCAAGAATTAAGCTCAGGAACTCGGGCAGAGAATATCTGCTTTCAGCTTCTTTAAGTTTCATTATAAGCGTTGCAAAATCTTTTAATTTTGTTGAAGTTCCTGATTTGATTGTTTCAATATTATCAACATCAAGAATTGCAGCAAATAAGCTTATGTCTTGACTATCAGCGTATTCTTGAAGGTGTTTAAGCGTAGTTTCTCCAATTGCACGCTTTGGAACATTAATAATTCTTCTTAATGACTGCGAATCGTCGTTATTATATATCACTTTTAAGTATGCAATAGCGTCTTTTATTTCCTTACGGTCATAGAATTTTAAACCGCCGTAAATCCTGTAAGGAATACCTGCTGCAATCAGAGCTTCTTCTAAAGCACGAGACTGAGCATTTGTACGGTAAAGAATGGAAAATTGATTGTAATTATCAGAAGTGTCTTTAATTGATTTAACAATGTAGTTTGCTTCATCTGCTTCGTCTTGAGCCTCATAAAGCGAAATCTTTTCACCGTCGCCTTTTTGCGAATAAAGAACTTTATCTACACGCTCTTCGTTGTTTTCAATAATCGCGTTTGCAGCGTTAAGAATATTTGCTGTGGAACGATAGTTTTGTTCAAGTTTAACGAGTTTTGCTTTCGGAAAATCGTTTTGAAAGTTCATAATAATTCTGAAGTCAGCTCCGCGCCAGCTGTAAATTGATTGGTCGACATCGCCTACAACGCATAGAGAACGAGTTTCAGGGATGTCAGGAAGCAAGTTTGTATAAAGTGCTTTAACAAGCTGGTATTGAGCTTGGTTTGTATCTTGATACTCGTCTACCAGAATGTGCTGAAATTTGTCATAATACTTTTGACGAACTTCAGGATTTTGTTCTAAAAGTTTTACGCAAAGCATCAACATATCGTCAAAATCAATTGCATTGTTGTTGTTAAGTGCATTTTCATAAAACTCAAAAACTTTTGCGATATTTTGTGTTTTGAAATCTCTGGCAAAAGTTGCAAAAGTATATGCATCCTGCATTTTGTTTTTAGCATTTGAAATAACTGCTTTAATTAGCTTTGGCTGATAAATCTTATCATCAAGGTTAATTTTTTTGATAGCCTGTTTTATAACTGCAAGAGAATCTGTTTCATCATAAATAGTGAAATTCTTATCAAGTTTTTTCCCTGATTGGAATGAATAATTTTCGATATCCTGCCTGAGAATACGTCCGCAAATGCTGTGGAAAGTACCTACCCACATATATTTGACGATATTTTCGCCTAAAATAGCAGAAAGTCTTTCTTTCATTTCTTTAGCTGCTTTGTTTGTGAAAGTAACTGCAAGGATTTTACCTGCAATAGCGCCATTTTGTATCATATACGCTATTCTGGAAGTTAAAACCTTTGTCTTTCCGCTTCCTGCGCCTGCCAAAATAAGCAGAGCTCCTTGTGTTGTCTTTGCAGCTTCAAGCTGCTCTTTATTAAGATTCTCTAAGATGTTTTCCATTCCCCTATTCCCAAATTGTCAATTTTGTGATATTATATATCAGCATACACAAAATATGCGCAAATGACAATATATTCAAAAGGTGGTACGATGAACGATATTTTTAATTCAATTGACGACGACAAACAGCCTTCCATTATGGTTCCAATGGGTGATTTGGACACAGCTGAACATTCGCCGGATACGATTGATGAGCTTGCTATGGAGCTTGCTACTATTAAACAGCCGGCAAAGAGAATTGCTATTATCGGTTCACGTAACCTTGCCATTACTCACCAGCAGATGATTGAAACTTTAACAACTGCTCTTGTGAGACAGGGAAATACGATTATTACTTCCGGCGGTTCTTGCGGTACAAATGCTGCAGCTATTCGCGGAGCTATGAAATCAAACCCTGATAAATTGAAAGTTATTTTGCCTCAAACCATTGGTCAGCAGCCTTCTGATGTGCAGGACCAATTGATTGGAGTGCCGAATATTGTTGAACATTCTGATAGAGCTATGATGACTCTTGCTGATGCTTCAAGAGTATGCAACAGAGAAATTATTGATGATTGTAATCAGTTAATTTGCTTCCTTTCTCATACAAGTAAAACTCTTCATAGAGCTGTTGAGTATGCAGAAGAAAATCACAAAGTTGTAACTGTATTCTATTTGGATTAGAGGTAAGCAGTATTATGGACTTAATCAAAAAGCTCACAGGTAAAAATCCTGATGAGTATGAAGCTGTCGCAAAATCACTTGTAGATAATTCTGACGTAAATCTTTTTGCAAAACTGGTTAAGCAGGATGGTTTTTTATTTGATTTTGTTAAAAATAATGTATCAAATCGTATTAAATATGCTTGCAATAAAGACAATTATTTAAATTTAATGGCTTTTTTGGATTATTATTCGCCTTCTTACGATGCTATGATTGCCGAAGTTTTATATAATTTTGGCGGAATAGAGCTTTTGCCTGTAATGAAAGAAATTTTTGCGAGCGGAGATAATGGTAAAAAAGCTTATGCTGCAAAATATTTTTCTTTATTTGAAGATAAATATATCCAGGAGCTTCTGCCTGCACTCAGGCAGGCTGCAACATCGGAATTTGAGCCTTTGAGTGTAAATTCTATAGAAGTTCTTGCGAATGTGAACGATGCTGTATTTAAGAATGAAGCTATTTCGAAATTGAATTCTGATGACGAGTTTGAACAGTATAACGGTGTTAAATATCTCGTTGGATTAAAAGCGCAGGATGCGTTGGAACAAATATTTCTAATAATGAAAAAATCATCTTTATCGGAAAATATAGCTGCGGAAATTCCGTATTTGGTTCCGGTTGAAGAGCTTGCAAAAAGTGATGACGGTATTCTTGCTCTCTGTAATATTGTAAGTGCAATTCCTGAAATCATGCCTCCTTCTTCGGTTTTAGATTACAATTTGTATACTGTATTTGAAGACTTGTATGCAAATAATCTTACAAGTGCTTCTGCTGTACTTTTAATGCTGGCAAAAGATAAGTTTGAAGAGCTGACGGCAAATGACGAATACCTCTTTGATTGTGATAAAAATACAAAAGACGAAGTTTTTGCGATAAACATGCTTCTTAAGAAGTTTAATGATTTAAAACTTACGAGCCTTCTTTATGATGAGTTGTATGAAGAAAGTGATTTTGTGTTTTTTGCGCTCGACTTTGTTGATGAAGTTGCAGAGCTTGAAACTATGCTTGACAGCTCCAACCCAACTCTTATTATAAAGATTTTGACAATTTTAAAAAGCCAGGATAAGTTAACTTCTGCGCATAAAGAGCTTGCGCTTAAAAATCTTTCTGACGATAGTTTTAAACAATACATTGAAGCTATTTAAAACTTGTAATTATTATTTCCAAGTTCTAAGTCTTTGTTAAATTCTCTAACCAGATTAGAAGAAACTTTCCAGTTGATTTTGCCTTCCGGGTATTTGATATAGTGCTTAGTTGAGCACATAGCAGATACATAACAAGCATCTAATATATTCATGAATGAAATGTCTACATCCATATTTTTGCAATGATATCTTTCGATATACGAATTGATAAAATCCACAGCTTCCTGCGGGTTTGTTGTCTTCGGGGTCAGCGTTTCGCTGTTTGGTAATAGTTGAAGCATGTATATTTTTTCCTTAATACTGAATATATCGGCAGGATTGTTATAAAAGTTTAAGCTTTTTTTATTAAATCCTGCAATCGTATGAAATTTTATTGTATAATTTTTTCATAGGAGAGATTATTATGAACAAAGAGAATGCTTTAAAAGCTGCTAAAAAAATAAAGATGCTTGTTTTTGATGTAGATGGTGTAATGACTGACGGCAGTATAACTTACGATGAAAATGGAGTTGAGTACAAAACTTTTAACGCGAAAGACGGACACGGTGTTGTTAGAATGCGTAATTCAGGGTTTATAACAGCAATTATTACTGCAAGAAACAACGGTACTGTTCAGCATCGTGCTAAAAATCTTAATTTTACAGAACTTTATCAGGGCAGAAAATATAAGCTTCCTGCGCTTGAAGAGTTAATGGAAAAATATAACTTAGGATTTGAGAACATTTCTTATATGGGTGACGATTTGCCAGATATTTGTATTTTAGAAAAAGTTGGTCTGGCTTGCTGTCCTGCTGATGCTGTAAAAGAAGTCCAAGAAATTTGTAACTTTAAATCTTCTTATGGCGGCGGTAAAGGTGCTGTAAGAGAGCTTTGTGATTTTATTCTTGAAGCACAAGGGATTGAGAAAGAATACCTTATAGCCGAAGGCCCTCAAAATAAGTAACATTTTGTTAAAATCGTATATACTAACCCTTGCCAAAACCCTGCAAATCCGTATAATAGTGTAGAGGTTACACTTAAAGCGAAAATATAGGGGCGGTAATATTGAGAATATCTTCTATTAACACTCAGGGTGATTTGTCTAAAAATAGGCAGAAAAAATATGGTCATACACAAACAATGCAAACTCCTGCATTTAAATCTGTCGGAGCTGCTTCTATGCTTGGTATGTCTGCTTCTTTGATGCAATGGATAGAAAGTAAAGGTTATCTTGTTTCTTTTTTGATTCAGGACGGGCTTGGTATGACTGCGCCTCGTGTTTGGACGGGATTTAACCGCGACAAAGAAATTACCGGTCAGTACAATATGCAGGAAGGCTTTGAAGTTCTTGGAAGAGAAGGTATTACAGGTCCTTATATAATTGGTGTTGCTCCGTTGGTTTTGTTTTTAACCGGGAAATTTTGCAAATCTACAAATACTAATACAAGATTGATTAAGCGTATGGCTCAAAATATGAAGAGTATGATTGCTAAGCCGGAATTTAATCAAGCTGTAAAAAATGATGCACAGAAGTTTAAAAATGAATTTTATAATTACAATATAAGTAAAATTTATAAAGATACTGTTCCAAATGATGCTGATGCAGAAAAAACTATAAAATATTTACAGGGCGAGTTTGCGAAATATGCATCTGCAGATAAGAAAGCAAGTAAGTTGGCTTATCAAAATATTTTAGAAACTATAAATAATAAAATGCTTGAAAATTCAACAAATTATTATGCTGTCAACAAAGTTGTAGTAGGCGAAGGCGGAACAAAAGCTTCTTTTGCTACAGCAGAAGCTTTAAGAGCGATTAAAGATTTTGGAGATGATGCAATAATTAACAATTCTTCTTATGCAGCTATAGATGCGAATGCAATAGAGAATATGAAAAATAATTTTGCTGCAAAGCGCTGGTTTACAAATGCAGCTAATATTGCTGTAACTTTAGGAGGTTTATCAATTCTTCCTAAATTATATGCTCGCAGTGATGTATCACCTTCGGCAAAAGCTTTAGAGCATATGCAGCATAAAAATGAGAATAGCTCAGAAGTGGCTTTTAAAGGTAAAGGTGTAAATAACGGCGGATTTTTTGCCGGTTTGGGCAAGCTTATTACTAAGTATACTCCTGAAAAATGGCAGGAGCTTTTAGAGTATAACGGTTATAATTTTACTAAGACTACATTTGCTTTGCTTTCAACTCTGGGGCTTTTGCTTCCGCGCGGTAAACGTGCATGGGATAGAGCTCAGATTGATGAAAATGGCAAACGCGATATGACAGAAATAAATGAAATCCTTTTAAGAGATACTGTTTCATCTCTGTCTGTTGTTTTTGCTGTTCCTATGCTTACAAAAGCTCTTGTTAGAAGTTATGAAGATGCAAAAGGGTTTATCCTTACAAATAGGGCTTCTGACGGCAAAAATATGTTCAAGAAGTTTCTTGATATTATTAATCCGTACAGTGATTTAGAAGTTTTATCAGTTGCGGATTTAGATGCGATTTACGGTAATATAGACTCAAAAGCTAAGTTAATGAATTTTTCTAATTTTGTCAAAAATAAAGGCGGTGATTTAGAAAAAATACTTTCAAAATCTGAAAACAAAACTTGCATGTTTAACGAAAATACATTTACACTTGAATCGATAAAGCATCTTTCTAAAGAAGAAAAGAATAAAAAGATTATTGAACTTTTCGAAAGAATAAGCGATACAGATGCTGGAGTAAAAGAAGGTATTTCGAAGCTGATGAAAGGTACAGGAGGAATCAAACAAAATAAGATTGCGAAAATGGCAAGAGGGCTGAATTCTCTTCCTGGAGCTATTTCGACAGTGTTCATTTCTCCGATTATTCTTGGTATTTTGATTCCTATGCTGACTTACCATAATACAAGAAAAGCCAATGCTAAAAAAATGAAAGGGTAGTATTAAATTTCTGTTTGTTGTAAGATTGGGAGTATTAGGGGAGGAGTATTAAATTTATGAAACTGCACAACTCTTACACAAATCAGATTGAAGAATTTAAGACTATTGAAGATAATAAAGTTAAAATGTATGTCTGCGGGCCGACTGTTTATGATAACGCGCATTTGGGGCATGCAAGATGTTATATTACCTGGGATATTCTTTATAGATATCTTAAGTTTAGAGGGTTTGATGTAACTTATTGCAGAAATGTAACTGATGTTGATGATAAGATACTTAAGAAAGCAGAAAAAGAAGGCAAGACTCCTGAGGAAGTTTCAAAATACTGGTATCAAAGATTTTCTGAGAGCATGAAAGCTTTGAATAATTTAAAGCCGGATATAGAGCCTTTTGCTACGAAAACTCTTGGAGAAATGATTTCAATTGTTAAAGATTTAATTGCCAAAGGTTATGCGTACGAGGCAGGCGGAGATGTTTATTTCAGGGTGAAAAAGTTTTCTCAGTATGGTTATCTTTCAAAGCAGCCTATTGACCAGCTTGAAAGCGGAGCAAGAATTGAAGTAGGCGAGCAGAAAGAAGATCCTCTTGATTTTGCTTTGTGGAAAAAAGATGAAAAGTTCGGCTATAAATCTCCGTGGGGAGTTGGCAGACCAGGATGGCATATTGAATGCTCTGCAATGAGCAGAAAATATTTAGGTAAAACTATTGATATTCATGCCGGCGGTGCTGATTTGATTTTCCCTCACCATGAGAATGAAATTGCACAGTCAGAATGCGCAAATGGTTGTAAGTTTGTAAATTACTGGATGCATAATGGGTTTGTGACTATTAATAAAGAAAAAATGTCAAAATCGCTTGGTAATTTCCTTACTATAGATGATTTATTAAAGCTTTATGATGCTAATACAATTAGATTTTTTATTCTGACAAACCATTATCGTATGCCGGTTGAGTTTTCTGATGAAGCTCTGAAGGCTGCAGCAAACGGGGTTAAGAGAATGCTTAACGCAAAACAAACTCCTGTTGATGAAACAATTGATATCACTAAGTTTGATGAATACAAAGAGTTTGTCGAAGCGCTGGATGAAGATTTGAATACTTCAAAAGCTCTTGCAGTTTTGTTTGATTTGACTAATAAAGCAAATAAAGATGTTAATTATGCTTTTACACTTCTGTTTAAATTAGCTTCTGTTCTTGGGTTTACATTTGAGAAAGCTAAACTGTCCGAAGAAGAGCTTGCTGAAAGGCTTAAAACTGTGAGTGCTGAACTTGGTGAAACTTTTACTTCGATGGAAGAAATTATTGAACGGCGTAAACAGGCAAGAGCAGAAAAGGATTGGGCAGCTGCGGACAAAATTCGTGTTGCACTTGATAATGTCGGGATAGTTTTAAAAGATTCTAAGGAAGGTACAACTTGCGAATTAAAATAATAATTGCAGTTTTATTGTTTGTTCTGAACTGTTTATCTCCTGTGTTTGCTGATAGTGTTGTTAGAGTAGGGCTGACTGATAACAAGTTTCAGAATGTTTTGAAGCAGCAGATTACGGTTTATGGTACTGCTGAGTGCGAAATTTGTGATAAAGAAACAAGAAAAATTATTGCGTCTGCTCCAGAAAATTCTGAAATAAATATTAAAAATACAGCTAACGGTCTTGAGGTTTCTGTTAAAGGCAGAAACCAGACTTTGCGGGATGTTGTAATTATATGTCCTCGCGGCGTACTTGGAGTTAAAGATTTAACCAGAAAAGGAAAGCCGGCTCTTTATCATGGTGCTTTTGAAGTTGTACAGCATCCGGAGAGCAAAGGGTTTTATCTTGTAAACATTATTGAGGTTCAAGAATACTTAAAAGGAGTAGTTCCTAATGAAATGCCGGTTAGGTTTGGGCTTGAAGCTTTGAAAGCTCAGGCTGTTGCAGCAAGAAATTATGTTTTGACGCCGAGAACTCAGGCATATAAAGAATTCAATGTTGTTGATAGCGTTGCAAGCCAGGTTTATTACGGAGTTAATACAGAAGATGATTTAGCAACACGTGCTGTTATGGAGACGGACGGAATTGTTGCACTTTACAATAATGAGCCGATTCTGGCTCTTTACAGCTCCACAGCAGGAGGGTATACAGAAAGCTATTCTTATGCTTTTTCTGATCCTTTGACAAAGATGTTTCCTTCAATAAGTAAACTTTACCTTGTTGCAGTACCTGACAAATCAGAGTTTCAGCCTTTGAATGAAGAAGATAAAGCAAAAGAGTTTTATGAAGCTAAGGTGCCTTCTTTTGATATTGAGTCGCCATATTATAGATGGCAGAAAGAGTGGATGGCTGTAGAGCTTGAAAATGTTTTAAAAACAACTCTTCCTGCTCAATCAAAGACGGGTTTTGTTCATCCTGTATTCCGAGAAGGTGAAACGTTAGGGCGTATAAAAGATATTAAAGTCATGAGACGCGGAGCTTCAGGCAAGGCTATTGAAGTTGAGCTTATGACAGATAGAGGCTGTTATAGAATTGCAAAAGAACTTGTAATCCGACGAGTTTTTCAGAAAGATGGCGTGTCGCTTCCAAGTGCAAATATTGTTTTTGAAAATAAAAAAGATAATTACGGGAATATAACTGATGTTGTGATTAAAGGCGGAGGTTTTGGCCATGGTGTGGGAATGAGCCAGTATGGCGCAGGGTATATGTCTACTAAACTTAAACAGCCTTATTATAATATTTTAAGACATTATTATACAGGAATAAATCTGGGTACGATACCTGTAACTGTATTTGGAGATGAGGTTAAGCAGACTTTCTGGGCTCCTATAGGCAGGGCGCAGATAGTTGTTACTAACTCAACAGCTCCTAAGCTGGCTGTAATGATTAACGGTAAAGTGCATGAGTTTCCTGTAACTAAAACAATTTTTCAGAAGGAATATAGAATAGATATTTCAAGGTATATTGAAGACGGAGCAAATACAATTATCTTTTATCCTCCGACTCTGGGCAGAACGGTTACTTTATATGTGGAAGTAGTGGAAAAATATGGCAGAGCTGACGAAGAAAGATGAAACTCAGAGCGTTTTAAAAGCTGCCTGGCTGATTGCGCTTGTAACGATTGCAAGTAAATTTATGGGATTTCTCCGCGATATGGTTGTAGCAAACTTTTATGGCGCAACTCTTGTTTCTGATGCTTATTTTTATGCTTTACAGATACCTTCTCTTGCAATAATTATTCTTGGCGGAGTCGGAGGTCCTTTTCACAGTGCTGTTGTAGCTGTGTTTTCAAAGCTTCTGCCAAATTTTGACTCAAAGCCTGACGAGGTTGTTAATAAGCTTTATAATACTTTTTTGACAGTTTCGTTTGTATTTTTTGCTTTTATGGCAGTCGGCGGATTCTTTTTTGCTGATAAAGTTATGGGGGTAATTATTTCTGCCGGTTCTCCGGAACTTCTTTCTCTTGCAGCAGAACATTTTAAGATAATGTCTCCGATAATACTTATTGGCGGGATAATTGGTATTTTTTACGGTATTCTTGTAACTCATAAACAATATATTCTGCCAAATTTGTCACCTATGGTATTAAGCCTGGTTGTGATATTAGTGATTTCACTTGCTCATAATGATAAGTCCGGCATGGTTCTTGCAGCTGCAACGACTGTGGGTGCGCTTTGCCAGCTGATTATCCAGCTTCCTAAAGTGAGAGAGCTTGGTTACAAATTGAAACCGAATTTTGATGTTGTAAATAATCCGCAGTTTAAGAATATTTGCGAACTTCTTTTTCCTGCGATTTTAAGCTCTACTATTGGTCAGATAAGTATTTATATAGATATGTTCTTTGCTTCAACTTTAAAAGAAGGAGCTTGGACTTCGGTTGTGTTTGCAAACCGAATATTCCAGTTTCCGGTGGGAATTCTTGTTACTGCGTTTCTTGTTCCTTTGTTTCCGATTTTCTCGCGTTTAGCCGGAGAAGGAGATATTGAAGCAATAAAAAGATATTTTAATAAAGGTGTTGGAGTTTTGTTTTTTGTTGGAATTCCTATGCTTATTTTAATTTTGCTTCTTGCGCGTGATGGAATTTCTCTAGTGTTTGAACGCGGAGCGTTTAATTCCGATGCAGTTGTTATGGTATCTGAAGCTCTGTGTTTCTTGTCGTTTTCTATTCTTCCTTATGTTTTTAGAGATTCAATTACGAGAGTTTACTATGCGTTTAACGATTCAAAGACTCCTTTTATTATCGCGATGTCTTCAATTGGGCTGAAAGCGTTTTTAAACTGGCTGCTTATTTTAAAACTTGATATGGGAATTGCTGGTATTACACTGTCTACGACATTTGTGACTTTGTTTAATGCTGTATTTTTAGGTTTATTTATACATAAAAAAGTTAGACTGGATTATAAATCACTTTTTATAAACCTGGTTAAAATGTTATTTGCAGGAGCAGTAACGTTTGTTATTTGCTGGTTTGCAGGCTTAGGTTTTGAGAATATCAGCCTGCCGAAGTATGTATTTGAAGCTGTAAAAATAATGACAATAATGATGCTAACAGCAGGAATTTATGTTTCTTTGAATTTGTTATTCAAAATGGAGTATGCAAACGAACTTCTAAAGCGGATAAAAAAATAATTTCTAATCAAAGATAACATTTTATACAAAATGTTATCTTTGATTATGGCTAAAAGTTGTATTATTATTTGACTTTTACATTATAATCCTACAAATGAATTAATTTTTAATGCAAGGGTGTAAATCGTTTGAACAATATGTTATAATAGGGTTATAGGTATTATTGATACTGTAACATTTTGTATAAAATGTTATGGAGCTAAGCGCGATGCGGGTTTGGCTGGTTT
>CANARY010000005.1 GCA_947364235.1 uncultured Candidatus Melainabacteria bacterium | reverse complement strand
TACGGCATAATTCGGGCTAAACTTTAATTTTTATTGATAAATTGTTACATTTCGTTACACAATCTTAGCCTTATGGATTAAGCAAAAAAGTTTTTAATATGTTATTCTTATTTTTATGAAGAGAGTTATAATTGCAATTTTTGTATTGCTTATATTGGGGATATTTATAAAAGTTTGTTTACGTAGAGATATTCCATATTGTTTGCCGGAAAAGGTAGTAAATCAGGAAATTGAGCAAATTGTTTTTCCAGATACTGAAAGGAATGTAACAATAAATGGAGTTGATTATTTGCAGTCTCAAGCTCCTGTAGGGAGTTTTGGCGGAGAACTTGTTATTTCAACTATCGGTGAAGGTCCAAAAACATTTAATCCTTGTAATACAAAAGACGCCACATCTTCTTCTATGGCAGGGCTTATGTACGACGGGCTTGTGTCTACAAATCCTAGGACAGGAGAGGTTTTGCCTCTTCTTGCTAAATATTTTGAAATTGAAGGGAATGATTATATTATTCATTTGCGTAAAGGTATAAAATGGACTGACGGCAAGCCGATAACTGCAGATGATGTTATGTATACGTATGAAGAAATTGTTTTTAAAGGGTATGGCAATCCTTCAACTATGGACATGATGAAAATTGACGGAAAGCTGCCGGAGCTGGTTAAAATCGATGATTACACTGTAAAGTTTACAACTTCAAAACCTTTTGCTCCATTTTTGAGAATGCTCTCTTACGCAATTGTTCCTAAGCATTATTTTAAACCGTATTCAGATAAGGGAGAATCTGTTTTTAATGCATTCTTGAGCCCGAATACTACGCCTAAAGAAATTGTCTCAAGCGGTGCGTTTAAGCTGAAAGAATATGTTGCAGCCCAAAGGGTTGTGTTTGAAAGAAATCCAGATTATTACAAAATTAATTTAAAAGACGAAAAGCTTCCTTATCTTGATAAAGTTGTTTATATGATTGTTGGCGACACTAACAATGAAATTTTGAAATTTGAAGCAAAAGAAATAGATGCGCTTGCTCTTAGAGGGTCAGATGTAGCAAGATATAAGCTTCGTGAACCTGAGTCTGATTATAGTATTTATAATCTTGGACCTGATACCGGAACAATGTTTCTTTTAATAAACATGAACAATCGTAAAGATAAAAACGGAAAGTTTTATGTAAATCCTGTAAAACAAAAGTGGTTTGCAAATCGTGATTTTAGAGCAGGAGTTGACTGGGCACTTGATAGAAAGAACATGGTGCAAAATGTTGCATCAGGCGTTGCAAAACCTTTGTTTACTCCTGAGAGCTTAAACTCTATATATTTAAATAAATATATTAAAGGGCATCCGCAGAATATGTGTGTTGCAGAGGAAAGCTTAAATAAAGCAGGTTTTTATAAAAAAGATGGAATACTTTATGATGAAGAGGGTAATAAAGTAGAATTTGATTTGTATACAAATGCAGGTAATCTTGAGCGTGAAGCTTTAGGAGTAATGGTAAAACAAGATTTAGAAGAACTTGGCATGAAAGTTAATTTCAAACCTCTTGAGTTTAATTCACTTGTAAATAAACTTATTAATACTCACGATTGGGATATGGCTATAATGGGGCTTACAGGTTCGCCGTTAGAGCCTCATGACGGTAAAAATGTCTGGACTTCTACAGGAAGCCTGCATATTTTTAACCAGCGTCCGCAAGGCTATAATATAGATGACAGGCTTGACTGGGAGAAAGAACTTGACGAAATATTTAAAGAAGGAGCGCTAAAACTTACATTTGAAGAAAGAAAGCCTTTATATGACAGGTATCAAACAATTATTTATAATGAAAGGCCGATAATTTATCTGTATTCACCAATAAGGATTACTGCAGTGCGCAAGAAGTTTAAGAATATTTTTCCTGCGCCGCTAAGCGGACTTTTGTATAATTTAGATGAGATATATGTGGAGAAATAGATGGAATTCATCAAATATATAACAAAAAGAATATTGCAGACGATACCTTTATTAATTATAGTATCGCTTTTAAGCTTTTTTATTATCAGGCTTTCTCCGGTTGATCCGCTTGCTGAGCTTAGACTGAATCCATCGATTTCACAAGAAACATTGGATAAAGAGATTAAAAGGCTTAAGCTCGATAAACCTATTTACATACAATATATTTCATGGGCAAAATCTTTTATTAAAGGAGATTTAGGATATACTTCTGCCGGAGAAAAAGTATCTACTAAGCTTAAGGAGAGAATTCCAAATACTCTTCTTTTAACACTTGTTGTAATTTTTATGACGTGGTCAGTTGGAATTCCTTTAGGTATAGCAGCTGCAGTAAAGAAAGAGACTGCTTTTGACAGACTTTTAACGGTTTTGTCCAGTATTGGAATGGCAATACCTTCATTTTTCTTTGCGATATTAATGCTGATTTTTGCGGTAAAAACTGGATGGTTTCCGGTTGGAGGATTAACAAGCTATAATTTCAACGAAATGAGCTTGGGAGGGAAATTTATTGATATTGCAAAGCACCTTGCTCTCCCTTCTATTGTTCTTTTCACAATTTCGCTTTCTGGGCTTCAAAGGCAGATGAGAGCAAATATGCTTGAAGTTCTCGATAGTGATTATATAAAATTTGCAAGAGCAAAAGGGCTTAGCGAAGGGAAAGTCTTATTTAAGCACGCTCTTAGAAATGCATTAAATCCTATGATAACACTTTTGGGTTTTGAATTTGCAGGACTTCTAAGCGGCGCAGCTCTTACTGAATATGTCTTCCAGTATCCCGGACTTGGAAGGTTGATACTGGAGGCTGTTATGAAATCAGATATTAATCTTGTTATGGCTTCTCTTATGATGGGGACAATTATGCTTATTCTCGGTAATCTGCTGGCTGATATACTGCTTCTGGTGACTGATCCAAGGTTGAGAGGTGCAAGATGAGGGAGTTTTTTCATAAATTATTTAAAGATAAGTTTGCAAAAGCTGCTTTTATTGTACTGGCGATATTGTATCTAGTAATTTTGTTTGCTGATTTTATTGCGCCTTATTCAAATATGTATTCAAATAGAGAAATGTCTTATGCACCGCCTTCACAAATTTATACGATTGATGAGTGCGGCAAGCTTTCAAGACCTTATACTTATAATTATGTTAGAGAATATGAGCCGGCTCTTATGCAGACTGTATTTAAACAGGACAGATGCAAAAAATATTATTTAAAACTATTTACACATGGGCATTTGTTTGGAGTTGAAGATGGAGGTGAAATTCATCTTCTTGGTACTGATATAAATGGCCGTGATGTGTTTTCAAGATTGCTTTTTGGCGGTAGAATTTCTATGACCGTTGGATTTCTTTCGCTGCTTGTAGTTTTTCCTATAGGGCTTTTGTATGGCGGCATTTCTGGCTATTTTGGCGGTGTTCTTGATACTCTTATGATGAGGTTTGCAGAAGCTGTAATGGCTATTCCAAGTTTTTATTTATTGATAATACTTGCAGCTATTCTGCCTTCCGGCATGACAAGTATACAGAGGTTTACGCTTATTGTTGTTATTCTTGCGCTCATTGGGTGGGCAGGATTTGCAAGAGTGGTAAGAGGCATGGTGCTTTCTATTAAGAATGAAGAATTTGTACTTGCAGAAAAAACAATAGGTGCTTCTAATTTGAGGATTATTTTAAAACACATTCTTCCTCAGACAATGAGCTATGTTATAATTGCTATGACTCTCAGCGTACCATCTTATATTCTTGCGGAATCAGGGTTGAGCTTCTTAGGGCTTGGTATTCAGCAGCCGGATGCAAGCTGGGGAAATATGCTGAAAGAAGCTCAAGAGTTTACGAATATACTTTATAGACCTTGGCTTCTTGCTCCGGGAGGATTGATTTTTATTGCTGTTTTAGCGTTTAATATTCTGGGTGATGCTGTTAGAGATATTTTAGACCCAAAATCTCAGAAAAGAATATAAAAACAGCGGATAGTTTTAACTATCCGCTGTGCATTTATTTCGGCTGCGTTTTTCTTAACCTAAGATATCTTCTAAATCACCAAGGATTCCTTCGTGGTTGCCTCCGCAGTTGCAGTCGCAAGTTACCTTACCTGTGACATCAACTGTTACCTTGTGATCTTTAATTGCATCAAGAATATCATCAAGCTTATCAAGAACTTTGTCTAACTTAGCTAATAATGCTGAGTCATCATATCCAGCACCGCCTGTACCGCCGCCTCCGTTATTCTTGATTGCATTAAGAATATTCATAATATTGGTGTATCTTTCGTCATTTTTGCCGAACTCAACTTCCAGCTTATCAAGAATAGCGTTTGCTGTGATATTTAGAACATCCATTTTAGCATCGATGCTGCTCAAAGTATCTCCATTTTTACCGACTAATTCAATTAACTTTTGAAGCATAGCTTCTACAGTTGATAAATCAACTGTTCCATCACCGCCTCCGCCGACTTTGATATTTGCAATTGCATCAAGGATGGCTTTTGAATTGTCGTCCATTTTGTTAAGGATTTTGTTAAGTAATGCTTCGATTCCTGATGTGTCGCCTCCGCCGACTTTGATGTTTGTAATTGCATCAAGAATAGCAAGGGTATTATTCTTCTGATTTTCATCCATATTGTTTAGCTTATCAAGAATTTGACCTAACAATGCTTCAATTTTAGATGTGTCTCCGCCGTTGTTTTCTATATTTTTAATAGCAGAAAGAATTTTGTTTAGAGTTTGAATGTTTTCAGCTTTAAAACTATTAATAGCATTCAGAATCTTGTCATTCAGAGCTTTATTTTCTTCTGACAGGTTCGCAAAAAGTTGTGTTAATGTTGAAACAATTCTGTCTCCGAATTTTTCTAAAGCTGCATTAATGATTTTATCAATATCTGCCGCAGTCATATTACTTTTGCCCTCAAGTTTGATACTGAGATTAATAACAGTTTGGTTGTTATTTGTAATATTACCAGGACCAATTAACTCGTCGCCGCCTTCAGAACAGCTGCTTAAAAGCATTAGCGGTGATAAAACTACTTTTGCAGCAGTTAACAACGTTTCTTTTACACTAAAATCACCCTTTTCGTCAGTAAATTTAAAGAAAGCTTTATCATCTTCTTTTTTCTCTGCTACAGTACCTAGTTTGCCATCGCCCATAACAACATAATTTTTTCCTTCAACGCCTTCTTGCTTTTTGAAATATTCTTCTTTTAAAGTTGTGCCGTCTGCTGCTTTATATTGGAATATTTCTTTGCCGTTTTCATCTTTGAATACCTGTACCTGTCTTCCTGATTTTAAAGTATAGGTGTGTTCTAATGTGACGGGCTTTCCGTTAAGTTTATACGTTTTTTTCTCGAAGCCGTCAACCGGTGCTCCAGGGTCTCCGCCCAGTTTCTCTAGCTCAGCAGCGTCTTTCTCGGATAATCCCATTTTTTTAGCTGCGGTTTTGAAGTCCACATTATTTGCTTTTGCATAAGCTTGAACTTCATTAAATCCTACTTTAGACATAGATTGTAACTCCTTTCTATATTTTCATAACAATACAATCCTACTTTGCTAAAGTTATCGGCATTTTTTCTGAAAACTTTAGGTTTTTAAGAAAAATTGTTACAAAAATTAACAATACAAGGCTGAAATCCTTATATTGATTTATCTTTCTCGTGTATGTTTTATAAAAGATTTTGTATTACAAGAAATTGATAAAATGTTAAGAAAATGTTACATATAAATCAACTAAAAGATTGATTGAAAAATTTAATAAAAACCTTTATTCTTATTTAAGTGAGGTTTCTAGTGAATAAAAATCAAATAAAGAAACAAATCCAGCAAAAAGAGCAGCAGATTAAGAAATTACATTTACACCAATCTTCTTCTGAAGTATGTGAACAGCTTTACAATACTCTTATTTTAGAAAAAGCTGTTTTAAAGAAAGAGCTTGAAGAACTTGAAAAAAATCCTATTGCTGAAAAACTTAAAAGCTTGTTCGCTTCTAAAGAGAAGCGTATTTGTGATTATTTTTAATAAAATTTTATGAGTTTTTTAATAGTTTATGGTATAATTTATTTAGAGGGTAAATATGTATACTATAAACTATGATTTAAAAAAGTCCATTAGAGGGGCTTTCGGGGAAGAATTAGCAGAGCTGGGAGGTGTGAACCAGAAGGTAGTTGCGCTTGATGCTGATTTGTGCGGTTCTACTCAGACATCTTTGTTTGCAAAAGCTTTTCCGGAAAGGTTTTTTGATGTAGGAATTGCTGAGCAGGATTTGATTACAACCGCTCTCGGGCTTTCTCTTGAAGGTTTTATTCCATTTGCAGCTACTTTTGCTGTATTTGCAACAGGAAGAGCGTATGATCAGATAAGAAATTCTGTTTGTTATCAAAAATCTAATGTAAAAATAGTTGGCGCTCATGGAGGTATTACAGTAGGAGAAGATGGTGCGAGCCATCAGGCGCTTGAAGACATTTCTCTTATGCGCGGTCTTCCTAATATGGTAGTGATAGCTCCTTCTGATTATGAACAGACGCGCCAGGCCGTAAGGTTTGCATCAGAATATGAAGGTCCGGTATACATAAGACTTTCAAGGATGAATGTGCCGGTTGTGTATGATGAAACTTATAAATTTGATTTAAATAAAGCTATTGTTCTTGAAGAAGGCTCAGATGTGACTTTAATAGCTTCAGGTGATATACTGTCAGAAGTTATCAGAGCTGCTGAAATCCTTAAGGATAAAGGTGTAAATGCTGAAATTATCAATGTTCCGGTTATAAAACCGTTTGATTGCGAAACAATTCTTAAGAGTGCTGCTAAAACAAAGCTTGTTGTTACAATTGAAAATCATTCAATAAATGGCGGTTTAGGTTCTGCTGTGTGTGAAGTTCTATCGGAAAACAACCCTCAAAAAGTTCTTAGAATTGGTGTGAATGATTGTTTTGGTCAGAGCGGAACGCCGGATGAGCTTTTGAAGTATTATGCTCTGGATGCTGAGAGTATTGCAAATAAGGTGATTGAGTTAATATGATACAATTAAGATCTGTAACAAAGAAATATAAAAATAATTATGCATTAAAAAACATAAATCTTGATATTTTATCAGGGGAGTTTGTGTTTATAACAGGTGCTTCAGGAGCTGGAAAGTCTACTTTGATAAAAATGCTTTATAAAGAGGAAACTCCGACTACAGGAACGGTGCTGATAGGAGGCATTAATATTGCGAATCTTCCTCCTGAAAAGGTGCCGAATTTGAGACGTTGTATGGGGATTGTTTTTCAGGATTATAAGCTTTTGCAAAACCAGTCTGTATATGACAATATAGCTTATGTTATTAGAACGCTTGGAATAAGCTCTTCAGAGATTAGAAACCGCGTAAACGGAGCTTTAAAAGTCGTAGGGCTTTTGGACAAAGCCAAAGCAAAGCCTTCAGAGTTATCAGGGGGCGAACAGCAGAGAGTAAGTATAGCACGTGCTCTTGTAAACGGGCCTCCTCTTTTGATAGCGGACGAGCCTACAGGAAACTTAGACCCGAAAAACTCGCTTGAAGTTATGCAGATTTTGGAACAAATTAACCAGAGGGGAATTACTGTAATTGTGTCTACGCACGATTATACGCTGGTGGATCGTTTTAGAAAGAGAGTTTTAACTCTTGAAAATGGTGAAATTATAAGAGATATTCAGGCAGGTACTTATGGACAATAGCAGGCAGCAATTAAAAAAACAGGTAAAAAAACATATACCAAAAGACTGGCTATGCGAGTTGAGAATTGCTTACAGAATAGTTATGGAAGCTATAAATGATATTAAGCGTACAGGTATTATTAACCTGGTGATTATTACAACTATGGCTGCTATATTGACTTTATTCGGCGTGCTTTTTAGATTCACGCTGTCTTTATCTACGTTTGCAAATGAGCTTGGGAATGTTCTTGAGATATCTGTTTATTTAAAAAATAAAACAGAGCCTTCTATTGTAAAAGATAGAATTAAAGAAATAAAACACGTTAAGACTGTGACTCTTAAGACTAAAGATGAGTCTTGGAAAAGCTTAAAACAGGAGCTTGGGCTTCATGATATTGCTAATCCGCTGCCTGATACATTACGTGTTAAGGTTGATAAACCTGAAAACATTTCGGAGGTTTTTAATCAAATCAAGCCTATAGCTGGTGTAGAGGATTTGGGTTATGCAAAAGAGCTTGCTAAAAAAATGCAAGTTTTAACAAATGTAGTGAATACTACTATGATATTTGTTATAATAATATCAGCAGCATTAACCATAACAATTATTAATAATACAATTCAGCTTGTAATCCAGGCTAGAAAAGAAGAAATTGAAATTATGCGTTTAATGGGCGTCAGCAACTGGTATATTAAAACTCCGCTTATAATGCAGGGCGCATTCTATGGTTTTGTATCTTCTGTAATAGCGGTGCTTCCGTTAAACTGTGTACAGGGGCTATTGATTAATGTTCATAAGTTTTTCTTAATTCCTACTCCTGCATACGCTCAGAATATAGTTATAATTACCCTGCTGATAATAGGTACAGCATTTGGAGCTATAGGCAGCTTCCTGTCTATAAAAAAACATTTACAAGTATAGAATAGGTGAAGATATGGATAAAACAATTGAATTAGTAAATGGTGTTAAAGATATACAAGCGATGCCGAGTGTGATTGTAAAGGCTTTGAATATTATGAAGAAGCCTACTGCAAGCATGAAAGAGCTTGGCGATATTGTTATGTTTGACCAGTCGCTTACGATTAAAATTCTGGCTCTTGTCAATTCTGCTTATTATGGTTTTTCGCAGCAGATAAGTTCTATTAATATAGCTCTTTCTCTTTTGGGTATGGTAAAAGTTAAAAATATTATAGTTGCTGTTGCAATGAAGCCGATGATGGCAAGTGCTGGTGATAAAGAGCTTTGGAAACATTCAATGAGAGTTGCTGCTGGATGTGAATATCTTGCAAGTTTAACTAAAGTTATGGACTCAGATGAAGCTTTTATTGCTGGTTTTGTTCATGATGTGGGTAAAATGGTTTTAAACATGTCTAATACTAAAATGTACGAAAAAGTTTTGAGTGCTGTTGGTGATGGTGCAGATATTCTTGATGCAGAGCGTAAGTATTTTGATTCTGATCACGTAAAAACAGGTTCGCTTCTTGCAAAAAGATGGCAGCTTCCTATTTTGCTGGCTAATATAATTTCTTATCACCATGCTCCTTCTCTTTCTTCAATTCCTGTGCCTTGCAACCTTGTTTCTTTAGTTGATAAGGTTGTTCAGGATAATTTTAATCCTAATTTAATAGACAAAGATTTCCTCAAAACTTTAGGCATTGATTTTGAAGACATAGAAGATTTAAGAAAGGCTGTTTTGCAAAAAGCAGAAGTGTTGATTGCAGAATTGTCATAGGCAGCCGTGTATGCATAGCAGAATTGCTCTAATTTCAGATGATTCTGATTTTTTTGAGTACATTGTTCAAAAACTTGTACTTAGAAAAAGTGACGAGCTTTTTTGCCTGAACTTTAACGATTTGCCGGAAAATCTGGATATTCTTTCAACGTCAGCTCTGGTTATAAATAGCGAAAACGCAAAAAATCAAACAGCTGAAATAGTAAGTTTGCTAAAAGATTCTCCTGTTATTGTTTTTGCTTACAATTCTGAAGAAGAGTATAAGATAAATCTTTTAAAAAACGGAGCTTTAGCGTTTGTAACTCCGCTTACTTCTGATGATGAGTTTCAGGCGCAGGTAATTTCTGCTTTGCATAAATTATCTGTTCTGCAAAAAAATAAACAGTATAGAGAAATTCTTGTTGCTAAGAATTTAATAACCACAAATAATGAGGTTTTTCTTGATTATAATACCATCCTTGATAAAGAGCTTGAGAAAATTAATGAAACTTCAGCTTCAGCTGTTCTTGCGGCAATTTCTCCAAATGAAAAAGCAAAATTTTTGATACAGCCAAATCAGATTGAGACTATAATATTAAATAATATACGTAGAAATGATGTTCTGATGAGTTTTGCTGTAAATAAGTATTTTTTGATTTTGTATGATACTGATATTGAGGGAGCAAATAAAATCTGGGCGAAGATATGCGGGCAGATACCTGAAAAAATATATGCAGGTTTTGTGAAAATTTTTTCAAAAACCCGTGAACAGCTTGTGAATGAAGCTTTGAATAAGTTACACGAAGCGATTAATTACGAAAAAGTTTATACTTCAATGAAATCATCTGAAACTTCGATGCGCGGAAACTTTAAACTATTTAAGCAAGAGTTTAACAAAAAAATTGAGCAAATTATTAATCCTGTTTTTTATCATGTAATGCAAAAATATAATGGAAGGCTCTATGGTGTGACATTAGAACACCAAGCAGGAGAAGGGCAGAGTGTTCTTGAAATAAAAGGCAGGTATGCTTCTGCTGCCTTTAAGATTACAAGCCCAGGTTTTACAAGAATTAACATCGATATTACATACATGTCTTCGGCAAATAATATTGATGCAAAGAGAATTTCACTCAATCCTGATGAGCTGGAAGCAGGTCTGTTGGAGGATTTAGTGGAGCAGTTTATAATGGAGTTTAAAGAGGAGATAAGAAATGCCTAAGCTTAGAGTGCAAGATAGCGTTGTTGTAATAATTGATGTCCAGGAAAAGCTCTTGAATGCAGTTTTTAATAAAGAACTTTGTGCTAAAAAAGCTGCTATTGCAGCAAAAGCTGCAAGTATTTTAGGCATTCCGGTTATTGTGACAGAGCAGTATCCTAAGGGACTTGGTGAAACTATTTCAGAAATTAAAAATGTTCTTGAAGCTCCAAAATACTTTGAAAAAACAGCTTTTTCTGCGTTTGAAGATATAAAAGATGCTTTGGTTGGTAAAAAGCAAGTTATAATATTTGGTATAGAAACGCATATTTGTGTAAGTCAGACTGCAGAAGCTTTGGTTTCAAAAGGTTATGAAGTATATGTTTTGAAAGATGCTTGCGGAAGCCGTGCAGAAACTGAATATTCAGCAGGGTTAGAGCGTATGAAAGACAATGGAGCTCATATTTTAACGGCTGAAATTGCACTCTTTGAATGGCTTGAGGGAGCAAAACACCCTTGCTTCAAAGAAGTTCAAGCTTTGATTAAATAATTTAAAGCTTTTTTTAAGCGTGAAAGTTTTTCTTTTGTAGTTCCAAGTCCGCAAAGCAGCATTGTTGACTTTTCGTTTGTGCGTTCGTCTTCTATGTCAAATTTTTCAAATAATAGTTTTGACAGTTCATATCCGCTTAAACCTGCTTTTTTTATTAGGATTTTGGTAACATCGTCTCCATAAAATTCTATGTTTTTATAAGAATTTCTAAGCGTTTTGATTTCTTCAATCAGTTCTTTTATCTTTTTGCGTCCTTTTGAAGAGTTAAGGTAGTTTATATTTGCTTCAATTGTGGCTAACATCGGATATGATGGCGATGTAGTGGAAATCATTTTTAGTGCAGATTTAATGTCTAAATCGCAATTACAATGTAAAAGCGCTGTCGGATTTATTCCTCCGGCTGTTTTATGGAGAGACTGTACTGTAAAATCTGCGTAATTTACCGCACTTAAGGGCAAATTTTCACTAAATGGATACAGCGCTCCATGAGCTTCATCAACTATAAGAAAAACTCCGTATTTTTTACAAATTCTGCTGATTTCAGGGATGTCTGAAACAATTCCTTCGTAGCTTGGAGATGTAATAACAATAGCCTTTGGTGAATATTTTTTTATGAGAAGTTCTGTGTTTTCAAGAGCTGTGTAAACTCCCCATTCGCTGTTATATGGAAGAGAATATTCAATAACTTCGCTGCCTGCTAATTTTGCTCCATTTTTGTGGCATGGGTGTGAATATTCCCATATAAGAATTTTGTCTCCGCTTTTGCAGCATGCAAGTATGGCAGCAATAATACCGCTTGTTGAGCCGTTGGTAAGGAAATGTACTGACTTCGAACCATATATTTTTGCGGCTTTTCTTTCGGCTTTTTCAAGCTCTTCTTCTGGGTTTAATGCATCAATTTCGGAAATATCTGCTCTATACCACTGGTAGAATTTATGTACAATGCAAAACTTTCCTCCGTGGCTTGGAGTTGTAAAAAGCGTTGTACGATTTTTTTTCTTCAAAAGTGAAACTAAACTCATATTTAAATTATAACAAAAACAGAAAATGTGATTAAGTGTATTTGATACGTTTTAAAAATAATTCAAAAGTATTATTATTTCTTATGTTTGAACCCTTGAGAACTAATTAAGTGTATGTTATAATAAAAATGGATGGTAAATCCGAATACATTTAACCAACCGGAGTGTTATAGCCCCACACCACTCTTAAATAAAAAAGGTATCTGTTACTTAAAACATAGCGGTGAGAGCAATGGATACAATACTTGTACAGAGACCCCAGTTTGAAAAGACGGCTGCTAGTGCGGCAGGAATAGGTATTGCTATTTGTCTTTTGCTAACACAAAATACATTGTTATCTGCCAAAGATTTAGGATATATAACAGGAATTTCGCCCAAACCGCAGGTAAATTACGAAGAAATATTTGAAGACGAAATATCCGGAAAGTATAAAAATTCAACAGTAGTAGAAATAGAAAAAGGTGTTAAACATGTCAGAATGATAAGATTTTATAATGGTAAACCTGTAAGGATTAATATAGTTGAGTTGTCACGCGGAGTTAATGATAATTTAGTCATAGAACCTGCAATAGCGTCAACAAAACTGGCATCAAGATCTAAAATATCATCGATTGCTGACAGGAACAATGCAATCGTTGCAATAAACGGAGGGTATTTTAAACCCCAAACAGGAGTTCCTCTCGGTACTTTGATGATAAGTAAAAAGGTTTACACAGGCCCGATATATGACAGAGTTGCAATGGGTATTTTCGATAACGGGTTTGATATGGCAAGGGTTCAGCTGAGAGCTTCTGTAGTTACTAACAATGGAGGGTTAAAAATTGATAATATCAATCAGCCTAGAATGTTGTCAACACATACAATCGTTTATACGCCGGATTGGGGAGAATATTCTCCGCCTTCTCCGAAGTATGGTAAACAGCTCGTAATATCGAACGGTAAGCTCATAAAAGCTTCTTATACCAGTAATAAAATTCCAGAAAACGGATTTGTAATAGTAGGTTCACAGAAGAATTTAGATACAATTATTAAAGCTAAAAAATTTAAACTTGATGTCAAAATAAACCCTGAGTGGAGAGATGTTAATCATATAATAGGCGGCGGTCCGTATCTTGTCAAAAATGGAGATGTTTATGTAGATATGACAGCTCAAAAGCTCGGAGCAATCGGCGGAAGAAATCCGCGAACAGCAATTGGATATACACGTGATAACAACTTAATAATGCTTACAGCTGATGGTAGAGAAGGCGCATCAATCGGTCTTACGCTTATAGAACTTGCAAATTTAATGAAAGAGTTCGGATGTGTAAATGCTATGAACCTTGACGGCGGCGGTTCAACAGTTATGTACATAAAAGGCAAAGTTGTAAATAAACCTGCTGTGCAAGGCGGGATTCCTCTATCACATACACTTATGGTAAGAAAAAATTTAACTTAGAATTTATTTTCCATAATACATATATACCCCTATGGAAGTAAACAAACTACCCCTTTCCGGATTTCTGGAAAGGGGTTTGAGTTTGAAAATCCAATTGTTACGTAACGGGTGCGGTTAACATACAATATGACGGCGGATTCGTATCAGGCTTTTCTTATAATAGTAATACTATTATGAATTGTTACTCGGCGCGTGTCAGAATCGCTTAGAAAGCGCTTTAGAAGAAATTAACACGCATTATGAAAACATTTTGTCTTCTCGTTCGACTTTAAGAGACGCAGATGTAGCAAAAGAAAGCTCACCTCTTATAATCATACTTCTCAACTTAGAAGAAGCGCAGTGCCAATAATTAAGAAAAAATAAAATTTATCACCATGTACGATTTGATAACGTATAATTATTGTATATAATATTTTTTAGGGGAGAAATTTTATTATGAAAAATCCATTCAAAGGAAACAACGAAGAAGAAAAGATTGAAAACACTGAAGAGATAAAAGCAGACGAAGAAAAAATTGCTGCTGAAAATACAGAAATTGAAGCAGAAGAAGCTCTTCAACAAGAAGAAGTCAACCCGCTTCAGGAAAAGTACGATACTTTAAATAATCAATACATAAGGCTGGCAGCTGATTTTGATAATTACAGAAAACGCCAGGAGCAGGAGAAAGAAGCGCTTTTGAAATATGGAGCAGAAAACACTCTTAAAAAAATGATTGAAGTGCTTGATAATTTTGAACGCGGTTTGAAAGCTATTGAAACAGTAGAAGACTGTGATAAAGTTAAAGAATGCTATAACCTGGCATATAAAAACTTTACAGATGTGCTTACAAAAGCAGGGCTTGAGTCAATAAAAGCTGAAGGCGAAACTTTTGACCCGAATTTCCACGAAGCTGTAATGCAGACTCCTACTTCTGAAAAACCTGAGCATACGATTATTGCAGAGCTTCAAAAGGGATATAAGCTTGGTGATAAAGTTTTGAGACCGACTCTTGTAAATGTAGCAGTTGCTGAGGGGTAAAGGGGTAAAGGGTAAGTAAATATAAGGAAATATTGAATAGCGATGAGTGATTATTATGAAATATTAGGCGTCGAAAAAAACGCTTCTAAAGATGAAATAAAAAGTGCATTTCGTAAAATGGCGCGAAAATGGCACCCTGATGTAAATAAAGCTCCTGAAGCTGAAGCAAAGTTTAAAGAGCTGGGTAAAGCTTATGAAACTTTGATGGATGATGACAAGCGTGCTACTTATGATAGATTCGGAGAAGACGGGCTTAAAAATGCAGGATTTAATACTCAAGGTCCTTTTGCGGGCGGTTTTGGCGATTTAGATGAAGTGTTCAATTCTTTCTTTGGCGGATTTGGTTTTGGAGGCGGAAGCAGAAGGCAAGACCCGAATGCACCTCAGCGCGGTGATGACTTGAGGCTTGATATTGAGTTAGAATTTGAAGAAGCTGTTTTTGGTTTAAATAAAGAACTCAAGATTGACCATCTTGAAACATGCGCTGCTTGTAAAGGTACTGGAGCGAAAGAAGGTTCAAAACCCGAGACTTGCAAAACTTGCGGAGGTTCTGGTTCTATACAGCAGACAACGAGAACTGTTCTCGGGCATTTTACGCAAATTGTTACTTGTCCTCATTGTCATGGAAAAGGTACGGTAATTTCTGATCCTTGTACTGATTGTCATGGAGAAGGCAGAAAAACTGTTGAGAAGAAAGTTGATTTAAAAATACCGGCAGGGGTTGATAATGGTTCGCGCATGAGGCTTTCTCAAGAAGGTGATGCAGGTAAAAACGGCGGTGTTGCAGGAGATTTATATGTTGTTATCCATGTTAAACCTTCTCCTTATTATAAACGCGATGGTATGAATGTGTTTACAAAACTTGATATTTCTCCGGCACAAGCAGTTCTTGGAGATACTGTTACAATTAAAACTCTTGACGGTGATAAACAAGTTTCAATACCTGCGGGGATTCAGACCGGTGAAGCGGTTAAGATTAGAAATGCAGGAGTGCCAAACCTTTCAAAACCATCTATAAGAGGCGAGCATGTTGTAGTAGTTACTGTAAAAACTCCTGCGCATATTTCTAATGAAGAAAAAGCGCTTTATCAGAAGCTTTACGAAATTCAAGAAGGGCGCAAAGCAAAAGGTTCTGTAAAAGAACGTATCAAAGGTGTTTTTAAATAATACATCTTATGGTAAAATAGGGTTATAGAAAAACACTGGAGAGATGATGCGGAAGTTCTTAATATTACTTACGATTTTATTAATAAGCTGTACTAATGTTTTTGCAGCGAAAATTCCTGTTGAAGTAAGAAACTACATTCAGGAAAAAGTTCCTCAGGCTGATATAAGATTTGACGGAGTTATAATATTTCCTGATAACACAATTTATCTGCCTTTGTATCCGTCATTGTTTTCTGATGTAAAAAGTTTGAAGATAAAAGAATCTTTTCCTGCAAATCAAGAGCTGAAACAAAAGCCGGATGTCGTAATATTTAATAACGATTTTGTTCTTTTAAAAGTTTTGTCAGATGGAGAAGGGCATCGTACAGTACTGCACATGTCAAATCCGCCTTTGCAGGTAAGAACAGGTCTGCTTCCGCAGGATATGCTTGTTCCAAGCGGATTAATTGTTCCTGAAAATATAAAAGGGATTATTGGTAATTTAAAGATTGATACTAAAAATGAAGACATGATTCGTGTAGAAAATGACGAGTCGTACGAAAGTTTTCTTGCTGATGCTGAACCCGATTTTCAGCAAGGGTTAATTTCACAGCTTAAAAACAAAATTTTATTTGTTACAACAAACTATTCTAAAAATATTCAGGTAGTTGAACCTGCAAGAGCGGTTCCATCTTATGCTCTTGCTCAAAAATCAATTCCGGTTGATGTTAAAGCTGTAAATAACGGAAAGTTTTTGCTTGTAACAACTTATGACAGACCTTTTATTGATATTATTTCTGTTGCAGATTCAAGATTTATTAAACAAATAAACCTTCCTTCTAATCCAGAAGAAATTTTGCTGGATGAAGCAAATAATATTGCTTATGTAACTTCACCTTCAGCTTCAACAATTTTTGTGATTGATTTGAATGCAATGACTCTTTCTAAAAAAATTAGAATTAATGGATATTGTGAAAAACTTTTACTAAAAGAAGATAAGCTTTTTTATGTTGATAAGCTTAAAAATGAAGTTTGGGCAATCGAGCTGAAAAATGAGTATGAGCTGAAAGATATAGGAAGATTTCCTAACGTTTCTGCCATTGCTTTTAATAATAATAAAATTTATTTATCCAGCAGAACAAAAAGCAGAATTGCGATTGTAGATTATGATACATTAGGGCTTGTGAATGAATTTACAACAGTAAATAAACCGATATCAATGCTTCAGTATGATAAAACTTTGTATATCTTAGGAGCTCAAAATAATGAAATTCAGAGAATAAATCTGGATAATGATTCTGTTTTAGGTAAAATAGAACTTGAAACAGGAGGTTTTTCATCAGGTTTAAAGCTTATTGAAAATACATCTATGGCATTGGTTGTAGACGTGAAAAATAACCTCTATTCATTAATAGATTTATCAAAAGGAAAACTTTTGAAATCTTATAAGCTGAATATACCGATAAAATCGGTGGTTATCACAAATAAAGTTACATTATTTAACTAGGTAGATATGGATATATTAATGGATGAAACAACAGCCGGCGTATTAGCTGAGCTGGAAAAAACTCAAAAAGATTTCTGGAATGTTCCAAGAGTAACTGGTGTTTTGCTTAATACGTTCGTGAAAATGATGGGGGTAAAAAACGCTCTTGAAATTGGTACTTCAAACGGATATTCAGGCTTATGGCTTGCGAAAGCCTTGAAAGAAACAGGCGGCAGGCTTACAACTATTGAATATTATGAGAAACGTCAGAGTATTGCGATTGAAAATTTCAAAACCTGCGGAGTAATTGATGTTGTAAGACCGCTTCAAGGTTCAGCGTGCGAAATTATTGAAGGATTCGATGAGAATGAAAAGTTTGATTTTGTTTTTATCGATGCAAATAAACGCGAGTACGTTAAATATTTTGAGCTTATCAAGCCGCATTTAACTTCTAAAGCGATGATTGTTGCTGATAATATTACTTCTCATGCAGAAAAAGTTCAGACTTTTATTGATGCAGTTGACGCAGATGAAGAGTTTCAATATGCAATAGTTGAAGTCCCTGGCGGTATTTTAACAGCATACAGAGGATAGTTGCTAAGTACGTCTAAGTACCGGTCAAATACATTTTTAACCCTAGTAATCTTCTCTGCCTTTAGATTTTAAATACTCTCTAATCTGGTTTAGAGAAAATTGGATAATTCTTGTAATTCGTGATGGAGAAAGTCCAATCATATTTGCGATATCTTTTGCCTGCATGTTTCTATAAAAACGATATTCAACAACAGTACGTTCTTTTTGAGGCAGTTTTGCGATTGCTTGTTTGATAAGCTTGCTCATTTCAACGATTTCGGCTTTTTCATCAGGCATAGCCGAGGTGTCTTTAATAAAATCAAAAGGCGAAGCATTATCAGTTGCTGCAGCGGCAAGACCGTCAATGGAAAGGATTGTTTCATAAACGGCTTCTCTTACTTTTGTAGGAGAAATGCTGAAACCCATATCATCAGAATTATCGCTGGATGCAACTGCATCTGAGACATAGCTGTCTTCGGAATTTTCTTCTTTTTTATGTTTAAGAGTATACCACTTATAACGATGCCTTAATTCATTGCGGATAGCCCATTTAACTGCAGTTCCAACATAAGCATCATTGTAACGTGCCAGCTGTTCTTCTGTTTTTCCTTTAATCAAAGTTTGTATGGCAATAATACCTATACTAACCAGCTCTTCATACTCAATCATGTGGTTCGGTATACGCCTATGCTCAACTCTTGCAATTTTTTGTACAATACCAACGTATTGTTTGATTAAAGTTTTATTATCCATCTTTTCTTATTAAACTAACCTTATTTTATATTACCTTGATTTTGCAAAATTATCAAGAAGTAAATAATTGTTACATATTTTGATTTTTACCTTTGAGGTTATATACAAACAACAGAATTTCTGCAACAGCTTTATAAAGCTCCGGAGGAATCTGCTGATTTAAATCAACCATTCTAAATAAAGCTCTGGCAACAGGTGCGTTATCGATAACTGGAACGTTGTGCTGGATCGCGATTTCAATGATTTTCTTTGCGATAAGTTCTGTTCCTTTGCAAGTCAAGGTTGGAGATTGCATTGTTTCTGCGTCATATTTCATTGCACAGGCAACGTGGGTCGGGTTTCTTACTACAAAATCTGCTTCCGGAACTGAATCCATTGCGCCTTGCTGAAGCATTTGCATGCGTCTTTGTCTTAAAGCTGCTTTAACGTGAGGGTCGCCTTCGGAGTTTTTGTATTCATCTTTAATTTCTTTGAAAGACATTTTTTGATCTTTTAGAAATTTCCATTTTGTAACTCCATAGTCAGCTGCTGCAATTATAAGAAAGGCTATACAAGCTTTGTATATAAACTCTACAATTAACTTACCAAATTCAATCATGACTGCAAAGTTATTATCAATAGCAGCAAGCATGAGAATGCTTTCCAAGTGAGCGCTGTATACGCTCCAGCCAACTAGGCCTAGAATTACTACTTTTACAATGTTTTTAAATAGTTCAAAAAGTGTTTTGACTTGAAACAAGTTTTTGAAGTACTTAGTTGGATTAAGTTTGTCTAGTTTGGGAACAAGAGGAGCTGTTGCTACGAGCGGTCCAACTTGTATAAAATCTCCTAAAATCGCTACAAAAGCTGCTACGAAAAGTATTGAGCCGATTATTACAGCTGCAGGGATTAAAGTTACAGTAAGCATATAAGTAAGCCCGACTGTTTCGACATGCTGGTTTGGAATTTGTTCATAAAGGGTCTTAAAAAGCCCTACAATGAGTTTCCAGATAATTGGAGCAAGCATATTTATGAAAGAAAACATGACTAGTAAAGACAATGCTGTTGACACGTCTTTAGATTTTACTACCTGCCCTTCTTTTCTTGCTCTTTCTAACTTTTGGGGCGTGGCATCAAATTGTTTATCTTCATCTCCCATTAGCTGCCTCGGTTGGATTTTCTCTTAATATTATTCTACCATAAACCTTGATTTGTTGTATAATATTCTTATGAATACTTATGTTTTATACGTTTTAATATTTTGCGCAGGAGCTCTGTTTGGTATTTTTTTAATGTGGCTTAAGCTTAGAGTCAAGAATATTGCAATAAATTCTTATAAACGCGAGTTAGAAAAAGAATCTATTTCTTCGACAGAAAGTTCTTCAAGAGTAAAAGTTTTGGAATCTAAAATAGAAGTGCTTGAAAAAGCGCTTGAGAATGCTCTTAAAAATAAATAGTCATATAGAGTTATTGACCTCTATTCTCCCATGTTTTAGAATAAAACATATAACATGGAGGTGTGTGTGATGAAAGTGAGTTCTGTGTCATGTGTGAGTTATCGAAGACCGCTGCAGAAAGTTGTAAAAACTGTTCAGTCTGAAGATGCTCCTGCTGAAATTAATTTTAGAGGTAAATTTGGCAGAATTGTCGGCGGTACTTTGGGTACCGGAGCTGTTGTAGCGGCTTCGTTTGTGTTTGCTCCAGCTGTAATATGTCTTGCCGGAGCAGGACTCTTAGCAGGAATGGTTGGCGGTGACGTTGTTGAAGATAAAGTAAACAACGATAAAAAAGAGAAAGGTAAAAACTAGCCTTTCTAAGTTGCATACATCTCTTATTTATTGTAAAATAATCTTAACAAATAGGAGACGAGATTTATGACAACAGATTTTAAGAAGATATTGAGCTATGTACCTACAGTTATAGAATCATCATCAAGAGGTGAAAAATCTTTTGATATTTTTTCGAGACTTTTAAGAGAAAGAATTATTTTTCTTGGTACAGAAATAGATGATGATGTTGCAAATTCTGTTGTAGCTCAGCTTCTGCTGCTTGACAGTGAAAACCCTGAAAAAGATATTATGCTTTATATTAACTCTCCAGGAGGTGTAATTACTGCGGGTATGGCAATTTATGACACTATGAACTTAATTAAAGCTGATGTTCAAACAATATGTCTTGGTGAAGCGGCTTCTATGGGAGCTTTCCTTTTATCAGCAGGAGCAAAAGGTAAGAGAATGGCTTTACCGAGTGCCAGAATTATGATTCACCAGCCATTAGGAGGTGCAAAAGGCCAAGCAACTGATATTGAGCTTGAAGCAAAAGAAATTTTGAGAATGAAAGACATGTTAATCGGAATTATGGCGGAAAACTCTGGCCAGCCGTTTGATAAAGTTAAAGAAGACTGTGAAAGAGACCATTATCTTTCTGCAGCAGAAGCTGTTGAATATGGTTTAATCGATAAAGTTGTAACTTCAGCAGTTTAATTAAAAAATATTAATAAAAAGCAAGAGTGTGCTTAATACATTCTTGCTTTTTTATTTGCTTCATACTAGAATGTTGCTAATGTGTAACCGGGTCGGAATTAAAAACCTTACCGGAAGTATAAATTAAGGAGAAAAAGATGACATCAAAGAAATTTTTATTCACTTCTGAATCAGTTACAGAAGGACACCCCGACAAAGTTTGCGATCAGATTTCTGATGCAATATTGGATGAATTTTTGACAAAAGATCCGCAATCTAGAGTAGCTGCTGAAACAACTGCTACAACAGGTATGGTTCTTGTTTGCGGAGAAATAACATCAAATTGTTATGTTGATATTCCGCAGGTTGTTAGAAATACTGTTAGAAATATTGGTTATGAAGGACAAGCTGGCGGCGGTTTTGACTGCGATACTTGTGCTGTTTTAACTAGTATTGATGAACAGTCTGTTGATATTGCAGGCGGTGTAAACAAAGCTTTAGAAACAAGAAGTGAAAACGCTGATACTTCATCAAGCGAAACTTCTAATATTGGTGCAGGTGATCAAGGCATCATGTTTGGTTATGCTTGTAACGAAACTCCGGAGCTTATGCCTTTGCCAATCAGCCTTGCTCATAAGCTTTCTTACAGATTAGCTCAAGTTAGAAAAGAAGGACTTTTAAACTACTTGAGACCGGATGGAAAATCTCAGGTAACTGTTGAATATGTTGACGGAAAACCTTCAAGAATTCATACAGTGTTGCTTTCTACACAGCATGCTGCTGAAATCAATGGTGAAAGCGATAATTCAAAAGTTCAATCAATTATTAATTCTGACTTGAAAAAGTTAGTTATTGATTATGTTTTTGAAACAGAAGCAATTAAACCTGATTCAGAAACTATTATTCTAATCAATCCATCAGGAAGATTTGTAGTTGGCGGACCACAAGGTGATTCAGGTTTGACAGGAAGAAAAATTATTGTTGATACTTACGGCGGTTACTCTCGTCACGGCGGCGGAGCTTTCTCAGGAAAAGATCCTACAAAAGTTGACAGATCAGCTGCTTACGCTTCAAGATATGTTGCAAAGAATATTGTTGCATCAGGACTTGCTGATAAGTGTGAAATTGAGCTTGCTTACGCAATCGGTGTTGCTGAACCTGTTTCAATTTTTGTTGATACTTTCGGAACAGGTAGAATTTCAGACGACGAAATTTCTGAACTTGTTCGTAAGAACTTTGATTTAAGACCAGCTGCAATTATTTCAAACTTTGATTTGAGAAACTTGCCTGCTAAAAATGGCGGTAAATTCTATCAGAAACTTGCTGCTTACGGTCATGTCGGCAGAACAGACTTGGTTGTTCCTTGGGAAAACTTGGATAAAGTAGAAACTTTAAAAAAGTCTTTGTCAACTAGCGCTCTTTGCTAGATTAATGTTTTTAAATGTAAGGCGGGTTTGCATTTGCAAACCCGCCTTTTTAATTGTAAAAAATTTTAAAGTTTTGATGACAATTTGGCATGCTTTATGTATCATAGTTTTAAGGGGAATTTTATAAAGGAGTTTGGGCTCGTGATTAATAAGAAGATAGAAACAGTAAATCCAATACAAAGTACTTTATCAAGAGATGATGATTCGTTTACAGCGCTTTCGACATCAGCTTTACTTGCAAAAAGTTCTGTTCCGTATTCTCACAGAAGAGTTGCTGATAACTATGTGATTATTAAAAAAGTATACAGGTTTCAAGCAGTTCAGAGCCGAATAAATAATGCAGAACTTCAATTGTTGAAGAAATATGATTTTAACACTTTAGAATTTTCGACAATTAAACAAATTAATGAAGAACTTTCTTATTTGAAAAAATGGTCAACTTCCGGCAATGAGCTTTTGCGCAAAGATGCTGACAATCTTCTTCAAATTCGATGCAAAGAACTTAAATATATTGTAGCAAGTCGTTATTCTACTGTTACTAATGAAATTTATAACGGTTATAAAGCTTTAGAAAAATATTTTGAAGAAATTTCTAAGTTTTATTCTCCAATGTGTTAAGATTTTTTAATATTTGCGCAAATTTTATTCTTGAGATGTTTTATCATATCAGGAAGGTAGTGTTATGAATATAAGCCCGTTAAATTGTAATATCCAGAAGCCAGCTTTTGAACATAAAATATCTATGAATAGTGATTATTCAGCAAAAGAAAAAACTATTGTTGCAGGAACTACAGCTCTTGGTATAGCTGCAAGTTTAGCTTTGCTTGCAAAGAAATCGGGGTATTCTTTAAATCCGTTAAAAATGACAAAGAATTTCAAAAATTCTTTTTTAGCAAAAACAGATTTCCTTGCTAAGGAAATTGTTGCAATTGGTGCAGGAACTTGTCTTGGCGGGCTTGCAGGAGGGTATATTATTGATAAAGATCCTGTAAACCGTAAGGCAAAAAAACGTGAAGCAGTAATGCAGATGGGTAATATTTCTATTCCTATATTGACAGTAGCTTTGTTTCATAATATTTCAAAGAAATATGGTAAAGCAGCTCAAGCTGCAGGTTCATTAGCGGGTATATTTACAGGTGTTTATCTTGCAAACTTTTTGATGAATAAGCTTAGTAATGTGTTATTTAATAACAAAAATGAACGCGGAGTGAAAATTATAGATTTTTCAGCGCACGTTGATGATGTTGTTGCAGGTGCATCTTATATTTCTAACGCCGGCTGGGTGCATAATGCAGCAAGAGTTATACCTGCAATATTAATGTTTCCGGGAATGGCAGTCGGAACTAAGAAACCTAATGAATAAAGGGCAAAGCGTATTGCTTCACCCTTTTGTTAAACTTTTGTTTTTCCCAAAATCTCCGTGAATAAAATTTAAGCTAACCCCAAAGCCTTTTTATACCAGGAGAATGATTCAATTTCATACCCGTTAAAAGTTGTTTTGATTTGTTGTTTTTTCAAGTAGTTTTCGAATTCGTCATTGAAAGTAGACTTAACTGTTTTTGTTTTTTTAGAGAGTAGCTTCATCTTTTTTCTCCTATTTTAGTAACACACGTTTATATAAAAATCTATTCTTAACCAGTTAATTTTCTACACGAATTTTATGGGTTTATTGTAGCATAAAATTGGCATTTTAGCAATCGATATGTTACGAAATATTAGTGTTTTTACAAAAAATTATTCTTTAGAATTAGGAGTATATAATCAAATAGAATGGGTGTATATAAGAGTTGATTATAATATCTGTTTGATATATTGTAAATAAGTAATAGGGTAGTTTAGGAGTATAGTTATGTACAATGTTGCGATTATTGGTGCCGGTCCTGCCGGAATTTTTTCTGCGCTGGAAATTATTAAGCTTCGTCCGGATTGGAAGATAATTCTTATTGAAAAAGGACAAAAGATTGAAAAACGAAAATGTCCAATTAGAGAAGGTTCTCCTAAGTGTGTTAATTGCAGACGCTGCGGACTTTTATGCGGATGGGGCGGAGCAGGCGCTTTTTCTGACGGCAAATTAACTTTGACTCCTGATGTTGGCGGCCACCTTGTTGACTACATGTCAAGAGAAAAGGTAGAAGACCTTATTAAATATGCTGATAATATGTATTTGGAGCATGGGGCAACTGATGAAGTTTTTGGTACAGATATGGAAGTGTTTAGAGAAATCGAACGCGAAGCTGCTCTTGCAGAGCTTAAGCTCGTCCATTCTCCAGTTAGACATTTAGGTACAGAAAGAAGCTTGGATGTCTTAAAACACATGCAGGACTACTTAGATGAAAGAATTACTATTTTAAATAATGTGTCTGCTCAAAGTCTAATTGTTGAGTGTGAGCAGGTTAAAGGTATTGTTCTTGATAATGGCGATACTATAAAAGCTGAATATACAATTATTGCTCCTGGCAGAGAAGGAGCTGACTGGCTTACTCAAGAATTTGCTAAAAACAAGATTGGTATGGTAAATAATGCAGTTGATGTCGGAGTGCGTGTAGAACTTCCAGCACCTGTGTTTGCACCTTTGACTGATAAGTTGTATGAATCAAAACTTGTTTATTACTCTCCTACTTTTGGTGATGAAGTTAGAACTTTCTGCATGAATCCTAACGGTGAAGTTGTTCAAGAAAATTATAATGGAATTTCTACTGTAAACGGTCACAGCTATGCTAATATTAAGACTAAGAATACAAACTTCGCGCTTCTGGTAAGCAAGAAATTTACTGAGCCGTTTAAAGAACCTATTGCTTACGGTCAGCATATTGCAAGCCTTGCAAATATGTTAGCAGGCGGTATTCTTGTTCAAAGGTTTGGAGATTTGCTTGAAGGCAGACGTTCTACTCCTGATAGAATTAACTCAAGTATAATAACTCCGACACTTTCATGTGCAACTCCTGGAGATTTAAGCCTTGTAATCCCTTACAGACAAATGAAAAGTATTATTGAAATGTTGTTTGCACTTGATAAAATTGCTCCAGGAACTGCTTCAAGATACACGCTTCTTTATGGTATAGAGGTTAAGTTCTATTCTGCAAGAGTTAAGCTGACTAATGAACTTGAAACTGAAGGAGTTAAAAACTTGTTTACAATCGGTGATGGTGCAGGAGTAACAAGAGGTTTGATTCAAGCTTCAGCATCCGGAGTTTATGTCGCGCAAACAATCTGCGCCCGCGGGTAGGGTAAAGGAATAAATGCATCAGGCTTGGCGCGGGAATACAAGCTTGGTGTATACAAATTCTCAGGGTAAATGTTTGTTTACCCCGTGTTCAATCTGTGCTAAAATAAACTTATGGAAGGTGTTAATCAGGAATTTATTGATAATTTAAAAACACGGGTGAGTGATACTATTGAAAACCTCGACTTGTATCAGTTTAAAGGAAGTGTATCAAAGCTTCTTGGGTTAACGGTTGAGGTTAAACTCCCCGGGCTTAAGATTGGCGACCTTTGTTATATTGAAGCTGCAAACGGAGAGAAGAAACCTGCAGAAGTTGTTGCTTTCAAAGGTGATGCAGCGCAGCTTCTTTTGCTTTATGACGGCACAGGCATCGGTCAGGGTAGTCTTGTTACAACAACTGGAAAGCCTATTATTATTCCTGTAGGGGACTTTCTTCTGGGACGTTTGATAAATCCTATGGGTGAGCCGATAGACGGCAAGCCTATGGATATAGAAGGGGCTCTTTGGCGTCCTGTTGAAGGTCCGCCTCCCGGACCTTTTGAAAGACCAATTATCAATGAAATGTTTTCTACTGGTGTGAGGGCAATTGATTCTTGTTTAACTTTTGGCTGCGGTCAGCGTATGGGCTTATTTGCCGGTTCTGGTGTAGGTAAAAGTACACTTCTCGGTATGATTGCAAGAAACTCTGATGCGGATGTTAACGTTGTTGCTCTAATCGGAGAACGCGGCAGAGAAGTTAAAGAATTTGTTGAAGACGCTCTTGGGCCTGAAGGCATGAAAAAATCTGTTTTAGTTTGTTCTACAGGTGATCAGCCGCCTTTAATCAGACAGAAATGCCTTTTGACAGCTACCGCTGTTTGTGAGTACTTTAGAGACCAAGGTAAAAAAGTTTTCTTGATGACAGATACTGTAACCCGCTGTGCAATGGCAGGGCGTGAAGTCGGGCTTTCAATTGGTGAACCGCCAACGATGAAGGGTTATCCTCCTTCAATATTCTCATGGCTTCAAAAGGTTTTGGAGCGTGCAGGTAACAGTCCTAAAGGTTCGATTACTGCATTTTATACCGTATTGATGGAAGGGGATGATATTAATGATCCGATTGTAGATACAGTCAGAGGTATTACAGATGGTCACATTTTCTTATCTAGAAAAGTCGCAGAGGCAAACCATTATCCTGCGATTGATGTTTTAGGAAGTATTTCGAGACTTATGTCTGCGATTGCTTCGCAGCCTCATAAAGAGGCTGCTGCTAAGATGAGAAAAATTATGGCAATGTATAGAGAAAACAAGGATTTGATTGATGTAGGTATGTACCAAAGGGGCTCAAATCCTAAACTCGATATTGCAATTGATATGATGCCCAAGGTAAATGCGTTTTTACAGCAGAGAACGACAGATTCTGTTAATATGCAAAACACTATTGATACCCTTGTTAATATGATGTCAGGCATAGACATTTAATTTTGATGTAATATAATTATATATGTAAAATTTAGTGATAATGTGTATTATATACAATATTAAATTTTGTAAAAATTTTGTTTTACATGCCTGTAAAATAGCAAAAATTATTCTTTTACATTCTTTATATTTATAGAAGGAGTTTCTGAAGGTGTTTGTAAATAAGATTAACGGTATTTCTCATATTGGGTTTAAAGGTTATCAGCACATAAAAAATGACGTTGGTGAAACTATTATGCATTTTAATTACCCGTATGATAGTGATAATGAAACTTGTGAAATTCAAATCTTCAGGGCAGTTCCGACTGATAAATATAATCATAAAATCTCGCAGACTCCTGCTGCTGTTGTGCAATTAAAACCTGAAGGCGTTGATGTAAATCTTCAAGAGCTTACAAACTTTGATAAAGATACTCCTTTTGCTTATAAAGTGGTAAGAAAAGACAAATCTACCGGTAAAGTTATTTGGGAAGGTGCTGATACAGGTGTAAAAGTAAAGCTTCAAAATGGTGAATATGTTAACAGGGTGCAGGTTCATGACGATCTTTTAGCAGATTCTATAAGCAATTATACCCACACGCTTGTATCCCGCAGAGGTACAACTCCAATGGTTCAAGGCGCAGGTTATTTAGTAACTCCAGATTCTTTAATGCCTGGCGCAATGTATAGAGGATTTACTGAAGAAAATACTGGTGAAATATATTATGATAAAGACTACCAGAAAAAAATGGAAGGAGTAGTCAAGAATTTTTCTAACGTATACGGCGGAAGTATTGCGGGTGCTCAGAAAGCAATACCTTATTTAAAAGAAAACGGTTATAAAATTATGTTTTCAACTCCAATGGCAAACGGTTCTAAAGCTTGGTCTCTTGGTTATTGGAATAAAAATAATATGCAGGTTTCTCCGAATATGGGAAATACTGAAAACTTTGCCTCTTTCTTCCGTGATTTATATGCAAATGGTATGAAATATGTATATGATGGTACTTTTACTTCAGAAGGGCTTGAAGGTATTCGTTTTCAATATGCAGCAAGATGGGCAGAGCATAATCCTCAATTCTATTACCATTTTAGAATGAATGGAATTAAAGACGCTGCTTTGGGATTTGGTGTTATGCCTAAGAATGCGGAAAATGCCGGGTTGAGATTTATAAACGCGCCGTATAATTTTGAAAAACAAGCAGATGGTACTTATAAAGCAAAGGTAAATCCAAATTTTAATCCAAATAAAGAAATAGACGGTCAGATTTATGACAAGACACAGGCAAGTGAACGTCAAATAGCGGATTATAACAAAGCAATTATTAATTATGAAAATATACGTTCCGGGAAAGAACTTGATATTAATTCTCATGATGACACTCTTATTAACTACATTGTTCCAATAAGGGATTTTAAAGAGGTTTTAAAGAATCTTGATGCAGTAAATGAGTTAATTAAAAAGCATGGTAAAAATATTGATTTGAACACTCAGGAAGGTATTGAACTTTTAATGAATCTTTCTAATTTCAAATTGACAAGAAAGACAGAAGGCGGATTTGTAACCTGGGATGCTAATACAGATATGGTGAAAATGAATTACCATATTTCAGGTTATGACGAAAAAAATCTTCAAGCGATTGTAAGCCGCTCTGAACGGGATTATGAAAGACAAATGTACGAACGTGGTGCGAGAGAAGTTCAGGATGCTGCTATTCAAGCTGGTAAATACTGGACCGCCAAAGTAAAAGATATTCAGACTATGTACATTGCTCAGACAATAGGCAGTGCGAAGTCTGCAGAAGCAATCGACAAGCTTGTAAAGGAAGGTAAGCTTCCGGAAGAAGCAAAGATTAGCACAAATGTGTTAACTAATATTTTAAATGGACACTATGTTCTTTCTCCAAAAGGTGTTGATGTTAAAGACGATGTTACTATTAAATCATTGATGAAGCTTCCTTTAGATACTCTGGAGTTTGGCGATAATACTGTCGGGGTTCTTGCAACATCTTATTTTTCAAATAGAGCTGCAACAGAAGAGACAATTGGTGTTTCAAGGTTTGATTTGATGAAACAGAATAATCCGCATCTTGTCCAGCCTTATGTAAGCAATTACAAAAAGGTAAACAGCTTCTTTAATAATGAACTAAAAGATTTTGCAGATGCGATTATTAAAAAAGTTAATGAAACTTCTAATGAAAAATTGTTAGACAAAAACGGTGATTATACCGAGTATGGCGAATATGTAATGGAGCTTATGGGGCAGGACATTACAAAGTATGCATTTTTAAAATCTTTAGGCGGCGACAGCTTTAAGACAAAAATTATCAATACCGGAGAAATAACTTATGATTATGATGCTTTAAAAGAAGGCACAACTCTTAAAGCTCTGGGTATTAATGCAAACAGCCCTGAAGATGAAGCTCAGAAGCTTGCTAATAAAATTGGAAAAGGTTTGAAGAAACTATCACATTCAGATATCAATTTTGTAGCAGATTCAATTTCTAAGAGAATTGCAGGAACTGATACATCCAGCTTCAGAATAGCAGAAGCTCTTGCAGATAAATCAGCTTTAGGTTTGGACTGGAGATTAGATGCAGCGAAAGACGTTATGGATATGGATGCAATTCGTAACGAAGACAATGCATTTGATGACAACTGGGATGATGTAATTCAGTTTTGGTCTAAGTTTGTTCAGGCTGTAAAATCTGAAAACCAGAATTCTTATATTGTAGCTGAACTTACTGATATTCCAGAATTGATGCAAGATACTTATGGTCAAAAGGTTTATCCTTATGCAAATAAGACAAATCTTGGTCAGAAATTTAACGGCGAACCTGATGCTTTTGCCAAGTTCTTTGCTCAGACAGGTATTACATCTGAAGCTGGTTATTCTTATTTCTTTACGGATTTGTTAACAAACTTTGCTCCTGCATTTGATACAGGAGATGGTGAATCATCTTCACATGACCGTTTTAAAGCTCGTTTTGATTTGTTGATGGAGACAAGAAGTGTAGATTATTTGAGAAACTTATACACATTTATGGGCAACCACGACAAACCGCGTATGATTCACGGACTTGCAGTTGATATGAAACTTTTCCACGCTAATCTTCTCAATGACTGGAAAAATTTCAATCAAGGACATAGTGCAAGGGAAGCTGCAATAAAAGTACTTTCAGGAGCTAAAACTAATGCTGACATTCCAATTGAGCTTAGATTAAATGTTGATAACAACAATTATTTCTTGACTGAAAGCTCAAAAGCAATTGCAGTAAGTAAGCTGTTGATGGATGTTATTAATGAAGATAATACAATTGCAGAAAATGACAAGAAACGCTTAATAGATGCTTTGGTAGACTTAACTAACGGTAATTACCTCGGAAAAGGTGTTACAGAAAGCATGACCAAAATTAAGATTAAAGAACTTTCATCTTTAGACGAAGCTTTCAAAGAAATTTTAAAATTATCCGGAAAGACTCTTTCTCAGGCTGAAATCGACGCCGTAATTAAAAAAGCTAATGAAATGGATTTAGCAAATTACTTAGTGCACGGAGATTTAGACTGGGCAGATTTAGATGCTGAGATAAAAGAACATAACGAAGCTAATGCAAGAGATATTTTGGGTTCTCAAGGCAGCTATGCTAAATATAGCTTGTATACCGTACAATTGGTAAAATTACTTAAAGATGCTTATCTTGAGACTGGTGCAAAAGTTTCATTAGATAATGGTTTTAAAGCGTTTGCAGAAAAATATGATAAGCATACAGTAGCTTCTAATACAGAAGAATTTAAGCGTATTGAAAACCCTGTAAATGCAATGCGTAAGAATGGTTATGCAGCAAGAGATTTGAGACGTTCTCTTGAGATGGCAGCAAAACAAGTTGAGTTTAAAACAGGCAAATCAATCGATAATAAACAAGCTGTAATTGATAAGCTTTATCAATCAGCAACAGAACCTGCTGTTAGAAAAGCTGAAATGATTATGGAATTCTTAAAAGGGCTTCCCGGTATTCCTACAATGTATGCCGGTGACGAAATGGGCATGACAGGTTATGAAGAAAAAGCTAAGAATGTTTATTTGCAGAACAGAAATGCTCTTCCTTGGACTGAGGTTGAAGGCGAGTCTGATATTGCAAAATACAGAAGAAGTGTTATGTCTGCAATGAACGGTGCTTTGAAAGACAGAAGCAATCCTGAACTTGCTCCTTTGAATAATGGTACTCCTTATTCTGCTGAAATTTTGGTTAATGGTAAAACAAGAACCGAAATTAAGGAAAGATTAAATCAAATATGGGGTGAAATTGAAAAAGCGGAAGGTGCTAAGAAAGAACAACTTCAAGCAGAGCAAAGGCAGTTATCAAGAGAACTTGCGAAACTTGCGTATATGATGCAAAGTGCAAACGGAGATATGACTGTAACTGTATTTAATGCAGGTGATGTAGACTTTTCTAACAGAGTTAAACCTGAGGTTAAACCTTCTGAAATTGATATGATTGTTCTTGGAGCTGGGGTTGCAATTCCTGCAGGAACAATATTTGCTAATGCAAAAGCCGGTGATAAAGCTGAATACGTTGTGAAACAGGTAGGCGGAAAGACTGGTATTGTTAGAAAAGATGGTAAGAAAATCATCATGGATAGTATGACTTCTAAAAACGGAGTTATGATTTTAAAACATATCAAAAATATTATATTCAGAGGAGCTCCGAAGAAAGTGTATTACAATAAACAGTACAATTTTGCGTCAAATCCTTATAAGCAGTATGAAACTGTTAAAGAAGGCGAAAAATTTGGAGTGAATGTATAATAAAAATTAGAAAGTCGCAGAGGATATGAAAGTAGCGGGTATAAATAGCAGCGTAAGTTATATTGCGCCGGTCAAAAAGCCGGTTTTTAATGGTATTTTTGGTGCGCCGAATTTGTCGGAAAGATTTAGATACGGGATAGAAGCTCTTGATAATAATTCACTTCTTGTGGTGACTTCAAATCCGGAACGTGCAGATATGACTCTGGAACAATATTCTAATAAGATTGTAACGCCAATTTTAAAGAAATATACTTTGAAAGTTGAAGAAAGTGACTTAAAGAACAAAGAAGAGATTGATTCTGATTTTGCTATATTTAAACAGGATAAAAAGTATTTTGCTCTTGTGTTAGGCAGCGGAATATTTTCGTCATTAATGATTAAACGTCCAAAAGATGAATTAAAATCAAAAGAGCACCTGTTTAAAACTGGAGCTATTGTGGAGCTGCATGACGGAGTAGAACTTGGAACAGGGGAAATGTTGTGGCGTGAAGAGCCAAAATTGTTATTTAAACCGCCTTATAAATTCAATACTTCAAATGCTGAAAAATATTTACAAGTAAGAACTATAAATAATATTGCAGACTTCAATCGGCGCTCAATTGCTTCTCTTTCTGCAAAAAATTTATCAAAGGCCGATAAAAAAGGGTTTACATTTGCTGATGTAGGCGGATTAGATGATGTTATAGAACAGCTTAGAAAGTATGTTGTGCGCCCGGTTAACTATCCTCAAGTGTTTGAAAATATAAGACTTAATAAAGGTATAATGCTTTATGGACCGCCAAGATGCGGCAAAACCCTTCTTGGAAAGGCTCTGGCGAATGAAGTAGGTGCAAAATATAATGAATACAATGCAAATGAATTTAAATCTTCACATGTTGGAGCATCTGAATCTGCAATAAGAGATATGTTTAAAAAAGCTGCTGCTAATGCTCCTTCTATTACTTTTATTGACGAATTTGACTCTATTGGCAAAACAAGAGACGGTTCTTCGAATGCCCGTTTTGATGATCCTATGGTCAATCAATTCCTAGGTTGTATGAGTGATTTAGAAAAAAGTAAAGTGCCTGCTTTCATTATTGCAGCAACTAATATGATTAAGCTTATTGATCCGGCTCTGCTTGCTTCGGGACGTTTCGGTCTGCATTTGGAAGTACCTATGCCGAATTTAGAAGGCTTAAAACAGATTTTTAGTATTCATTCAAAAAATCAGCCGATACAATCAGATGTTTCGGTAGAAAACCTTATTCAAAAAATGTTTGCAGGCAAGTTTAATGGTTCAGATGTTGCCGAAATGATTTCTGATGCGTATTTTAATGCTCTAGAACGCTTAGGAATGTTTGCCAAAATGGACGCAAAGAAATTTAGTTATGATGATTTGAAGAGTATTTCAATATCATTTGCTGATTTTGAAAAAGCTATAGGAAGAATACTTAAACAGAAGCTCTAATCAATTCTTTTGCCGTTTCAACAGCTTTATTTTGTATCTCGGTATTTTCCCAAAAGTCAGGTGCAGAAGTGTAAGGCTTAACAATTTTTCGTGCCCAGGAACCGATTGCTATTCCCCAGTAATTTATTCCGCAAAGCTTTGCAAGCTCAGCTGTTTTTGAGTTTGTTCCTCCTGAGAGCATTATATGTACCGGCATGTCTGCATTTTGAATGATTTCTGCCATTGCAACTGCTTGAAGAGTTGTTTTGAAATCGTCTTCCGCTCCGCTCATCGGAATACCATCAGCTTGGATGATAGTTGTGTAAGGCTTTCTATGAGAAATCATTTCTTGAATGCGCGACAAGACTTCTTTGTTGCCGAAGTTTTCACGGTCGATACAGATTGAAGCAAATTTAGGGTTACACTCGTTAATTATGTTCCATTTATATTCCAAGTCTTTTTTATCATGTCCCATTACATGAAGCTCTAATATTTCTACTCCATTTTGAACCATATAAGGCAGAATTTCTTTGACATTAACATCTTTTTCTGTCATAGAAATCGCGCCTGCCGGGCATTTTTTTGCGCAAACTCCGCATCCGATACACTTTTTTTCATCAATAATAATTGAAGAATAAATTGCATCATTAGGGCAGTTTCTAAAACAGTTTTTACATTTTATGCAAATACTGTCTTTTATTTGCGCTTTTGCAATATGCTTATCACCTTTAATACCTACGCTTACGCAGTATTTTAAGTCAGCAGTACCGGCTATTTTTGCTGCTTCTTTTGCTGCTTCTAAAATTTCTTTTCTGGCTGATAAATCAAAACATTTACATCCGGCTTTTGCATAAATATAAACCAAGCGCTTAACGCTCTCATAATCTTCGTTACCGGCTCCGCAGACTATTTTGAGCATGGCTAAAATCCTATTGCGTAATCAAAAATTTTCTTTTTAGCAGCGTGTTTTGCCGGCAATGAACTATCAACAGTTATTTCCGGGGTTTCTATTACTTGTCCGGCGCGCTGCAGCATGTTGTTTTGCTGTAAAGTTTTATCTACATTATTAAATGATTTTAAAGTATCAAGCCTGTTTTGAAGCTCTTCGTTTTCGTTATTGAGAATAACTGTTTGTCTGCTTAAATCATTTAATTTCATTTCACAGGAGATAACAAAGTAGTAGCTTACAACTACAACTCCGATAAGTAAGCTTAATATGACGCATAACATTTTATTTACTCTTTTAATTGCCATATCTTTAACAAAATTCTCCTTTGGAAAGTACCCTTCTATTATACTATTAACAGCTAAATTTTGAACAGATTTATCGAGAAAAGTCTTTTTTTCACGCGTTTGGTATTTATGTTCACCTGCTAATTTTTTGATAAAATAATTAAGTCCGTTTTGTGATTTATTATTGACTTTTAATGCCGAAACCAATGTGTTAACTCCTCTGCTCCCAAGTTTTAATCCATCGGCGTCATATAGCTCTTACAACCCTTAACTTAGCACTTCGTGACGGCGGATTCTCCAAAATCTCCTTTTCGCTCGCCATAATTGGTTTTTTATTTACTAACTCTATCTTTGGCGGCGGGCATTTGCAAATCATTTCATTGCATCTGCACTTCTGGCTTTCAAACTTGAAGATTTGTTTTACAATTCTATCTTCCAAAGAATGAAAACTTATTACAGAAATTATACCATCTTTATCCAATAAATCCAATATGTCATGTAGTACAAAATTTACATTTTTTAACTCATTATTTACTTCTATTCGAATAGCTTGAAACACTCTTGTAGCAGGGTGTATATTAGACTTAACCCTAGGAGTCGCACTGATAACAATATCAGCGAGCTCTTTTGTTGTTCTAATCGGCTCAGTCCTTCTAATTTCGACAATCTTTTTTGCAATGCGTTTCGAAAATCGTTCTTCTCCATATTCACTAAAAATCCTTACAAGCTCATCTTCTTTGTATGTATTTACCACATCATAAGCGGAAAAATCACTTTGCATGTTGAATCTCATATCTAATGGTGCGTCTTTTGAAAAAGAGAATCCTCTTTCAGCTTTTGTAAGTTGATGGTAAGAAGCTCCTAAGTCCAGAATTACACCGCCTGTAATCTTCTCAATTCCAAGTTTTTTAAGTTCTTTTTTAATATTGGTGTAAGAAGATTTTACAATTGTAAGGTTTGGATAATTTTTTAAACGCTCAGTGGCATGCGCGATAGCTTCATCATCAATATCGAAAGAAATTAGCTTTCCGTTAGGAGAAATTCTTTGCAATATGAGCTCGCTGTGTCCACCGCCTCCCAAGGTACAGTCAACATAAATCTTGCCGTCTTTGCATTCTAAAGCGTCAACTGCTTCATTGAGCATTACTGTATAATGTTTAAAATCATCCATTTTTTACCTCAAGCATAAATGTTACAGGGCCGTCGTTTATTAATTCAACATCCATCATTGCACCGAACTGACCGGTTCCTGTTTGAATTCCGTAAGTTTGAACTTCTTTTATAAAATCTTCATAAAGTTTATTTGCATCCTCAGGAGAAGCTGATTTATCAAAACTCGGGCGGGTTCCTTTTTTACAATCACCGCAAAGTGTAAACTGTGAAACAATAAGCATTTCTCCTCGGATATCGATTATTGAACGATTCATTTTGTCATTTTCATCCGGAAATATTCTTAAGTTTACAATCTTTTTTGCGAGTTTTTGAACTTCTCCCTGAGTGTCTCCTTTTTCTATTCCGACTAATGCTAAAATACCATTATTTATTGAAGAATACAGGTTGTTATCTATTGTTACGGAAGCTTTTTTTACTCTTTGGATTAAAACTTTCATTGAATCTCTCCGATTGTTTTTTCAATTAATGCTATTACTGATTTTGTTTTCTTTTCTCCATTTTCAAAATAAGCTGAAAGCTTTTCTATTAATGTTTTTAAAGTGATTGTGTTAAAGTTTCTTGCCATTTTCATTTCGTAATCAACATTGATTTTTTCGGCAGCAGTAATGAAATCAAAAATTGTATCTGCATTTTTTTCACTCAGGCTTAAAAATACAGCTGAGGCTTTTTTTAAGCTTTTTAAAACTTCAACGGTCGGATTTTTGTGCCTTTTAAAATCATTATTCAAAGCTTTCAAATATTTTTTTCCGCTTTCTATATCTGATAAAATATTTTGCAGCTTCAAGACTTCATCTTTAAGTTTTGATTTAACTTCTTCTAAATCAAATTTGTAATCAAAAACAATGTTTCTGTTTTCAATAGGTTTAGAGTCTTTCAAAGCTTCTTCTAAATCCATATTTTTATAACCGTCAATTTGAGCACCAACCATAGATGTATTAATGTATTCGCGGTCATTATGTATTTCTGCAAACTCGCTTAAAGGCTTGATGAACGCTGCATAAACAGATTCAGTTGGAATCATATCTCCTTGAATACCTTTTACGTAGTATAGAGAGTTGTTTAAATTTTCAAGTCTTCTTAAAGCCGCAGTTCTTCGTTTCTCTATATCAGCAGAATTACTTAAAGAATTCGCAAACTCTTCGAAATTTGCTGCTGTTATTTTCCATTTACCTTCATTACAAGTGCATTTCAAGTCTTTATAAGCAGAGTCTTTACTGTAGCATTGACCTTCAATGTATGCTAAATCCTGCCCGACCATAACGATTTTAGAGCATCCGAGAATTCTTGCAGAATTTAAAGCTGTGTAAGATACCGTTCCTTTAGATAGATATTCTTCTCTATTTTCATTGATTAAATTACTCCATATTGAGTTAACAGGAAGGTTTGACGATAAATGTGAAAATACTTGTTTAAACTTAAATTTTCTTAAGTTCTTGTTTGAAAAAGGTTCTGTTATGAAGTTAACTTCTGATAAATCAAGCCCTTCAATTTGTTTAGAAGAATCGTAAGTTTCAATAATGCATAAGAAATCTGGAGTAATGCCATGCCGGCTGAGCGTTTTCATTGCTGTTCCTACAACAATTAATACTACATTGTTACGGTATTTTTTTATTGTTTCAATGTTTTTGTCTAAAGTAGGACCGGCAGATACAACCACTGCTGTTTTTCCTTTATAAAAATCTTTGATTGAGCTTAGAGGAGGTTCTTTTATAAGGTTTGGTATGTTATTTAAAATATTTCTTACAAGCGGATAGAATTTTTCCTGAGTGTATTTTAAATCAAGGTTATAAGAGCCTATCATCCTTTGAAGCTTTTCAACCATTTCGTTAAAATTTTTGCTGTTCAACTCTCTGTAATTAGTTGTAGAAAGCATAAGAGGAAGGTTTTTCGTATTAGATTTAGTATATAAATACTCTCCTGTTTTTTCTAATGTTTCAGCTATAAAAATATTGTTCTTATAAATATCTTCTGAAAAGTCTACAAGTGAGAATGCAATTTTTAATATATTTAAATCAGGTTCATAAAGTATAACTGTGCCGGCAGAATTTGCAGAAGCAACTTGGAACAAGTAACCCAGTCCAATACCGAAAACCAGATGTATTGTTACAGGAGTGTTTTCAGCCATTGAGAAAATTTCACGCGCTTCTCCTAAAGGATTGGCAGGATGGTGAAGCGGAATATTTTTGTATATTAAATTATACGCTCCGTTTTCATTAATGAGCTGCGGAATATCTGTAGGAATATATTTAACAAGCTTTTCTGCAAGTTCAATGTTTTTTGCAGCAAGTGCCTGAATATTTTTTTCGAAAATGTTATTCACCCTTTTGCGCCCTTTCCCTGCCGCGTAATTGACCGCAAGCCGCATCAATATCAGCTCCGCGCTCAAGCCTTACGGTAACTTTTTTCCCTGAATGCTCAAGGAGATACTTAAATTTCATAATATCATTGCTTGAAGGTTTCTTATAATCATTTTCAATAACAGAATTATATGGGATTAAGTTTATATTGCATTTTAAATCTTTTAATAGATTCGCAAGCTCTTTTGCAACAGCAGGGTTATCGTTAAAACCGTGGATTAAAATATACTCAATTGTAATTCTGCGCCCTGTTTTATCGATGTAGTTTTTGAGCGATTTTTTTAACTCATTAATCGGATACCTGTTTTCAATCGGCATTAGTTCGCGCCTTAAATCATGATTTGGAGCATGAAGCGAAATTGCCAGAGTTGATTGAAGTTCTAACTCTGATAGCTTATTAATACCAGGAATAATACCGCTCGTAGAGATGGTAATCCTTCTTGCTCCGATTTGAAAATCATTGTTAAAAATATCCAGTGCTTTTAATACGTTGTCAAGATTTAAAAGCGGTTCGCCCTGTCCCATAAACACGATATTAGTAACCTTAAGCCCTGTATCGCGCTGAATTGTTAAGACTTGTTCTATGATTTCTTGATAAGTTAAGTTTCTTTTAAAACCGCCTTTTCCTGTTGCGCAAAAAGAACAGTTTACAGCACACCCGACCTGCGAACTAACGCAAGCTGTCAAGTTTGCTCGGTTATCGAAGCGCATGAGAACCGTTTCTACACATTCTCCGTCAGGAAATTCGACTAAATACTTAATCGTTCCATCTTTACTGACTTGTTTTATTTTTACTTTTGTTTCGGTAACACTTGCTGTTTCTTTCAATTGTTCACGAAAATCTTTGGAAAGATTTGTCATCTCGTCAATTGTTGAAACTGATTTTGCGTAAATCCAATTATGAACTTGTTTGGCGCGAAATTTTGTTGCTCCAAGCTTGTTCATTAAATCTTCCAATTCTCCCAAAGTCATTCCGGCTAAAATCATTATTGTAATTTATCCTTATAAAAATCTATAATATCTACTTTTGCTTTTAAAAGCATTGCATCATGGGTAATCTCATTTTTCCAGCTGTTAAAAGAGCATGAAGAAGGCAAAAGCTTAAGCGGATTATGCGGAAAATCTTTGCAGATATCAGGTCTGTTTTCATAATCTGTACATAGATTGTCTTTCATTTTTGGACAGTAATAATAATAAACTTTATCTTCAACAAGTTCGTTCAGAAGTTCAAAATATTCAGGATTTGCTTTTTTAGCTTCATCTTCATTTTCGTAAGGAACAAAAACTGAAACAAAATCACTAGCGAATTTATCACCTCGCATAGCTCTTTGTTTTAACTGCTGATAAGAGTATTCACTTGTTGCAAGCTGACAGCAGGCTGCGCATCTTGAGCAGGAGTATTCGTTTTTTTTGTCCATGATTGCTTTGTAAGCAGCTTTAAGTTTTTGTCTGTAATCTCCGGAGAGGAAAGTCAATATTTTAAGCTGCCAGTCTCTGTATTCGCAATTCATTGGATAAGGTGCAAAAACATCTTTTGTTTCAATTTTACAGTCCTTAATTTGACATTTTTCACAAGGATTTTCCGGCTTGAACTTGTTAACTTCGCGTCTAATGCTTTCTGCGGCTTCAATAAATATCTTTTCGTAGTTATCTTTTAGATTGTCATACTGCGAATTAAGAGAGTTTGTTTCCTGTGTATTATTTGCTGCAAAAAAATTATCCATATCCAAAATAGTACCATAAATTGCCTGCTTCGGCAATGAGAATAATATTTAACCCGATAAAATTAAGTTGGAGGTGGATAATGTCTACAGAAAAATTACAGTTGTATAAATGCAATATTTGCGGAAATCTTGTGCAGGTTATTTTATCAGGTGCAGGCGAGCTTGTTTGCTGCGGAGAGCCGATGAAATTGCAAACTATTCAGCATGATAAATCCGAAACAGGCGAAAAGCACGCACCGGTTGTTGAGTTTAGGGAAAGTGAAAGATATGTACAGGTTAAAAGTCATCCGATGATTCCTGAGCATTATATTCAGTTTATAGAGATTTATAAGAAAGATAAATCAGAGCTTCATTTAAAATATCTCAATCCTAATGAAATTGCAGAGTTTAATATTACCTGCATGCCGGAAGAAATTGATGCAATAGAGTTCTGTAATATACACGGACTTTGGGGGGAGAATAAAAATGATTAGTGAAAAAATTAATGAAATACTGAATGAACAGATTAATAAAGAGTTTTATTCCGGTTATTTATATCTTTCAATGTCTGCTTATATGAAAGAGCTGGGACTTTTCGGATTTTCTTCATGGCTCAAGCTTCAAGCGAAAGAAGAAGTAGAACACGGACTTAAGCTATTTGATTATTTGATAGAAAGAAACAGCTTTGTTACTTTGAAACAGATTAAAACGCCAGAGTTTGAATTTCAAGGAATAATTTCTGTTTTTAATAAAATTTATGAGCATGAAAAATGCATAACAGAATCTGTAATGAAAGTTGCAAAAGCTGCAGAGGAAGAATGCGACAGAACAACTCTTTCTTTTATTGACTGGTTTATAAATGAACAAATTGAAGAAGAACAAAATATCAAAAACATCATCAAACGCTTAGAACTATTTGGAGATGATAAAGTTGCTCTTTATCTTATGGACAAAGAGTTAAGTGAAAGAGCTTAATCTAAAAAAGGACTTTATAAGTCCTTTTTTATTGAATATTTTTTTTGTTTTTGGTAAGTTAATTGTGTGTGTTTTATATTTCTAAAACATTGTAACAATATGTAAAGTTCATGCTTTATAAATAGCAAAAATAAGTTTTTTAGGGACTTTTTATATATAGATACCAGATGGGGTTTGTATGATTAAAGCGGTAAGATTAGCAGACAATAAAGTTGCGTTCGGTAAAAAAGCTGACAAGAAAGATGAGGCTTCAAAATCTGTCGGCGAAGTAGAATCACGTATTTTACCGAATACGCTCGGAACAAGAATGAACCAAAAGTTCCAGAAAACTACTAACGCTTTTTTGCAGTATCCTGTTAAAGGTTTTAGAGGAGATGTAAACTCAGATTTCTATGAATTTCTTTCTATGGGAATTGTGCCTTATCTTTTAGGCAGTGCAATGTTTATGGGTTTATTTAATATGCTGAAAGATTTGAGTCCAAAATCTCAAAAAATAGCAAACTTAAACGGAAATAAGATGGCTCTTGGAGTTGTTTTGTACGGTGTGTTCAAAACTCTTGCAAATGACCTTGTTACACGCCCTGTCCATTGGGGAACAGGTGTTGATATAGAACTTCCGATAGAGCATGTTTATTATCCTCTTCCTAAAGAAGCAGGTGAAGCTGCAAATATAGAACCTCAGATTCAGCAGAGAAAAATTTACGACAGCAGAGAGTTTTTTAGAAAAGATATTATTCAAAAAGATATTGGTATAAAATATTACGACAATATTGCTAAGAAAATTGGTCTGGGTGAAAATCTAAACGATTCTGTAACAGAAACTACCCCGATAATCCAAAGCGTAATTTCTACTGCAAAAACTGCGAAGAGTCTTGCTTCTTATGCTTGGGCTGGAGTCGGTGTAGGACTTGCTGTTCAAAATGATTGGAGTCGTTTCTTTGATGCGGTTGCAGGCAGAAAACGCCACATTGCAAAGCCGGGAGAAGGTATTTTTACTAAATTAGGCAGCCGTATGAAGAATGCAGGTGAAAATTTTGTAGAAATTTCAAAAGCATTTGGAAAATCTTTTGCAGGGGCTTCAAAAACTCTTTGGACAGGTGAAGCCGGCAAAAAAGGTTTTATGAAGCATGCTGGAAAAGGATGGCTTCTTTTTACAATGGCTCTTACTGCGGGCGGAGTGGCAAATGTAATTTATAAAGCGAGACATATGGGTAAATTAGCAAATAAAGATATTATGGACAAATCAAAAGAAAGTACGGTGATTTAGTATGGCGATAAATCCTGTTTCAAATATTGATAATACTAAGTCTCATGTTCCTTATAAAGATGCAAAAGGAGCAGTAAAAACTGAAGGTTATGTTAGACCGCTTCCTCCGGAAGGGCATCTTGTTCATGATTCTTTGCTGACTGCTCCTAAGTATTTTTTGAAAGATATTGCTTATGATTTTAAAGCTATAAAAGACGGTTTTGATGGTAATGCTAATGACCACCAGCTTGGAAGGCTTAATGATGCAGGGCTTAAGCTTGGCGGTATAGGTATTGCAACAGTGCTGGCTGCAAGAACAAAAAATCCTATGGTTCGTATTATGGAGTATGCCGGCTTAGGTGCTTTCTTGGCTTCTATGTCACTTTATCCGATGCTTGCAATTAATACTCCATCAAGACTGGTTCATGGATTTGATATTGGTAAAGAATATGTTGATGATCAAGGAAGAAAAAAAGCTGTTCTTCAAGATCCAAACTACATACCATTTGATATGTATCAAAAAGATTATCCTGGTGAAGATTTAGATATTATTGGCGATAGGCTGGGAATTCCAAGAGGAATTAAAAATCGTAACGATGTTGTAAAAGAGCAAATGAGAAAAATCGCAATCCAGAATAATACTCTTTGGATGATGACTGCGGCTGTTGTGCCGGTTATGTCAGCTTTGATTTGCGGAGGTTTGGAAAAAGTTATTGCTCCTGCTCTCGAAAAATCAAGAAATGCCGGCTATAATGCAACGATTACAAAAATGCTTCACCTTACAGAAAAGATGAGTGAAGATGCTGCATCTATTCCTTCGAATAAACTAAGTAAGGATGTTGAAAAAATTCTTTCTAATTATAATGGAAAAGAGCTTCCTGCAGCAGAGTTTGATAATCTTATGAAGCTTTTAACAAAAGATATGGACTCAATTGCTTCTGAAGGTATAAGAAATGATTTAACAAATATCTTTAAGATAGGAAAAAATGGTGAAAAATCTTTCTTAATTCAAGATAAAACTGCTGATGAGATTGTCAATTCTATTAAAAAGAATTTGCCTTCAAGAAATAAAGCTATATTAGAAAAAGTGTTTGTTCCGACTTCTGCAGAAATCAAAGAAATTCTTGATAGTGCAGGTTCTAAAGAAATAACAGAAGAGCAGCTTCTTAATATCAAAGGTGAGCTTAGAAATCTATTTGAACGTAAGATGGCTAGTGAAACAAATATGCCGAAATCTGCATTGAGAGCTTATCAGAATGAAGTTTTAGAAAACATTTCAAAAAATATTCAATCATCTGAATCACGTTTTGTAAACGAAAACAGTATTAAAGATGTTGTTGACTTTGCCAAAGTACTTGGAGAATTTAAAGCAAATCAAAAAACTCTTGATAAATGTAAATCATTCAAAGTTGAGTATGCTCCTGAAACTGTACTTGCTCGTTCTTACGGCAAGTTTGAACAAACATTGTTTGATGTTCTCGGTATTAAATACAAAGACTTAAACGAAATGAGACGTTCTGATAAGTATGCAAAAGAAATTTTTGATAAAAAACTTACAGAGCTTGTAAAAGATGATGCAAAATATCAGAAAGCTGTTGAGAAGCTTACAAAAGTTATATCTGAGATGGAAGTAAGCTTAAATGGTAAAGATGCTGAAGCTTCGCATTTAAAAGATTTAATTTCCGGTATTGAAAACAACTATAATAACACTGCAAAACGCTTGAATTCTATCGGCAGATTTAAAAATACTGTTGATAGGCTGGTAAAAGAAGATGTATCAACACTTTCTAATTCAGTTGAGTCAAAACAAGATTTGTTTGATATTCTTGATGGTATAAAAAAAGACAAATTTGCCGGATTTAATTACTGGAGCGAGAGTGAAGCAAAACGTCTTGACTATGCTAAGCATAACGCAAAAGGTGTCGGCTCTTCTAAAAATCTTGAAATTTCAAGAATTATTGAAAGATATCAAGGTGCTAAAAATTCATTTAACAGAGTTCTTCATTTGTTTGATATTTATAAACGCCCTATGCCTCAAGGTGAATATGAGCAGGCAATTCTTAAAGCTGGTAAAGAAGCTTTATTAAGCGGAACATCTTCTGAGCATACAATGAAGCTTAATACTATAAACAATCCTACTTTCTATAAAGACATGATGAATACTATCTGGTCTCAAGAATTGCAAAAAGGTACAAAAAACGGGCTTGGTATTTCACAATATGTTGCATCCGGTGATGTCTCAGGAAGATTACAAAAATATATCCAGAGATTTAAAGATATTATGGGTAACAACAATATTGACTTTACAAAACCTCAGCATATTTTGGATACTGGTGTTCTTGAAAACTATACAAAATCTTCTAAAACCAGAATGGCTAAATTCAATCTTGTTGCACAAAATTCTGTTGATTTAGTAAAAAACGCGGCAGAAAGACAATATGGAAAACAAAAATGGTTTAGAATAGCTTCTGCAATTGGCGGAACAGTCTTTGGCGCTGCTATTTTAGCACAGTTTACATTTGGTAAGATAAGAAATCCACATAATTTACAGAAGCAGGTGAGCGATGATGCAAATAACTAAAATTATGCCTATTAACTTTAGAGCTGATGCAGCAGTGCAAGCTCCTCAAACAAAACCTGAAATCAATCAAGCAGCTGATACAGATGTATCGTCAAAATATCTTGATAATTTAGCTTTGATGAACGCAGCTGCGGTAAAAAAAGTTGACTTAAGCTCTGTAAAAACAGAACCTTATAAAAATAATTTGCGTTCAATGATTAGAAATAATGAGTCTGTTATGATGGCAATTGTTCCAAGAACATTTACAGCGCAGGATTTAAACGGTGATGATAAAGTTACTTTATCAACCGGAGAAAAAGTTGGAACATTTTTAAGTGCAATTTCAAGGTTAGATGAGCTTAAAGAAGATGGTATAAACACTCTTCATATACTTCCAATTCATCCGACCGGCAAAAAGAATGCTATGGGAACTGCGGGTTCTCTTTATTCTCCTGCAAGATATGTAACAGATGAAGGCGACCTTGCGATTGACCCAATGATTATTGAAAAAGACGATCCAAGGAGCCCTAATGAGCAGTTCAAAGCTTTTATTGATGAATGTCATAGACGCGGTATAAGAGTTATGCTTGACCTTCCAAGCTGTGCTTCTGTTGATATGTTTGAAGCTGAGCCGGATTTAATGGCTTATGGCAGGAACGGTGAAGATAAAACTCCTCAAGGCTGGGCTGATATCAGAATGTTTGAACCTTGGGCAGATGAAGCTCAAAGAACTTTAAACCCAAAACTTTTAGAAATGCATAAACAGTATGTAGATGCTTGTATAGATTTAGGATTAGACGGTATAAGAGCTGACGTAGCAAGAGCGAAACCGCCTGAATTCTGGGATATTTTGATTAAATATTCTCATGACAGAGACCCTGAATTTGCATGGCTTGCAGAAAGCTATACTTACGAATGCGCTTCTCCAATGATTAATATGCCTTATGACAGACCGGAAGATTTGTTAAAAGCTGGTTTTGATGAATACTATGGACAATATCATATTTTTCATGATTGGAGAAACTGTACAGAATTTAATGATTATGTAAAATCAAATCTAGATATGTCATATAGACTTCCTGCCGGAAAAAGCGTTATTGGTTCATTCTTGACACATGATGACAGCTCTTCAATGATTCACGGCGGAGAAAATTTCTGTAAACTCACAACTGTTCTTCAATCAACTATACCAATGTGTAACCCGTATTTTATTGATGGTTTCCAAACAGGTGATTATTATGATTACAAATACAGAGACACAGATAATATTGAAACTTATACTGGTAAAACATTAATGAATGAACACAGATACCGTCTTGCATTATTTAACCTTTCAAGACAGCCGGGAGGAGATTCTCCTGATATAGAAAGGGTTATGAAAGGGGTTCTCAAAATGAGAAGTGAAAATCTGGATGTTCTTGCAGATAAAAACAGCAGTTTTATTGAACTTGAAAAACGCGAAGACAAATATGACCAGATAATTACTTATGCAAGACATAATAATGGAAAAACAATCTTGGTTGTAGCAAATAAAAACCCTAACAGAAACGTGACTGGTATTATTGAAATTCCTGGATTAAAAGAAGACCAAAAACTTGTAAATATGGTTCCTGAATATGGTGATGTAAGTGAATTTCAAGTTGAAGCAAATGAACTAAAGGTTAACTTAGCTCCAGCTGATGCTTATGTGTTTGAAATTGATACACCAAATATTGAACAAGACAGAAAAGATCATGTATTCAAACAAAAAGTTAATGACTAAACAAAGCAAACATTAAATATATGCGAAAAAAGAGACCGGTTTATTACCGGTCTCAAATTTTTGTATAAGCTAGTTAACTAGCCCTGAAAAGCTCCTGCTTGCATTGAAGCCGCATAGTCCCATACATTGCCTTTTTTTAACTTATCTGTTTGAGTTTCTTTTGGAGTATTATCCTGTTGCTGCATCCAAAAAGGCTTAACCGAATTTGTGCTATGTGCTCCGTCCACATTTGGTCCCATATATTACCGTCCTTTCTAAATATCATCTCATGTGTATAACATTTGTATATACATATAAAGTATTTTTCTCCAGACGGATTTCATGTTTTAAGATAATATTTACAAAAGTTTACAAATTAATTGGAAAACATATCTAGCTTTTGTGCAAAGCAAGAATTATCTATAGCACAATCTTTTTGCAAGTATCTTGAAATTTTACCTCTGTCTTTGAATAGAAGAACATAAGGAAGGTTTGGATAGATGTGGTATTTTTTGTTAAAAACTTTTGTATCACTTGAAGCAATGTCTAAAGTAACAAAGTTGTATTTTTTATCGTATCTTTGAGCAAGAGTATCAAAAGTTTGTTTAACTTTATCTATATCATCAGCCCAAGAAGCGTAAATAAGAAGCGCCATAGGCTTAGAATCGTTAGATGCTTCTTCATAAGACATTGAATTTGCTTGATTGGCACTAAAAAGAATAACTGTTAGTAAGAATAAAAATGATAAAAATTTTTTCATATAAACTTTCCTATATTTTGTATAGAAAGGCGGATTTGCAAAACGCAAATCCGCCTTAATAGAATTATTATTCAGCTTTAGAAATAACATCCATTTCTTCAGATGAAGCATAAGCTGAGTGGCATCCACAGTCGCAGTATATAACTTCGCCTGTTGTACCGCTTGAAAGATCAGATGCTAAGTATAAACCAGCTCTTCCTACATCTTCAAGAGAAACATTTCTTTTCATTGGAGCTCTCATTGTTGCAGCTTTAAGCATTTTTGAGAAACCTGCAATACCCATAGAAGCAAGTGTTTTTACAGGACCAGATGATAAGCAGTTAACTCTGATGCCTTTAGCACCTAAATCAACAGCTAAGAATCTCATAGCAGATTCTAATGCAGCTTTTGCAACGCCCATTACATTATAGCTTGGAACAGAAAGAACTGAGCCAAGGTAAGTAAGTGCGAAAATAGAGCTTCCTTCATTCATGATAGGCTCAGCGTGTCTGCAAACTCTAACAAGTGAGTAAGCGCTTACACCTAGAGCGATATCCCAGCCTTCTTTTGAAGTGTCAACAAATCTGCCCATTAAATCTTCTTTTGGAGCAAAAGCAACAGCGTGAACTACAAAGTCTAGCTTGCCGTAGATTTTTTCACATTCTTTAAATACTGCTTCCACTTCTTCTTCTTTAGTTACATCACAGCTCATGATTAACTTAGCGTTCATTTCTTCTGCAATTGGACGAACTCTTTTTTCCATAGCTTCGCCTGCGTATGTGAAAGCAATATCAGCGCCTTGTTCAAACAATTGTTTTGCAATACCGTAAGCGATACCGTGAGTGTTTGAAACGCCAAAAATTATACCTTTTTTCCCTTTCATTAAATCCATAAATAAAACTCCTCTTTACCTAATCTACAAGGATAAGTTTATCAGAAACAGGGTGAAATGTAAAGCGTGGAGGGTTAATGTATTGGGTTGATTTAGGACGATTGTTCAAAAAGTGTTTATGTAATCTGCACAATAAAAAGAGCTTGATTTCTCAAGCTCATATATAAGTACATATCCCAATCAACAACAAATTTAGTTTTTATAATAAGTTTAATGCTATACTCGGCGCTTGATTTGCAGTTGCAAGCAATGATGCTGAAGCTTGCTGCAATATTTGCGCTTTTATATAGTTTGAAGATTCTTCTGCAATATCAGAATCTCTGAGTGTAGAAAGAGAAGATGTTAAATTCTCTGTTTGAACTCCTATTGATTCTGTTGCAGATTCAATTCTATTTTGTGCCGCTCCTAATATGCTGTTTCTTGATGAAATTTGGTTAATTACACCATCAATTTTGTTCAGCATATCTTTTTGACCGCCGGTTATTTTGGAACCGTCATAGCCTGAACAAAGCTTAGCTACGCTTTCAATTGTTGCATCTGCAGTATCTCCAAAATCTGTAAATAATGTTGATACGTGAGCATCTAAAAATAAGTCTTTGCTGAGAGTTATCTGGCTGTTAGTATCACTATATAATCCTACCTGAAGAAAGATGTCATTTTTCATTGTGCCATCCATCATATAAAGTCCGTTAAATTCACAATTACTTGCAATACGGTCGATTTCTTCTAACCTTGCTGTAATTTCAGAACTTATTGCTTTTAAAGACTCAGAACCGTAAGTTCCGTTTGCAGCTTGTTCTGTTAAATCTCTTACACGTTGAAGATGGGAAGAAACTAAAGAATAAGTGTCTTCTAGTGTTGTCATCATATCAGAACCGGTAGCTGCATTATCGGCTGCAATATCAAGTGAACTTAATTGTTTTTTCCAGTTAATTGCAATGGAATAGCCCGCAGCGTTATCTGATGCGTGGTTTATTTTAAACCCTGTTGTCATTCTTTCAATAGAACGATTTAACATGTTTGTCGCTGCATTTAAATTACTTTGAACAATCAAAGACGACATGTTTGTATTTATAGTAAGAGCCATTCCCTAACCTTTCTGACTCGGTGCAGCTTTAAATTACCATCTGCACATTATTCCCTAATCAAAGCGAATTACATAATCTCTCTTTTTATTTATATATAATTCACATATCCTTTTATACAAACATTATAGAATAACTCAATAAATTTTACACTATGCTGTCTTGAGATTTTTACAATTATTTACATTTTAAAATGGTTTAAAAAGTTTTCTACGCTTGAAGAAGCATTTATCTCAGCTTTTTTAACTGATTTCTGTATAGCTTCGATAAAGCGTTCATTTGGAAATAAGTCGCCGTAAGGAGTTCTAATAGTTGTTAAAGTTTCTTTCAGAGAATTTATTATCCCTTTATCTTTTGATATTTCGTTGATGGATTCGATAAAAGATTTATCGTGTACAACCATATTTGTGTATGCATCAAGAGCTCCTTGTGCTTTGTGTATATTTTCGGTTTTGTTTATTGGTCGTGGACCATACAGGTAAGCACATTCTTTTTTAATATTCCTTGCTTCTTCTGCAGCCTTTTTAAGTCCGTATATTACTTCGTTTTTTCCGTTAAAGTTTACATTATTTATTGTCAAATTCATTATTCTAATACCTCTATTTTATTTAAACGCAAAAATATTTTTTTTGCTATTATATATTTATGGAGGTTATTATGACTAAGGTTTTAACAATAGGAAGTGCAACAATGGATGTATTTGTTGAATGCGACGAGGCTAACATTGTATCAGTAGCCTCTAAAAATAAAAGTTCTGATTTTATGAGCTACCCTTATGGGGCTAAAATTGATATATCAGGTTTTTCATCAAATGTCGGCGGCGGCGGTGTAAATACAGCATGTAATTTTGCGAATCTTGGTTTTGATACTTCTGCAATATTTAAAATAGGAGAAGACATTTATTCAGAAGGAGTTTTAGAAGCATTTAAAGGGCGTACTGTTAATCTCGAACATATTATTCAAAACAAGCAAACTTCCACAGGTTTTTCAATTATTCTTGTAAGTTTTCAAGGAGATAGAACTGTTCTTGCTCATAGAGGTGCAAACGCTCAAATATTAGAAAGTGAAATCAATTTTAAAGCGATAGAAGAAGCTGATTTATTGTATGTTGCTCCATTAAACGGCGAGTCTAATAAAGTGTTAGAACCTATTGTTGATTATGCACACGAGCATGGTACAAAAATTTGTTTCAATGCAGGTACTACAAGCATTAAACGAGGATTTGAACATATTAAGCATATTCTAAAATCGGCGCATATTGTGGTTATGAATAAAGAAGAAGCAATGATGACAACAGGAATTCAGGTAAGGCCGGATACTAAAACTGAAAAATTTTCTCATGACATAATTCATCGTGATATTAAGAAAATGCTTGAAACAATGAAGGTCATGGATTACCAGATTATTGTTATCACTGACGGCGGAAAAGGTGCTTATGCTTATGATGGTCAAAAATTCTATTTCTGCCCGACTTATCCTGCTCCGGTTGTTTCGACTCTTGGAGCAGGAGATGCATTTGCTTCAACCTTCTGCGGAGCGCTGCAGAGAACAGATTTGAATGTCGGATTATCTTTAATGTATGCTTCTGTAAATTCTTCCAGCGTTGTCTCAGAATTTGGAGCAACAGAAGGACTGATTACTTTTGAAGAAATAGAGAAAAAATTGGCAGAAGACTCTGAATATACGTATTTAGAGGGTTAGGAGCAAATGTTCACTCAATATTCTCCAAACATGCTTAAAACTTATGAAATCTGTGCAAAAAAGTTCTATTTAAAATACGTAAAAAATATTTCTATGCCTGTTAATGATGATATTTTTGAGTTTGGTAAAAATATCCATGCTCTGGCTTCGTATTATTTACGAGGGGAAAATATTGATAAGATGGAAAACTCTTTGACTGAACGTGAGCGCCTGGTTTGGGAGTACTTGAAAGGTATAAAATATTTTTCTTATGAGGTAGTAAATACTGAATACAATCTTGCTGTAAAGCTTGGTGGAGTTTTCTTTGGAGGACGTATTGATGCGCTTGTTAAGAAAGAGGATGAATACTTTATTCTTGATTACAAAACCGGCGCTGCTCCTAAAAATGCAAAATTTGATTTTCAGACAATGATTTATATATTAGCTGTTCGAGCTTTTTTTAAGACAGAAAAAGTTAATTTCGTGTATATAGATTTAAAAAACAAGGATGAAGTTAAAATTTCTTGTACTCCGGAACTTGCTCAAGAATATGAAATGCGCTTGCTGCAAACACTAGAACAAATTAATACAGAAGAAGTTCCGAATAAAAAGAAAGATTGCAAGTGTGAATATTCATGTGTTTGTTTTTAGCGTGATATAATTCTTTTATGAAAGATTATTTAATAGATACGCATGCCCATATAGATATGCTTGAAGCGCCTTTAACTGAAACAATTAAGCAAATGGCAGAATATAATGTTAAAAAAGTTCTAATTCCTGCTGTTGAAGTTGGAACTCTCAGTAAAGTTATTGAAACAGCTGAAGCTTATACAGATTTTTACGCAATGGTTGGAATTTTTCCTTCTGAAGCTAAAACTTATACTTCTGAAGTTGAAGAAAAGCTTGTAGAACATGCTAAAAATCCTAAAGTTAAAGCTGTCGGTGAAATCGGGCTTGATTATTACTGGGATAAGTCATTTGTTGATTTGCAAAAAGATGTTTTTATAAAACAAATTCAACTTGCCAATAAATTAAATTTGCCTATTGTTGTTCATGATAGAGAAGCGCATAAAGATACTTTTGATTTATTAAAAGCATATAATGAAGGCTCAAAGGTCTTGTTTCATTGCTTTTCAGGAAGCGTAGAATTTATGCGTGAATGCGTAAAACAAGGCTGGTATATCGCGTTAGGCGGGGTTGTGACTTTTAAAAACGCTGTTAAAATGAAAGAAGTTGCACAGGAAGTACTTCTTGGTAAGCTGGTCTTGGAAACTGATTCACCGTACCTTACACCTGTTCCATTTAGAGGTAAACCGAATACACCGGCTTATACTTATTATGTCGCGGAAGAAATTGCAAAATTGAGAAATATGCCGGTTGAAGAAATAATCGATATTACGACTGAGAATGCAGAAAGATTTTTTGAAATTTGAAAAGGGGTAAATCATTGGGTAAATCTCGAGAACGTTTAGACAAAATTTTGGTTGATTTGGGCTTTTTTGAAAACAAAAGCAAAGCTTCCGCTGCAATTTTAGCCGGTAATGTTATGATTGGAACCGAAGTTATTACAAAAGCAGGATTTCAGATTGATCCATCTAAAGAGTATGATTTTAAAGTCAAATCAATGCCTTTTGTTTCTCGAGGCGGTTTTAAGCTTAAAAAAGCTTTGGAAAGTTTTGATGTTGTTGTAAAAGACAGAATTTGTTTTGATGCAGGAGCTTCTACAGGAGGTTTTACTGACTGCCTTTTGCAAAACGGTGCAAAGTATGTTTATGCAGTAGATGTTGGTTACGGTCAATTGGATTGGAAAATAAGAAGCTCTGAGCAGGTTAAAACTATCGAAAAAACAAATCTTAAAATTTGCGGAGTTGAGGATATTTATTCGGAAAATGAGCCGTTTGCAGATTTGCTTGTTTCTGATTTATCATTTATTTCTTTAACAAAAGTGCTGCCTAATTTAAAAACGCTTATGTGTCCTGAATTTCATGAAATGATTTGCCTTATAAAACCTCAGTTTGAAGCAGGAAAAGAGCTTGTTGAAAAAGGCGGAGTTGTTAAAGACAAAAATATTCACAAGATGGTGATTGGAAATGTTTTAGAATGTATAAAAGAGCTTGGGTATGTAATAAAAGGCCTTACGTACTCTTCAATCAAAGGTCCTGCAGGTAATATAGAATACCTTGTTTGGTTTGCAACGGAAGCTGAAGAAATAGATATTTCGATTATGGATGTTGTTGAACAGGCACATATAAATCTTAATTAAAAAAGAGCCGGTATTTTACCGGCTCTTTTAATAATCCTTGTTTGTAGAAAAACTATACAGCTTTTTGAACTTTGCCTGCTTTTAAGCAAGAAGTACAAACTGTCATTTTCTTTGTTTGACCATTTACATTAACTCTAATATCTTGTAAATTTGGAGATTGTCTTTTTACAATTTGTTTATGAGAGAATGTTAATTTAGCTGCTTTAATAGGAGTTTTTCCGCATACTTCACATTTTTTTGACATTGTTATATTTCCTTCTTTCTACCAGTGTAATATAAGTGTACCTTAAACGATTTGATTTGACAAGAGCTATTGTAAATTTTTATTAACTCAGAGCAATTCTTTATTTTTATAGGGTTTATATTTGCGTATGCAAATTTCAAATTCAAATAATTTAAACTTTCAAGCCAGAAAGATTGCACTTGCCAAAAACATATTTAACAGCAAGAGTACCCATATTGATTTGTATGAGCTTTCTTCTAAAGATACAAAATTTTTAGAAAAATTGAGAGATAAAATAAATATTCCTGAACTTATGCCGGATTTAGCAGAGCATGATGCTAAAAGCTGGCAGGATGTGTTAAATTTTACAATTAATGCTGCTTTAGATAAATCCATAAAAAAATATCTTGCAGTAAGCGGACAAAAACCATGCGGTATTATGGCTGTTCAAAAAGAAGGAAGAACAATTAATCTATTAGGAATTTCTTCTATTCCAGTTGGGGTTAACGAAAAGGTGAATTATGCCGGAAGTACGTTATTTTGCCAGCTGTTTCAAAATGCCAAAACTTCAAAGCCTAGACAAATAGTTTTGGAAGCTATGCTTAATAGCGCTTTTGACCTTGTTTCAAAATATAAAGAAAAAGGATTCTATCCGGGAAAAGCCGGTGAAAGGTATATTTCAATGAAATGTCCTAAAAGGCATATTATTCCGCAGTTTAAAAAATTACAAGCTGAAACAAATTACACACCTGTAAAATCTAAAGAAGTTGAGATAGATTTTTTAATCTAATAGTCAGACTGCTGAAAATCGTCTTCATCTTGTAATGATGACAAGTCAGAAGAGCAGCTGGAGTCAAATTCTTCCGGCAGATATTCATTATCAGGCCAAACAGTATCTTCGTCAAACCTGCATGCACTTAAGTTTTCTGACATAGAAAAATCTGTGTTTGTAAGTTCTGCTCCTTGGAATATTGAACCTGCCATATCTGCATCGGAAAAATTACTGTAATCAACTTTTGAATAGCTGAAGTCTGTTCCGTTTAAAACTGCTTCGTTAAAAGTACACTCAATGATATTTGCTCTTGTAAAATCAACAGAAGTTAAGTCGCTGCAATCAAATTTTACTTCTGTAAGATGTGCATCAGCAAAAGATGAAGATGTTAAATCAACATTCACAAACTCAGCTCCTTCAATGTTTGAGCCGCTAAAATCTGTTTCGCTTAAATCTACGTTTCCGCTTTTTACTTCCTGATTGAACGCTTCGACATCAGTTAATACAAGGTTTACTAATTCTTCTTTTGATAACATTGATTTTTCCTTTTAATTAATTAAATTTATCTGCATTGCAAGCAAAACAGCCTGCGTTCTATTTGAAACTTTTAGCTTCTTAAAAATACTATTCAAATGCGTTTTTACAGTTACGTCTCTTACGCATAATTTATCTGCAATTTCTTGGTTACTTGCTCCTTTTGCAGCAAGTGCGAGAACTTCTTTTTCTTTAGGAGTAAGAGCATCTATATTCACATTTTTGTTGATTTCCTGTTTTGGCGCTGATTCTTTCTGCCATTCGCATCTTCTTAGCACTGCTTCAATTCTTGCAAGAAGATTTGGCAGAATAAAAGGTTTTACAACATAATCATCAGCACCTATTCTTAAGCCTGAAACAACTTTTTGGTCTTCGCTTACAGCTGTAATCATAATTACAGGTATATATTTAATTTTCTTATTGCTTCTGATGGCTTTTAAAGTATCCCAGCCATCCATGTTAGGCATCATAACATCAAGCAGGATTAAATCAAAAGCTCCTTCTTTTTGTTCAAGGATTTTTAAAGCTTCAAGCCCGTCTTCTGCAACAGTTACATCGTATCCGTACATAGGAAGTGCATCTGCTAAGTATTTCGGGTTATCATCAACCACAAGTATTGAAGCGATTCCATCCATTCGTTAAACCAATCTTTCTTTTAAAGCTTTAAGTGCTGCTTGTAGTCTATCATCTACTTCCAGTTTTTGCAATATGCTTGCCACATGCGCTTTTGTTGTATTAATACTTACGAAAAGTTCTTTAGCTATTTCAATATTGCTGTAACCTTCTGTAATAAGTTTTAAAATCTGGGTTTCGCGTGAAGTTAAACTGTAGTTTTTTTCAGGCTTAGAAGAACTTGTACTCTGAGATTTTGTTGCAGCTTCTAATACAATATGTGAAATAGAAGGATCAAACCATGCTGCTCCGTCTAAAACAGATTGAACAACCTGAATAAGCCTTTTAGGGTTAATTTCTTTCGAACAATAAGCATTTGCTCCTGCTTTTAAGCTGTTTAGAACTTCTTGTTCATCATTGTGTGAAGTTAATACAACAATTTTTATATCTTTGTTTAAATCTTTAACTTGTCTGGTTGCTTCAATTCCGTTCATGCCAGGAAGCCCCAAGTCCATGATTATCAAGTTTATTTCGTTAGAAGAAGCAATATCAATACCTTTTTCTGCAGACTCTACTTCATAAATTTTTTCAATAAAATCGCATGCTTCAAAAGCTGTCTTAAGTCCGAATCTGGTTAACTCATGGTCTTCTACAATTAAAATGTTACTTTTCATACACACTATGCCCCGGATTTACATCTGCTGCATAATCAGAATTTAAAGCAGAGCATCTGATTAAAGACTGATTAGCAAGTTCTATATCTCCTTTTGCCCTGAGAACAAGGCTAAGGTAATAATAATATTTAAAATTATTTGAATCTATATAATATGAGTTATTAAGATATGCTGCTGCTTGTGTAAAATTTTTGTCTCTGATTGCCAGATTTGCAAGTCCAAGCCAGATTTCATTGTTTGAAATGTCTATTGCTGCAACTTTTGGAAGATAATCATCTGCTTTATATGGGAACACTTGAAGAGAATCAACAAGTAAAGCTTCATTACTTTCGTATTTTTTCAAAAGTTTTTCATAGATTTTCTTCGATTTTTTGTCTTTTTCTAAAGCTAGATAAGTTTTTGCAAGTCCTACAGAAGGTTCAATGTCTTTAGTTAATTTTCTTGCTTTTTGGTAATATTTTAAAGCATCTTCAAACTTTCTGTTTTCATAGTTCAAATCAGCAAGAGTAATAACAGCCAGATAATTGTTTCTATCTTCTCTATACGCTCTTGATGCAAACTCTTCTCCTTTTTGAGCATCATCATTATCATAATAAATTTTGCCAAGAAGCGAGAATATTAACGGACTGTATTGTTTTGCCTGTAATACAGATGATTGAAGCACTTTTGCAGCAAGAAGGCTTTTTTCCTGTAAATGATAATAATATGCAAGGTGGTAATCTTTTAAAGGATCATCTTTTGATGTTTTGTAAAGAACATATTCTTCTATTGCTCGAATTTTTTTCTGAAAGTCCAGAGTTAAAAATTCTGTTTTTTTGATTTTTTCAAGAGTTTTAAGTGCTTGTTTCGGCTTATTTGAATCTGCCAGAATTTTTGCTTTTAAAGATAAATAATTTACATTTGTATCATTCTCAACAATCGCATTGTTAATGTATTTCAAAGCTTGTGCAAGGTTGTTAGATTTGTAATATCCAAGTGCGATTAAATAATTTTTATAATCGCTTTCACTTGCTTGATTGCTGTTTAAAAGCTCAGAAGTAGTTTCTATTGCCATATTGTTGTAAACGATATTGGAATAAGCATCTGCAAGATATATTAAATCACGCTGGCTGACCATTGAAGAAGGGTAATAAAACCTTTTGATGTCTTTAATATACGAGTCAGTAAATCCGTTTTTATCCAGCTTTGTCAATAAGTCATTTGTTAGGTCAAAAAAGCCATATTCAGCCATTTTTATACCGTATACAAGAAATACATAATCTTCGTGCGAAGCTCTTTGAATGAGGTCATTGAAATCATCATAAGATGCTTTAACATTACTCTGGGCAAATCTATTTTCAGCAGAAGCGTATTTAGATTTAATAAAATTATCTTTTACTACCATTTCCATATTTGCAGCATTTGCTTCAGCCTTTACTTTTAAAGGTTTTGATTCTTCAGCTGATACAGATGATACCCCTGTAAGAATTAATGCAGCTATTAATAGTTTTTGTAATGTTTTATTCATGCTCTAAATCAATGCCTACATAATAAGTATTAAAAACTTGCAGTAATTTGTTACTACAATTATTTACTATTGAGTAATATAAATCAAGTAGATTATATTTCTCTAAAGTTTTTAAATCTTCTTTTTCAATAGTCATGTAGTTTTCGGTTGTAAAAACATCGACTATTTTGTTAAGTTTTATATCAAGGAATTTTTCTACAACAAGCGGGTCAAAATGTGTACCTGCTCCGTTTTTAATGATATCAATAACTTTTTCAATCGGCATCTTGTCACGGTAATGCCTTTTTGAAGTTATTGCATCAAAAACATCAGATACCGCAAGTATTCTGCCGCCAAATGGAATATCTTCGCCTTTAAGATGTCTGTAATAACCGCTGCCGTCAAATTTTTCGTGGTGAGAGCAGGCAATTTCTGTAATTTCTTGAAAATCCTTTGACATGTGAATTTTTTCTAAGATATGATGCGTGATTTCTACGTGCTGCTGAATGTGTTTATATTCTTCCGGTGTAAGCTTTCCTTCTTTTTGAAGGACTGAATCTCTTATGCCTATTTTCCCGATATCATGAAGTGCGGCAGCTTTTTCAAGAATATATAAATCATTTTTTTCCATGCCAAATTCTTGAGCAATCAAAGATGCATACATTTTTACCCTGGAAGAATGACCAGATGTGATTTTATCGCGTGCATCAATGGATGTTGCTAATGTTTCAATAAAGCTGTCTAATACAACTTTTTGTTCTTCTAAAAGTTTTCTCTGCCTTTCAAACAGCTGTGCATTTTCCAGAGAAATGCCTGCGCTTGAAGCGATTGCAACAAGTAAGTCTTCATCATCAGGAGTAAAGTATTCATCGAATTTGTTAAGAACCTGAAATACGCCTATAATTTCCTGAGTAAAGTTTTTTATCGGCATGCAAAGAATTGTTTTTGTTCTGTAACCTGTTTTCTTATCTACATCAGAATTGAATCGTTTATCGCTGTATGCATCTTTTATATTAATAGTTTCGCCTGTCTGCATAACATGTCCGGCAAGTCCTTTATCAGCAGGTATCCTTAGCTCTTTTATATCTAAGCCGGTTGCAACTTTAGAATAAAGCTCATGTTTATCTTTATCATAAAGATAAACAGTGCATCTATCAGCATTTAAAGCTGTTTTAGTTTCTTCTGCGATTGTTTTTATTAATAAATTAATATTTTTTTCTGCTGCAACAGCCTGACCTATATTAACCAGTGCTATAAGAGGATCTTTAGTCTGGTTATGGTTATTATAATGACTTATTGGAGGACATTTTAGAAGTTTATTCATTTTTTCAAAGAAATCTGTTCTTTGATTTTTAATAGAAAGTTTTCGCGCTTTATTGTAATTGATTGCATAAAGTGCCGTATTTTTTTCTGAAAAATTAACAAATCCAAGTATCATTTCATGCAATATTTTGGTGATTGTACTTTCTGCTTGATCAACAAGAAAATCTGCATCATTCATGAACTGATAAAAACTGTTATAATCTTTTTTTAAAAAAGCACCCAGCGCAAGCAGGCTAAAACATATAGCAGTGTCATCTTTGTAAATATCTTTGTGTTTTTCAATAACTTCTTTTACTTCTTCATACCCGCCGTCGAGTATTTCTGAAACTGACTCATAAATAAAATTTTCTAAAGTCATTTCACCCTCTCTTGTTTATTTTATAATATAATAAAATTCGTTTGCAGACAACAATTAATTATTTGGGGAGCTTACATGAATAAGATTTCAATACTTGTACCTGTTTATAATGAAAAAAATTCACTGCTTGAAATTTTAAAGCAGATTGAAAAGGTTGACTTCGGCTTGGAAAAAGAAATTATTCTGATTGATGATTTTTCAACAGACGGGACGCGTGAACTTTACGCAGGACTTCCTTATAAAGTTTTATATCATAAGCAGAACATGGGCAAAGGGGCAGCTTTAAGAACCGGTTTAAACGCAGCTGACGGAGATGTAATTATTATTCAAGATGCTGATTTGGAATATAATCCGGAAGATTATAAACCTCTTGTAAATCTTATAACAACAGGTGCTGCTGATGTTGTTTATGGTTCAAGGCTTGCAGATACAAGAAACAGCGGTAAATTTTTACTTATGAGTTATTTAGCTAATGTTGCTCTCTCTCTTATGACGCGAATTTTGTATGGCACTTACCTTACCGATATGGAAACGTGTTACAAAGCTTTCAGAGCTGATGTAATCAAAGACATTACAATCGAGTCTAATAAATTTGATTTTGAGCCGGAAATTACAGCTAAAGTTTTAAAACGAGGGGTAAAATTTATGGAAGTACCAATTTCATATAATGCACGCACAAACGAAGAAGGTAAGAAAATCGGCTGGAAAGACGGCGTTCAAGCGATATGGGCTTTGATTAAATACAGGTTTTAAAAAAAGCGGCATTCATAGCCGCTTTTTTTTTATTTTTTTACCCAATTTTCTAAAACTCTAAGAGGAGCTCTTGTGAGTGTTAATGCCCAAGCTGGTACATTTTTAGTAATAACACTCAATGCTCCGACGTTTGCTCCTTCTTCTATAGTAAGCGGAGCTACAAGAACAGAGTTTGAGCCAATTTTTACATTGTCTTTAATAATGGTTTTGCTTTTGATTTTTGTTAAAGGGTTGTAATTCGCAGTAATTGTCCCTGCTCCTATATTTACATCTGAACCGATTTCGCAGTCGCCTAAATAAGAAAGATGACAAGCATTTGTGTGAGATTTTATTGTAGTCTTTTTGACTTCAACAAAATTTCCTATTTTAACGTTGTCTTCAAGAATAACATCTCCTCTTAAGTGAGCAAATGGTCCAATTTTACAATGCTTTCCAATTTTGTTTTTTCCGTTTATATAACAAGATGGATAAATAATAGTATCAGCACCAATCTCTGTATCAGGACTTATCCAAGTTGACTGCGGATCAATAATTTGAACTCCGTTTTCAAGATGTTTGTTTATAACTCTTTGATTAAGCATCTTTGAAGCTTCTGCAAGATGAGCTTTTGAGTTAATGCCGAATATTTCTTCGTTATTTTTAAGAGTATATGCGTTTACTTTTAATCCATTTTCATTACCCCATTTTACAATGTCTGTTAAATAGTATTCGCCTTGTGCGTTATTAGATTTAAGCTCAGAAAAAGCTGATTTGATTTTAGTCCAGTTCAAACAATAAATTCCTGCGTTAATTTCTTTAATTGCTTTTTGTTCAGAAGAAGCATCTTTTTCTTCCACAATTGAGTTTAAAGAGCCATCTGAATTTCTAACAATTCGTCCATAATTTGCAGGATTTTCAAAAATAGCGCTCATTACTGTTAAATCTGAATTATTAGCTTTATGACTTTCAACAAATTCTTTAATTGTTTCCGAAGTTATAAGCGGAGTGTCGCCGCAAAGAATAACAATATCTCCTTCATAATCTTTAAGATAAGGAAGCGCCATGCTTACTGCATGTCCGGTTCCTAATTGCGGTGATTGCAATATACATTTTGAGTTTTCATAATTATTTTTTATGTACTTTTCAACAAGTTCTGCCTGGTGGCCTACTATAACAAAATTTTCGTCTGTAATACCATTAACTGCATCTAAAATATATCCAACTAATTCTTTGTTAAAAATTGTATGTAATACTTTTGGCATTTCAGATTTCATTCTTGTGCCTTTGCCAGCCGCTAAAATTATTGATTTAATCATTTCTTCAACCTCCTATTATAATCTTAGCACAAATAATACCCGATGATTGACAAATAAGATGTTCAGCATATAATAAGTATATAAGGATATGTTGTATTGAGTTTAACTATAACCACAAATCACGTGAGTAATATTGTGCAAAAAAATCTTGCTTGTTCTACGGCAAGGTTGAATAGTGCAATTGAAAAATTAACTACTGGTTTTAAAATAAACCATGCTGGTGATAATGCAGCTGGTTATTCGATTTCAACTCAATATTCAAGTAAATTATCATCTTATCAGATAGCTCAAAGCAATACTGCAATGGGTATGGATTTACTTACGACAGCAGAAGAAAATTTAAATCTTGTGACATCTCATTTATCCAGAATGCGTGATCTTGCAGAGCAAGCTTCAAACGGTATATATGGAAAAGATTCGCTAAATGCTATTCAGGCAGAGTTTAATATACGTATTGATGAAATAAGAAGAATTATTTCAAATGCGGAGTATAATGGCATTAAACTTTTTAAAGAGCCTATTATAACAAATGACGAAGAGGTTGCTATTTTAACAGAGGAAGAAGCTTTAGCTCAAGGCTATTCTATTATTAAAACTGCTGACCAGCTTCAAGCGATGAAAAATAACTTAGGCGGAAAATACATTTTGATGAAAGATATTGATTTGTCGGGTTATAACTGGGATGTAGTTGGAAATATAAATAATCCTTTTACGGGTGAGCTTAATGGTAATGGTCATTCGATTACAAATTTAATCCTTAATCGCGATACTTATGATTACGTTGGATTAATTGGGAGGATGGAAGGCGGTAAAATTACTAATCTTGGGCTGGAAGATGCAGAAGTAAACGGTAAAATGTGGGTTGGAGCTATTGCAGGCTATAGTTATAATAGTACAATTTCCAACTGTTTTGTAGCTGGAAGAGTTTCCGGTTACAGTGATGTTGGAGCTGTTGCAGGAAGCAATATTTACAGCTCAGTTGTAAAAGATTGTTATTCATTAGCCTCTGTAAGTGCAGATGATTACAGAGCAGGCGGGCTTGTCGGGCATAATACAGATAATTCAACAATAACAAATAGTTTTTCGAAGGGTGATGTTTCAGGCAATACAAGTGTCGGCGGACTTGTTGGCCAGAATTCTCAAGGAAGTATTTCAAAATCTTATTCTTCAGGAAGTGTTACAGGAAATAGTAATACTGCCGGATTTCTAGGCTGGAATGATAACGGGACTCTCAATACTTGTTATTGGGACACTCAGAAATCAGGCCAAACAGGCGGAGTTGGTTTAGGTAATGCTGCCGGTGTAACAGGAGTAACTTCTGCAGAGCTAAAAGAATTAATATTAAGCGGTATGCTTCCTGGAGCCGCTTTACTCCAGCCTCAAATAAATACAGAAATTTATTTTCAGGTTGGTATTAACTCAGGCATGGAATCTCAAATAATGATTGATACTGCATTTGATTTTTCAATATCCGGTATGGCGATTTCAAGCTCAGAAAGTGCTCGAAAGGCTTTAAATCGTATTGACAGCATAATGTCTGTTGTAAGCAGTAAGCAGACTGAGATAGGCTCAGTTTATAATCGGCTGGAATCTGCACTGGAGAGTATAAGTGTGAGTGTAGATAATATTACTTCATCTTTGTCAACGATGCGTGATGCTGATATAGGGGAGGTTTCAAGTGAATATATCAGAAATCAGATTTTGCAGCAGGCTTCAGCAACACTTCTTTCGACTGCAAACCAGGCTCCTGCTGCTGCTCTTCAGCTTCTGTAAAAAATCTTCACAATTATTTGCAATTTATTTTTGTTTATTTTAGAATTTATTCATACGCCGAATTTTGAGAGAATGTGTTTAGCACATTCTTTTTAGATAGGTCTCATAAAAAGAACAATTTAACGGTAATATAAAGGAACTTAGAAATGGGTATCAAAGGTAAAAACGATAGAATGGTAGTTCTTGCTTGTGAAGATTGCAAAGAAAGAAATTACACAACTGTAAAAAACAAAAAAAACATTAAGGACAGATTAGAGTTAAGCAAATACTGCCCTTCTTGCAAAAAGCATACTACTCATAAAGAAACAAAATAAGTATAGCTGGTGGCACTTTGCCACCTAACGTGCGTCCTTAGTTCAGTCGGTAGAACGTCGGTCTCCAAAACCGGATGTCGAGGGTTCGAGTCCTTCAGGGCGCGAATTATTTAAAATATAAAGGTAATTGAGTAAATGAATAATACTTTTGAAACAGCAAAAAAAAATATAATATCATATTTTAAAGGCGTAAGAACTGAGTGGGGCAAAATTACCTGGCCCGAAAAACATCAGGTTGTTGTAGAAACATTTTTTGTTGTTGCCATAGTGTTTATATTTACAGTATTTATTTACTTTGTGGATATAATATTCAAAATGTTATTATCAAAGTTTTAATTTGAAGGGTAAGAATAATGACTGAAAAAGACGAAAACATTATGAATGAAGAATTGGCGGAAGAAACACCGGAATTTGATGCTCCAAAATCTTCTGATAAGAAAAATCAAAAACGCTGGTACATTGTTCACACTTATTCAGGATACGAAAATAAGGTTAAAAGCAACCTTGAAAAACGTATAGAATATATGAACATGGCAGATAAAATTTTCCGAGTAGAAGTTCCGCAGAAGACTATTACCCAGATTAAAGGCGGAAGAAAACAGGAAAAAGAGGAAAAGATTTTCCCAGGTTATGTTTTAGTAGAAATGATTATGGACGAAGACAGCTGGTATGTAGTAAGGCATACAGCAGGTGTTACTAAGTTTGTAGGTTCTGCTAAGAAGCCTATTCCTGCTAAAGATAGTGAAATCAAGAAAATTATTCACCGTTCAACAGCTCAAACTCAAAAAGTTGAAATGGATGTTAAAGTTGGTGAAAAAGTTAGAATTATTTCAGGACCATTTGCTGAATTTGTTGGTGATATTACAGAAGTTTATCCAGATAAGGCTAAGCTTAGAGCAATGGTTTCTATATTCGGACGTGAAACTCCGGTAGAGTTGGAATATAAGCAAATACAAAAATTATAAGATAAAAAACGTGGAAGGGGATGCCCCCCGTTAGTACCACGAAAGGAGAACAAAATGGCAAAAAAAGTAGTAGGAAAAATTAAACTGCAAATTCAAGCAGGTAAAGCTAACCCATCACCTCCAGTTGGTCCGGCTCTGGGTCAGCATGGTGTTAACATCATGGATTTCTGCAAACAGTTCAATGCTAAAACTGAATCTCAAGCAGGATACATTATCCCTGTTGTTATCGATGTATATGAAGACAGAAGTTTCACTTTTGTAACTAAGTCTCCACCAGCTCCAGTTTTAATTAAAAAGGCATTAAATATTCCAAAAGGATCTGCTGTGCCTAACAAAACTAAAGTTGGTGAAATTACACAAGCTCAATTAGAAGAAATCGCAAAAATTAAAATGAATGATTTGAACGCTACTTCTATGGAAGCTGCTGTGGAAATGATTAAAGGCTCTTGCAGAGCTATGGGTGTTACAGTTAAAGAAGGTTAATTGTACTCCTGAATAAGTTACAATATGAACAATGGAAGGACTTAATTTGTCCGCTAACACCATGAAAGGAATAATAAAAATGTCAAAAATAACTAAAAAACAAAAGAAGCTTCAAGAATTGTTAGCTGATTTCCAACAACCGGCTAGCGGTCGTGATGCTTTGGTTAAATTACAAGAAGTATCTAAAGAAGTTGCAAAATTCAATGAAACAGTTGAATGCCACATGAGATTAGGTATTGAAGTTAAACACGCTGAGCAGCAAATTAGATCAACTGTAGTATTACCTGCAGGTTTAGGTAAAGAAGTTCGTGTCTGCGTTATTGCTAAAGGACCTAAAGTTAACGAAGCAAAAGACGCAGGAGCAGATTTCTACGGTACAGAAGATATTATTGATAAAATTGCTGGCGGCTGGTTTGAGTTTGATACATTAATTGCAACTCCTGACTGTATGGGTATGCTTGGTAAATTAGGTAGAGTTTTAGGTCCTAAAGGTTTAATGCCTAACCCTAAGACAGGTACTGTTACTTTGGATATCGCTAAAGCAGTTAAAGATGCTAAAGCTGGTAAAGTTGAATTTAGAGCTGATAAACAGGGTATGATTCACTGTCCTATCGGTAAAGTTCAATTTACTATCGAAGACTTAGTTAAGAACTACGGAACATTAGTTGATGCAGTTCTTAGAGCAAAACCTTCTGCTGCAAAAGGTACTTACGTAAAATCTATTTACTTGACAACTACAATGGGACCAAGTATTAAGATTGATTCGAAGAACCTTCAATCAGAAGTTAAAGAAATTGTTGGTTGATATTTACGGCTAACCGTAAGGTTAGCCTTTTTTTTAAGAAAAGGACGGATTTTATATTCGTCCTTTTTATGTTAGAATTATCAAGAAGGAGAAATTTATTATGAAAATAAGAGCGAGCCATATTTTAGTTGATACTAAAGAACAAGCAGAAAATTTGTTAATGGATATTAAAAACGGTATTGCATTTGAAGATTTAGCAAAACAATACTCAAAATGCCCATCAGGTCGTGATGGCGGTGATTTAAGATGGTTTGGCAGAGGTATGATGGTTAAACCTTTTGAAGATGCTGCTTTTGCTTTAAAAGAAGGCGAAGTGTCTGAACCTGTAGAAACTCAATTTGGATGGCACTTGATTAAATGTACAGGAATTGATGAATAATTTATTACAGAAATTAGGTCTAGATTATTTACTGGTAAACTCCACCAATGAGTATTTGGTGGAGTATTCCGCTTTAAGCGAAAATGCCAGATATACTCTTACTGGTTTTTCAGGCTCAACAGGAGATGCTTTAATTACATCGGATAAGATTTATTTATTTGTTGACGGCAGATATCATACTCAGGCTGATAACGAAGTATTTGAAGGTATTACGGTTGTTAAGCTTCAGCTGGGGCAAAAACAGGACGAAGAAATTCGTAAACTCCTTGAGCCTGGAAAAATACTGGGAATTACTGCAAAAAAAGTTTCTCAAACAAGATTAGAAAGTTTTAATGGTTTTAAGGTAAAATTATTAAACAGTGATCCTGTTAACGATTATACAGAACCTCATTCTAACCCTGTTCAAGCTCTTGCGCCTATTGATTTTACCCCCGAAAAAGCAATGTTTATTACAAATCTTGAGGAAGTTTCTTATTTGACCGGTTTAAGGGATTTTTCCAAAGACTGTTCTTCGAAGGCTTATGTCAAGCTTTTGATTAAGGGGTCTGAAAGGATATTAAATCCTGATATAAGCTCTTATGAAGAAGAGCTGCTGGTTGATAAAAAATCAATAAATGCTTATGATTATGCGCTAATCAAAAAACCTGTTCACATGGATTCGCCGGTTAAAGCAATGAAAGCGGTTAAGAGTGCCAGCGAAATAAAAGCTTATAAAGAAGCATTTGAGGCTACTGACAAAGCTGTTATGGCAATTCGAGAGTATATTGAATCTAATGATAATTTATCTGAGTTTGATATTTCTAAGCGTTTGCGTGAAGAATTTATAAGATATGGTGCAAAATCATTGAGTTTTAACTCAATCGTTGCGATTAATCAAAACTCTGCATTAGCACATTATGCTAAAAATGCTAAAGATGTTTTTTTAAGAGAAGGTGATTTAGTTTTAATTGATTGCGGTGCTTATTATGAAACAGGTTTGGCAACTGATATTACACGTGTTTTTGTGAAAGGCGAACCTTCGCAGATTCAAAGGCAGGTGTATACTACTGTTTTAAAAACATTTTTAAGCACATTCTATGCGGATTTTAAAACAGGCTTTGAATATGATGCGTTAGCGCATTCAATATTGGATAATAATATTGAAGGTTTTACTTTTGGACACGGCTTAGGGCATGGGATAGGAATTAATGTGCACGAAGCTCCTCCCGCTTTAAATCAAACAGAAATTGCGCATACAGAAATCAAAGACGGCATGACTTTTACTATTGAGCCTGGGCTTTACAATCCTGATTATTTTGGAGTAAGGCTTGAAAATTCCTGTTACAAAATGGATGGAAAAATTCATTCTTTTGTTAAAATGGGTTATGAAGGCAAGCTTATTAATTATGATTTGCTGTCTGAGCAAGAAAAAGAATGGCTGAAGGAATTTGAAATTTTATGAAGATAACAAGCGTTAGTAACGAACTGGTCAAAGAAACTGCAAAACTTTTACAGAGAAAACATCGAGATGAGAAAGGGCTTTTTCTTTTAGAGGGTGAAAAATGTATTAAAGAAGCGATTGATTCAGGACTTGAAATTGTTCACATTTTTAAAGAAGAAGGCTCTGCTGAATTTCCGGATGCAATTGAAGCAACAGAAGCTGTTCTATCTAAAATTTCTTCAACAACAACTCCTCCTAAAGCTGTTGCTGCAGCAAGAATGGTTAAACACGAATGGAAAGATTCGTATAAAAAAGTGGTTTTATTAGAAAATATTAAAGATGCGGGAAATCTTGGAACAATTTTAAGAACATCTGCTGCTTTTGGGGTTGATGCGGTTGTTTTGTACGGTGATACAGTTGATTTGTATAATCCTAAATGTGTCCGCTCTTCAGTTGGTAACTTGTGGAAAATCCCTGTTTATGAATTCAAAGATTTGGATAAATTTACTTCGTATGAGAGAATTGCTACTTTGCCAAAAGCTGAAAATACTATTTGGCTGAAAGATTATCAACCTGCAGAAAAGATTCTTATAATGTTTGGAGCAGAATCTACAGGATTAAGTGAAGAGTTGAAAAACTTTGCAGTCAAAAACGTAACAATTGAGATGGATAACAAAGTTGAATCTTTGAATTTAAGTGTTTCGGTGGGAGTATTTTTGTACAGCACTCTGAACTTGTAGTTTGAACTCAAGCCAAATTCATTTCCGCCTTTATCCCTACCCGCGGGTGGTGGTGTTTTCGAAAATAAATCTGCCCTGGCTAAGTGCAAGCATTTTGAGCGAACATTCACCTTCTTTGCGGCTAATTATACCTATTGAAGATAAACGCGCTGCTACAAACTCGTTAAGCTCTTCTGGTGCAATATAGAGCGGGCATTCATTATTACATTCTCTGTTTGATGAAAACGGACAAGTCTTCATTAGTTTGCTCCTAATTCTTGCAAAGCTAGCGCTAATTGTTCATCGTTTGGAGCTTTACCATGCCAGCCGGCTTGATTTTCCATGAAAGAACATCCTTTGCCTTTTACTGTATTTGCAATGATCGCGCAAGGTTTGGCTGAAGACTTTGCTTTTTCAACAGCTTCATAAATCTCATCATAGTTGTGACCATTTATTTCAATTACTTCCCAGTTAAAAGCTTTAAGCTTTGAAGATAAATCATCTAAAGCCATAACATTTTCAGTGCAGCCGTCGATTTGCAGCCTGTTGCGGTCGATTATTGCAATTAAGTTATTTAAATTTTTGTGTGCAGCCTGCATAAAAGCTTCCCAGCAAGAGCCTTCTTGAAGCTCTCCGTCGCCGGTATAAACAACCACATTTGCAGGGTTATTTTTAAGTTTTAGCCCAAGAGCAACTCCGCATCCTATTGAAAGTCCCTGCCCAAGCGAACCTGTTGAAGTTTCAATTCCTGGAAGATAGTGTTTTGCGGGATGGCCTTGAAGTTTTGAGTTGATTTTTCTAAAAGTTATCAAGTCTTCTTGCTTTATAATGCCTTTCATTGCTAAGATTGAATAAAGAAGCGGAGATGCGTGGCCTTTTGATAAAATAAAACGGTCTCTGATTTCAAAGTTTGCGGATTTATCCCAATCTGCCGGGATATTAAGGCTTTTTTTATACAAAACTGTTAAAATATCTGCACCTGATAAAGAACCGCCTGGATGTCCTGATTTAGAGTTGTGAACCATTTTTATTATATTTTGTCTGACTTCGTTTGCGGATTTTTTTAAATCTTCTTTTTCAATATCTGTTAGCATAATTTATAATCTTTCTTTGTAATTTAAAACTCTTATTAAAAACAATGGCAGTGCTGGAAATATTCGCTTAAGCCTTGAAGGCTGGCATGCTGTTCTATAGAGCCACTCTAGACCAAGTTTTTGAAATATTTTTGGTGCTCTTTTTACAGCTCCTGACCAAACATCCAAGCTTCCGCCGATACCAATCATAAGTGCTGGATTAAGTTTAGATTTTGCACTGTAAATAAACTTTTCTTGTCTTGGTGAACCAAGTGCAGCTAATATTAGTTTTGGCGAGTGCTGCTTTAACTCATTGTAAATCATTTCATCATTATCAAAATAGCCATTATGATAGTACACAATGTTAAGGCCGTTGATTTCTTTTTTAAGGTTTTCTACTGCTTTTGTAACGACTTCTTCTTTAGAACCGATTATGGCAACTGGAATATTACTTAGAGCAGCTTCTTTAAGAAGTCTTTTTGCGAAATCAACTCCCGGGATTCTAGCAGCGTCTTTTCCAGTTAGCTTAAGCGCTATTTTTACTCCGACGCCGTCAGGTATAACCATTTCTGCATCTCTTATAATATTTGAAAAAGCCTGGTCTTTTTCTGCTGCTTCAAACATTTCAGGATTTATTGTTACAACTTGGGTAACTTTATCTCCATCTATCAAAGATTTTGCTTTAATAACAGCTTCTTCAAATGTATAATTATCTATATTAAACCCTAATAACTCAACACTCATAACAATATTATACTTGAAAAATAATCTTATTCCATGCTTTAATAATGAACATAAGAAAGGAGTTTTAATTATGAAAAAATTATTAAGTGTTTTATCAGTTATGGCATTTACTATGACTATTGCATCAGCTGCAGAATCTCAATTACAAAACTATGTTAACAAGAAACTAGCTCCTGTTACACAAAAAGAACAAGAATTAAACGCAAAGGCTGAAGCTAACAGAAAAGCTAATGAAGCAAAACAAGCTGAATGGAAAAAACAGCAGGAAGCTAATAAAAAAGCAGCAGAAGCTAGACAAGCACAGCGTCAAGCAGAGTTAGAAAAACAAAGAAAAGAAGCTGAAGCAAGACGTCAAAATACTAAAGATGCAATTCAAGCAGAAAAAGATTATTGGAAATCTTTAAAGAAATAGGTTAAAAAGGAAGGTCATAAGCCTTCCTTTTTTAGTGTATAATAACTTTATGATTGATAGATATTCACGTGAAGAAGTAAAAAAAATATGGGATTTAGGGGTAAAATTTGATTATTACCTTAGGGTTGAACTGGCTGTGTGCGAGGCTTATGCTGAGCAAGGTATAATACCTCAAAATGCCTTAAAAGAAATAAAAGAAAAAGCAGGATTTTCTTTGGAAAGAATTGACGAAGTTGAACGCGAAGTCAGGCATGATGTGATTGCATTTCTGACTTCTGTAAATGAATCAGTTGGAAAAGATAATGCAAAGTATATTCACATGGGACTTACAAGCTCCGATGTAATCGATACAGCGTTTGCACTTCAAATTGTTGACAGCTCAAATTTTATATTAAAAGAACTTGATGAAGTTATAAAAACAGTGAAAAGAAGAGCTTTTGAGGAAAAAGGTACAATTTGTATCGGGCGTTCTCATGGAGTTCACGCAGAAGTTACTACTTTTGGATTCAAACTTCTTACTTGGCTTGATGAACTTGAAAGGGCGAGTAAAACTTTTAAAGACGCTCTTGATGAAATATCAGCGGGACAAATTTCAGGGCCGGTTGGTACTTATAGTAATGTTCCTCCTGAAATTGAGGTAATAACTTGTAAAAAATTGGGATTAAAACCGGCAAAAATATCATCTCAGATTATCTCGCGCGACAGGCATGCTAAGTTTATGTCTGCATTGGCTTTATTAGCTTCTATTATTGAGCAGTTTGCAACAGAGATAAGACATTTGCAAAAGACAGAAGTAAGAGAAGTTGAAGAAGGTTTTGGAAAGAACCAGAAAGGTTCTTCTGCGATGCCTCATAAGAAAAATCCTGTTCTTTGCGAAAATTTATGCGGGCTGGCAAGAGTTGTTCGCTCCAATATGATAACAGCTTATGAAAATATTAATCTCTGGCATGAAAGAGATATCTCGCATAGTTCAGCTGAAAGAATAATTTTTCCGGACTCATTAATTCTTGTTGATTTTATGCTCCATCGATTTAAAGGGGTTATAGAAAGTCTTGTTATTCATAGAGATAACATGCTCAAAAATACTAATTTATACGGCGGTGTTGTATATTCACAAAAAATACTTCTAAAATTTGTTGAAGAAAAAGGTTATACAAGAGAGGAAGCATACAGAATAGTACAAAAACATGCGCTCGATGCTTTGAACGGCGGTGATTTTAAGGCTGGTATGAGGAGTGAAGGTGTTTTAACTGATGCCGAACTTGAAGAGTGTTTTGATACAAGTGATTATTTGAAGAATATTGATAAGGTCTTTAAACGATTTTAGGGGTAAATAAATTATACTTGTAGTCTCAATTTACCCCCAATATATTTACCCCAAAAAAAAGAGTCTGTATCGACTCTAAAAACTTTAATGTGTGAAGTGTAGTATATGTGTATATATTCAAATTCTTGATTAATATCCTTATATATATAAAGTATTTTTTTGGTAAATAATTGATATTAATGTTACATTTCTTTACATATATTGATAAATTAAACTTAATAATTAAATAAATATTAGTGAGGTTTAACTTATGTTTATTACAGATTTATTTAAGATAACAAGAACTTGCAGGCATGAGCATGTAACACCTGATAGAGACTGTGCTTATTGTCCTGACTGCGGGAAGCTGATAAAAAATGAGTGGTATATAACACGTTGTGCTTGCTGCGGAGTAAAGCTTAAGACTATGGTTAAAAACGGTCAGGTTATGCCGCAGCTAAGGTATTGCGCTAATTGCGGAAGTGAAGAGTTTATGGTGGAGAAGCTGGAGCAGATTAATTTTGTAGATATTAATTTTGCTGCTTTGATGAAAACAGTTGCAGCGGATAGGAATAATATATGTTCTACGACACGCTGCTGGCAAGAAAGAACAAGCGCGCAGCCCAAATTGCTAGTACAATACCTGTAATATCTGCAATAATTCCTGTAAGCAGTGCGTAGCGGTATTTTTTGATACCAATTGAGCCGAAATATACAGCAAGCACATAAAATGTTGTCTCAGAGCTTCCGACCATGATTGCTGCAAGTTTTGCAATATATGAGTCAGGACCGAAATCTTTTACAATGTCAGAGAAAAGTCCAAGAGCTGCAGAGCCTGAAAGTGAGCGAGTGAGCATAATAGGTACAATATCAGGCGGAACAATACTTGATGCAAAATTCTTAGCAAAATCGAGAATTCCGGACGCTTTAAACATTGAAACAGCTGTAATTATTGCTACAAGATAAGGTATTATTGAAACTGCGACTTTAAAACCGTCTTTTGCTCCTTCAATAAATTCTTCGTAAACTGGAACTTTTTTGAATAAAGCAGTAGTTAAAATTGTCAAAATCATTATTGGAAGGATGTAAAGAGAAAATTTTTCAATCATTTTTCCACACTTTCTTTAAGATTAAAGCTGCTGCAATTGCTGTTAAAAATGATAGTGTTGTAACAATAAGTGTCGGTAGAATGATATCTGTAGGGTTTTTAGCGCCAAATCCTACTAGTATTGCAATGACTGTTGCAGGTATTATTTGGAAGCCTGCTGTGTTCATTCCAAGAAACATACACATTGCGTCAGTTGCTTCTTCTTTTTTAGGGTTTTCTTCCTGAAGTTCTTTCATTACTTTTAGGCCGATTGGAGTCGCTGCATTCGTTAAGCCGAGAGCGTTTGCAGTAATGCTCATTGCAATGTTTCCAACAGCAGGGCTGTCTTTTTTTACGTCTTTAAACAGAAATCGTGTAATCGGATAAAGAAGTTTTGAAATGATTTGAACAAGCCCGGCTTTTTCTGCAATTCGCATTATTCCAAGCCAGAATGCCATTATTCCTATAAGAGATAATGCAATTTCTACTGCTGTATTACAAGATGCGAGCATGGCGCTTACAACTTTATCAAGTGTGTTGTTTACAATTCCAGCAAGTATGGATACAGCTATAAGTAAGAAAAATATATAATTCATAACTTAATATTAGAAAAAAAAATGGTATTTGTCACTATTTTTATATTAGTATATAATAAGATATGAATGTAGAATGTGGGATAGAGTAACTATATGGCAGATTTAAATAATTTTACGGAGATTACAGAGAACTTTGATACGATTAAAACCTTGCTAAACTCAATAAGAGCACAGGGGATATTAAATACTTCCGATGTTGATAAACTTTTATCAGGCATTAATTCTAAGCTGGAAAAAATCAATACGGAAGAAGATATTGATTTAATTAAAATATTTTTGTCTGAATTGAAACAAAATCTTGATGAGCGTCATAATGTTTTATTGTCTAAGTTTGGAGCAATAGAATCTTTATTTTCAAACCTTCTTAAGAATAGTTCTGAAGCATTAAAATCTAACGAAGTAAAAGAGCTGTTTGATATTGTTGCGACTAATTTATCCGTTTTTTCAAGGGAAGTTGTATCTCAAAAAGAAACTTTATCTGATATTACATTAAGGCTGGATGCTTTAAGGTCAGATGATTCGCAAAAAAGAGAAATCGTAAAAAATATTTCATATTTAAAAAATGACTTAGAAAGAGTTACAAACGGTTTTGATTCAATTGTTTTGAATTTAAATGAAAACTTTAAAGCTATTGTTAATGCAATTTCCGAAATTGATCCGGCTGAAAATATTAATCAGTTCGGCAAAGAAATTACTGATATTGCAAACTCTTTTAATACCATACTTTCTACTCTTCAAGTACTTGATAAAAAGAACTTACAGCTTGAAGATGCAATCAAAGGGCTTGCTACCAGTGATGATTTAGCAGCAACTAAAAAATGGATAAGCGATTTAGCTGCTCATGAGCAGGCACTGGTTGAATCTGTAGACAATCTTGCTGATAAGTATTATAAGATTGATAATCTGGCTGATAAGATAGATGCTTCTGTTGATATTATAGCAGGATTAAAAACTATACTTTCAAATAAAGAAGAGCAAAGTTTTAGTGCGCTTTTTGATAAGCTTAATGAATTAGAAGCAGTTTTGGCAATGATTTCATCAAATGAAGCATTTGATGATTTTAAATCTTCTCTTGAGGGTGCTCTTAAAAGTATATTTGAAAGTTCTGTTACTTTGCAGAACATGGCTGAAAACTCTTCTCTTGAGCTTCAAAATATCAATGCCGCGATTCAGGCTCTTGATATAAATACAGGTTTTAAAGCACTTGCAGCTGATTTAAATAAATCTGAACATGATTTACGCGAGCATGTCAGTGCAGAAACAGGCAAAACAATTCAGCTTATAGATGCGAATGCAACAAGAACTTTAAATGAGATTGTATCTAATGCAGACAATCTTTCAGAAAAGCTCGCTCAGGCACATGCGTTAATATCTGCACTTTGTGAAAAGAATTTTGCAGAGGTTGAAGATAATATTTCTGGTTTAAAGCTTGTACTTTCTCAAATTGATGAAAATAATACTTCTGCAAATAATGCAATCTTTTCAAATATTACAGACAGGCTGGCAATGTTTGAAAGCAGTTTAAACAAATCTCTTGAAAAACAGGAAGAGTCTGTTGAAAAAACAGCAGGCCAGCTTTTTGACCAAATAAGTAATATAAAAGATTTATCCGGGGTGCTGGATTATAAAATGGACGCATCTGTTATTGAGTTTAACAATGCGAAAGTTGAATTTTCTGGTTTAAAAACAGCTGTTGAAGACGTACTTGCTTTAGATTTTGTTAATCATGTAAAAGATTTGAAGGTTGATTTGTACGCTGCAAAGCAGGAGCTTGCAGATTCGATAGAAACATCAACCGGTGACCTTGCAGACAAGCTTTCAAACGACTTATTTGGCAAATATGAGCTTTTAATAAGCAAGCTGGAAAGCAGCGAAGCTGAGTTTAAGCAGCTTCAAGGTACTGCGCTTAGCGGTATTAAGGGCGTGCTTGATAATATCATGTCGTCTATTGTCGATATTTTATCTTATGTAAGCGCGTCAAATGATGCAAATATTGAAGCTATAGATGCTAAGCTTGATGATATTTCTAGAACTGTCAGCGATAGCACATTGAGTTATGTAGAAAATGTAAGAGATATTGTTGAAGTTATACGAGCTCAGGTTGATAACAATATTAAAAGTTTAAACGAAGACACCAGCCGTCAGCTTGATGCTCTTAATTCTTTAATTGTGTCAGATACAGAAAGCATAAGAAATGATATTAAAGTTTCTTATGAGAAGCTTGTTGAAGTACAAGACAATCTTGGGGATGTAAGTGATAGTTTATTTAACAATATTAATGGAGTTATTACAACTACTGATAATTTAAAAACTGATTTTGATAATAAGCTTACTTCTTTAAAAAATGCCATATTGGATAAAGTTTCCGAATTTCAACAAGAATTTACCTGCGAAAATGCTGATAAATTAAGTGAAATAAAGTTTGCATCTGAAACTTTGTATTCAAAAAATCTTCAGGCTGCAAACGATGCAAAAAACGAACTTAAAGATGAGATGACTCAGCTTATCGGTACTTTAAGGCTTAATGTAGAGGAGCTGACTGAACAGCTTGCAGCTGCTTCTTTAAAAGTTGAAAGCAACAATCATGAAGTAATTGATTTTATTAGAAAAGATTTTAATAAAAAAGTTGACAATACAGTTGATGATTTAGAATCGCAGGTTGATGAGCTTATCGATAATATTGATGCTCGTGTAGATGATGTGATTTCAAAATTCTGTAATCTTGAAGAATCTGTAAATTCTTTGACTAATAATACAACAGCTTCTTTATCTGCAACTTTAGCAAAAATTCTTGACAATTTTGTTTCTTTAAAGTCTTTATTAAATAATTTTAATGAGAAATATACTGAAGACTTGAAAAATAGTGTAGATGTTTTAACAGAGGATTTTGCAAAGCTTAGGGATAAGGTTAATACTGTTGATGCAAATATAGATGAAGATTTGACAAGGCAGCTTTCATTAATAGAATCTAACTTTGAGATTTTAAATCAAAATCTTGTTAATTTGTTTGCTCAGAATGATGCTGTTAACGCAGAAAGATTAAACATTGGGCTGACAAATATTGCAGTAACTGTAAGAGATACTGTTATTGAGAATTTAGCGCAATATAAAACTCAGGTCGAAAATTTATTCAATAATATATCTGTCAAAAATGATGCTCAGGTTGGATTTATTAATGACAAAGTTCTTGAACTTAACTCTGTTTTAAGTAAAACGCTTGAAGAACAAAATACTGTTACTTCAAACAGCTTGGTTCAAATTACTGAAAGCTTAAAACAGATTCTTGCTGAAAATGTTGAGCTTGCTTCTGCTGATTATGAAACTTTGAAGGGCAGACTGGATGTTTTTGCAAAAGAGCTGGAAGACAATAACAATGCTTTTGCAGGCAATTTAAAAGCGCAGCTGGATGATATCGCAAGGTTTGTAGACTCCGGGTTAGAGATACAAGCTCAAGAAGTTAATAATAAGTTTAGTGAAATTTCACTTGGTGTTAAAAATCTTTCTGATGCTTCTGTAGTAATGAATGAGGATATTTCAAAGAAAGTGCATAAAATTTCTTCTGATTTAGAAGAATTATATCAGAGAATGCAGACAATCTTTGAGCAAAATTCTTTAAGCTTTTTATCTCAAATGGGCGATGTTACTAAATCTGAAATGTCAGCGATTTCTGAATCAATAATCAATAGCGGAAAGCAGGCTATTGAAAATATTGAGGCTTCAATTGATGATAAGGTGAATTCGCTGCTTGTAGTAAGTGCTGATATTTCTGCAGGAGAATTGCAGACAATGGAAGTGTTTACAAATAAGATTATTGAACAAATTGAATTAAATCATCAAGCAATTGCTGCTTGCAGAGATTTTATTGCAAATTTAGTAAATAGTGAACTTAGTTCTCTTGTTGACAGTATTGAAAAAGAGACAGATGTTATTGTAGGGGATTTAATTGAGCAAATGAGTATGCTTAAAGATTTCCAGAAAGATGAAATTGCTAAGCTTGCTCTTCAGATAGAGAATTCTGTAGAAGATTGTATTTACAAACATATTGATGAGTTGAAATCTTACTTTGATATTAAATCTGACAATTCTGCTTTAAACTCAAAATTGGATAATATTGGAGCAGAGCTTAGCCGTTCTGCAGAAGATATACTGGCTGCTTCCGGTAAATTGCTTGAAGCTAGCGTGTTTGACGATGCAATTTCTGATATGAAAAAAACAAATGAAGTAATTATTACTTCTATGTCGGAAAATTTAAATAGACAAATTCAAGAGTTCATTAAATCGAATATTTCTGCTGATATCAAGGATAAATTTGTTTTATTTGATAAGAAATTTACTGATGCAGTGGTTGATAAATATGAAGAAGTTAAGTTAATTTCTACAAGGTATAATAGTTCTTTTGAGCATATAGAAGCATCTGTGAGAGATTTAGCAGCTCAGTTTGCAGCTTCTAAAGATGAGATTAGCAAAACTGTAATGTCGGTTCTTGAATGCATAAATGATGGAATTGATGACTTAACAATGAGTTTTGCAGATTTAAAAGCTCAAATTTTAAATCAGTCTAATGATGATACGTTAAATAAGCAAATTGGCGATATTGAAACTTTGATAAGAGAACAATTTGGATATTTAGAAGATATCAGTGAGTTATGCTGTTCAAATCTTCCTGAGCTTACTGAGCTTAATTCTATTGTGAAATACAATGTTTTAAATTCTTTAAATGAGCTTGGATCCAAGTTGAGTTCTCAAGATGAAAATATTGCACAAGAGCTTAATTCTTTAAAATCAGATGTAATAACTCAGTTTTTGAATATATTTAACCAGATTTCTTTTGTCACAGAACAGGAAGAAATTCTAGATTTTATACAAGCAAAACATTCTGAGCTTATAACAGTTTTAAGTCATATTGTAACTACTGTAGATGGTGTGGAAACTATTGCTGTTGTTGAAAATAAAGTTGATGCGTTGAAAGAAGATATTGACTTAATCAATGAAAAAATAACATCAATTATATCTTCTGACGGCAATATTGATTACGTTTACAGCCTTCAAGATTTAGAATCTGATATTGCAGGATTGCGTTTAAGCTTGAATGAAATCAAAGAGAATAATAAATCCAAAGAACTTGAAGATTTAATTGCTTCAACAAATGAAATTTATTCACTTTTTAATACTTTAAACGAAGATGTCGTAAGTATCAGCACAAGAACGAATAGGCTTATTCTTGCGTCAGATGAATCTAATAAGGCTTTGCAGGAAAATTTGCAGGATTTCAAGCTTGTTATAAATGATATAGATGAAAGAACAAGAAACTTTGCTCAGGAATCAGGTTTGGATCGTATAGACAATAAACTGGGTGCAATTAATACAATGATTCATAATGGTGCAAAAACAAACCAGGTATTTAACCAGGTATTTGAATATCTTGCAGAATGGGTTGATAATGCAGGTGCACAAATTACAGCAATTTCTGATAAAGTTGAAACACTTGATGATATTGGTCAGATAAAAGTAATGCTTGAAGATTTAAAAGCAGAAGCAGAAGATGATTCTGACAGCGCAGAATTAATAGAAGCTTTAAGTAATGTTTTTGATAAGCAGGCTAGAAAAATTGCTTCGCTTGAAGCAAAACTTGACAAGGTAATTGTAGAGACTACAATCAGTAATAAGAATAATAAAATTGATATGGCGCCGCTTGAAGAAACTCTGAATAGATTTTTGGTTGCGATAGATGATAAGATGTCATCACAGCAGGCAAAAATTAACTCATTAGAGTCTAAGCTTGCAGATGTAATATCAACTTTTGACCCTAAAGATACTGCTCAATTAACTAAAAAAGTCGGCGGTATGGATAGGCAAATCGCAAAATTAAACAAAAGTATTGAAAAAATAGCATCACATGTTGTTGAAAAATGATATTGAAAATATAGCCAAAATAGTTGAAAGGGAAAATGTACTAACCGGTAAGGAAGAATTATACTGCTATGCAGAAGATTCTATGAATTTTTGCGGTTCACATATTTCTCCGGATGCTGTTGTTTTTGTTGAAACTATAGAGCAGGTTCAGGAAGTTTTACGATATGCTGATAGCAAGAAGATACCTGTAGTTTCCCGCGGTGCTGGTACAAATATGGTAGGAGCATGCACTTGTCCAAGAGGCGGAATTGTTTTGAATTTTTCCAAAATGAACAAAGTTTTAGATATCAATACTATTGATATGACTATGACTGTTCAGCCGGGAGCAGTTCTTGGCGAGATTAAGAAAATCGCAGAAGCTGAAGGATTGTTTTATCCGCCAGACCCTTCTAATTATAAAGTTTCAACTATAGGAGGCAGCATCGCTCAGTCTTCCGGCGGAGCAATGGGGTTTAAATATGGTACTACTAAAGATTATATTTTGAGTCTTAAAGTTGTACTGGCAGACGGTTCACTTGTAAAATTAGGCAAGGGAACAATAAAAGATGCGGCGGGCTATCATTTAAACCAATTGATAATCGGAAGCGAAGGTACTCTTGCAATTGTTGTTGAAGCAGAGCTTAAGCTAATACCAAAACCGCAGTCTGATAGGACAATTCTTGCTTATTTTGGTACTTTGGAAGCTGCAGTTGATGGTGTTAATAATATTATAAAAAGAAAAATTTTCCCAGCAGCGATTGATTTTATGGACAAGAACTCGATTTGTACTGTAGAAAAATTTTATCCTTGCGGGCTTCATTTTGATAAAGAAGCTATGCTTCTTATAGTGATAGATGGTTTTGAAAGTTCTATGAACTTTCAGCAGCAAGAAGTTTTCGAGGCTTTAAATTCTGCTGGAGCAGAATTTGTAGAAGCCGCTGTCACAGAAGAGCAGAAAGAAGCTGTTTGGACAGCAAGGCGGGCTAGTTTTGCTGCAACTGCAAAGCTGGCGCCGGATGTGCTTTCTGATGATATAATTGTCCCGCGTTCCAGGATTTCTGAAGTTGTTAGAGGATGTAAAGATATATGCGATAAATACGGGCTTATGGTGTGTATGGTAGGACATCTCGGCGATGGAAATATTCATCCGCAAATAGCTTTAAATCTTGAAAACGAAAATGAATTCAAGAAATACTGCTCGGCAAAAGCTGAAATTTATGAACTTGCAAACTCTTTAGGAGGTACGATTTCTGCTGAGCATGGAATCGGAAGTGAAAAAATTGCGTATCTTGCAAGGAATATTGATGATGAAGCTTTAAAATGCATGAAAAAAATAAAAGAAGTTTTTGACCCAAATAATATATTAAATCCCGATAAAATATTTAAATTATAAGGAGATGTGATGGATATTATTGTTATTTATTGTACAGTACCTAAAAAAAAGACTGCAAAAGACATTGCTAATATTTTGCTTAAACATAAGCTTGCAGCGTGTATCAGTATGATTGATAAAGTGACTTCAAAATTTTCCTGGGAGGGCGAAATTTGTGAAGAAAATGAAGTTTTAATGATGATTAAAACAAGGCGTACGAATTATGCTAAGATTAAGCTTGTTATTGAAGATATGCATCCTTATTCTGTACCGGAAGTGATTGCTCTGCCTATTATTGATTGTAGTGAAGATTATTTAAAATGGCTGATAAAAGAAACCGAGTCTTAGAATTAACGAGATATATTGAGAGTTTAGGGGTTCAAGTTAATCTCGGCAAGAATAAAGCCCGGGGTAATAAGGGAATTTTTATGAGCAGAAAGAATTCCCATAGAATTGATATTTCTAAAAATGTTGACGAGGATTCGGTTTCATCTACTCTGCTTCACGAATTTGCTCATTTTATACATTATAAATATGATAAGACTCTCAAATCATTGGATTTTGTGTTTAAAGATTTATCAGATGAAGAGCAGGAAGAACTTTTGGATGTAACAGTAAAAAATATTCCGAAAGATTTTGCTTCTTCTTTATTTGATGCTAAAAAACAATTAAGTATAGAAAATAAAATTCTTGCTGAACAAATTAAATCTATTTATCCTGATTTTAAAGTTTCAGAGCCATTTAAAAAAATAGAAAGAAATTTGATGTTTGCATTCAGTTTAACTGAGGTTGAGCAAGCTTATGTTAAGCTTAAGTATAATCAAAAAAATATTGCGAAAATTAATGCAAAAATAAATAAGCTTAATAAGTATTATAATCAGCCTTCAGAGTTGTGGGCAAGGTTATTTGAATTGTTTTTTATGGACAAAGCTTCAGCTCTTAAGTCAGCTCCGAATATCTGCCGCCGATTGGAATGTACTTCTATTCCGGAAGTATTGGAAATCAAAAAAATTATTTTTTAATATTTGTGTTACAAATGTAACTTGTCTACTTTATTTTTTTTAGTTTATGGTATAAAATATATACAGAAGGAAGAGAGAATTTATTTCATGATAACAAATTTTAAAAAACAGAGTCGTAAAGATGATGTAAAATTTCTGGTATGCATAATATTAGGTTTTTTGTTTCTGGCATGGTTTTGCAGTCCGCCTGGAAATAAGTTTGTACAGCTTTGTTTTTGGGTAAATAATACTAAGTTTTTCTTTTCTAAAATGGTTAAAAGCAGTCAAGCTAATGAATATATGTTCCATAGAAATAATGCCATTTATCTTGCAAAAATGTATCCGGATAGAAAGACTGCATTAGTGGAAATGGATAAAGCTATTGCTTCTTTACCTTCTTATGCTTCTGATGCTGAACTTAAATCTCTATATAAGGATAGAGCTGAAATAAAGTTGTTTCTTGGAGATCAAAAAGGAGCTTTGAGTGATTTTATAAATTCCGGTTCAATAAGCTTCAATGACAGTTTAAAAGTAGCAATGTTATTTAGAAATGCAGGAAATTACAGAGAAGCTATGACATATTGTAATGCAATGCTTAATCAAGATCCAGCTGCTTATGCCGGCTTTGCTTGTATGGCTAATATTTATATTTCAGTTGGAAGACCGGATGTTGCATTGAATGTTTGGAACTTGGCTATTGATAGAAACAATAGTAATTCTAGAGCGTATGCTGATAGAGCTCTTGTGAAAAAATCTATGGGTGATTTAGCTGGATATAACGAAGATATTAAATTGGCAAAACAGTATTCTCCAGGAATAGATTTAGAAGCTTCTATTATAGAAGATGCGCTGCATCCAAAAATTTTATCACTAACAATTCATTAAATCTTAATATTTAATTTATACTCTCTTTACTTTGTTTGGTTTAAAATTATATTAAGTAGTAAGCTAGCGGAGTGGAGAAATGAAATATTCCGAATATTCAGTGGTAATTGTTGGAAGCGGGGCTGCGGGTTTGTATGCCGCACTAAAAGTTTCTCAACAAATGAATTTGCCTGACGGGGTTCTTTTAGTAACGAAATCATATCTTGGCAATAGTAATTCTTTATACGCACAAGGCGGGATTGTGGGCGTTTTGAAACAAAATTCTGATGACAGCGTAGAGAGTCATATTGAAGACACATTGACAGCAGGGGCAGGTTTGAATGACAGAGAAGCTGTCGAGTACATTTCACAAGCTTCTGATGAAGTCATCAACGATTTAATAGAAAACGGAGTTGAGTTTGACAGAGATGCAAATGGAAAACTTACATTTACTCTTGAAGCAGCTCATAGTGTAAGACGAATTTTGCATTCAGGCGGCGATGCTACAGGACGAAAGATTACAGAAGCTTTATGCCGTGCAGTGCGTAATGACGGTAATATTGTTATTATGGAAAATGCTTTTGCAGCAGAGCTTCTTGTTGATTCAGAACAGGAGTGCAAAGGTGTAATTGTTTATAACGAACTGACTGGAGAGCATGAAATCGTTTATACATCAGCGCTTGTTTTAGCTACTGGCGGGGTTGGTCAGCTTTATAAATATACAACGAATCCTGATGGAGCTACTGGTGATGGAATTGATTTGGCTTACAATGCAGGGGCTGTTATTAAAGATATGGAATTTATTCAGTTTCATCCTACAGCGCTGGCGCTTAATCCTAAAAGTAAAGACAGATTTTTGATTTCAGAGGCTGTTCGCGGTGAAGGAGCTAAGCTAATCAATAATAGCGGTGACGAGTTTATGGTTAATTATCATGATAAAAGAGAGCTTGCACCAAGAGATATTGTTACACGTGCTATTTATAGCGAAATGAGTAAAGAGCATACTTTTAATGTATTTTTAAATGCTTCTATGATAGACCATGCTAAACTATTTAAGCGTTTTCCTACAATATCAAAAAGATGCGATGAATCAGGTATTGATATTTCTAAAAAGCCTATTCCTGTTGCTCCAGCTGCTCATTACAGTATGGGTGGAATTAAAGCTGGTGTAGAAGGAAAAACTTCTATAAAAGGTTTATATGCTATTGGTGAATGTGCTTCTACTGGTTTGCATGGAGCAAACAGGCTTGCAAGCAATTCGCTTTTGGAATGTGTTGTTTGTGCGTACGAGCTTGCGGATTATTTATCTTTTGCGAATTTATCAACCCCTAAGAAGATTGATGAAAATATCAGACGAATTATCGATGTTTATTCTCAGCCTCTAAGCGACGTTGATTTTGATATTGAAAGTTTAAAATCTCAGCTTAAGGATTTAATGTGGAATAATGTTGGAATTATTCGCACTGAAGAAGCTTTATTGTATGCAAAAAATGAAGTAAATAAACTTAAAAAAGATTTTAACAGGACTAGAAAGTGCCTTAACAAAGATGAGTACGAATATCGTAATATGCTGACAGCAGCTTCTTTGATAATTGAAGGTGCGATTAATAGAAAAGAATCTGCAGGGGCTCATTGCCGTTCGGATTTTTCAAAGAATATAGAGAGGGAATTGGTTTATGCTAAATAATTTTTTTATAGAAGAGCATGTAAAGTCTGCTTTGCAGGAAGACATTGGATTTGGTGATATTACTACTGATTATTTAACTTCAGAAGATGATAAGATGAGTTGTGTATTAAATACCAGAGTTGATGGTATTTTCTGCGGTAAGGCTGTTTTTGAAGCAGTTTTTAAAATTCTTTCTCCAAAAATTGAGATTAAGTTTTATTTTAATGATGGCGATGTGATAAAAAAAGGTGATAAAATTGCGGATATCTCAGGGCCTGCAAGATATATTTTGATGGGTGAGCGTACTGCTTTGAATTATATTCAGCGTATGAGCGGAATTGCAACTGAGACTAATAAATATCAGAATGCTATTGGTGAGTATAAGGCTAAGATTGTAGATACAAGAAAAACTACTCCAGGATTTAGGGCATTTGAAAAATACTCTGTAAAAACAGGCGGAGGAAGCTTGCATAGGTTTAATTTAGCGGACTGTGCAATGATAAAAGATAACCATATTAAATACGCAGGTTCGTTAACCAAAGCTGTAAATAAATTAAAACAGCATATTTCACACGCTCATAAGATTGAAGTTGAATGTGACACTCTGGAGCAGGTAAAAGAAGCTCTTGCTTGCGGAGTTGATATTATTATGCTTGATAATATGACTTTAGATCAAATGGCAGAAGGTGTTAAATTAATTAATGGCAAAGCTGTTGTTGAAGCAAGCGGCAACGTAAATCTTTCTACGGTTAAAGACATAGCAGCTGCAGGCGTTGATATAATTTCGTCTAGTGCAATTGTTGCAAAAGCGCCGACCTTGGACTTGGGGTTGGACTGTAAGTAAGGAAGGGGTTCGGCTCCAATATTAGATTTGGGGTTAAGATTGTATGTAAATAATATTAAAATCTCCTTGTAGCTCAGTTGGATAGAGCGTGGGTCTCCGAAGCCCAAGGCCGTGGGTTCAATTCCCGCCAAGGAGGTTTTTTAAAAGTCTATTTTCTTCTTTTTTTTTGCTACTATTATAATGCTTGAAAGTGTGCTATAATTAGAAATATTTTTAAATTAAGGATAGTTCATTGAGTTTCTTTGATAATATAAGAAAGTTTAAAAATCGAATAGATCAAGTTGATTCGGCAGTGACGACCGGTAAACCTTCATTGCTTGAAGTTTATGAGATTAATGCTAAGCTTGAAGCTGAAATTGAAATACGTACAAGAGAGCTTGACCGTGCAAACAGGCAGATGCTTACGTTGCAGCATATTTGGGATATGATGAATTCTTCAAAACCCTTATCAAGTGTTTTGAATGCAATAGTAAACAGCCTTCGCGGAGAGCTGGGGTATATGTACAGTTTTATTGTTAATGAAAAAGCTGATAATGATGGTAAATATCTTCAAATAGTTGCTTCTTCAAGAGATGATTTGGATGAAAAATTTTACAAGAAATTTAACTGTAATATTACTGATTTTAGAATGAAATTTCCTGATATAAAGGAACTAAAGGAAACAATTGAAAAAAATCAAATTTATCAGTCAACAAATTTATTAGAACTTATTCAAGGTTTTATGCCGGAGCTTGAGGTCGAAAAATTAAAAGAATTTATAAAAGATTCAAATATGAAATCTTACATTCTTGTTCCGTTAACTTCCAAGCAGACTCATTTCGGCTCACTTGTTGTTTATTCTTCACGTGAGAGAGTCAGCGGGAGTGAGTTGAATTTTCTCAGTCTTTTTGCAAAACAAATTGAGCTTTCGATTACTATAGCAGATTTGTTCCAGGCAGTTAAAGAGCAGGCAATTACTGACGGGATGACGGGGTTATATAATCGAAGGTATTTTGAAGAGTTTATCAAAAAAGAAGCTACTCGTGCTGATCGCCAGAACCAGAAATTTACTGTGATTGGTTTAGACTTAGACCATTTGAAACAAATAAACGATGTTTACGGGCATAATTACGGCGATATTGCGATTAAAGCGATTGCAGAAGTTTTAAAAAACAATGCGCGTTCAATTGATATTGCAGCAAGGCTTGGCGGCGAGGAGTTTAACCTTTTGCTTCCGGGGGTTGATTCTGCAGGCGGATGTATAGCTGCAGAACGTATCAGAAAGGCGATTGAAGCTGTAGAGCTTGAGAAAATCGGACATATTACTGCAAGTTTAGGGGTTGCTACTTATTTGGAGCATTCAGATGATATCAGCGAGCTATTGGAAATTACTGATAGAGCTATGTATGAGTCTAAAAGAAATGGAAGAAACCGTGTTACAATTGCAAAGCCGGCTTCCGAAACTTCTTGGCAGGAAGTTGCAGTGAATACTTTTGTTGATATTCTCTCAAAACATCGGATTCCTTTAGAAGAAGAAACTTCTAAGCTTCTTATACAAAAGCTTCAAGAAATGAATATAAATAATGAAAAGCTTTATCAAGTTGCAGATACTCTTGTTGCTACATATAACCCTGAACATATTACGGGGGTTGTAAAACAAAAAGTAGAACTTGCTGTTTCTTTAGCTAAGCGTTTTGATTTATCAAAAGATGCTATTGACAGGCTGAAAATTGCAATATTGCTTTATGATATAGGAAATACAATGCTTCCTAAAGAAATTTTGCAAAAGAAAGAACCTTTGACTGAGGAAGATAAAGCTTCAATTAAGCAGCATCCGATTATTGCGGCAAGAGAAATTTTAAAACCGATTTCGAATGTGGTTGATGTTATTCCTATAATTGAAAAGCATCATGAAAACTGGAATGGAACAGGATACCCTGACAAACTTGCTGGTGAAGCAATTCCTGTTGAATCTCAAATAATTTTAATTGTAGATGCGTATTTTGCGCTTCTTGAAAATCGGCCGTATAGAGAAGCAATGTCAAGAGATGAAGCTCTGGAGCTTATCGAACAGGAAGGAAATCGCAAATGGAGCGAAAAACTTGCTCTTGAGTTTATTGGTATAGTAAGGAATGATGCAGAATAAATGATAGAGCTTTTAATTTTATTTCAATTGAGTAGAAAAGTTTTGACAATGTACGGAATATCAAAAGAGATTAGAGGAGAGTTTTCTGTGCTTACCACACCCAGCTATGGAACAATTAAGCCTGCTCTTAGAAGATTAGAAAATTCCGGTTTTGTTAAGAGTCAAAAGTCTATGTCTAAAGGCGGCAGGCCGTCAGTATTTTATTCTATTACTCAAGAAGGTGTTGTTGAACTTAAACGATTGATTATCTTGCCTCCGATGGAAAACCCTGTGCAGTTTCTGACTTCTGCCCGTGTTAAGCTAGCTTGTGCTGACGTTTTAGATAAAGATATGCAGAAGGAATTATTTAAGTTATTAAAAATGAAAGCAGAAAGTTTGCTTATTGATACACAAAATATAATGAAAACAAAGGAGCTGTCATATTTTCCGAATATGGTTTTTGATAATTTAACTTGCGAATATAAGAATTTTATATCACTTGTGGAGGGTTTTGAACATGCCAGCCGTGGTTAGCAGTGTTTTATCTGGTTCTATTGCAGAAGAGCTTGAAATTGTAGAAGGTGATATACTGCTTTCAATTGATGGTGAAAAGCTGCAAGATATGATTGACTATAGATATCTATGTAAGAGTGAGCTCATAACAGTAGAAATTCAAAAAAAGAACGGTGAAATTGAAGAAATTGAGCTGGAAAAAGATTTTGATGATGATTTAGGTATTGTTTTTGAGAGTGCAGTTTTTGATAAAGTAAAACCGTGTTTAAATAACTGTATTTTTTGTTTTGTTGCGCAGCAGCCTAAAGGGCTTAGAGATACGCTTTATGTAAAAGATGATGATTACAGGCTTTCTTATTTGCAGGGAACATATATTACTACAACAAATTTAACGGAGGCGGATAAAGAACGTATTTCTCAACTGCATTTAGGGCCATTTTATGTATCTGTGCATACGACCAATCCCGAGCTGCGTGTAAAAATGCTTCGAAACCCAAATGCTGCTAAAATTATGGACAACTTAAGGTGGTTTAAAGATAATGACATTCCATTTCATACCCAAATTGTTTTATGTCCTGGGTATAATGACGGCGAAGAGCTGAAGCGTACTTTAGATGAACTTTCGACTCTTGAAGATGCTCTTTTGTCCGTTGCTATTGTGCCTGTAGGAGTTACACAGTTTAGAGAACAAGAATTGGCAACCGTAGATAAAAAAGTTGCTTTAGAGACAATTGAAATAGCTTCAAATTATGATAAAGTATGCTGTTCTGATGAATTTTTCCTTCTTGCCGGGGTAATGATCCCTGAAAGTCAATATTACGGTAATTTCTCGCAATTGGATGACGGAGTGGGTTCTTTGAGGTCTTTGATGGATGATTTTGATACTTTTGAGCTTCCAGAAAAAATAAAACCTTTAAAAATTGCTTTTGCTTGTTCAGTGGCAGCTAAATCGGCTTTTGAATATATTGCTGAAAAATTGAATAAGGTTGAAGGATTGGATATTCTTGTAAATCCGGTTCAATCAACTTATTGGGGTAAAAATATTACTGTTGCAGGGCTTATTACTTCAGAAGATTTGATTAATGCGATTAAAGATATTGATGCTGATTATATTATAGTACCTGCAATAATGTTAAAACCTTATTCTAACTTGTTTTTAGATGGAAATTCTCTGGATTATGTAATTGAAAAGACAGGAAAAAATATTTTTGTAACTGAGAATAATTACTCGATTTGTGAAGTTATAGAGCTTATTGAAGATTATGTGTACTAAATATTAGTTAACCGGCTAATATACTCTGAATTAGGTGTATTATTTAATGGAGTTGTGGGGAACAAACTATTACATACTACCCCGATAGGAGGATATAGAGATGAGTACAGCAGTAAGCGCAGAGAAGAAAACTATTAGCGTAATTATAATTGAGGATTTTAAGCTTACAAGAGTGGGATTACGCTGCGCATTAAATTCTAATGAAGACATTAAGGTTGTTGCAGAAAGCGATAATGCATCAGACGGTTTAAGAATGATTGAACAGCATTGTCCTGATATTGTGCTTATGGACTTAGGACTTGCAGGCATGAATGGGATTGAAGCAACTGTAAAAGTTAAAGAAATGAATAAAGACATTAAAGTTATTGCTTTAACTTCTCATGATAGAGAGGAAGAAGTTATTGCAGCTTTATCTTCAGGTGCAATGGCTTACTGTTTAAAAGATATTGATCCGTCAAAGCTGGCTGATGTAATCCGCGATGTTTCTAATGGTGTATGCTGGCTTGACCCTGTGATTGCAAGAAAAGTTTTGGATGCTTTTCCTAAACAAGAAACTATTGGTATTTTAAAAGATAAAGCATCTGAAGAAGGAAGAGTTCCTTTGACAGAAAGAGAATTTGAAGTTCTTAGGCATCTTGTTGAAGGCAAAAGTAATACAGAGATTGCAAAAGAACTTATTGTAAGTGTTCACACAGCGAAAGCTCACGTTTGCTCTATTTTGCAAAAAATGTGCGTTAATGATAGAGTCCAAGCTGCTGTAAAAGCTGTTAAAGAAGGACTTGTATAGCTGCAATTAAAAATTTTTAATATGTTATCACGGCAGTATGAATACTGCCGTGTTTTGTTTATGGTAAAATTTGAAAAAGAGGATTTAAATTTTGACTATAAAAATAGCGGTTACGGGAAAAAGCGGAAGTGGAAAAACTTCAATAACTAAAGCTTTATTGAATATTTTAAAAGAAAAATTTCCAGAAAAATCAATTTTACTTTTTGATAATGATTTATCAAGTGAACTTGCTCATTCTTTTAAACTTGATATTCGTAATACAATTTATGGGATTAGAAGCGGTAAACATGAATATAAAACTGGAATCCCTGAAGGTATGTCAAAACATGAATATATTGAATGGGCAATGGAAGATATTCTTGTATCTCTTGAAGAAAACGTAGATATAATTGTTTCATGGTTTGTAGGAGCAAAAGACTGCAGATGTCCTATTACAGCACAAATAAATGATGCTTGCCAGCGTTTAATAGAACGCTATGATTTTGTTTTATTTGACTGCGAATTTGATTTGAAATATCTTAATCAGCTTGTCGATACTGATATTGACCTTGCATTAATAGTAACTAACCCGGCAGAAGATTCTATTCATTTGACAAAAAGAATTGCAGAGTTCTCTGCTAAATATGCAGCAGGCGGACAGCTTGGAATCGTATTGAATAAAGTTAAAAATGAAGATTTAAATGAAATATCAAATCAACTTTTAGAAGCCGAAATTGATGTATTAGGCTCAATTCCTTTCGATGAAAAACTTTCAGAAGGCAGGCTTGATAGGAATTCTTCTGTTGTTAAAGAAGCTGTTGAACAGTTTTATTACAGATTAAACCTTCCTCAGGAGATTAATTGATGATTTTAGACGGAAAAGCTTTGGCAAATAAGGTTTTAGAAAGCGTGGAAGAACGCGTTAAACAGCTTGCTGTACAGCCGCATCTTGTAGTAATTCTTGTAGGAGAAAATCCTGCAAGCCGTATTTATGTGAGAAACAAAAAACTTGCAGCAGAAAAAGTCGGGATTAAATCTACTGTAATCGAGCTTCTTTCGACTATTTCAGAAGAGGAACTGCTTGATAAAATTACTGAACTTAATGAAGATAAAGATGTGACAGGTATACTTGTCCAGCTGCCGCTTCCTGAGCATATTGATAAAAATAAAGTTATAACTGCAATTTCTCCTAAAAAAGATGTCGATGGATTTACTCCTGAAAATGTCGGGAGGCTTGTGACCGGACTAGAACCTTACTATTATCCGGCTACTCCGCAAGGAATAATTATGCTTCTGGATGAATATAATATCCAAATTGAAGGCGCAGACGCAGTTGTTATCGGGCGTTCAAATATTGTAGGCAAGCCTGTTGCACAAATGCTTTTAAGACGTAATGCCACTGTTACAATGGCGCATTCGCATACAAAAAATCTTGAGGACAAAATAAAAACCGCTGATATTGTAATATCTGCGGCGGGTAAAAAGATTGTAAGATGTAAGATGGTTAATAAAAATTCTTGTGTAATTGACGTTGGTATATTTAGAGATACCAACGGCAAACTGACCGGTGATGTAGATTTTGATTGTGTTTCTTCAACTGTGAAATATATATCGCCAGTACCCGGCGGGGTTGGACCGATGACGATTGCATCTTTAATGTATAATGCGTCAAAGGTGTATTTGTAGTTATAAGATGTTGAATTACCTCTGTACCTATGATTGTAATAAGCCTGTATCTTGAGCAGCGTTTTGTGTAGCTGTTTTTTGACCGTCTTTTTGTGCTCTTAGCTGTTCAAGCATTGTTTCGTACATTTGCTGCATTGTATCGTATTCAACATCCAGCTCTGCAAGTTCTAATGATAATTCTTCATTATATTGTTTAACTTTTTGGTGAGCATAAGCATCTGCGATTTGCTCGTTTTTATTGTCTTTGTTAACTCTAACACCGCCGCAGCTAAGCTCCTTAGTGTTATCAATTGCAGAGTCAAATGCGCTTTCCCATTTTTCTTCAGCTTTAACCTGCTTTGATAACTTTGCGCTGTTAGCTTCATATTTACCAGACCAGTAAATTTGCTGCTGAGTATAATAATTTATATCAGCGTTTGTATTTAATAATGATCCCAATAATGCTGCTGTGTTAGCCATCTTTCTATACCTTTAGTTATCTTACACATATATAAAGTATTTAAAAAATATCTAATTTCAAAAAGGTATATATTTGTTACAAAAGTTAACAAATGTATAGAGCCGGCTGACTGGTTTGAGGATAAGAAAGCGCCGTATGATTTTCATACGGCGCTTCAAATGTATCATATTAATTATTAGTTGTTGCTTAAAACTAATCTAAAAGTTGCTAAATTCTTTATAGAAAGCATTTTGTGTTTGTTAGCTTGTTTTTCAGAAATAGCGAAAATTCTGCAGATTCTCTGAATTTCTTCGATATCTTGGCGGGTTTCAAGTTTATAAACGTTTTTAATTGGGTCTGCTATAACTGACATTGCTGCGTTTAATTCTTGTTCGTTCATTATATAATCCTTTTCTTAAATGCTTATGTATATATAAAGTATTTCATTTCTTAAAAATTGCCTTTTTAATTTTATTGTGTTAAGAAATGTTACGCATATAAGCTGTAAAAAAGTACTGAAATAATGATTATTATTGATAAATATAATTTTTTATTGTATGTTAATTTTGTGGAGAAAAATGCATTAGATTTTAGTGTAATATTAAAAAATTGCGGGGTAGAAAAAGAAGCTCCTCAAGTTGTAATCAGGAATATTACTGAGGTTGAGCAGGAATTTGAAGAAAGTTCTATTATAGCTTTCTATGAGTATATACTTGCAAATGTTCAAAATGCGGAGATTTTATCTGGTGTAATCAGACTTTCTGATTCGCATAGAGATAAAGTAATTCTCTCAAAACTTCTAGATATAATGCTTTTAAGGAATATTGAGTCAGAGGATGCTGATAGTCTTATAAATGTCAGGACGCTTTGTGCTAAGGCAATAGCTAATTATAAAGACACTTCGACTGTCGGCGCGTTTTTGTACTGTTTAAATAACAAGGAAGAGAATTATAAAATACGTCTTGCGTGTGCTGATGCACTTGGAAGAATTGGTGACAAATATGCAGTAGAGTCTTTGATTGATGTTGTTAAGGATGAAGAAGAAAAGTCTGTTTATGTTAAAGAGTCAGCAACTTTTGCTCTCGGGCTTCTTGGAGATGCTAGCGCAATAGATCCTTTGATTTCGATAATGGAAGCAAAACAAGGGCTTTTAGGGAAGTTTTCTTTTCTTAAAGAAAGGATTGTTGAAGCTCTTGGCAAGCTGAATATTAATAATAATAAAGTATTGAGAGTTTTAAAAAATGCTTTAATGGATTCTTCTGCAATGGTAAGAATAAATGCGATAGAAGCTTTAATGAATAGTGAGTATGAAGAAGCTCAAGAGTTAATTAGGACTGCTTTAAAAGACGAAGACGAGGAAGTAAGAAAAAATGCATTGACTGCACTTTATAATTTAATCGGCAGGGATATTTTAGATGAAGTTATTTCGCTTCCCGGATACGATGAGTTTTTAAAGACTGAAGCAAAGTCATTATTAGAGGAATATGAAGATGATTAAGAAAGCAATAATTTTATTATCAGGCGGTTTGGATTCTCTTGCTGTGGCTGCATTTCCTCAGAATGAGTATAAAATTGAATTGGCTTTAACTTTTGATTACGGTCAAAAGTCTGCAAAGGCAGAAATCGATGCTTCTGCAAAGATTTGTAAATATTATAATATAGAGCATAAAGTTATTAAGCTTGATTGGTTAAAAGAAATTACAAAAACTTCTCTTGTATCGGATGAAGAAATTCCGACATCTAATCTTGGGACTATTGAGAGTGCTGCTTCTGTTTGGATTCCGAATAGAAATGGGCTTTTTTTAAATATTGCAGCTGCTTTTGCAGATTCTTTCGGGTATGATTTTATTTTATTTGGGGCAAATAAAGATGAAGGAGCAACATTTCCTGATAATACAGAGAAATTTAGAGCGGAAATTTCAAGAGTATTTGAGTCTTCAACTCTTAAACAGCCTAAAGTTATTGCACCCTTGATTAATTATACTAAGAATGATATAGTAAAAATTGCGATGGATAATGATGCACCGCTTGAGCTTGTAAGGAGTTGTTATGCAGGAGGAGAGAAACACTGCGGTGAATGTGAATCCTGCCGTCATTTGAAAACTGCGCTAATTGCAAATCACGGGGAAAAATACATAGGTATTTTATTTTAAACTATGAAAACAAAACTAATTCAAGAAGAGATTAAATATATAGGTTCACAGCTTTCACCTCACTGGATTTATAAAAATTTTAATATTCAAGGTGATGCTATTGTTGCGTTTAAAGGTGAATGTGAAGTAAAACTTACAGAAATGGTTGATATAGAAGATGTTATCAATAATGAGCCTATTTATAGTAAGTATATGCTAAGTTTTATAACCGAACAATTTGGTGTAGAGCTGGTTGAAGGTGTATTTAGACAGCGGCTTTTAATCTGTATAATAAAAGAGCTGCTTGAAGAAAAAGGAGTTTTTGTAGTAAGAAACGGTGATGATTTAATGATTAACGGCAGGAAATTATCTGTTTCTATTGCTACAAAATCAATTACTTCTGTTCTTATCCATACAGGTCTCAATATTCTTTCAGAAGGAGCTCCTGTAAAAGCTTCAGGGCTTTCCAGCGAACTTGGAATAAATGATATTGATGAATTCGCGCTTGAAGTTATGAAACGATATGCAGAAGAGATTGAAGATATAAAATCAGCAAGTACAAAAGTGCGCGGGGTGTAATATGGGAAAGCAATTTGGTTACAAAAAATATATGAAAAAAGAAGCTCAGCAAGATAATTCACTTGTAAAAATATTTGTGATTTCTTTCTTTGGTATGCTTTTAGTTTTTACTTTTTTAATTAAATCGTTTTCTCCAAGCGTAGATACATCAATTGGTGAATATCATCAGCCTGCAGAACCAGAAAATGTAGAAGAAATAAAAAAGATTGTCGATAATCGTTTGGAAATCATACAGAATGAGGATCAGGGGCAAAATTTTTCGGATTTAATGTCAAAAACTGAAGATGTTGTAAAAGAGCCTGTAAAACCTGTTGCAGAGCCGGAAAAACAAAAAACTACTATTCAAGAACCTGTTCCTGCTCCGGTATCAGCACCTCAAGCTGAGCCTATTTATAAAGTTTTTGTAGGTACTTATACTTCTGCAGAACAAGCAAAAGTTGCAAAAGAAATCATCCAAGAATCAGGCAGCGGATTAAATCCAATTGTAAAATGCATAGGTTCTAATAATTATACATTACAGGTTGGTATATTTAAAAATAAGCAGAGCGCTGAATCTTTGCTTTATACAGTGCAGCAAAGCAGATTGCCTGGCAGAATTGTTCAAGATTATTAAGCTTTGAAAAAAAAATCTTTACATCGCGAAATATTTTGATTATTTTTTAGTATTTTGTGATACATTATAAGTATGGAATCCGTTATGGGGAATTAAGTTAGACTATCACAAGGTGAGCATAGGAGATATTTGATGCCTAATTATTTAACGAAGGAAGAGATAAGACAGTGGAGAGGCTCTTTAGAAAAAATTACGCTGGAAGAGTTTGCTGCAAGATTGGGAAAAGAAGTTGAAGAGAGCAAACCAACTAACGATGTTGTTGATATTGTTATGTCAAAAGGAACTTCATCAAATACAAGTTCAAATATTAATGACGGATTTTCAAAAATTGCTGAACGTGCTTTTGAAAGAGAACGTCAAATTTCTCATACTCCGTTTTCAATTGGAAGAAAAGATAAAATCAAGCAGGAATCTGCTCCTGTAAAAAAACAAGCTGTAAAAAAAGAAGTTCTTCCAAAAGTTGTTGAGAAGAAGGTTATTACTGAGAAAGTTGAAGAATCTGTTAATGATAAAAAAGATATACAAATAACTTTGAAAAGAGCTCTTACTGATAGAGAACAAATGGTTTTTGATTATCTAATCAATAACGTTGGTAAAACAGTTTTTGCGAAGGATTTAGCGCAATTGTTGGATTTACCTAGAGATTATGTTTACAAATATATTAAAAATCTGCGTGCTAAAATTGAAGGTGATAAACTTAAAAATGTTCCATCAGGCGGATTTGTTTTGACTGAGTAATTGATGAGAGTAGTAAACTTACTGGAATTTCTTAATAAAGCTAAGGATTTATACACTTTGGATTATGCAAGGTGTGATGGTAAGCTTGTTAATTTTTTGGATTTAATGACTGAAGATGAACAGTTTACCCAGAAAATTGATTTAGGAATTATTTTTGTAAATCAGAAAACGTTTGACCAGTATACAATTGTCGATGGTTTAAATCGTATTATATCATTATCTTTACTTCTTCATGCTGTATGTGAGTGTTATAAAAAAACTACAGCACAAAATGAAAAAGCAATCAAAACAATACGTAAAAAGTATTTAATTAATGGGAGCAGGGCAAAGCTTCGGCTTGGAGAGCAAGATGCACTAATATATAGCAAAATTATTAATGGTGAAAGATTGTCAGGACATGAAAAACAAACTCCGATGTTTGTTTTGCTTCATAACTTCTGGTCACAGATTAAATCAGAAAATTTACAAGCTGCAAATATTTTTACCATGTTAAAGAAAATACATGTATCAATTGTAGAAACAGAAGGGGTTTGCAAAAGAAACTTGTATTATAAATTGAATTCAGATAGAAAATTAAACCAGCTTTTATTGATAGAAGATTTTTTGAAAACAAATGGTGTTGAGCAGGAATGGAATAATCTCAGAAATAGATATTTCCCTCAGGATAGAGATTTGATACTATTTCTAAAAGATTTTTTTATAACAAAGTTTAATTACAAACAATTTAATATAGAACGCTTGTATGAGAGTTTTACAAATTATTTTGATACAATGATGCAGTATATGCCTGAAGACTTGATTATAAAGAAAATGAAAGATGCTGCTCATCTTTATTATAATATTTTGAATGTCAACTTTACAAATGAAGATGTTAAGCAAGCATTAATCCAAATTAAGAAATCTTCAGGAGAAGATACTTATGCATATATTCTTGATGTATATAATGATTTTGCAGAAGGAAATATTTCCGAAGCAACTTTTGTAGAAATATTAAATACGATAGCAGAATATTTAAAAAATCGCAAAAAAAATGATAATAATGTGGCATTTAATGAATTAATTCAGTATCTAAATGCATTTATTGCTTGTAAATAATCAAATTGGAAAATACATTAACGACAAATTTCCTGGACGTTTTATACTATTAATAGGAATAATAGTAAGGAGGTTTTGAATGGGTCGAGACCATATTGATAAATTGTTATGTTATTATCAGAATGTTTTAAATGAGTTATATATTATAGATACAATCGTTAAAATGACTAGTGATTCTTGTATGGAACGAGAATTTAGCGGACAATATTATGGAACAACTGGAAAATATTCTGCACAGTTAAGTGCGGAAAGAAATAGTTATATTAATATGCTGAGTGTTTTATCAGAAAAAGTTGCAATTCTTATAGATTTAAACATTTCTGCTGAGGATGAACTTTTGTTACAGAAGCACTCCAACAATTGCAGCAGAAAGATAACAGCTGAGAGTACCGCAAATAAGAGCTCTTAAGCCGAGTCTTGCAAGATTTTTCTTTTGATTTGGTGCCAGTTCGCCAATACCGCCGATTTGAATAGCAATTGAACCAAAATTACCAAAACTGCAAAGAGCAAAACTTGCCAGCATAAAGCTTTTAGGATCAATGGTTGAAGCTATATGAGATAATCCTACATAAGCAACCATTTCATTAAGTACAAGTTTGGTACCCATTAAAGCTCCTACAATTGATGCATCTTTAAGAGGAACGCCAATTATTATGGCAAACACTGCAAATATTTTGCCTAAGATAAGTTTTAAAGATAGATGGCTTAAAAATGCCAGATGAGAACAGCCTGGACAATATTTATACAGGAACATACCTCCAAGTCCTAAAGCCCAGTCAATAAACGCTACAAGCGCTACAAGCGCAAGAATCATTGCTGTAACATTAATTGCAACTTTCATGCCTTCAGACGCTCCATTTGAAATAGCTTCAAATACGTTAGCAAAAGTTCTTCGCTTGGATATTCTTATATTATCTCTTGTTTCAGGTTCACCGGTTTCAGGATACATAATTTTAGCCAGAATCATAGCTCCGGGAGCTGCCATGATAGACGAAGCTAAGATGTATTGTGCAGGTATTCCCATTCCAATATAAATCGGCATTATTGCACCTGATATACAAGCCATACTGCCTGCCATTGATGCAAGAAGTTCAGAGCGTGTAAGCTTTTCAAGATAAGGTTTAATCATTATTTGTGCTAATATTTGACCAACAAAAGAGCTGGCAACATTCGATAAAGCTTCTGCACCAGATACGTGCATAATTTTATTCATTGCTTTACCAAGAACTGCAACAACTCGCTGCATAATTCCATAATAGTAAAGAATATTTACTAAAACCATCATAAAAATGTTTGTACAGATGAGCTGGACTGCAAAAATACTGCTGCTTTCTCCAAAAAGTTCGGCTAATCTTGTTTTCTGTAATAACGGACCAAATACAAAAAGTCCTCCTTCTGTTGCAAAATCCAGTATCTTTTGGATAAACATGCCAATCATGAGAAACAATTTTTCGCCAAGAGGTACTTTAAAAATAAAGACAGCAAGTAAGATTTGGAGGATAAACCCTGTTATTATGGTTTTATAATTAATAGCTTTTCTGTTATTTGACATAAGAAAAACAATTAAAAATATTACAACTATGCCTATAAGCCCTACAAATCTTTCCATCAGTACTCCTAATTCTTAAATGATATTATTTATTATATCAAAAAAGAAGCTATCTTGTTTAGACAGCTTCAATATAATTTACAATTTCTTCTTCTGTGTTCATTTCTGTTGTACAAACGAGAACCCGCCTGTCGTCAAGTTTTATTCCGCCTAAAATCCCTTCATCTTTAAGCTTTTTAAGGTAAGAATCAGCGTTTTCTACTTCAATAACAAACTCATTAAAGAAATTTTTATTAAGCGTTCTGATTCCTTTTCCGTTAAGCATTCTTGAAAGGGCATGAGCAAGATTAGCGGATATAATATTTGTTTCTCTAAATCCTTGTTCTCCAAGCAAACTCAAATAAAGAGCTGCACAAAGAGCTATTAAAGATTGGTTTGAACAAATATTACTCGTAGCTTTTTCACGTTTTATATGCTGTTCACGAGTTTGAATAGTAAGTGTAAACGCTTGCTTTCCATCTGCATCAAGCGTTCTTCCAACTAATCTTCCCGGCATTTGACGCATAAATGCTTCTTTGCATGCCATATACCCAGCATGAGGCCCGCCGAAACTCATACTTATACCCAAAGGCTGAATATCTCCGACAACAATATCTGCTTCTGCTGGAGGTTTAATTACAGCTAATGCGGATAAATCAGCGCATACAATTAGAGTTGTATTAAGTTTTGTAATTTCAATGATTTCACCATAGTAATCAGGATACTGAATAAGAACAGAACAGTATTCTGATACGTCTTCAGGAAGCTCATCAAACCATTCAAGCTCGATACTTTGTGCCCAGCAATATGTTTTAACTACTTCTTTGTATTCCGGATTAAGCCTATTTGAGACCAAAGCTTTATTCTTTTTGCCTTTTGCAATTCTATGTGCCATAAGAATTGCTTCTGCACAAGCTGAACCTCCATCGTACATAGAAGCATTCGCCATGTCCATTCCAGTTAAACGTGAAATCATTGTTTGATATTCATATATAACTTGTAATGTGCCTTGAGAAATCTCAGGCTGGTATGGTGTATAAGCTGTTAGAAATTCAAATCTTTGAGCAACATAGTTTATGCAAGCTGGAATAAATTTGTTATACACACCTCCGCCAAGAAAGTTTGAATACTCTGTTCTGTTCTTTCTGGCAAGAGCTTTTACCTGCCTTTGTGCTTCCAGCTCACTTAGAGGGTTTGCAATTGCAAAGTCTTTAAACTTAACTGGTATTTGTGAGAATAAATCTTCAAGAGAAGTGCAGGAAATTTCCTTGAGCATTTCTTGACGAATTTCTTCTGTATGTGCTAAAAAGTTTTTCATTATGCTATTTCTTCTTTATAATCTGAGTAATCTAATAGGTCTGCAAATTCTATTTGATCTGCTGAAGATTCAATTTTTACAAACCATTTATCTTCAAACCCTTCTTCGTTTAGCAATTCCGGGCTGTTAACAATTTGTTCATTAATTTCTATAACTTTACCTGAAATTGGCATGTAAACTTCTGATGCTGCTTTTACTGATTCTATCGTAGCAAAAGCTTCATTTTTTATAAATTCAGAACCAACTTCCGGAAGCTCAACGAAAACTATATCGCCGAGTTGTTCTATTGCATAATCAGTGATACCAATTTCGTACTTTTCTTCTTGCTCAAGTACGTATTCGTGCGTTTTTGTACATAACATACTTTCGTTCATTCGAATTTTCTCCTATATATAAGTATTATCCTTTATTATTCTTTTTTACAAACGGCTTTGAAACAATTTCAGCATTGTGCAATTTATCTCTTACCATTATTTGAATTGTAGAGCCTACAGTCAAATTGTCAAGATTTTTTATGTAAGCAAGCGCTATATTATCTCCTCTAACAGGTGAAACGCCGCCGCTTGTTACATTTCCAATTTTTTCATTATTATAATACACTTCATAGCCATGTCTTGCAATATTTTTATCAAGCATTTTTAAGCCGATAAGTTTTTTTGATATTCCATTTTGAATTTGATCAAGAATAACTTTTTTGCCATTATAATCTTCTGTTTTATTCTTAGATACAGACCAAGCAAGCCCGGCTTCTACCGGCGTAATACTTTCATCAAGATCATTACCGTACAAATGAAGCGCTGCTTCAAGCCTCAGTGTATCGCGAGCTCCAAGCCCGATTGGTTTAATCCCAAACTCTTTACCGCTCTCAAGAAGCTTATCCCAAAGATATTCTGAAAACTCATTCTTTACAAGAATTTCGACACCATCTTCTCCTGTATATCCTGTACGCGAAATCCAAAGGTTTATGTTAAACAGCTCTCCGCGTTTTATTGAAAAGAAAGGCGGCAAATCCTCTGCACCAAGAGATTTCAAAAGCTCGCAAGCTCTAGGACCTTGAACAGCAAGAAGAGAGTAATTATGAGATTCATTAATAATATCTACATCAAAACCGATTTTATTTCTTACCATCCAATTTAAATCTTCATCAATTCTTGAAGCATTTGCAATAATTAAATACTTGTTATCTTCAAGCTTATATATAATTAAATCATCAATAATACCGCCATTCTTATTTGTAAGCTGACAGTATACTGCTTTTAAATCAGCAAGCTTTGTAATATCTTGAGGAACAAGCTTGTTAAGAAATGGAAGAGCATCTTTACCCTGAATAATCATTTCTCCCATATGAGAGACGTCAAATAAACCAACGCTGTCACGCACAGTTTTATGCTCTTCAATTATTGAAGAATATTGAACAGGCATATCCCAGCCGGCAAAATCTACCATTCTTGCACCTAATGCTACATGTTTATCGTGTAAAAAAGTTTGTTTAGTCATACTCATCCCCCATCTTATTTTTATTGTCTTTGTAAATGGCTCTGATGTCAAGAAATTAAATGTGTAAATCTTTGTAACAAAATTAATTAAGATTGTTATAAAAGTATATAAATGTGGAATATAATATGTATAAGGATTAAATTTTAATGTCGACAATTAAAACAAAAAATCGCTCAAACCCTTGCTGCGACATGCTTATAGCTGTTCGGGGGGGGGGGCGTATACGCTATCAGTATTGATTTAAGGAGGACTTATTGCCTCTAACAGTTAATACAAACTTATCATCTTTAATCGCGCAAGCCAGTTTGAAACAGTCAACGGGCGGGCTTAATCGTGCTGTTGAAAGAATGACAACGGGATTTAAGATTAATGGTGCTAAGGATAATGCAGCGAACTACAGTATATCAACCAAAATGTCAGCCAAAATTAGCGCCTATCAAGTAGCAGAGGATAATGCAGCGCAAGGTTTGGACTTGTTAATGACAGCAAATGATTCGCTTTCATTAATGTCAAAACAATTTGCAAGAATCCGCGATTTGACCATGCAAGCGCAAAACGATACTTACGGCAATAGTTCTAAAGATGCAATAAATGCTGAAATTAATGCACGTTTAGATGAAGTGGAGCATTTGTATTCTAGTACCGAATTTAACGGAATAAATCTTTTTTTAGATAAAAGGATTATAGATTATATTATTGAAGTTGAAGAAATTCGGACTGAAGGTTTAATCGGCTTTGATGAAGTAGATGAAACGCAAAAATTAACGGAAGGAACGTATGCGATTTCAACTGCAAAAGAGCTTGCTAAGCTTGCTTCTATGACTAATGCCGGGTTAATTGGAGCTGACACAGAGTTTGTACTGGTAAATGATATTGACCTTTCTGGTTATTCAAGTGGTGAGGGCTGGACTCCAATAGGTAATACAGTAAATCTTTTTGCAGCAAAATTCAACGGAAATGGTCATATTATCACAAATCTTTATATAAATCGTCCAGATGAAAACTACCAAGGTCTATTCGGTTATACTGATACAGGCTCTGAAATAACAAATTTAGGGTTAAAAAACGTTAATATTACAGGCGGCACTTTTACCGGCGGACTTGCAGGCAGAGCACGTTCAGATATAAGTAATTGCTATGCATCCGGAAAAATAGAGGGATTTAACGATGTAGGAATGCTTGTCGGGTATACTTATAATAATATAACTAACTGTCATACTTCTGGTTCAGTAAAAGGCAATGATGCAGTTGGAGGATTATTAGGAACACCGAATGGAGCTTTAATAGAAAATTGTTTTTCAACTTGTTCTGCTGAAGGCATCAGATTTATAGGCGGGTTGATTGGAGATCCTTACAAAACAACTGTACGTAATTGTTACGCGACCGGAAATGTAAAATCTGAAAAAGAATCTGGCGGGCTTGCTGGTATATGCGGTCCTAATTCAATAATCGAAAACTGTATGGCGTCTGGAAAAGTAGTTGGAGACAGCCAAATTGGAGGTTTAATAGGCGGAATAAACCAAAATAGTGTTGTTAGAAACTGTTATGCAACAGGTAATGTAATAGCAACCGGATTTCAAGTCGGCGGTCTAATGGGCACAATATCAGATTCTTCTATATCAAATTGTTATGCTCTTGGAAATGTCGAATCTGGCGGTGATTCTGCAGGAGGTTTTCTTGGTAATTTAGGTGTAAATTCTTCTATCAGCAAATGTTATGCAACAGGAGATGTAAAAGGAAATAATAGCGTTGGCGGGCTTATAGGAGTTTCTTACGGCACAGTTGCTGATTGTTTTTCAACCGGAAAAGTTGAAGGAAAAGAATATACAGGCGGATTGTTGGGTTATTGTGATGCTGGAGCAAAAAGTGTTAAAAATTGTTATTCAACTGGAAATGTAATTGGTGCTAACGGGGCAGGAGGATTTGCAGGATTTTTAGCCGGAACGATTACAAATTGTTATTCTATAGGAAATATAGAAGGTAATCAAAGACTTGGAGGTTTTGCAGGGTATTCAGTTAATGCTGTTTTAAATAAATGCATTTCGACAGGTGTTGTCAATGCATCTACTTCAACAAGCATTGATGATTTTATAGGCAGTAAAGGGGGAAATATTACGATTTCTGCTGATAGCGGAGCAAAACCTAAGGGAACGCCTGCTCCTTTTGTATTTACTCCAAAAGCTAATGGTTTTCTTGAATCAACCTCTAATATAGGCACCGGTGCGGGGTCGCATAATACTACTGAAAATATAAAAATCAGCGAGCTTATAACTATTGTGCATAAAACTCCTGTTTACGATACCAATATTAATACAGATATTATCTTCCAAGTAGGTATTAATTCATCAGCTGAGTCGCAAATATCTATAAATACATCTTTTGCTTTAGACAATATTGAGGAATTGCGTAATATAGGTAAAAATGGGGTTAATTATCTGGAAACTATTGATAATATTTTAGCTTCTATTTCTGCAAAACAGACCGAATATGGTTCTTGTCAAAATCGTTTAGAAAGTGTTTTAGAAGAGATTAACGTGCAGTACGAAAACCTTATCTCATCAAATTCTACCATTCGTGATGCAGATATTTCAAAAGAAAGTTCTATGTACATAAGCAGCCAAATTTTACAGCAAGCATCTGCTGCGCTTCTTGCTGCAGCTAATCAAACCCCGTCTATAGCGCTGCAATTATTGTAATGCCAGTAATTTTTTATACAAATCCAGAACTTCTTTAGATGGATTTTTGGTTACTACAATTTTTATTTTAGCGTTTAAATCACTGTAACCTGAAGCTTTAGGGAGTCCCATCTGTTTCAATCTTAATGATTGTCCGCTTGAAACTCCTGCTGGAATTTTGATTGTAATTTTCCCGTGAAGAGTTTCGATTTCTTTTGAGCAGCCTAAAACTGCTTCTGGAGGAGTGATTTCAACTTCTTTAACCAAGTTTTCGCCTTCAAGTTCATATTCGGTATCTTTAAAATGAACTATGAGGTATAAATCTCCTTTATTACCATAGGCATCTGCTTTGCCTTCACCTTTTAAACGTACTTTTTTACCTTCAGTAACTCCTTTTGGCAGCTTAACTTTAACACTTTTCTTGTTTGAAACAATTCCAGTTCCGCCGCAGTTTGGACAGTATCCTCCGCCATGACAATGTGTGCATTTTTCCATATCATTGAATGTTACAGAAATTGGTTTTCCTTCAAAAATTTCTTTAGCAGTAACATTAAGATTTTTTGTAATATCTAAATCTTCGCTTTTAGGCTGTTCGGCTCTTCTCTGTCTGCCGGCTCCGGCACTTTGTCTAAAATCAAAGCCGCCAAAATTCTGTCCAGCTTGCTGGGCGCCCATGCCGCCTCCCATCATGTCGCCAAATAATGAGCTAAAGAAGTCTGAAAAACCTCCGCCTCCAAAATCAAAGCTTTGGGCTCCGCCTTGATTAAAATTAAAGCTGAAGTTTTCAAATCCAGGAGGAGGTGTGTAATCAGCTCCGCCTTGCCAATTAGCGCCTAAGCTGTCATATCTTTGTCGTTTTGCTTTGTCAGACAGTACTTCATAAGCTTCATTAATATCTTTAAATTTTTCTTCGGCTTCTTTTGTTTTGTTTACATCAGGATGGTATTTACGCGCAAGCTTTCTGTATGCAGACTTTATAGCTGAAGCATCTGAATCACGTGAAACGCCTAATATCTCATAATAATCTTTATATTTCATTTTATGCCCCTATTAATTATTTACTCCATTTAATTTTATGATAATACAAAAAATTACAAATCTTAATAAACTTAATCATAAATTAATCTTTTAATTATGTTGTGCTAAAATACAAGTCAAAGGGTGAGGTAATATGGACATAAAAAAGATTTTATTCAGAACTAATTCAATAGATGTGGAAAAAGCGCTTCCTGACGCACTTATAATGTGCGGAAAAGATGGAAAAATACAATGGGTAAATGATGCAGCTGCTGAAATTTTTGAAACTTCTAAAATGCATCTATTAACGTCTAATATTGCGGATTTCATAGAAAATCCGATGAATTTAATCAACAATGCAATAACAACTAACCGCCCGGTAATCACAAAAGCAGCAGGCAGAGAAGTATACTTTGACATGACCGTTAAAGCAATTGAAGAAGGTTATGTTCTAGATTTCAGAGATGCTGCAGAGGTACAGCCTGTAAAAATAGAGCAGGATGCAGAAGAAATTAATAGAGAAAAAAATAATTTTTTAATCAAGCTGGCAAATGATTTAAAATCACCAATCCAGTCAATAGTAGGATTTTCACAGGCTATGGCTGATGGACTTGGCGGTGAAATGAATGAACAGCAAGAAAAGTATATTAAAATAATTAATAAAAATTCAGCAGATTTAATGTATTTTGTAGGAAAGCTTTTAGAGCTTTCGCAGACAGAATCATGTTTAAAAGAGCCGGATAAAAAAACTTTTGATATAACAAGCCTTGTTAATACTGTAGTACGTTTTAATGAACAGCTTTTTAAAGAAAAAGATATAAGAATTTCGATAAATACTTCCGATAATTTCAAAAAGACAATTTCTTCTGATGAAGGCATTATGAAAAATATATTGCAGGATTTATTGGAAGTAATAATTAAATCTCTTGATATGGGTGAGATTCAGGTATATCTTTCCAATCCTGATGAAGAATTTTTAACTTCAAAAAATCTTGCTCAAGGACAATACACTTTGATGACGCTATCAAGCAGTTCTTTGTTATTATCAGAAAATGATTTGGAATGCATGTTTGATCCATACAAAATAGTTGATTCAATTAATCGTAAAAATGTTTTAAGAGCAATAGTACTTGCAAGTGTTAAGAACCTGGTTCAATCCTTAAACGGCAATATCTGGGTAGAATCTAAAATTCTTAAGAATACAAGTTTTAATGTAATAATTCCGAATTAAATTTGGAGTTTGGGAGCTTAGCTATGAGCAATGTGATTTTGAAAAACCTCGTAAAAACTTACGATGGTAAGAAAAATGTAATAGACGGAATTAATCTGGAAATAAAAGATAAAGAGTTTGTAGTACTTGTAGGTTCATCAGGCTGTGGCAAATCAACTATTTTGAGATTAATTTCAGGGCTTGAAGATATTTCCTCTGGTGAAATAATAATTGATGACAAGATTGTAAATAATACCCATCCTAAAGATCGTGATATTGCATTTGTTTTTCAAAGCTACGCGCTTTATCCGCACATGAGTGTATATGACAATATTGCTTTCGGCTTAAAAATGAGAAAATACAGCAAAGCTGAGATTGATAAAAAGGTAAGAGATGTAGCAAAATCACTTAATTTAGAAGAATTACTTGATAGAAAGCCGCGTCAGCTTTCCGGAGGACAGCGGCAAAGAGTTGCGTTAGGCAGGGCAATTGTAAGAAATCCTAAAGTATTTTTGATGGATGAACCGCTTTCTAATCTGGATGCAAATTTAAGAGTGCAAATGCGTTCAGAAATTAAACGTCTTCATCAGAAATTGCAAACTACATTTATATATGTAACTCACGACCAGACAGAAGCGTTGACGATGGGAGATAGAATAGTCGTGCTTGATAAAGGAAAAATTCAGCAGGCTGATGCTCCTGAAGTGATTTATAATAATCCAAGAAATAAGTTTGTAGCTGGATTTATAGGTCAAATGAATTTTGTCGATGTTGATGTTCAAGGCGGTAAATTTTTTATTGAAGGTGTTGAATTTAAAACAGAAAAAAATATAAGCGGCAGAGTTTTTGCAGCCATCAGAGCTGAAAAAATGATTTGTGGAGACGTCTCTTTAGCTGTAAAACCTGAAATAATTGAAATGACCGGCGGCGAACGTATTGTTTACTTTAACTTAAATGGATGTAAATGTTCAGCAAGACTTCCTCTTGATTATCCTGTTGAGGAAAAAATTGATTTAAAACTATCTGTCAATGATATGTATTTCTTTGATAAAGAAAGCGGAGAAGCTATTTAGTATGAAGAAAAAATATAGAAACTTGTTAATAATATTTTTAGTGCTGCTTGCGTTTTGTATTTCAATATGTTTTATTCCTATTGATGCAACACGTTTTATACCTGAGATTGAATCTCAAGTAACTAAAGATTTAGGTGTTAAAATTCACATAGAACGCTTAATTCTTCGTCTAGGACCGTCGTTGAAAGTCAAAGCTCCAGTAATGCATCTTATGTATGAGGATGGACAGAAATTCGGCCAGTTTGATAATGTGAAGTTTTTCATACCTTGGAGCTCTCTTATAAAAGATGATGTTATTGTAAAAAGGCTTTATGCTGATAAATTTATAGTAAAAGCTGCTTCTAATGATAAATACATGAACGAATTTATAGAAAAGCTAAAAACTAAAGATTTTAATGAAATCCCTGATATAACACTTAAAAATTACAGCATAGGATATTATGATGCTTCTAATGATAAAAAATATAAGCTTTCAGGTTTAGGCTTAGAGCTTGCTAAAGTTGTTAATTATGAGAATTTAAAGCTGAAGTCGACTGGTGAATTTTCTATTAATAATAAAAAATATTTAACTTATGATATTTCTATTCTTCCAAATATAAAATTACCAGAAACCGCTTGCAGCGTAAATATTAATGAGTTTGTGGAACAGCTTGAAGCATTAGATTTCCATTCTGATATTATTGCAGACTTAAAGCTTTATAATAATATTAATGGCGATATTCAAATTTCAGGGCTTGTTAATATTGACAATATATCTGTGCTTGATCCTGCAAGAAAATCGCCTAAGAGCTTCATATATTTAACTTTCTTAGGTGATAAAATCGGGGTTCTATCGAATATTTACGCTTCCAATGATAAAAAAGTATATGTTGATGGAGTTATTAATAATTCAAAGAAACGCAGCCTTGATTTAAAAGTTAAAACTGATGAAATTCAGCTAAAAGAATTATATAAAAAGTTAAAATTGCTTACAGACTTTTCAAGATTTAAAAATATCGAAGCTGTGAATGGTACATTGAAAGCAGATTTTGTAATAAAAGGTGATTTAAACAAAATGAAGTCTGCCGGATTTTTGAAGATTTCGGATGCTTCTGTCAAAGCAAATGGAATTAATATTAATAATATCAGCTCAGATATAGATTTTTCTAATAATACGATAAATATTACCAATGCAGTAGGGTACGTAAATAATGCTCCTATTATGATGAAAGGTAAAGTAGATAAAAATATTGATATTGATATTTTAATGAGTAAAGTTGAACTTAAAAACCTTTGCCCTGCTGTTTATGGTGTTCAAAGCGGTATAGTATCTCTTGCTGCTAATGTTAGCGGAACTTTAGATAATATTGTGCATAAAGAAAACTTGCAGGTAGATAATTTCAAATGTGCGAATGGAGAAAATAAAGTTGCGTTTAATTCTTTGAAGATTGATACAAATAAAGACAACACAGCTTATATAAACAGCATAATAATTAATACTTCTAAAACTGGTATAATTAAGCTTCCCCTGCTTAAATTATTTGTGGACAGAGATATGATTAAAATTCCTGAAACAAATATATTTATGCCGAATTCTAAGCTTACAGCAAAAGCTGAAATAACTAATTACAATTCAAAGGACTTAACATTCAATGTTAATATGAATGGCTATGTGCATTCCAGCGATATCAAAAGTGTAAATCTTGCTCAAGCAGCTTATCCGCTGAGATTTTCGGTTAATGGTACTCGTAACATGCAAAATATAGCAGCTCAAGTTTTAATGGAAAAGGCGCTGATTTTGGATGAGCCTGCTATTGTAAATCTGGTTTCTAAAATAGAAAATAAAAATATTAAAATTGAAGATTTAAGCGTTTCTGCTTTTTCCGGTCGGCTGTCTAATGATTTTAAACTGAATCTTCGAGGACCGAAAAAGATAATTATTTCAGGCAATATAGATAATATTGATAATCCTGTATTCAAAAATTTACGAATATTTATTCCGCAGCAGCTTAATTTAACATATTTAGATACTATTGCTCAGTTAAAAGGCGATGTGTTTATTAACGGTAGTGTTAAAAAACCTGAAGCAGCAGGTCAAATAACGGCACAAAATGTAATTAATCAGTTTTTACAGCTGGCAGTAAATAATTTGACTATAGACTTTAATAAAACAACTGCAGCGTTGAATGCTCCGCAGGTTAAAATTGCAGATTCTGTTATGGGAATTAGCGCTAATATTTCAACAGATGTTTCAAAAGAATTGTTGATTAAAAATGCTAATATAAAATCAAAATATATAAATACTGATACTTTTTTGATGTACAAAGATAGCCCGATGTTTAAGCTTCTCCCTATTTGTATTGAAGACGGCAAGTTTTATTCAGAAAAGCTGAGTGTCAATGTTTATAATTCGCCTTTAATGTTATCAGCATTTACAACTGATTTTTCATTAAAAAATGATAATCTTATGTTGAAAAATATGTCTTCAGAGATGTTTAATGGAAAACTTGCCGGTTCAACAGAATTTAATTTAAAAGATGAAAGTTTCAACTCAAATATTCAAGCAAGAGGAGTAAGTGCTTCTCCGATTTTTGACGTGGTTTCTACTAGAAAAGATTCTGTAAGCGGCGTAATGGATTTTGATACTTCTATTAAAGGTAATTTAAGTTCAAAACAGTCGTTGAATGGAAATATTAAATTTATTGTTCATAACGGAAGAATGGGTACTTTAGGCAAACTTGAGCATTTATTATATGCACAGAATGTAATTGCAGATAATATGCTTAGAACTTCTTTAAGTGTTGTTACTAAAGCAATAACTTTAAAAGATACAGGTTTATTTAAGTATTTAAGAGGTGATGTTGACTTAAAAGATGGAATTGCACAAATAAGCTTATTGCAGTCTCAGGGGCCTTTGATGTCATTATTTATCAAAGGAGTCTATAATCCTGATACTGATTTTGCTAAATTAGTAGTTCTTGGCCGTTTGTCTGATGAAGTTATAACGGGTTTGGGAGCATTTGGCGATTTTTCTTTCAAAAAATTAATGGTTATGCTGACTGGTGAAGATAATCAGTTCAACATACTTCCTGAAGATATTGATAAATTGCCGCAGCTTTCAATGAAAAATACTAAAGAATTTAGAAGTGTTATAAATGGTGTATTAGACAAACCAAGTTCAGTGCAGCTATTTAACTGGATTTCATATTCACAAAAATCATACAGACAGAAAGATGTACCTATGACAAATGTTAAAATACCTGAATTTGTTGACACTCTTCCGTATTAAATTACTCTATTTATATGATTAGCGGAAAAACTTTTTTTAGTTTATAATGATGAGTATGGAATTATTGAAGCAGGGGCAAAAACTTAGTATATTATTCCAAAAAGAGAGTACTATTGTTGAAATAGCTTGTACAATTTCTCAAATACTGGAAGATAGAATTGCAATCGAACTACCTCCGTATTTTATGCGGTATATTGAGTTTCTTGATGTGGGCTGTAAATTGACTGTAAAAGCTTTTTCTAAAATTGGTACTGTGGATTTTAATACAATAGTAATAACATCTCCATTAGAAGATGAGTTTTCTGTTGAACTTGATTACAATGCTTTGAAGCTTACTCCAGGAGAAGAGCTTCCTGTGATAGAAGCAATGGAAACTTTGAATATTGTAAAAGATGAAAAGACTTTTAAAGTCAGTACGTTTGAAATTTCAACGTCATATCTTAAGTTTACCTGCGATTATGATTTTAAAGAAGAGGATTCTTTTGAATGTGAGTTAATTTTACCCAAAGACTATGGTATAATACATTTTAAAGGTACTGTAACTTATGTTGATCCTGTTTATGATAATGAATTTACAATTTCATACATGTCTATGGTAGAAGAAGACAGACGGGCTTTATTATATTACATGTATTTATACAGCAACAATTCTGATTAGGAAAGATTATGAAAAAATTAGCAGAAGACGATATTAAAAAAAGCAAAATAAGTTCAAAAAATAAAATGTTTGATCAGATAGAAAGATGCCGGCTGGATTTACAAAAAGATCCAACAAATCCTACTCTTCACGTAAGACTTGGTGATTTATATATGAAGTGGCATTTGGATATCTTTAATGCTTGCCAATACTTGGATGAAGCAATTACAGAATACCAGCTTGCAATGGAGTCTTTGATTGATTCTTGCCAGATTTATTATAAAATAGGCGTTGCTTTTTATCATAAAGGAGATTTAGACAAAGCTATAAACTATTTTACTATGGCTTTGGAAAAGAAAAATAATTATTACGATGCTTATTACATGCTGGCAGAAACTTTCGTTAAAAAAGCTCATTTTACAGATGCAATTGACGCTGCAGAAGCGGCAATAATATCATCTCCAATGATGTCATCAAGCTCACATTATTTGCTTTGCAAACTGTATGAAGCGTCTTCTTTCAAAAATACTAGAACAAAGTTAAAAGCTTTTTATGAAAAAATAATGTCTGTTTTGTTAGTTCCTTTTGATAAAACAGCTCAAAAAAATATTATAAACAATATTTCTTACTTTAGATTTCTACCTCTTTTCTTAAAAGGTTTTTATGCTATTCAGGTCAAAAATTTTGCCAAAGCAATTCAGCTTTATAAAGATGCGATAGAAAAAGCTCCGGGTTTTGCTCCTCTTTATTGTGTGCTCGGTGATATTTATTTATCGACTGGTTATTTTGAAGATTCTATTACAGAGTATAAAATGGCAATCTGGCTGGATCCGTTTAATATTGCTGCTTATAGACATCTTTGCAGAGCTTATGAGGAACAAGGCGATTATAATCAAGCAATTGATGTGTACAATAAATTAATAGCAATGGCGCCTAATATGCCGGATTTATACTCAAACCTTGCAAATATTTATTATATTAAAGGAGAGTTTGATTTAGCTGTTTCAAATTATCAGACTGCAATAACTTTAAATCCTAATAAGTCTTGGACAAGCGTAATTGCGCAAACAATGGGATTTGTTTATCAAGAAAATAAATCTGACCCTGATGCTGCAATATCTGCTTATCAAACAGCTTATGTTCTAACTCCTGATGATATTGATATTTATGTGAATTTAGGCAGCGCTTTTTACGATAAAGAAGATTATAATAATGCTTTGGCTGTGTATAGACAAGCGTTAGAGCTGCAGCCTTATAATCCTAAAATTCATTGTAACTTAGGATTTTTATACTGGGGTAAAGGTGATACTGAAGAAGCAATTAAATCTTATGAGCTTGCAATTAAGTACAATAAAAACTATGATATTGCATTTAATAATCTTGGTGTCATTTATCTGGATGATTTAGGAAAGGTCACTAAAGCAATAGAGCTGTTTAGAAAAGCTGTTGAATCTAATCCAAATTATGCTCTTGCTCATTTCAACCTGGCACGTTCTATATCTATTGTTGGAGATAAGGTAGAAGCAGCTAAACTTTATCAGATGGCTCAAGATATCAATAAAATAACTCAGGAAATTGACCCTAGAGATATTGCAGATAAAATAAGCGAATTGTTTGAGTCTTAAATTGCAGTAAAGATAATTTATTTATGTTATAATATAATAACATTGGAACTGGTGTATGACAGAAGAAGATAAAAACGGGATTTCCCACTTAATTGAAAAAGAATTAAACTCATCTGATAAAATTTTAAAACCTGATTTTAATCAGAAGACAGGACGTGAGCTGCTGGCATTTTACCTGCAATCTAAATTTAAACAAGTGTTATCTTATGATAAAAAAGCTGCCGAGCCGATTTTTGTTGAGGTTCGGTATGATTTTATTCAAAAATTTTCACGCAGGCTTATTCAAAATCCTGAAAAAAGAATTATGATAGGAATTACAGGAGAATCTGCTTCCGGTAAATCTACAATTTGCAGAGAAATAGAAAATGTAATTAAACGTTTTGATATGCCTGTAACAATTTTAACAACAGATAATTATTTTAATGATATTTCTGAGCTGATAAAAAAATACGGAACATTTGATAATTTACGTGATAATGGTTATGACGTTGACTCGCCGGATAGTTTTCAATTAGATGTTTTAAAAGAAGATTTAGATAAGATTTCTCACGGTGAAGATGTATATTCTCCAGAATATTTATTAAACGGCACAGGGGTTTCGATGCCAAAATCTAAGTTTGTGCCTTCCAATAAAATTGTTGTTGTTGAAGGTATGGCTTCAATGTTTGGAGAAAATAAAGATATATTTGATATTAAAGTTTATGTTGAAACAGATATAAGCCTGCGTAAAGAACGTTTTATGACAAGAGCTTATACAGAACGTAATCAAGACTTAGAAAACGCTAAAAAACATTGGGAATATATTCTTGGCGCTGGCGAAAAATATGTACAGCCATTTAGAGCAGATGCCGATATTATTATTAATGGCGATACAAATTTAGCATATTTTTCTCAAATTCTGGAGTATATCCATACAATTACTAATAATTTTGAAGGTTAATTGCTTTCAGCTAAATATTTTGCCAGGCCTTCTCCCATAGAAAAACATGATGGGATTATCCTAAGTGCTGCTTGAGCTTCAAAATCTGCTGATATACAACGCCCTATAACAAAAAGGTTATCATCTACAATCAAAGATTCAATTGGAAGCTGATATTCTTTATAAACTTTTTCTAGTTTAGAAGCATCTTTTTTATCAGAATGTACATCAATTGGATAATTCGATACTACAACAGGTGTTTTAAAAGTTTTACCGCTTCTTAAATCATCAACTGTATAAACATATTTACCTTTAACACGGTTTGAAACACGCACTCCTAAAGAGTTTGCAATTGATGATATATGTGCATTTTTAAAACCCGGCAAATACTTTTTACAGAAATTTGACAGCCTCAAAATGCTTGCACGGCCTTCTACATACGGATTAGAGATGCTGTTTAATAAACGCGGACAGTTAAAAGCAATGGCATCAGCTGTTCCAGCCACTGAAAACAGCTGAAAATAGTTTGAATCTTCTTCTTTGAGCGTTCCATCCTCTATAGCTTGCTTAAATACAGGGGCTAACGCCCATTTCTTATCATTATCCCAAGTATAAGCTGTAGATAAGTATATATAACCGCCTTGTTCACAACTTGTGGTTACATTTCGGTCGCTGTCATAATCCATTAACCAATCGGAAAATTCTTTTGTATTTACACCCGACATTATAAATCTTAAATTTATTGGCTGTGAATTTTTATTCTCTAAAAATTCACAATTTAATTCCTGACAAATTTTTGCATCACCTGTTGCATCTACAAGATACTTTGTTTCGATAGATGGCAATAACTTCTTAGCTGAACTAAATAAATTATCACCATCTACCGTTACGATATATGACGATAATCTTTTATTTATATTTCTAATTTCGGATTCAAATATGATTTCAACGCCAGCATTAGTCAGTAATGAGTCTAAGGCAATTTTAGTCAATTCTGGATTAAACCAGCCTTTGTTGCCGTCGGAATATGTTATAGCACCGTCTAAACTATATAATTTATCATATAAAATGCTGAAGAATTCAGTGTTTATTGCATTTTCAGAAGTTTTCATTGCCGGAATAACAAGGGAGGATGTTATTGAGCCGCCAAGAAAAGAGTTTTTTTCTACGAGTAATGTTTTAAGTCCAAGTTTAGCTGCTGTATAAGCACAAGCGCAGCCTGCAGTACCTCCTCCTGCAATAATTACATCATATTTAAGCATTTGTATTCCTTCTTATTTTCATATATTTTGAAGAGCTTATGAGTTCGCTGTGTCTAAATTCATATTCTCTAAGCTCCAGTATTTCTTTGCTGCTAAATGAAAGATTTGGATCATGGTAAGGTATTCCGGCTTTTGTATTACATAATCCTATTTCATAAGGTGTAAGCGGATATTTTATTTTTGCTTTATCTTTTGAAGCTATTGTTCCAATAACTTTTCCTGTTTTCTTATGGTATATTTTTCCAACATAAAAATTATTTTCTAAAAGAGTATTTCTTACTTGAGCAGAAGTTGAATAAGTCATCAACAAACCTGATGGAGCAGTTCTTTTATAAAGCTCTTCTATAAACTCCATTGACCATAATTGCGGTGCTTTTGTATATGTGAATGCATCCAGGAATATAAGGTCATATTGAACGTTAAGAGCTAAAATGGTCTTTCGGGCATCATTTATATGAAAATTCACGTTAAATAGGCTCTCAATAGTCTTAAACCTGCCCTTTTTGTATCGCATCGATAAGTACCTATAATATATATTATGTAAGAAGGCGCTTAAAGTGCAGCGAGATGACTTGTTGTATCCCCAAAACTGATTAAATTGAGAATATTTTTTAAGAGATTTATCAAAAAACCTTCGATTTTTCTTTTCTCTTATAATTTTTTTGAATTCTTTATTAAAATACTCGGAACCAAATTGTTCATATAATCTATTTAAAAGAATGTAATTAACATATTCGTTTATTTTGTATTCTTTTTCGATATGCATATCTTTGAATTTTAAATCCAAAAGCTCATTTATTTCTTTCTTATTTTTAGGATAAAATCGCGACGCAATATTAATAAATATTTTTCTAAGAATAAAATAAGAATCAAAACAAGTTAACAGCTGAGGTACAAAACCATCAAAAACTTCTCCTGGAGTTTTTAAAGTTTTAAAAAGCGGACTTAGCTTTATAAGTTCTTCATTTATATCAAGACAGTCAATCAAAAACGAATATTTTTTATCATCATCTATCGTAACGATAGGTGGTGATAACTTAAGTTTGTTATTTAAAATATTATTGATACCTATCGATACGTAATATAATATTTTTGTGAAAATATTTTTTTTATTTATTTTTACATTATTAATTAAAAAGCTCATCAAAGCTTTTGTATTATAACCAATTCCATAACATACATCGAGTACTTTAAGATTTTCAAAATCCATATTTTCGAGTTCAGCAGGCAGGATAAACTTTTCCCATGCTTCGGTTAGAGCTCCAAATTTAGAATGGTAAACATCTTTGTCAGAATAAGAATACAGCCCTACAGAGCCATCTTCTGTAAAATACGGTTCATAATCCCTCATAACCCTTATTATATCAATGTTTGAGCCTAAATGCAAGGGGCTGCAGCAAAAGAATATTTTTGACTTTAAGGCAGAAAAACGTATATAATAATATAAAGAATAGAGGGAGAGGCAAATGAAAAAACTTCTTAATATATTGATTTTACTGGCTTTATCTGCTCCAATATCGGCTGCAAAATCCTATCAGCCTGTACCGCAGACAGTGAAACTGCCTGAAAAGTACACACAAGAGTATATTAACAGCATATCTGATGAGTACAAAAAAGTTTCAAATGAGCAAATATTTCATGTAGCTTTAGACATGTTAAAAGGGACTTCCGGTGATTTTTCAAGGAAGGCTATTTTAGGTTACAATGTGACTCAAACTCCTGTGAAAGTTATGTTTAAAGACTTATCTGAGCTTAATGAAGCGTACAAAACATTTGATGCGATTGGCTGGAAAGCCAAGGGGAAATTGTATATTTATATTAATCCAAAGCATGAATATGCTCCTCCTGGAGCGCTTGCAGCTCTTCTTGCGCATGAAGCTATTCATCAGGATGAATATAACTCTTTAAGCGAAGAAACTTACGCATGGACAATGGAAGCTGTAGTATGGAGCGAAATTCTGAAGATGTATCCGGAATCTAATAATTTAGAGTCAGCTTTAGTTACCAGAGAAAATATTTTGAAACAGCTTTTAGAAAAAGGAAACAATACAAATAAGTACATTAAAAAGACTGTTTTTGCAAATGAAGGATACAAGAATTTACCATTAACTTCACCTGGCTTCAAAAATCAGTAAACAAATTTAAAAAAGCTTTACAATAATCAATCTAAGCGCCAAAAGTATATTGATTAACAAATATTCTTGATGTTAAATTGTTGTATGAAGAAAAAACAGTTACTTATATTTATATTGTCCGTTTTGATTTTAGTAATTTTCAATAAATTATTTTTATCGGCATTTACTAAAACAAATGCGTACTTTAATCGTCAAGAAATAATAAATAAGGAGCAAATAGCTCCTCAAAAGCTGTTTGATAAAACTTGGAAAATCATAAACAAAGAATATTATGAGCCGAGCTTAAACCACCAGGACTGGTCAAGGTGGAAAACTCATTATCAAGGCAAAATTAAGACTCAGGATGATGCCAGAGTTGCAATAGACACTATGATTGCAAGCCTTGATGAGCCTTATACAAGATTTATGCCAGAGAAAGATTTTGAAGATTTAACAACATCTATAACTTCTAAAATATATGGTATTGGTGTAAATATTTACTCAAACTCTGGTAAAATAGAAATATTTAATATAATGCCTTCTACTCCTGCTGAATTTGCAGGGCTTAAACAAGGCGATATTATAATAGCTGTTGACGGTAAAGATACTAACGGTATGAACGTATCTGAAGTAGCTGCGCTCGTCAGAGGGCCTGAAAATAGCGTCGTAGAGTTAACCATTTTGCGTAATAATAAAAAATTAACTAAGAAGTTAAAACGTAAAGAAATTAAGATTAAAACTGTTAAAAGCTCTATTGTTGATAACCACATTGGTTACATTCAAATCATAAGCTTTATGAGCGGTTCTACACCTAATGAATTTGTTGAAGCGCTTGAAAATACTAAAAATACAGACTCTTTAATACTTGATTTGCGTGGTAATACAGGCGGTTTGCTCGATAATGCAATATTTATTGCTGATATGTTTATTGACAACGGAACAATTGTAGACATTATTTACAGAAACGGCTACAGGAAGTCAATTATGGCTCAAGAAGAGTTACTGCCTCTAAATAAACCTGTTGTAGTGCTTGTTAATGGAGCAAGCGCAAGTGCAAGTGAAATTCTATCTGGTGCATTAAAAGACTACCACCGAGCAACTCTTGTAGGTAGAAAAACTTTTGGTAAAGGGCTTGTTCAAAAAGTAGTTCCGCTTCCTAACCAAACAGGGGTAAATATTACTATTGCAAGATATTTGACTCCAAATGGAACGGATATCAATAAATTGGGAATTAAGCCTGATATTGAAATAGGAAATGACTTTGAGATTCTTATTGACTCAAAGAAAGATATACAGTTGGAAAAAGCGAAAGATATATTAAATGATAAAGACAGAATTGGAGCTCTTAAAAACTAAAGGGCAGCTGAGGAGAATACCAAACATAGAAGCAAAATCTGATAGCAAAATTGTTATAGATGGAAAAGAATACATTAATTTTGCTTCTAATGACTATCTTGGTATAAGCACTAAGGAAGAATTACGTAAAGAATTTTTAAGCAAGAATAATTCTTTACTTTCAACAGCTTCAGCCAGACTGCTTACAGGAAGTGCTCCAGAATATAAAGCTCTTGAAAATACTGTTGCAAAAATTTTTAATAAAGAAGCTGCCCTTATTTTTAATACAGGTTATCAATGCAATTTAGGTGTAATATCTGCTCTTATACGAAAAGGAGACGTAATTTTTTCGGATAAGCTGAATCATGCAAGTATAATTGATGGTATGCAGCTTTCACAAGGTGACTTTTATCGTTTTAAACATCTAGATTATATTAACTTAGAAAAGATTTTAAAAGAGAAAAGGCACCTTTATAAACGTGCTGTAATAGTTTCAGAATCAATTTTCAGCATGGATGGTGATATTTCCAACATAAATAAGCTTATTGAGTTAAAAAAGAAATACAACTGCTTGCTTATGATAGACGAAGCGCATAGTTTTTGCTGTTATGAGCCGATATCAGAAGATATTGATATCATTACAGCTACATTTGGCAAAGCTGTAGGCTCTTTTGGAGCGTTTTGCACTGGAAGTAATGATATTATTACATATTTGATTAATAAAGCGCGTTCTTTTATATTTTCAACATCAATTCCGCCAATAAATATTGCTTGGTCAAACTGGCTTTTGACAGAAAAACGTGATTATTTGCTTAATAGGCAGAAACAATTATTGAGCTTAACTTCAGAAGTTCATCAATTGTTAAAAAATAAAGGAATAAAGACTATTTCTGCTTCACATATAATACCAATTGTAATAGGCAGTAATGAAGAAACGCTTAAAATATCTGAAAAACTTAAATCTTTGGGCTATTATGTGCCTGCAATCAGGCCTCCTACAGTACCAGAAGGTACATCAAGACTCAGAATATCACTAACAGCTGATATCAATATACAAGATTTTGAAAATCTGCTTAAAAATATCCTTTAAACATGACTAAGCATTTCTCTTGTCTTAAGCCTAATTTCATTATCAATATCAAATATTTCTTCAATAGAAGGATTTTTGATAATATTTTGCTTTGACATCATAGTTTCTACAGCATTTATAATATCAAATAACTTGATTTTACCGTCTAAAAATTCAAATACAGCTTCTTCATTGGCCGCATTTAAACAAACAGTAGCAGAACCGCCTGTTTTACCTGCTTCATAAGCAAGGCTAAGTGCTTTAAACTTGTCTCGTTCTGGAGCTTCAAAATCTAAACGTGCTATATCTGCAAAACTGAAGCTTTTTGATTTAATTCCTTCAAAACGTTCAGGATAAGTAATTGCATACTGAATAGGAATATGCATGCTTGGAAGTCCTATTTGAGCAATTACGCTTCCATCCACATATTCAATTGCAGAGTGTACAATACTTTGAGGATGCACAACTACATCAATTTTATCATAGTCCATTCCAAATAAATGGTGAGCTTCAATTACTTCAAGTCCTTTATTCATAAGAGTTGCACTATCAACAGTTATTTTCTTACCCATATTCCATCTTGGGTGAGCAAGAGCCTGCTCAACTGTTGAATTTTTCATATCTTCAACAGATTTTTTCAAGAATGGACCGCCTGAAGCTGTAATAATTAATTTTTCAACCTGAGAAATATCCTTTATGCACTGATGTATTGCACAGTGCTCACTATCAACAGGAATAATATTTACGCCATACTTTTTTGCAAGAGGCATTACTATATCGCCTGCCATTACCAGAGTTTCTTTATTAGCAAGTGCTATATCTATACCGTTTTTAATTGCTGTAATAGTCGGACTTAAACCAATTTTTCCTGAAACAGCAACAAGAATTATGTCATTTTCTTTGTTTGAACATATCTCTTCTAATGAAACTGCTTCAGCTCCTTGAATCTTTGATACCTCAGTTGAAGAAGCATATTTCGGCTTAAACTTTTTTATTTGCTCATTAAGTAAATCTATATTTCCGCCAGCTGCAAGAGCTATTATTTCAAATTTTTCAGGCAGTTTCTCAATTACCTCAAGCGCCTGCCTTCCAATAGAGCCTGTAGAACCAAGTATACTGATTTTTCTCATTCTAACCCTCTTACATAAGAAAAATATTCGTTCTTTTTATATTTTTGAGCTCTTTCAATAATTTCATCTCTGGTTAAAAATCCCATTCTTAAAGCAATTTCTTCAAGACAAGCAATTTTAATTCCCTGATTGTCTTCTATAGTTTGAATATATTGACCAGCTTGCATTAAAGACCTATGAGTTCCTGTGTCAAGCCATGCAAATCCTCGTCCAAAAAGTTCTACTTTCAAAATACCTTTTTCCAGATAAATCCTATTTAAATCCGTAATTTCCAGCTCTCCGCGAGCAGAAGGTTTTAAAGATTTTGCATATTCAACAACATCATTATTATAGAAATATAAACCTGTTACCGCATAGTTTGATTTAGGGTTTTCAGGTTTTTCTTCAATAGAAAGAGCATTTCCATTAGAATCAAATTCAACAACACCAAATCTTTCAGGATCTTTTACTTGATAGCCAAAAACAGTGGCAAAACCTTTCTGAGCTGATTCAACAGCATTATGCAGCATTCTTGAAAAACTTTGACCATAGAAAATATTATCTCCTAAAACAAGAGCAACTGAATCATCTCCGATAAACTCTTCTCCAAGAATAAATGCTTGAGCAAGCCCATCAGGACTTGGCTGTACTTTGTATGAGAATTTTACGCCAAACTGTGAACCATCGCCCAGAAGCTTTTCAAAATTCGGCAAATCCTGAGGAGTTGAAATTATTAAAATATCTCTTATACCTGCCAGCATAAGTACTGATATCGGATAATAAATCATTGGTTTATCATAAACAGGCAAAAGCTGCTTAGACACAACCATAGTACTCGGATAAAGCCTAGTTCCGCTTCCTCCAGCTAATACAATACCTTTCATTCTTCAACCCTCAAATTTAAATAATCTTTTAACGCAAGTTTCCAATCTCTGCAGATTTTCGCATTATCCATAACACTATATGACGGACGTTTAGCTGGCCGCGGAAACTCTTCTGTTTTACAAGGCTTTAAATTAACTTCTAACCCAGACTGTTCAAATATTTCTTTTGCAAATCCATACCAGCTTGTTGATCCGCTTCCGCAGACATGATAAGTACCAAACGGCTTTTCAAGAAGTTTTAAAATACCGTTTGCCAGCTCAACTGTCCAAGTAGGACAACCAATCTGGTCATCAACAACTTTTAACTCCTCTTTATCTTTAAGCGACAGCATTGTTTCTACAAAATTTCTGCCATGATGACCATAAAGCCAGCTTGTGCGTGCAATATAATACTTTTCACAATGCTTTCTTACGGCTTCTTCGCCTTCAAATTTTGTTAGTCCGTAATTATTCAAAGGATTTACAGTATCCTCAGGTTTATAAGGCTCGTTATTGCTTCCTGCAACTTTACCGCCAAATACATAATCTGTTGAAATATAAACCATTACAGAATTATTTTTAGCAGCAGCTTCTGCAATATTTTCTGCACCTTTTGCATTCAAAAGCCTTGCAGTTTCAAGGTCTTCTTCTGCCTTATCAACATTTGTGTATGCAGCACAATGAATTATAAGCTCAGGCTTGTTTTCTGAAAAAAACTTTTCCACTGCACCTTTATCTGTAATATCAAGTTCATCTCTATCCGTTTCTATAACTTCATAGCCGGAATCTTCTAAAATCGGACATAAATCTTGTCCAAGCATTCCTTTTGCACCTGTAACAAGTACTGCCATTTTTAAACCCCGGCTTTCTTAGCTTCAATATGTTTAATCCAATCTTGATTTTTAAGATACCAGTCAATAGTCATTTTAATACCTTGTTCAAATGTAACAGAAGGCGCCCAGCCAAGCTCTGAAGTAATTTTGTCATTAGAAATTGCATATCTTCTATCATGACCCAATCTATCCTGAACATATTCTATTGAAGATTCGTCTTTACCCATAGCATTCAAGATAAGGCGTGTAATTTCCATGTTTGTTTTTTCATTATGACCGCCTACGTTATAAACTTCACCAACTCTTCCTTTGTGAAGCACAGTATCAATTGCAGCACAATGGTCATAAACATATAACCAGTCTCTAACATTTAAGCCGTCACCGTATACAGGTACTTTTTCACCTCTAAGCAGCTTTGAAACAAAAAATGGAATAAGTTTTTCCGGATATTGATAAGGTCCGTAGTTATTTGAACATCTAGTAGTTAATACAGGCATTTTATAAGTTTCATAATAAGCCCTTACAAGCATATCTGCACCTGCCTTACTTGCTGAGTAAGGACTGTTTGGAGCAAGCGGAGTTGTTTCATAGAAATAACCTGTTTTGCCAAGTGTACCGTATACTTCATCTGTAGAAACTTGCAAATACCTTTCAACTCCGATTTCTTTTGAGGCTTGAAGAAGGTTTAATGTGCCTTGAACATTTGTCTCAACAAAGATTTCAGGATGTTTGATAGAATTATCTACGTGAGATTCTGCTGCAAAGTTTACAACGCAATCTACCTGTGAAACCAAATCTCTAACTAGCTTTCTATCGCAGATGCTGCCATGAACAAACTTATAGTTCGGATTATTTTCAATATCTTTTAAATTTTCTAAATTTCCACAATATGTAAGAGCATCAATATTGATTACTTTATAATCAGGATATTTATTCAAAATATGTCTTACAAAACAGCTTCCAATAAAGCCTGCACCGCCTGTAACTAATAAATTCATATAATCTCCTTCAATGTAGGTTGTTTCTTGTCTTTTTCTGATAGAATAGGCTCAAAATCGATGCCCCAGTCAATATTAATATCTTTATCGCACCAAAGAACACCTCTGTCAGCCTGAGGAGAATATTCTCCGCTCGCTTTATAGAGAAGCTCAGCTTCTTCTGATAAAACAACAAAACCATGAGCAAATCCTTCAGGAATATAAAGCATGTATTTATTTTCTTCTGAAAGTTCAACTTTTACATATTCACCAAAAGTTTTTGAACCTTTACGAATATCTACAGCAATATCATAAATTCTTCCTCTTCCGCACCGAACAAGCTTAGCCTGACCATACGGAGCTTCTTGATAATGAAGTCCTCTCAAAACCCCTTTGATTGACTTAGAATGATTGTCTTGATTGAACTCTACATCTATTCCATTTTCAAAAAAATCTGATTTTTTATAAGATTCCATAAAAAAACCGCGATTATCACCAAAAACTTTTGGCTTAACAAGTATTACGTCTTCTATCTTTTGTTTTTCAAACTCAAACGGCATATTCCTACTCCTCAAGGTTTATTTTAACACAAAAAGAGTAAATTATATAACTTTTTTAATCAGCCAGTTGGGTAATATTTTTTAGACAAAATTTAGACAAAACGTTAAAAATAGCAAAAAATTAGCAAATAAAAAAAGGGTCGAAACCCTTTTAAATAAATGGTGCGCTTGGCGCGATTCGAACGCGCGACCTATCCCTTAAAAGGGGAGTGCTCTACCTGCTGAGCTACAAGCGCAAATATTATTAAATTCTTTTTTACTTCGGCTGTGACCATTTACTGACCACAAGATTAATCTTATCAGGAACAAAATTTACTGTCAAGAGTTTTATTTTCTTCTGATATTTCTTTGATTATTTCTGTAATTTCTGCCGAAATATCTGATTTTGAAGAGATATTATCTCTTACCAGTTTTGCAAATTCTGATTTTTTAAATTCATGCAAACCTTTTGTTTTAAAAATATTCTCTAAATTTTCAACTTCTGACATGCCATCATCAAAATCTTCATCAGATACAGAATTAAAATTTCTAAGATGATTATTAATAGTTTTAACTATTAAAGGTTTTGGCAGTAAATCTTCAAACTCGCCGCAAGATACAAGATGAATTTTATCAATTTCACGAAGCTTTGGAGTTATTTGACGAATATTTTCTTCTGCATCTTTATCAAGCAGTAAAAAAATAGGCAGCTTTACTTCTTCTATCATCTGGTAATACATTTTTACAACTTGATTTTTACCTCCTGCTGGTATTATTTGTATTCCTTTTTGATAAAAATCATGCCCCAAAAACTTAGAAAATGCCGGCAGCAAAATTTCTTCCGTTATACCTTCTACAAGCAAAACTTTTTCGATTGGATGTTTTAAAAGTTCTTGTTCCCTTAATTGTATTAAATCACTGCTTTTATTTATAGATTTTAACCACCTAAGATTTACCGGAGCATCATCAGGTATTAAACACAACGCATCATTATAATTGATTTTATTGTTTAGCAAAACTCTAGTATCTTCATCAATATAAAAAACCGAATTTTCATACTCGCAAAGTCTTTGGTTAATAGAAAAATCATTATTACAACTTGGCAGCGAGCCGTTAAAAATTTCTTCTGCCAGCCTTGTAATAATTTCACAAGGTAAATTAATTAACTCATTTTTTTTATACTTAGGCTCTATTAAGTTCGATAATATTATATCCGTAAAAACTCTTAAATATTTTTTCTTAGTATATTTAAACCTAGTGAGCCTGTCTAAAGATATTAAAATTTGCTCGGTTGTTAATTTTTTGTACCTCATCAAAAATATTATATTATATCCTGTAAATTTTTGTAACAAGAATTCATGTAAACTTTTGTAACAATATTGTCAAAAATATGAAATTGTTAATAGAAACTATACTTTATATATATAAGAGTATAAAAAATACGGAGACTAGGCACAAAAAATGGCTTTCTTGTTACTATTACACGAAAAAATGAGGCTCAAACGTCAAGTTAACAAACTGACGTTAAAGCAGTGCAAGTACGGCAGCCGCTTAGACCGTATGACAAAGAATATTGCTCGAGTGCAGAAAATGTATTCAAGCAAAATGACTCAGCTTGAAAAACAAGCTCAAATGATGCAGAGCCAGGCTAGTGTATTCTTCCAGAACCAGATGGGTCTGGGTATGCAAAATCAGGCATTCAATCCTTGGAATATGTCTGGAGGCGGTATTACATCATTTGTATTAAATCAAGTTGGCGGAATGCTTAAAAAAGATGAGTTTGAAGTACCTGATGGTAACGGTGGAAAAACAACTGTTCTAATGGGTGAAGCAACAGCCAAAGCAATGATGCAGGAATACATGGCTGGAACTTTAAGACCTCAATATGATAAAACTGATTCTACTAAAATAACAGGTTATGGTGCAAACGGTAATTATAGTGCGGAACAATATCAAATATTTACATCCGCAATGCAACAAGCTCAAATGAACCAATCTCAAGCACAAATGATGTGTCAGCAGATGAGTTCAAACTATCAGAGCAATGTATCAATCTGGCTGGAAGCAGCAAAAGCACAATTAGAAGCAGAACAAGATGCAGCACTTGCACCACTAGAAGCAGAACAAACCGATATGGAACTCGAAAAAGAATCTACAGAAACACAACTTGCATACGCAAAGGAAAGATTACAAGCACTCGAACAAGCTTGCAGCGAAGGAATAAAAGACTCAGCTCCGAAGTTCGGTCTAGGTTAATCATAATAATTTTAGTAAAAAGCCCTTCTGATGAAGGGCTTTTTGTTATACTTCTAACGGCTGATCTAACGACCTGATTGAAACATCAACATCGTTTGAGAAAAACTGCTGCATATGATTTACCAAATCATTTGTCGATTCAACCCAGAAAACAGGCGAAGTCAGAATTTTTGTACTATAACCATTCACCGGAGGCAGCTTAAACATAACCGGATCATCACCATGATATTTTGCTAAAATATTCTTTATTCCGCAAAGCTCTTCATACTTTACATCGCGTTTTAAGCTTACTGTAACAATATTTGAATTCTCAACCGATTTAACATTATCAATAAGCACACTTATCTGGTCTTCACCGCGCCGCTGAACTTTACCGGTAATCACGACTTTATTATCCTGTACAAGCAAGTCTCCATATTCTAAGAGTTTTTTATGGAAGCAAACACAGTCAACTTTACCGGATAAATCTTCTAAAGTTATAAACCTCAAGAACTTAGACGGGTCCTTTTTAGTCGGTATCTGCCTTGTTGCAGTTACAAGACCGCAAATTGTAACTTCATCTTCTTCCTTAACCTCCGCCAGCTCCGAGATTCTATGCGTCATAAGGAATTGCAGTTTATCTCTTATTGAGAAGAGCGGATGCGACGTGACATAAAACCCTAAAAATTCTTTCTCAAAGAGCTGAATTTCTTTATCAGTATATTCGGCATCAGAGCCGACAAGCTGGTACTGAACATTAGCAAAATCTTCATTACCGCCTAAAGCAGAAAATAAGCTTACCTGCCCCATTGCACGATCTTTGGCTTCTTTAGAAGTCACGTCAAGAATATGTTCCATATTCTCAAAAAGCTGTTTTCTGCTTTTTTCTATATTTGAAAAAGCTCCAGCTTTAATTAAGCCTTCAAGAGACTTTTTGTTTACATATTTTGAATCTAAACGCTTACAGAAATCAAAAATGCTTGTAAAATCACCATTTTCTTCTCGTTCTTTGATAATTGCTTCTACAACAGGAGCTCCCACACCTTTAATTGCTGCCATGCCAAAACGAATATTATTTCCGTCAGGTGCATATTCAAGGTACGATTTATTAATATCAGGCGCAAGGACCTTGCAGTCATATTTTTGAGCTTCTTCAATATACAACTGCGTCTGATCTTTGTTATCAGAAACACTTGAAAGCAATGCTGAGAAATATTCTACTGGATAATGTCTTTTCAGATAAGCAGTTTGATACGCAACAAAGGCGTAAGCTGCAGAGTGCGACCTATTAAAACAATAAGAAGCAAAAGCAAGAATCTGGTTAAAGAGTTTTTCAGCATCTTCTTTTTTCATATCGTGTTTTGCAGAAGCTTCAATAAACTTACCCCTCTGCTCTTCCATCGTCTTAAGGTCTTTTTTACCCATCATACGACGTACCTGGTCAGCTTGACCGAGTGAATAATCAGCTAAAACCTGAAACACTTGCATAATTTGTTCTTGATATACAATTGTTCCATAAGTATCTTTCAATACAGGTTCAAGCAGGGTATGAGCATAAGTAATAGCTTGTTTACCGTGTTTTCTGGCAACAAAGTCATCAACCATTCCTGAACCTAGAGGTCCCGGTCTAAATAAAGCTACCAATGCGCCTAAATCTTCAAAAACGTCCGGCTTTAGACGTTTAACAAGGTTCATCATACCTTGAGATTCCAGCTGAAACACACCAATTGTTTCACCCTTTACAAGCATATCGTATGTAGGCTTGTCATCGAGCGGAATATGATTAATATCTACATCAATACCTCTGTATTTTTTTACCATTTTACAAGTTTTTGTAATCATAGTAAGGTTTCTTAAGCCAAGAAAGTCCATTTTCAGAAGGTCTAGAACCTCAGTTGCTTCATGCTTAGGGTAACCTGTTTGAACAATACCATCTTTAGACGGCTGAACAGGCAAAATAGTATCAAGAGGCGCATGTGAAATAATAACCCCGGCAGCATGTGTGCCTGTACCACATTTTAAGCCCTCAATCGCTACAGCCATATCTACCCAGCGTTTAAAGCTAATCGATTTTCCGGTATCAGGATTCATTATCTGATAATCTTCATTATAAAGCTTTTTGAAATCAGACTCTCCATCAGCTGCAATAATATCTCTAAGCCATTCAGCTTTTGGATTTGATGCCCTTGCAACATCAAGAGCTGGTTCAATAAGTCCTGTAATTCTGTTACTTTCAGCAAATGGAACTTGGAGAACTCTACCTACGCCTTTAAAAGCTGCTTTAGGAGCATAAGTAGAAAACGTAATAATTTGACAGACTTTATCTTCACCATATTTCTGAGTAACGTAATCAATGACCTCGCTTCGTCGTTCAATACAAAAGTCAATATCGACATCGGGCATTGTAAAACGTTCAGGGTTCAAAAATCTTTCAAACAACAGCTTATGATAAATCGGGTCAATATCCGTTATCTCAAGCGCATAAGCAACAACTGAACCCGCAGCAGAACCTCTGCCAGGCCCTACAGGAATATCATGTGTTTTAGCAAAATGGATAAAATCCCAAGTAATCATAAAGTAAGCAGGGAAGCCCATGTGATTAATTACGCCAAGTTCATACTTCGTACGTTCTACAATTTCTTCAGGTATCGGATCGCCGTAACGTTTTTTAAGCCCTTCAAATACAACGTGTTCAAGATAATCTTCAATCCCCTGTATATAAATAGCTTCTTCAATAACTTCTTCTGTCGATTCAGTTTTATGCTTTGTTTTTAAACGCTCAATAATCTTTGAATCAACTTTATCTGCAGTTGCCAGAAACTCATCTGGAACATCGTAATGCGGAAGAGGAGCGTTGTGAAGTTCGATTTCTACTTTACATTTATTTGCAATTTCTTCTGTATTAGCGCAACATTGTTCAAAAGTTGCTTCATCCATCCATGAAAAAGCTTTTCGCATTTCTTCTTTTGATTTCACATAAAACTCATTATTAGGAAAATGAAAACGCTTTTCATCATCTTTATTTGCGTTAGTTTGTAAACACAAAAGCGTGTCCTGCGCATCAGCATCTTCTTTTCTTAAGTAATGCGAGTCATTTGTAATAACCATCTTGATATCAAGTTCTTTAGCAATCTTGATTAAATCAGGATTTGTACGTTTTTGCTCTTCCAGATTATGATCTTGTAGCTCTATATAATAATCATCACCAAACAATTCTTTATAACGCGCTGCAGTGTCTTTAGCTTTTTGATATTCGCCTTTTAAAAGCTCTTGCAATACTTCTCCCCCTAAGCAGGCAGAGCAGCAAATCAAACCTTCATGAAACTCCTTTAAAAGCTCAAAATTTATACGAGGTTTATAATAAAAACCTTCACACCAAGCAGTTGATACAAGTTTAATTAAATTTTTGTACCCTTTATTATCTTTTGCAATCAAAATTAAGTGATAAAGAGGGTTATTGCTTGCATCTTTTTGATGAATATCACCATTATGAACATAAAATTCGCATCCAATAAGCGGATTAACTCCATGATGAATTGCAAGTTCATAAAATTCAACAGCTGAATACATAACTCCATGGTCAGTGATTGCGATTGCTGGAATATCATTTTCTTTTGCGTACTTAACTAAATCCCCGACTCTGCTCATTCCGTCTAAAAGTGAATACTCAGAGTGAATATGTAATGGTATAAATTTTGACATAATACTAATCTAGCACAATAACATATTAAGGTTTGTAAAACTTATAACTCACTCAATGGACTAAAAGAAGTTGAGTGAGGTTATTTCTTCTCAATCAATATATATTTTCTTCCTTTATAAATAACTCGATAATTAAGCTTTTGAACTTCATCATCAATTCGTTTATACGGAATAATAACCAGCTTATCTTTTTCATTAAGTTCACGTTTTAAGTCTTTGATATCGTATGTTAAACCATACTCTACAGGCTTTCCGCCATAATAAATTAAAGAATACTTATGCGAAAACTGATAAGTAGTAAGAGTTTTGTTATGTTCTTCTGCATATTCTGCAAACTTAATCAAATCATCCTGGCCAAATTTATAATCAACTTCAAAAAATTTCTCCGTTCCAATAGCTGAAAACCACGCAATAAATACTACATAAGTAAAAAATACAGCTGTATATTTACCTTTTTTAGCAAAAATTATCGAAGCAAGCCCGCAAAGCAAAGGAGAAACAATACAAAGAGTTTTACACGCTTCAATATCTTTAATAAGTTGTTCAGGCAGATAATAAGGAGTCAAAACAGCTGCAAGCGATGCAAGCAAAAGAAGAACTCCTACAACATACACTGTTTTATTAATAAAACGGCTGTATTCACCGTGTTCAATATAATTTGTCCAGACATACCCGCCAAGACAAGCCAAAGCAGGATAAATAGGAAGAATATATGTAATAAGCTTAGTATCGGAAGCAGAGAAAAAGAGCAAGATAAATAAAGCTATAATTCCGTTATAAAGCAAAAACTTTCTTGTATCTGTCAAATCAAGGTTGTAATCTCTCTTATATAGCTTTCTCCCAAGTACAGCAAGCGTTGAAACTATCCAAGGGAAAAACCCCCATAAAATTGTTAGAAAGTAAAAGTAGAAAGGCTGTTTTCTGCCTAAGGTATCTTCTCCAAAAAATCTTGCTATATGATGCTTAATCACATATTCATCAAAGAAAAGTGAATTATGCATTTTTAACATAATAACATGCCAAGGAACTGTAATTAAGAAAAACAATAAAAATCCGACAAGAAAATATTGAGGTTTAAAAATTTCTTTAAATTTTTTTGAAGCAATAGAGATGAAAAACATTGAACCAAACGGCACAATAAAACCGGGGATTCCTTTTGCCATAACTGCTAAACCTGAAAAAATATAAAACAACCACCAGAAATATTTTTTATTTTTCTCTTCACAGAAGTTGGTAAGCATCCCAAAACAAAGCGAAAACCATACACATACAGCAACTCCAATATCAAGAATTGCAAATTTTGCAAGAATTAAAAACTCTAAAGACGTTGAAAGCATTAAAGCGGAAACAACTCCGTAAGTTCTCGAAATAACTTTTTTACCCGTAAAGTATGTAATATAAGCACATAGCGTTCCAGCTAACGCAACAGGAATACGAGCTGTAAACTCGTTTATTTTACCAAATAAAGCAAACGATAAGCATTCACCCCAGAAAAATAGCGGAGGCTTTTCAAAGAAATGTTCATTATTAAGATAAAGCGTAAGATAGTCTTTTGTATTAAACATATCTTTTGCCATAGAAACGTATCTGGATTCATCCACATCCATAAGAGCATAAGCCCAGAGATTATGAAAGTAAATAAAATAAAAAAATACTCCTAAACCCAAAACTGTAAACAAGTCAATGTGACTTAATATATAATTTTTAACTCTTCCCATTTCTCTCTCCGGCTGATACGATTCGTTATATAAGTATAACATAAAAATAAAACCGGCTTAATTAATCAACCGGTTTTATTCTTGTTTGTAAAATATGTTTCATTAGTTTTTGCTTTATTACTAAGCGATGATTTGTTGTTCAAATGCTTGTTCTGCTTTTTTATTCTTAGCACTTGCCATATTTGAGCCGATAATACCGCCTACGATAGCTGTACCTGCTGCAATCATAGCTTTTGTCTTACCGCTCATACCTTTTACAGCACCGTTTGCTTTTGCCATAGCTTCTTCAAACGCACCTTTTGCTTTAGCAACTGTTTCTTCTGCAGCTTTCTTCGCACCTTCGTTAACTTTGCCTTTTTCAGCAGCTACTTTATCATACGCAGCCTGCGCTTTTTCAACAGCTTCTGCTAATTTTTTGTAACTGTCTTTTTCCATAGCTTGAGCTTCTGTTAAACCAGCAGTTGTTACTGTAGAAGTTTCACCGCCTAAATATTTCTTAAACTGGCCTTTAATCTGGCTTACAATCTTATTTAAGTTTTTATCGCCTTTTTTAACTTTTTCTAATTGATTTTTTAATTTTGACAAAGTTGGATCTTTTTCAATAATACCGTCAAGTGTTTCTTGAAGCACTTTTTCTTCTGCTGCATATTTACGACCGATACCAAGTTTTGCATCCAAAATTTTCTTAGCTTCTTCCGGAGTATCTACACCATAATTGCTTAATACTGATTCTACTGCAGCTTCATAACCCCAGGTTCCGCCAGTCTTGACTAATTTTGCACCATCTATTACTTTTAACTCTGATTCAAAAGTTTTAATATTTGCTTTTAAATCTTCTAAGAAGGCTGTATCAACATCAGGTCGCTTAATACCAAGATTTCTTAACAGTCCTTTATCAATTTTCATAGTATCTGCTAGTTTATCTTTTTTACCTAAAGTTTCTACATAAGTTTTAAATGAGCTGGAAATTCTTTCTGCAACTTCATCAGTTCTCTGTTCCATTAATTTTTGGTATTCTGTTCTGCCAACCATTCTTGAAGTTTGAACTTTAGCATACTTTGTTGAACCATCTCTAGCAGTTACAGGAATATATTTATATCCAGGACCAACTACAGCAGGTTTTGTATCAACTAAAGCTCTTTCTCCGCCGCCAAGTTTAATAATTTCACCGTCTGTTAATCTTGCAAGTTTATTCTTAGTCACAGCATCTTCAATTGCTGATTTACCTTGTTTACTTGATAAGTATTCGTCTAATGACTTAATATCTTTTCTGCGCTTACTTTTTGGCTTAATTTCATTATTAGCATCAGTAATAATTTCATCAAATGCATCAGTAATTGACAATCTGCGTCTTGCAGCTGCATCATTTAAATCAACATATTTTGCACTTGTTTCTAAATTAGTTTTAGCAGCTTCATAATCAGCAAATAAACGCTGATAATCATTTCTCTGCTTATCTGTCATTGACCAATTTGAATCATAAGGAAGAATGTCTCCGCCCTTTTTGACTACACTTTGCTTAGTTTCTGTTAATTTTGCAAGCTCTGCATCTCTTGCTTTAATAGCGTCATCTAAGATAGCTTTTTCGTTTCCTTCGTAAACAGCTTTACCTGCTTCTGCTAATTCTTTTTCTGCTTTTTCTAAAGCTTCTTTCTTAGAAGTTAACTCGACTTTGTCGTTATCATTAGCTTTTTGAATAAGCTCTTCGTAAGATTTTGCTTCTCCGCCCTTTTTGTACATAGCAGATGCTCCATAGCCTGCGGCTGCACCCAGAGCTGCACCACCTAATAAATAAGGTGTTGTACTTACCCTTTGAGGCTGAATCATTAATTCATCTGACATAACTAATTACTCCTATATTTTACAACTTACTTTTCTTTTCTACGTAATCCCATAAATCTATACATCTTTACGTTCTTATATATCTAAACACACAAACGAAATAAAAATTGCTATATTAAGGCTATATTTTTTTGCGCATTATATGCTTAAAATACTAAAACCATTATACTGACTGAATTACAGCGTGCAAACTTTTCGTTACAAAAGTTAATAATTAGAGAAAATAGCTGTATTTACATTCCTGCCTGTTTGTCATAAAATAATCAAGTTATAATGACTTTAAGAGGAGATTTTTAATATGACAAACAGAGTATTGTTATGTATTATGGACGGCTGGGGAATTTCAACCGGTTCTGAAAAATATGATGCTACAAAACTTTCACATCCGGTTAACGTTCCGGAATTAATAAAAAATAACCCGTCAACTGCTATTCACGCTGACGGTGAATATGTAGGGCTTCCCGAAGGTCAAATGGGCAACAGCGAAGTAGGACACCTTAATCTGGGTGCAGGAAGGGTTGTTTACCAAGATTTATCTAAAATTAACCGCGCAATCAAAGACGGTTCATTCTTTAAAAATGAAAAATTCTTAGAAGCAATCGAGCATGCTAAGAAAAATAACTCTGCTCTTCATATTTACGGACTTGTTTCAACCGGCGGAGTTCACTCATCTTTAGACCATGTTCTTGCTTTAATCAAGCTTGCTGCTGATGAAGGACTTAAAAAAGTTTATTTACATGCGTTCCTTGACGGACGCGATACTCCTCCGGCAAGTGCTTGCACTTATTTACAAACAGTAGAAGACGAACTTAAGAAATATAATCTTCCTCCTGTTGCAACTGTTATCGGCAGATATTACATCATGGATAGAGACAACCGCTGGGATAGAGTTGAAAAAGGTTACAATTGCTTATTATTCGGAGAAGGCGAAAAGGCTTCTTCTGCAGTTGAAGCAGTTAAAAAATCTTATGAAAACGGTGCTACTGACGAATTTGTACTTCCTGCAGCAATAGGCAGCGAAGAAGAAGTAAATGAAAGCAGAATTCATGATAATGATGCAGTTATATTCTTTAATTACAGGCCGGATAGAGCACGTGAGATTACTAAAGCTATTAACTTTGCTGATTTTGACGGTTTTGAACGCAAAAAAGTTCTTAAAAATATTTATTACTGTACAATGACAAGTTACGAAGCAACATTTACATTCCCGATTGCTTTCCCTAAAACTCAGCTTGTTAATATTTTAGGTGATGTTTTAGAAGCAAACGGAGTTAATCAGTTCAGAACTGCTGAAACTGAAAAATATGCTCACGTTACATTCTTCTTTAATGGCGGTATTGATGAGCCGAAACCTCACGAAACAAGAAAGCTTGTTGCTTCTCCTAAAGTTGCAACTTACGATTTGCAGCCTGAAATGAGCGCGCCGGAAGTCTGCGAAAATGTTCTTGAAGCAATTGATAATAAAGAATACGGGTTTATACTTGTAAACTTTGCAAACCCTGACATGGTAGGTCATACCGGTGTAATAGAAGCAGCAGCAAAAGCTTGTAAAGTCGTTGATGAATGCGTAGGTAAAATCGCTGCAAAATGTAAAGAAGCAGGAGTTACAATGGTTCTTACTGCTGATCACGGTAATGCAGAAACAATGGTTGACGAAAAAACCTGCAAACCGCAGACTGCACACACTACGAATGAAGTTCCGCTTGTTGTAATTAATGCACCTAAAGCGATTGAGTTGAAAGAGAATGGAGCTTTATGCAATGTTGCTCCTACAATTCTTGAGTTAATGGGCATTGAAAAGCCTGCAGAAATGGATTGTAACAGTTTGATTAAATAAGAGAGACCTATGACCGAAAACGTTAAACCTATATACATAAATTTATCATTGAAAAAAAATAATGTAGATGAATTTTTCTTTAATCTGAGTGAAAATCCGGAAGGATTTAAAAATAAGGATTTTAGATATACCCTAAGCTTAATATATCAATTAGTTGAAGACGAATTTGAAGGGATATTTTTATCCCCGAATTCGCCTGTTAGAAATACTGATTTCTACCTTATAAACGATGGGAGTGCAGAAAATCCAAAGCTTTCTTTCTTTATAACTCCTACTAATAATTTTCAATTTTATTTGAAATCCAAAGGTTCAATGTTCAGATTTACGTCTAAAGAAGTTAACGGACAAATTGGTTATGTAATGCCGCTGGATTTGGTTTTAGACTATTTTGGCGGTTTTGGCGAAATCGTTGATTTCTCTTCGCTTACTCAAAGTTTTGCTTATTTTAACAAACTTACACATTTTGTAATGAAGCTGATTGAAAAACTTTACTTTATACCTGCTGTTCACAAAAAAGAAGGTGCATCAGGCGGGTGTTTCCGTATTGTATATGAACCAATTATTTCAAATAAAGAGTCTGCAAAGATTATCAACGAGCTGGAAAAAAATCTGCCTGAAAATCTTTTTATAAAAGGTGAGAAGCCGAAAAATTTTGTTGAAAGATTCATCAGGGAATACTTAAACTATCTTGTTTATAAATTCTTAAGCATTAAAGCGTATCGATTTAAAGACATCAAATCAGGTCATTATATGGTCAAAGATTTAGAGCAGCGCTGTTTATTAAAGGGCAAGGATGTTGCAGAAAATATCGCGCAGTGGTTTGATGAGCTTTATCTCGGTAAATATGATTTAATTCCGTTCTTTGTTGTTAATAAAGTCAGTGATGATATGTTCGAGCTAAAAATTCATATCAGAAACCGCAAAACTAATGATACAATTCTTTTAGATGATTTATATGAAAAAGAAACCATCTGGGATTTAGCAGCTGAAGATATAGGCAAAATTATAGAAAAGCAGCTTAACTATGCTGTAAGATATATGCCTGAACTTGAAACTTTGTTTGAAAACGAAGATAAACTTGCTTTAACATTGAATTTGAATGAAGTTTACAAAATCATTGCGCAAACGGCTTATTACCTGCAAAAAGCTCAAATAGAAGTTATTCTGCCAGAGGAGCTTACAAATATTATTGTACCGCGGGCTTCAATCAACGCGAGAGTAAAAGCTTCACGCTCAGATGATTTAATGAATATCTTTAATACTGTTTCAAGCAGTGCAATTTCATTGGATGATATTTTAGAATTTTCTTATGAAATTTCATTGGGTGATGAAAAGATTTCACTTGAAGAATTTAATAAGCTTGTCAGTGAAAGCAACGGTCTTATACAGTACAATGGAAAGTATATTTTAGTAGATAAAGCTGAAGGTCAAAAGCTTGTTGAGCAGATTAAAAATGCAAACCACAAGAAAATGACAAGACTCGAACTTATACATGCTTCTATGTCAGGCCAGCTTCAAAACTATGACTTTAACTATGATGAAGCTTATGCAAATGTTATCAAAGATTTTGCAAAACCGGTTGAAGTTACTCAGCCTGAGAACTTAAAAGGAGATTTAAGAGCTTATCAGATGACAGGTTTAAAATGGCTCTGGACAAATATTTCTAAAGGTTTTGGCTGCTGTATGGCCGATGACATGGGGCTTGGAAAAACTATTCAGGTAATAAGCGTTATTCTTAAGCTGAAAGAAGAAAAAAAGATTAAGAATCCTGTTCTTGTAGTCTGTCCTACAACTCTTATGGGTAACTGGATGAAAGAGCTGCAAATGTTTGCTCCTACGTTAAAAGTATCTACTTATCACGGTATAGACAGGCAGCTTGATACAAAATGCGATGTAATTCTTACCACTTATGCAATTATGAGAATTGATGTCGAAGAAATGAAAAAAAATACCTGGGGAATGGTTGTTATTGACGAAGCTCAAAATATCAAAAACCCTGATACTGCACAAACTTTGGCTATAAAATCTTTAAAATCGGATATCAAAATAGCAATGACCGGTACTCCTGTCGAAAACAGGCTGACTGAGCTCTGGAGTATTTTTGATTTTATAAATAAAGGCTATCTTGGCTCGCTGAAAGAGTTTCAAAAAAGTTATGCAGTTCCGATTGAAAGATTTAAGGAAAAATCTAGAGCTTCTAAGCTTAAGCTTTCTGTTTCTCCGTTTGTATTAAGGCGTTTAAAAACTGACAAACACGTAATTTCAGACTTGCCTGATAAAATGGTTATGAATGATTATTGTTATCTTGCTAAATCTCAAGCAATTTTGTATGAAAAGACTCTGGATGAGATGATGACAAAAATCAGCGGATTTACCGGAGTAAATAGGAGAGGTAATATCTTTAAGCTTATCACGGCTCTTAAACAAATTTGCAACCATCCTTATCAGTTCTTAAAAAGCGGCGAAACTTCAAAAGAACTTTCAGGTAAAGCTGAAAAATGTGTTTCACTTGTACAAAGCATTCTTGATAATAATGAAAAAACACTCATATTTACACAATATAAAGAAATGGGTGATCTGCTTACAAAAATTCTATATGAAGAGTGCGGTTCTGAGCCTTCTTTCTTTCACGGTTCATTAACTGTCCCTCAAAGAGAAAAGCTAATTGAAGATTTCCAACATAATGATGATAGAAAAATCATGATATTGTCTTTGAAAGCCGGCGGAACAGGTTTAAACCTGACAAGTGCAACAAACGTTATCCATTATGACCTTTGGTGGAATCCTGCTGTTGAAGATCAAGCAACAGACAGAACATATCGTATCGGCCAAGAAAAAAATGTTATGGTCCACAGAATGATAACACTTGGTACTTTTGAAGAAAAAATTGATGAAATGCTTAAATCAAAAAAAGAACTTGCAGATTTAGCAGTATATGAAGGTGAAAAAATTATAACAGAGCTTTCAGATAAAGAAATTTACGATATTTTCTCTCTTAGTGCAGGATAAAAGGTAAAATATAATTATGCCATTATTAACACCTGAAAAAATATTAAAGCTTGTACCAGAGCTGTTTGAAATTAATTTAAACAGCTCAAATGCAGGTGTAAATATTTTTAGAAAACTTGAGAAGATGCTTGTATTTGACGAAGGATTTATTTATTTTGTTAATCCGGACAGCTTACAGCTTAAGTATTCTTATAAAAATCATGCCAACTATGAACAGGAAAAGATATTTCCAATGTCACAGAAAGTAAAAGAATTTATTTTCTCAAAAGATGGCAGTATATTACCATCTGAAGCAGATATTGTAAGTACAATTGAATTACAAGGAAGCAGGCAAAAGTCTTACCTCGTCGCAAAAATATCAATAAAATCGACTGTTTTCGGGGTGATTGTACTGTCAAAAAGAGAAGACAGATTTTATACCAATGCTGACTTAGATGCTTTAAATGCAGCTTCTTCTGTACTTTCTTATGTATTAAAAGATTTAGAACTTTCTAACGTATTCAAAATGCAGTTAAAAGCTTTAAAAGACGGTATTTTAGAAAAAAATCAAGCTTACAAAACTATTAAAGAACAGAACGAAAAAATTCTGGAAGCAGACAGAGTTAAAAATGAGTTTCTTGCGAATATTTCACATGAGTTGAGAACTCCTTTAAACTCTATTTTAGGTTTTGCAGATATTTTAAGCACTCAGCTTTACGGGAATTTAAATCCTAAACAATGTGAATATGTAAGTGATATTAAAGTTTCAGCTACTCATTTGCTTGGAATGATTAACGGAATTCTCGACATGTCAAAAATTGAAGCAAACGCTATGAAAATTGTCAAAAGCGCATTTTTTATCAGCAGAGCTGTCGATGAAGTCTGCAATATTCTATTACCGCTTGCGCAAAAAAAGAATGTTATATTAAAAAAAGATATGACTTTTGATTTTGAAGTATTTGCAGATTATCAAAAAATACAACAAATTCTTTATAACCTTGCAAGCAATGCTATAAAGTACTCTCCTGAAAATGATATTGTTGAAATTTCCATTAATGCTGATGATGAAAAATTCACAATTACCGTTCATGATAATGGTATTGGCATAGATGAAAAATACCATGGCAAAATTTTTGCTAAATTTGTTCAACTGGATAATGCTTATACTAAGAAAGAAAGTTCTACTGGTTTAGGGTTAACTATAACAAAAGAACTTGTAGAACTGCACGAAGGAAAAATTTCATTAAAAAGCGAAGTTAACAACGGTTCTACTTTTATCGTTGAAATACCATTTTAGGGGTAAAAGACTATCAGCCTTTTTTTAAATCACTATTAAAATACCCAACAATATATTTGAATGTATTTAATGCTGTATTTATTTTCATTTTACGGGGCTTATTACCGCGTTTTTCTTTTACTGTAATTGTTCCTTCTTCTAAATCAACATCCTGAATAACATATACGTGCCAATGCCTTCCGTCAAGCATTTTCATACCAGTTCCGATTACAAAGCTGTGTTCTTTTTCTTTATCCATCCGTTCAAAAAGCTGCATGACTTCATTTTTGTAACTGCTTAAATCCAGATTAAAATCGGTTTCAGCAATTACTCTTGGTTCTACGCCGGTTAAAACTTTCATAAAATGGGAAGGCATGTTCTTTTCAAAAGTGTAAGTATTCAAACTATCTGCAATTCTGCAAATCCAGGGTTTTGATTTATGTTTAGTCTCATACTGATCTATAGAAATATCCATGCTTCTGACTATTTCGTTTGGCTGAAGACGATATAATTTTTCATATTTACCAACAACAGCATTTGTTGGTATTGTATATTTTTCTTTTACGCCATCTTCTGAATAAAGATAGCAGTTTAGAAGTTTTGGATTTTTATCGTCGTATTGAATCTGTTCTTTTAATACCTGTCTTCCATTAGGCGTTTGTGAAAGAGTTTCAAGCGAAGACATTAAATAGCAGTCGCTGAAATGCTGTTTTGCATGCTCAAAAGCATCAATGTCTTTATCAGAAATTGACGCTCTGAATGAAGTATTTACAGCTTGAATACGACCTAACATATCTTTATTAAATATAAAAAATGTTCATTATTGATAAATTATTTCAAAAATGTTACAATTGTTACAAAGGGAAAATTTAGTTATGCAAATAGTAATAGGCTCAGACCATGGCGGATACAGCCTGAAGAATAAAATAATAGAACATTTAAAAAAACAGGATATTGAAATAATTGATTTAGGCTGTTATTCAGCAGAATCTTGTGATTATCCTGTAATCGCAAAAGAAGCTGCCAAAAAAGTTTTAGAGACTGGCTGCAGAGGCATACTTGTATGCGGAACTGGTATTGGAATGTCAATTGCTGCAAACAGGTTTAAAGGTATAAGAGCTTCACACTGCACTGATACTTTTACAGCAAGAATGACAAGAATGCATAATGATTCAAATATACTTTGCCTTGGAGAAAGAATTACAGGTTCAGGTCTTGCACTTGATATAACAGATATCTGGATTAAGACTGAATTTGAAGGCGGCAGGCACACTAAAAGAATAGACATGTTGGAGATTTAATGAACGAAGAATTAACATCATATAAGCTGGCTTGTATAGCAGCTAGGTTTTTAGATGAAGGAATAGCTAAAGATATTTCTATTTTAAATATAAGCAATGTTTCATCGTTTGCAGATTATTTTGTTATCTGTTCTGCACAGACAAATACTCAGGTAAAAGCACTTACAGAAAAGCTTTCTGATAAAATCAAAGCAACTTTTGCACGTTTGCCTTTGGGAAGAGAAAACGATGTTAAAAACCGCTGGAATCTTATTGATTACGGTGATGTCGTAATACATATACTGCATCAGGATGAAAGAGAAGCTTATGCAATAGAAAAATTCTGGAACCATGCATTCAGCGTTCCTCAAGATAAATGGATGGAAGAATCTAAAGATTACTCTGAATACAAAGATATTGAAAGATAATAAAATGGATAAAAAAGAATTAAACAAAGCTATTGAAAAAACTGTTTTAAAAATGGCTCTTGAGCCTAATAACACAGACCATTACCATGAACTTGCAAAGTATTATGCAATGGACAGCCAGTATGAAAAAGTTATTTCTGTATATGAAAGCCTGCTGGAAATTGATCCTAAAGACCTTCAGACACTTCTAAACCTTGGAAGTATCTGGTATTATTCAAAAGAATATAAAAAAGCTTTGAAATATTTTAATCAAGCTATGCTTGTAAATCCTAGCAATTACCTTGTATATTACAACATGGCAAATACTTACGCTGAGCTTAAAAACTTCCCGAAAGCTTTACATTATTACAATAGAACCCTTGACTTCAACTCTCAAGATCCTGAAATTTATAACGCAATTGCTCTTTTATATCACGATTTTGAAGACTACGTTGAAGCAAGAGCTTACTACGAAAAAGCTCTTTCACTTGATGCAGAAAATCTTACAGCTCTTGTAGATTTAGGAAATGTATGTTTCAAGCTTTTTGATTACAATAAAGCACTTGAATATTATTATAAAGTATTCGCATTAGCTCCTGATAACAAAACAGTAGCTCTTTGTATCGCAAATACACTCGCTGTAAATAAAGACAAAGAAAAATGTTATGATTATTTTGAAAAAGCAATCGCACTGCCGGGAGATAATTATAAAGCTTACATTTGCTACGCTATAGCAAAATCTGACTTTAAAGATTATGAAGATGCAGCTGAGCTTTATAAGAAAGCAATCGAAATTAATCCAAATGAAGCAAATGCTTACATTTTATCAGGCAACTTGTATTCAAACATAAAAAAATACACAGAAGCAGAATCACAATATAAAGAAGCTCTTAAAATTAATAAGCTTGATCCAAGTATTTATCTATTGATTGCAAATGTTTACTATATGAATAACGAGATAGAACGTTCAATTCATTCATATAGAGCTGCAGTTAATATGCGCCCTGAAAATGACGAGTACAAGCTTGTATTTATTCAAGTTTTAGATGATTTTATTGAAGAAGAAAGAAAAGGAGAAATCGTTGCAGCCTTCTAGACAAATATATCCGATTGAAAGAATAATATCAGCTGCTTCTTATTTAACAGCAGGAGGAGCAGGATTTATATGGCTTCTTGTTGCAGCTTTATTAAAAAAACATGTAACGCCATTTCTAATGTATCATATCTTACAGTCAATATTTCTTTCTATTGCATATTTTTTATTAACTGTTTTCGCAGAGCTTATCTATGTGATTCTATATAGAATACCAGTAGTTAATGCTATACCGTATTTTATAAATATGCCGCTTCCTTATCTGTTCGGACTTTCAATTATTCAAGGTTTTACAACACTGATAATTCTTTATCTTGCAATTACATCGTTTATGGGACTTTATAGTTACATACCTTGGGTGTCTAATATTATTAATACTAATACAGGCCGTAAATAATATTATAGAACCATTGCAAGAATCATCAAAATCATTGCACCGATTTCCATAGCAGTAGACATTCTTTGCTGGAACTTATTAGAATCATATCTATGCGATGATTTTTTAGCTTTATTAACACTATTCAAACGTTTAATTCGCTGTGCAGTGTCTTCATTTGAAAATTCCGTTCCAAACATTTCGTATTCCATTTGAGCAAGCTCATCATTAAGATTTGGCTGCATAGATTGTGACGGCATAGGAGCAGCTGAACCGGTAGTAAATTCATCACCATAGTTTGCATAAGGACGTGTATAATTTTTCTGTCCAAACGGCATGCTGAATCTGCTAAAACCTGTTCCGCCGATATCATTAGAACTTAAACTATTATCACGATTATCGCGGTATTCGTGAGCAAACCTGTCAGTGTCAACGCTTTCAGGCATAACTTCTGCTTTTATTCTATCCATGCGGGTTGAATAATCATCCACATCATAAACTTTACCAAAAAGTTTTTTCTCAATAGTAACAATACGTGTATGGAAGTCTCTATCTTTATGCGTTGTGTTAAATATTTTTTTCTCGATTTCATCTACAACCGGATAATTAACCGAACTGTCCTCTGCAACTTTATCAGCTTCTGCAAAAGTATCTTCAACCGGATCAATCTCAAGCCCTATTACATCTGCTGAAATATCTTCAGAAAGCTTCTTAAGCCTTTTGTTCAAATCTCCCGAAGAAATTTTACCATACACAGTTTGCTCCAAACGTTCAACGCGCTTTTGGGTTGAATCTTTCTTGTATTCAAATCCGTAGATATTATTTTCAATTTTAGAAATTGCTGCTGTTTGTGCCGGAGCAGCAAGTGAAACAGGCACTCCGCAAGAAATATATACTAATATAAAAAATATTGATAAAAGTCTTTTCATAGTGTTTACACTATAAGATTTTATTGATACAAATACATTAATATTTAGTCTCAGCCTTTTAGACTAAATATAAAGTTTTGCAAAATCTAAATCACTTTTTGTAGTAATTTTTATATTTGTATAACTTCCATTTACTATATAAACCGGAATATCCAACTCTTCCAGCATAGAAGAATCATCTGTAAAGTTTCCATCTTTCAACTTCTCATGCGCTTCAAGAATAACAGTAGTTTTAAACGCTTGAGGAGTCTGGGTATTATAAAGTTTTGAACGGTCAATAGTCTTGATTATACGTCCATTAGAATCCACTTCTTTAATAGTATCAGTTGTTTTTGTCATTACAGAGACAGCACCATTTCTTTCAACTAAATCCATGACCTGAGAAATAACACCAGACTTAATAAGAGGACGAGCACCGTCATGAATTATTACATATTCATTATTCACATATTTTAATGCATTAAACACAGATTTCTGACGAGAATCACCGCCCTCAACTATCTTAATTCTATTATCATTCAACAAAGAAACAATTTCATTTTTTATTGAATTATTGGTCGGAATTATAATTTCTGTTATATCTTCAAAATCCAAAAATGCAGATACAGTATGTTCTATCACTGTTTTCTCATCTAAATATTCTAGCAACTTATTTTTATTTCCGTACCTTGACGAAGTTCCGCCTGCTGTTATAATAACCGAAAATTTATTCATACTAACCTCTCCTAAAATGGTCAAAAAGTTTTAACTCATCATAATTCTTGTATTCTTTATGCCCAATTTTTAAAACAAAATCCTGTTTTTCTACAACTTCTCCAACAATATAAAAATTTGTCAACTTTTTAAGAAACTCTTCCGGAACTGCTGCTATAAGGTGATAATCTTCAGCTCCATACATACCTTGTATTTCATTTGAAACAATACTTAAGCCGCTTGCTTCAGCAATTTTAAATAAAGCATCAGCTAAGCCGTCTGACGTGTCCATCATTGCGTAATCAGTTTGAATTTGCTCAGAGATACTCTTTGAAAAATCTTCATCTAATTTTGGCTCTAAGTGGGCTCTAATTAATTTTTCATTCTTCACTCCATTTACTAAAGCATTAAGCCCTGCTGAACTCAACCCGTATTCACCCCTTGTAATAACTTTATACCCAGCTCTGGCATGGCTTCTTGAAGATATTCTGCGTCCTTCTGTCTTACCAATAGCTGTAACAGAAACTGAAATATATTTACCTCCTGTAATATCTCCTCCAATAATTTTTGCACCATTTAAAGCTGATTTTGCTCCGGAATAAAATTGCTTGACAAAATTATCATCAATATCATCAGGCAAAGAAAGTGCAATTGTAAGATAAGCAGGCTTTGCCCCGGATGCAAGAATATCACTAATATTAACCGTTATAGACTTATACCCGAGCTGAAACGGCGTGCACCATTTGCGTTTAAAATGAACATCTTCTATAAGGCTGTCTTGAGAAACTACTATTCCAAACTCTTTAAGATAAGCGCAGTCATCTCCAAGAAATTCATCCCCTATTTGTTTTTTAATTATATCTATAAAATCTTGTTCTTTCATGGCATTTAAGAGGGGCGGAGCTTTAAAAAGCTCCGCCCTTACAATTAGTTTTCTATTTTTTTCAAAGTCGGGAACGCGATTACGTCTCTTATTGTAGGCGAGTTGGTAAGAAGCATTACCAGCCTGTCAATTCCCATTCCCATACCGCCTGTAGGCGCCAATCCGTACTCGAGAGCATTGATGTAATCTTCATCAATTTCCATTGCTTCTTCGTCTCCATTAGCTTTTGCTAAAGCTTGAGCTTCAAAACGATGTCTCTGGTCAATTGGATCAGTTAATTCTGAGAACGCATTTGCAATTTCCCAGCCATTTACACGTGTTTCAAAACGTTCAGTTAATCTGTCATTATCTCTGTGAACTTTTGCAAGCGGAGAAATTTCTCTTGGATAATCAATGATATGAATAGGCTGAATAAGAGTCGGTTCAACTTTTTCTTCAAATACTGCTTCAATTACCTGACCCCAGTTCATTTCTTCATCAACTTCAACATGCATAGCTTTTGCTTTGTCATAAGCTTCTTTTGCAGTAAAGAATTCACCGAAATCAACACCAGTCATTTCTTTTATAGCTCCAATCATAGTTTTTCTATCCCATGGAGGTGTCAAATCGATTTCGTGCTCTCCGTATTTAACTTTCATTGTACCAAGAACTTCTTGCGCAACATAAGCAACAAGGTTTTCAGTCAAAGCCATCATCTCATTGTAATCAACAAAAGACTGGTATAGCTCAATCATTGTAAATTCAGGGTTATGACGAGTATCAATACCTTCGTTTCTGAAACATCTTGAAAGTTCAAATATTTTATCGTTCAAACCGCCGACCATAAGCCTTTTTAAATGAAGCTCCGGAGCGATTCTTAATGTTAAATCCATATCTAAAGCGTTATGATGAGTCATAAACGGTCTTGCATTTGCACCAGATGCCTGAGTATGAAGCATTGGAGTTTCAACTTCAATAAACCCTTGCTTGTAAAGGTATTCACGTACCTTTTGAATAATTAAACTTCTTTTTCTTAAAGTATCTCTTGTACTTTCGTTTACAATTAAATCAAGATACCTTTGGCGGTACTTAGTTTCAGTATCAGACATTGTGTGGTGAGATTTAAGCTGCTCAAGCTTTTCTTCACTGATTTGTTTATTAGGAAGCGGAAGAAGAGATTTTGAAAGCACTCTAAAACTTTTTGCTTTTACAGATAATTCACCTCTTGGAGTCCTTCTAATTGAACCGTAAAATCCAAGAATATCACCAATATCAACTAATTTGAGCGTTTTAACCATTTCAGGATCCATATTTTCTTTATGAGAAAATATCTGAATTTTTCCTGTTGTATCCATCAAATCGATAAACATACCTGAATTTCTAACAGCCATAACTCTTCCTGCTACAGAATAATAATCTTCAGTTTCTTCTCCAGCAGACAGGTCTTTGTATTTTTCCTGCAAATCTTTTGCATCAGCATCTTTATCAAATGCATAAGGATATGGATTAATTCCTTTGTCTGCGAGCTCTGCAAGTTTTTGAATTCTAGTTTGTCTTATTGTTTCTTTTGCCGAAATAGGCTCTTTTGTTTGCTGTGTCATAATTTATCCTCATTTAGATTGCTTATAGTTTATATATTATCATAAACACATTTGTGTTAATATAAAATTATGAAGATTAGTGCTATTAAAACTATATCAGTAAAAACACCAGCAAAAATAAAAAAAATAACTAAACAAATACCTAAAAAAGTTACAATTGATAATTTACCGATTGTTGCAGGAGGAATCGGATTGATTACTCCTATTCCTTTTGCCAGTGCAATTTTATTTGCAGTAGGAAAACTAACACAAATAGCTGTAAAGAAATTTCTTCATAAACCTTAATATTGAGATTTACAAAATTATTTATTTTTGATATAATTTAAATGTGAATAGTTTCTTAAAAAAAGAACGGTCAATTCCCGTTCTTTTTTTATTTGATAAGGAGGAATAGATTATGAAACAGGATATCAATAGATACGAAATCCTTGAAAAAATTACACCGCTTATCGAAAATACTGCAGTAAGGTTTAACCTTATCCCCATTGAAATAGAATTTGTAAAAGAAAACCATAGATGGTTTTTAAGAATTTATCTTTACTCTTACGAAAAAGATATTACACTTGATGATTGTGAAAACGTGACAAGAAGCTTAAATGATTTTCTTGATGAACTTATACCAGTAAAATATTATTTGGAAGTTTCTTCTCCAGGCTTAGAAAGAAAATTTAAATCCGATAAAGAGTTTTTGATTTTTAAAGGCAGAAGAATAAGCCTTAAGCTTAAAACTCCTTTAGAAGGCGAGACAGAGAAGATTTTTAAAGGTGAAATTCTGGACTGGGATGACAAAGAAGGACTGAAATTCTTCCGTTTTGACGACGGCGAAGAGCTGCAAATTCCTAAAGAAAATATTCAGTCAGCAAAGCTTTATATAGATTAGAAATAAATTAAAATAAAGGAGAACAACAGATGATTAAAATCGGTACAGCATTATTTGAAGCTTGTGAAGAGCTTGAAAGAGAACGCGGAATATCTAAAGAAGTTTTAATTGCTTCTTTATGCGACGCAATGGTTGCTGCTTACAAAAAACACATGCATGTTAAAGAAGCTGCAAACATCGAAGCAATTTTAGACGAACAAACAGGCGAAATTGGAGTATTCAGTACAAAAACAGTTGTTGAAACAGTTGAAGACCCTGAACTGGAAATCTCTTTAGAAGACGCTCAGGAAATCGACGACGAAGTTGAAGTTGACGACGAAGTTAAAATTGAAGTTACTCCGGAACAATTCGGAAGAATTGCTGCTCAATCAGCTAAACAAGTTATCACACAGCGTATCAGAGATGCTGAAAGAAATAATATCTTAAACGAATTCCTTGAAAAGAAAGGAACTTTAACAACAGGCATTATTCAAAGAGTTGAAAATAGAAACGTCATTGTTAATATCGGTAAAACAGATGCTATCATGCCTCAAAAAGAACAAATTCCACGTGAATACTACAAACCTGGCAACAGAATCAGAGTTTTTGTTCTTAATGTTAAAGAAACAAATAGACTTCCGCAAGTTATCGTATCTCACGCTCACTCAGAAATCGTTAGAGAACTTTTTGAACTTGAAGTTCCTGAAATCGAAGACGGAATTGTAGAAATCAAATCAATTTCACGCGAAGCAGGATTTAGAACAAAAATTGCGGTTTGGTCAAATGATCCGGAAGTAGATTCAGTCGGCGCTTGTATCGGGCCAAGAGGTTCAAGAATTCAGACTATCGTAGGCGAGTTGAAGAACGAAAAAATCGATATCGTAAGATGGTCTCCAGATCCTGTTGAATACATCGTTAACGCAATTTCTCCTGCAAGAGTTGTATCTGTTGATATTATGACAGATGATGAAGAAACAAAAGACGCTTTAGTTGTTGTTCCAGACGACCAGCTTTCTCTTGCAATCGGCAGAGAAGGTCAAAACGTAAGACTTGCTCACAGATTGACCGGCTGGAAGATTGATATTAAGAGCGTTTCTCAAATGGAACAAGATGAAGCAAATAGAGCTTCTAATTATGAGTACACAGAAGAAGCTGAAGAAGAAGATCGTGCAGTAGATTCTGATGAAATTCAGGAAGAAATCGAAGAAGAAATGAATCAACAAGCTCTTGACGAAGAAGATATCGCCCAAGAAGAAGTTGAAGAAGAAACTTCAGAAGAAGAATAAATATCAAATAATGCCGGATAATTTTATCCGGCATTATTTTTTTAAAGTTCCAAATAAAACGGAGATTTATTTAATCTCCGTTTTTTCTTTCGAATTATCTTCTTTTAACTTAAGTTCAGCTTCTCTTGCTTTAATCATTGATTGAATTATCTTATCTTCACCTGCTTGTTTTTTTATATTAGCAAATACTTCTTTCAACTCTTCTTCGTTCAAACCTTGAGGATTTCTTAAACAAACAACAACCCGCTCTCTTCTAAATGCAAAATATGAAGCAACAATTATTCCCCAGAGAAGAATTCCTTGAATTAGTCCAATCGTTGGAACACCTCCGCCATAAGAAGCCATGAAATTCCAGCAGTGCATTGCAGCCCAGCCCGGAAATACTACAAATCCGGCAAAAAGACAGCAGCCAACACCTAGAAGCATCAATAAACCTTTTATTCCTTTGACTTGTATAACATTCAAATTCCTTTTCATTACATTTCACCTATCAATTTGAGAAACTCATCTTCATTCAATATTATAACACCTAAATCTTGAGCTTTGTCTAATTTTGAACCTGCATTTTCTCCTGCAACGACAAAAGATGTTTTTTTAGAAACTGAAGACGAAGTTTTTCCGCCTCTCATTTTTATTTTATCACTTGCTTCGTCTCTTGTCATTGTTTGTAAAGTTCCTGTTAACACAAAAGTTTTTCCAGCAAGCTCATCAGTTTTTGCCGCAGAGTTATTTTCAAACACAAAACCAAGCTCTTTAAACTCCTCAATCATCTTAACATTTTCCGGATTATGGAAAAATTCATACACATTTTGCGCAATCTTCTCTCCAACTCCTTCAATATTGGTAAGTTGTTCAATTGAAGCGTTCATAATCGCGTCCAGTGAAGGTAATTCGCCAACAATTATATCAGCGGTTTCTTTACCTACATGGCGTATAGAAAGCGCTGTTACAAAGCGTGCCAACGGCCTTGATTTACTTGCTTGAATCGAATTATACATATTTGAAGCAGATTTTTCCTTAACCAGCTCAAGCTGTAAAAAATCTTCTTTCTTAAGCTTATAAAAATCAACAGGACTTTTCACCATTTCTAAATTATAAAGCTGAGAAATAACAGATGGTCCTATAAAATCAATATCCATTGCTTCTTTTGATACCCAATACTCAAGTTTTGCTTTCATAACAGAAGAACATTTTTCATTAGAACAATATAAATTAACCTCACCCTCTCTAATTTCAAGAGGAGCATCACATTCAGGACAAGTTAAAGGCGGCTCATAAACTGGCAAACCATCGTGTTCAGGAGAATCTACAACCTTGATTACCTTTGGAATAATCTCAGCAGCTTTTTTAATCAGCACTCTATCACCAATTCTTATATCGAGCCTTTTTATTTCATCAAAATTATGCAGACTTGCTCTTGAAACAGTACTTCCCGCAAGCTGTACAGGTTCTAATACTGCAACAGGAGTAACTGCACCGGTTTTTCCGACTCCAATTTCAATATCTTTAAGCTCAGTCGACATTTCTTCCGGCGGAAACTTAAACGCAGTTGCCCATTTCGGAGCACGTGAAGTGAATCCCATCTCATTTTGACAAGCCAGCGAATTCACCTTAATAACAACTCCATCAGTCGCATAGTCTAAGTTAAACCTCTCTGTTTCCCATTTTTTACAAAACTCAATCGCCCCTTCAATATCATCTGCAAGCTCAATATTAGGGTTTGTCTTAAATCCAAGTTTTTTGATAAATTGAATACTATCCCAATGGCTTTTTGGAAGTTCTTCTGCTTTCTCTATAATCGCTGTATAAGTAAACATAGATAAATCACGTTTTGCAGTAATAGAGCTGTCAAGCTGCCTTAAAGAGCCGGCAGCAGCGTTTCTAGGATTAGCAAAAGGTTTTTCAGATTCTTGGTTCAACTTTTCAAATGAAGAAACCGGCATGTAAATTTCGCCTCTTACTTCTACATCAGCATCTTCAAACAATTTCAAAGGAATTGCTTTAACAGTTTTTAAATTCTGCGTAATCTCTTCGCCAATAATCCCATTACCTCGCGTTGCACCTTGAACAAAGTAACCGTCTTTATAACTTAAAGCAATCGCAAGCCCGTCAATTTTAAGCTCGCATACAAGTTTTTGACTTCCACCGCATTCTTTTGTTACACGTTCGTACCATTTTCTCAGCTCATCATAATTATAAGAATTATCAAGGCTGTAGAGACGGTATTTATGTTTAACTTCTTCAAACCCGCTGCTAATACCGCCAACACGCTGAGTAGGGCTGTCAAGAGTAACCAGCTCAGGATGTTTTTCTTCAAGCTCTTTAAGTTCCTGAAAAAGCTTATCATACTCAAAATCACTGATTAAAGGATTATCAAGCACATAATAGTTATACGCATATTTATTCAATTCATTTCTCAAAAACTCAATTCTTGTCATTTATACTCCTTATGACTGCCGCCATAATCCAGAAAGTAAATTGAATTTGCGGTCTGAAAAATACCGTATCCACTATTCCATGTATTAAAATACCTGTAATTGAAATTAAAGCTGCTAAAACATATAAATTAGAAATGTTTTTAATAGCTTTTTTAATCATTAACCCTGCAAATACAGCAAACGTTATAAGTGCAAAGATTCCGCTTTCTACAGCCATTTCAAGATAAATATTATAAGCACTTAAAGCATCGAAACCGGTTTTCATATAGAGCCCGTAAATCTCTCTAAAATTCTGATTGCCGACTCCGATTCCTAAAAGCCAGTTATCTTTAAACATATCAATACAAGAATTATAGACATTAAATCTAAATGAATTTGAGCTGTCACTTCTCATTGCAAATATAGAAAATATTCTTGCTCTTAAAGCTGAAATTGACATAATTAAAGTAATCACGCCAGCTGCACAAAAAGAAGCAGCTGTAGTAAAAATTTGTTTATATTTAGGTTTCAAATGCTTATAAATGATAAATCCTAAAACAATGAGCTGAAAGAAAAATCCAATATAAGCTCCTCTGCATCCGGTAAAAACAAGTGCAGCAGAAGCCAGAAGTGCAATTGGAACAGACCATCTTTTTGGAATTGCTATGAGAGCCGGAATACAAGCCAGCATATATCCTCCAAAAAGATTTGGATTATAAGGCTTCAATGTTCCATAAACACGAGTCATAACCTCTTCAGGGTTTAACCTTGACATATCCTGCCAGCCTGAAATTTCATCAACACATGCAAAATTCTGCAAAAAAGCTGCAGCTGTTTCAAAAGCAACACATAAAGCATACGCCCAGAAAATATATTTTATTTTATCTTTATTATCTTTAAAATAATGAACTAACGAAACATAAAAACCAAGGTACACAAATGTTTTAAAGAAGCCTTTTAAGCTCAAATAAAATAAAGATGAACCTGCAACACTTATGATAACCACCAAAAAATATGCCAGCAGAAACTTATCAGCAAGCGTAAGTTCAAACTTTTCACCAGTCTTTGTTAAAAGTTTGACAGCTGTAAGAAAAATTGCAAAAATTGCAAAATATCCAATATTATCTGAAGGCGCGCAAGTTGAAGCTGCAATAAGAAACAAAATGTTCAAACCAATCAATTTATCAACATTTTGCAGAAAAAAACTTTTTTCATATATCGGCTTGAAAATGAGCTGAAAAAACGACAGTATATTGTTAAAAAACATATTTTTATCCTATCTGATTGTTTTCACCGTCATCTTTTACATCAGCGCCTGTATTTGTAACCCTTACATCAGAAATAGTTCCATTAAATTTATATTTTTCACCTTCCAAAGTTACAGGCAATCCCATTTTAATCTTATTACCTCCTACTACAGCCCCGTCTTTTGTAATTTTTGCAGTATCTGTAATAGTAATAATTGCATCAAAAATCGCAGGCTGAGCAGGGTCAGGAACTAACATATTTTTTGCAGAAGGCAAGAATGTCTGCCTTGGCTGAGATGTTACATTTACAACATCAAGTTCAGTGTAAGGTACATTTCTAATGGTAATAAACGTTTTATCTTCTGATTTTACCGGAAACTCTTCGCCTGTTACAGTAACCCCGCGCAAAAATACCTGAAAAGTAATTGGTGATGTTGCTTCAATTTGTTTATCAGCAGTCTGCCTGAAATGTTTAGTAGTCAAAATACATACAAAAAGCGCAATTATAACACCTAAAACAATAATAATATCAACAATATTTAATTTTTTCATAACTACCCCTCCAAATTTATAACATCCGGCATTGAATCAATAATTTCATCAACTGTTGTAGTTGCACACCCAAATTGTTTTACAACAATACCAGCTGCTATATTACCTATTATAGCAGCATACACAGGTTCAGCGCCAACTGCCAAAGCAAGAGTATAAAGAGCAGTAACTGTATCACCAGCGCCTGTAACATCAAATACTTCTGCTTTATTAAATACCGGAATATGTGTATAATTACCATTCTTATCAACTACAACCATGCCTTCAGCACCGCACGTAATAAGAACTGCCTCTGCTCCTGATTGGTCTAAAAGTATGGCACCAGCCTTTAAAAAGTCTTCTTTAGTTCTTAAATAAAACCCTACATGTTTTTGAGTATCAGGAAGATTCGGCGTCAAAGATGTTACGCCGTAATAGCGATTAAGATTTCGCTGTGCATCTACAACAACTTTCTTATTAAATTTCTTTGCTGTAGAAATTACAGCATTTATTATATCGTCAGACAAAGTTCCAATATGATAATCGGAAAGAATAATTGCATCATATTCAGGAACCAATCTTTCTATTTCTTGGATTAGCTTTTGTTCAGTTTCTTTTGAAATCGGAGTGTTAGTCTGCCTGTCAATTCTCACAATCTGCTGAGTAATAGAATGTGAACATGAACCGGATATCCTTGTTTTAGTAATAGTCTTACGCTCTTTATCAGTTATAAGCGAAGAACAATCAATGTCAGCTTTTAAGAAAGCTTGCTTCAAATCATTTGCTTGATAATCATCACCTACAACCCCAATAACACTTACTTTTCCGTTATTAATTTTAGAAACATTGTGAGCTGCGTTCGAAGCCCCTCCAAGAATAAACTTTGTATGCGTATGCTGTAAGATTAAAACAGGAGCTTCTCTAGAAATTCTCTCAGTATCACCATAAACCATTTCATCCAACGCGAGATCGCCCACAACAAGAATTTTAGCATCCCCTAATCTTTTTATAATACTAATTAGCTTTTCTTTATCTGAACCCATTTTTAAACTCTCTTAAGATTGCCTAATATTAAAATCTCATATATAATATACTTATATCATACAATAAACATGAAAAGAGAGTCTTGCATGACTAAAAAAATTTCCCACGATAAAGATTCAATGGATATCAATGAACTAGCATCTTTAAATGACGATATTTCTTCAGATTTAATCGATCAGCTTCAATCAAAGCTGGCACAAGATGCACAAAATATGGTAGATTCAGAAATCAATACTCCTGTATTCAATGTTAATGATGATACTACACTTTTTGAAGAACCAGCTGCTATTATTGAAGAGCCGAAAGCCGAACCTCCAGCTGAGACTACTACAGTTGAAAAAAAAGATATAAATATTGATAAAAACTTAGATGATAACTTTATTAAAAAATATAAAGCTAAACTCAATAAACAAAAAGAATCCGGTAACAAAGACAATGAAAGCGAAGCAGAAACGACTATAAGCAGCGCAATATTTTCAAGCACAACAATTGATACAAATATTGAAGAAGTTACTAATGGAAATATTTCAGAACGTTCATTAACACAAGAACAAAAAGATTATAATGACAGCCTCGACTTTTTAGATGGAAATGTAAAATACTCTAAATATGTTATTTATATTGACCCTCAAAATGTTGATTTCATAGACAGCTTAACAGTCAAAGAACGCAAAAATCTAATTAATGGCATTCTAAGACAGCAAGATGATATTGCCATTACCAAAAAACGCTTTAAAACAATTAACACTGTAATTAAACATGCTGTAGCTGCAATTTTAACAATTACAGTATCTATCCCGGTTATCTACTGGACAATAAATGCGTCTTTAGAAGCTACTATTAACAATTACAGACGTTCTCAAACAATGTTTCAAACACTATACAAAGATAATGGCAAAATCACTAACTTAAAGAACCGTTAAGCTCTTTCTCCTATTATTCTGTCAGCGCAAAAGCTGCCCAATTTGTAACCGCCAATAGATGCACAAACAAATCCTAAACCTTTTAATGCTGCAGGAACAAACTTAATTGATTTATTTAAAACTTTTGTAGTTTCACAATAATCTTTTAAAGCATCAACTTGCTTATCAAAGAACGGATTCTTTTTATACAAACCTTTACGGGAAATTACAAGTTTTTTACCATTAATAATTTTATACTGTCCATTTTTTGCAATAAGCTTTTTAGTTCCATCTGTAAGTTTATAAACACCGTCATTTTCTATACTCATTATCTTAGAGTTAAATTTATTAACTATAGGCATACCTATTATTTTTTTAGCAGCAGCTTCAGAAGCAAACATTGTACCAAGCGCTAAACTTTCTTTTACAGCAGCATCTGCTTTATCATCTGCAGTAAGAACTTTCACAGCTCCTGTTGCACAAATAACAGGATTAATATGGTCCGCTGTATAAGATAATACTTTGCCGACTCCTTTAACAAGATTATTAGTTTTAAATAAAGCTTTTATTGACTCTTCTGCCCCTGTAAAACCTGCAGCAAGCTCATTTTTCGAATTTTTAGCTATTTCTGATAATCCGCTGCCAGCTTTTAATACCTGACCGCCTGCAACATCCAAATTCATAGCTGCAACGAAAGGATTATTTTCTCCAAAAGCTTCCATACCGCTGTTGCTTCTTCTTACAAGAAAAACTCCATTAGATGCAACTGAAGGCATAAATGCTGCTATTGCTAAACCTGCTGACATAGAATAAACCTTTACAACACTATTATAAACACACTGTATTTATATAAAGTCACTGGGGTATAACAAATTTCAGAATTATAGAAAATTCTTTACATTTTTTTACAATTAAGCTTCTTCTGAATCTTCTGCCTCAGCAATAGGTTCGCAGTAAATTTGAAGCTTAGTAATTCTTGCTCCATCGACTTCATTTACAGTAAATACAAGCCCGTTAAAAGAAACAGAATCTCCTACTTCAGCAATTCTGCCTAAAAGCTTAACAACAAGCCCTGCAATAGTTTCAACATCATCTTCTTCAAACAAAGATTCATTTAAATCAAAGAATTCAACAACTTCGTCAATTCGCATCATCGCATTTGCAATATACAAATTTTCACCAATTTCTTTTATATCAGCTTCAACTTCTTCATCAAATTCATCTTGAACATCACCAATGATTTCTTCAAGAACATCTTCAAGAGTTATTAAACCAGATGTACCGCCAAATTCATCAATAACTACAGCAATCTGGCAATGACGCTTTTTAAACTCAATGATTAAATTGTCCAGAGTCATTGTCTCAGGAATAAGTATTAACGGTCTTATGAGCTTATTAATAGAATAATCCTCTTTTGTCATTGCAAGAGAATATAAATCTTTTACATGAATAAACCCTAAAATTTTATCAATATTTTCTTCATAAACAGGATATCTAGTATATTGATTCTCAAGAGCAACTTTATTCAACTCTTCATAATTTATATCATTAGGAATACAAACCATATCTGTTCTTGGAAGCATAACCTGTTTTGCCATCAAATCAGAAAATTTAAACATGTTATGAAGCATTTCAGCTTCAGTTTCATTCAGCACTCCTTCGTTATAGCTTGCATCTACAAGCATATCCAATTCTTCAGTTGAATGCGCAAGCGAAGCATCTTCTGAGTTAGCATTACAAGCAGACAAAAGCTTATTGCCTGAAACTTCCATAAACCAAACAAATGGCTTAAACAAAGTTATAAAAACATCCATTGGAGCTGCAATTAACAGAGATATTGTCTCAGGATGTCTTAGAGAAATACATTTTGGCAGCTGCTCACCTACAAGCACATGGAAATAAGTTACCAACACAAATGAAATCGGAACAGCCACAATATGGGCTGATATTGCACCGTGAGCAAAGAAATTTATCACAGGTTCAATTATTTGTACAATAGTTGACTCTGCAACCCATCCTAAAGCAATACTTGCAATAGTAACTCCTAATTGTGCAGCAGCAAGCATTCTATTTACATCATTAACCAGTTTCATCGCTTTTTTTGCATTAGAATTACCTTCATTACAAAGCTGCTCTAAACGCGTTTTACGTACCTTTACCAGAGAAAACTCTGCAGCAACGAAAAAGGCATTAATAAAAAGTAAAAATAAAATTATAAAAATATTAATTAAAAAGTCTGTCAGGTCCATTTACTCTCATATACCTTTAAATCATACTTATAATTTTACAATAGAGTAGAATATTTTGCAAGATTATACTATAATTAGCCTATGAAAACAGGCGCATTTATAATTCCAACGGGTATAGGAGCATCTATTGGCGGATTTGCAGGAGATGCAAGTTTCTGGGCACGTAAATTTGCTTCAAAATACAACTTAATAGTAAATCCTAATGTAGTAAATGCAGCGTGTTTTTCCGGAATAACAGAAAACATGCTCTATATTGAAGGATATTCTCTTGATGAATTTTTCAGAGGTAAATTAAATTTAACTCCATCAATAAAAAATAAAATAGGTGTAATTTTTGACAAATCCATTTCACAGCCTGTCTTGAACGTACACATAAATACAATGAATGCAGTTGAAACAGTTTATGGAGTTAATATCTGCGCTTATGAAATTACTGATGAAGAAGTCGGGGTTGAATTTTTTGTTGATAAATCAGGTGCTTCAATGGGGAATGTTAAGAACATTGAAACATTAAAAAAAGCTGCGCAAAAACTCATTAATAAAGGAGCTGAAGCAATTGCAATAGTCTGCCATTTCCCTGATGAGCAGGGTGATGATTACGCAAGTGGAGTCGGAGTTGATCCAGTTGGAGGAGTTGAAGCAATAATTTCACATTATATTTCCAAAGAATTCAAAATTCCTTGTGCTCATGCTCCTGCATTTTCTGATATAAGCATTTCTACAGAAATTGTAGATAAAAGGTGCTCTGCTGAGTATATTACTCCTACATTTTTACCTTGTATTCTTTTGGGTTTGTCACAAGCTCCAAGACTTGAAAAACACGGAAAAATAAGTGTAAATGATGTTGATTTTCTTATTATGCCGTATAACGCTCTTGGCGCAATACCAGTTTTAGAAATGATTAAACTCGGTAAACCTGTTTATGCAGTAAAAGAAAACGAGAGTGTACTGAATGTCACTCCCGAAATCTTTTCTAATAATTGCATTAGTATTAATAGTTACAAAGAACTACTTACTATTTTAAATTAACTTTGTTATTTTCAGCTAAGAACTGAGTTACTTTTTCATTCAATGCTTGTTGAGAAATAGCATTAAACACGCCTGGAGTCTGTGATAACTGCTTAATCATAGTAGGTGTATCAATCTGGTACATGCGTCCGATTTCAGAAAGTTTAGCTCCGAACTCAGCTTGAGAAACAACAATATTTTCAGCTTTTGCAATCTGATCAATTACTAAAGAATTCTTAACTCTTACAGCTGCATCCTCTTTTAAGCTATTCATAATATTATCATATCCTTGAGCTTCTACAGCCTGCTCCCAAGAAAAACCTTGCATACCTAATTTTTGTTTATATTCTTCAACAAGCTGGTCTGCTTCTCTATCAATCATTGATTGCTGAATTTCAACTTTAGCTTCAGAAGTAACCTTTTCAAAAATAGCTTTTTCTGAGTTAGTTCTGTCGATATCTTCTTTCTGCTGATCTAAATATTTCTGAATATCAGCTTTCAACTCATCAACAGTTTTAAATGGTCCAACTTTTTGAACAAACTCATCTGTAAGCTCAGGCATAACTTTTGTTCTGATTTCATTGATTTTGCATTTGAACACAGCCGGCTGACCTGCTAATTTCTTTTCATGATATTCTTCAGGGAAAGTAACATTAATTTCAAATTCTTCACCAAGAGGTCTATCTGCAAGCTGTTCGGCAAAACCAGGGATAAAGCTTGAGTTAGCTAAATCCAAAGTAAAGTTTTTAGCATCACCGTGTTCTATTTTCTCTCCATTAGAAAAACCTTCAAAATCAAACACGATTGTATCAGTGTTTTGAGTTTTTCTATCTGTAACAACAAGGGTTGAAGCGTGCTGCTGCAAAAGACCATCAATAGATTTCTGCATAGCATCTTCAGGAGTTTTATAAGCGTCAACTTCAAGAGTTAAACCTTTGTATTCACCTAAAGTAACTTCTGGTCTAAGCTCAATCTTAGCAACAATCTTTAAATCTTCTCCAATTTTATAGTCGTAAGATTCAACGTATGGCTGAGCAACAACATCAAATTCATTTTCTTTAATAACTTCTGAAAAAATCTTAGGTAAAGCACCTTCTAATGCTTCATGTTTGATTCTTTCTTCACCAATATTTTGCTCAACAATATTTCTTGGAGCTTTTCCTTTTCTAAAACCAGGAATATTTACATACTGTGCTAATCTTTTAGCTGCATTGTTGTAATAATTGACAGCATCTTTTGCTGGAACTTCAATATCAACTTTTACGATATTTTCAGACTGTCTCTCAATAGTTGTTTTCATTTATTTATCCTCTTTTCTAATATTATTCACCCTTTTAAACTACTACAAACAGATGACAAAGTAAATGGGGAAAGAATAATAAAAAGGCGCAGAATTTTCACCCTGCGCCTCTTTCAGTAAAAATATAATTTATCTTATTCTTCTTCAGATGCTTCTGTGATTTCAGGAGCGCCAAACATGCCTTCAATTTCTTCTAAAATTGCAGCAGGTTTTCTTGCCTGATTTCTTTGAGCTGCACGTTTTTGAGCTTCTCTATCACGTTCTTCATTTGCATTAGACAAGTGATGGAAACCAGTACCTGCAGGTATCAAACGACCAATAATAACGTTTTCTTTCAAACCTCTTAATAAGTCTTTCTTACCATCTACAGCTGCTTCTGTTAAGATTCTTGTAGTTTCCTGGAATGAAGCTGCTGAAATAAAGCTTTCTGTATTCAATGAAGCTTTTGTTATACCTAACAACATGTATTCACAAGTTGCTTCTTGACCATCATGTTCTTTTACTGCTTTATTTTCATTTTCAAAAGTTTGAACTTCAACCAATTCACCTGGCAATAAATTAGTATCACCAGAATCAACTACTCGAACTTTCTTAGTCATTTGACGTACAATAATTTCAATATGTTTATCAGCAATTTCTACACCTTGAGAACGATATACACGTTGAACTTCGTCTACCAAATACTGCTGAGCTTCTTCTGGTCCGCAAAGTCTTATTACGTCATGCGGATTAAGAGGACCGCTTGTTAACGGCTGACCTTTCTTAATCTTTTGCTTGTTCTGAACAACAATACTTGCGTCAATTGCAAACTTGATTTCAGTTCTGCTTCCGCCTTCAGCAGCTAAGAATAATCTAGGAACATCGTCTTCAATTTCAATTTCAGCAACACCATCAGCTTCTGCTAAAATAGCACAATCCTTAGGTTTTCTTGCTTCTAGAAGCTCTTCAACTCTCGGAAGACCTTGAACGATATCGCCTGTTTTTTCTCTTTCAAATACTAATGTAGCAAGCATATCACCTCTAAGTACCAGAGAACCTTCTTCTACCTGTAACATTGTACCTGGGCTGATTAAGTAAGGACGACCGTTTCTGATTGTTACAGATTTTGCAGATACATCTACAATCTTACCTGAAACAGAAGCAGTTTCGCCAGATTCTGCAACAACTGTATCAAGTTTAATAAAATCACCTTTCTTAACGGATGGTTTTGACTTAGTTTCGATTACTGTTTCAAAGTTTTCACAGTTCAAAAGTAATCTTCTTGATTCTGTTACATCACCTTTAATTGAAGCAACCCCGTCATTCAACGCAAGAACTTCTGTTTTTGCAATTGGAGTCTTAGGAGCAATAACTTGACCATTTTCAACAAGTAATTCAGTCTGTAATGAGCTATTCATTTTAGAATTACCTTCTAACTCACGACGGACGATTAATGTTTCAAGTACAACAATTTTCAATTCACCCTTTTCATCAAGTTCTACAAGCCCTTTAAGGTGTGACAAGTAACCTTGCATTTGAAGAACTAAAGATGTTCTTGTTAATGTTGCACCATCTAAGTTTCTTACTCTTGCACCATCTTTATATTGAAGCTGAGTTACAGGAACAATATTGATTAATGCATCTGTTGTATCAAATCCAATGTTAACATCTTTTGGTTCAATAAACATCGGTTGAACTGGTCTTACAAGGATTTGTACCGGTTTATCTTCTAATGATTCTTCTTCTAATGAAGCTGCATCAATTTCTTCATCCAAATCATCGATATCCAAATCATCAAAATCCATTTCCATAACTGTAACAATTGAAGTTTCTTTTGCTTTGATTCCTTTTGCAATAGTAGTACCAGCTTCAATAACTGCACCTTCTTCAACTTTAAGCTCAGAAATATTTGCTAACGTATGAACTTCACCAGGTCTGATTGTAACTTCATGGATAACTTCATTGAATTCTTTAAACTCAACAATACCATCAATATGACAATATACGTCTTTCACAACCTCAGTACCTGCAGTTACAAATGTACCGTTATCAACCATTTTTAATGAAGAATCTTTATTTATTTGATGAACTTCTTCCGGTACAAATACAATATGTCCAGGAGTTGTAACAATTTGATTATCATCAACTTCAATATCAACATACTTAATTTCACCTGATGAAGATACTGAACATTCATCATCAACCAGCTCAGCAATAATCATACCATTTTCAACAGTTGTATCAATTGGAGCTTTAACGATATATTTTTCATCAGAATTTTTAACAGTCCACAATTGTTCTTTTTTAGTTTGCTCGAAACTAGCATTAGCAGGAGTTAAAGATGCAATTACAATTGTAATTTCTTTACCTTGAACAATTTTATTAATTGTATTTTTACCTGATTTAACTGCTTCAACAACTAAATCTTCTGAATAACGAACTTCTCCGCCATGCTCAGATATCATTAATGTTTCTGCTAAGCGATCGCCTGATTTAACTTTCTGCTCATCAGATACAAGAACTTTTGAACCGCCCGGTAAGTTATAAACATCACCGCCGATAATCCATACTATACCATTTTTATTAGCAGTTCTAGAAATATTACCTTGTCTGTCTTTTTTCTCATCAGCAACAAAATCTTCAAACAATACCATACCTGACATATCAGCATTAATATCTTTTGTAGCTTTTTCTGTCAAACGGCCTGCATCATTTGATGATGGTCTGAATTCAGCAAGCTTAAAGTTCTTTTCAACTTTCATGCCATCTTCAAAGAATACTGTTGCACCAGCTGGTATGTGATAAGAAGTTGACTTTTTAGAACCCTTAACGTCAATATCAGCTTCATAAATAGAAACTCTAACAACATCCCCGTGACGTGTTCTAAGTTCTCTTGTTTTAAGCTTAGATTCAACAGTACCCGCTTCATTTGCGTGAATTTCTTTTGTAGCTTCTTTTACACCAACCGCACCGCCTGTGTGGAAAGTTCTCATTGTTAACTGAGTTCCAGGCTCACCGATTGACTGAGCTGCTATAATACCAATTGCTTCACCAACATCAACAAGTTTTTGAGTTGTCATTGCCCAGCCATAACACTTTTGGCAAACACCATATTCAAGTCCGCAAGTTAAACCTGAACGAACTTTTAGCTCTTGCAAGTTCAAGTGAGATATTTTCTTGATATCATTTCTATCCATTGTTGTATCTTTTGCAACAAGCAATGTTGTACCATCAGTATCAAATACATCTTGAGCAACAGTTCTGCCAAGTAATCTATCAATAAGCGGAACAATAATATTGTCACCATCGCAAATAGGTTTCATGTTGATATATTTATCACCGCCGCAATCTGCATCGCGAATGATAACATCTTGAGCAACGTCAACAAGACGTCTTGTCAAATAACCTGAGTCAGCTGTTTTTAACGCTGTATCAACAAGCCCTTTTCTTGCACCGTAAGAAGAAATGATGTATTCAGTTACAGACAAGCCTTCTTTAAAGTTTGAAGTAATCGGCAAGTCGATAATTTGACCTTGCGCATCTGCCATCAAACCTCTCATACCAACCAGCTGTGATACCTGAGACAAATTACCTCTCGCTCCGGAGAATGCCATCATATAAACAGGGTTTAATCTATCGAAGTTGTCTACAACTTGTTCAGTAAGCTTTGCTGTTGTTTCTGACCAAGTATCGATAACCTTTGTGTATCTTTCAACTTCTGTAATTTCACCTTTTAAATATCTGTTTGTAGATTTTTCAATTTCTTGTTCTGCTTCTTTTAACAATTCTTGCTTTGAATCAGGAACTGTAAGGTCTGCGATAGAAATCGTTACGCCGGATTTTGTTGCATATCTGTATCCTAAATTCTTAAGAGTATCCGCAAGCTCTGCAGTTTTAGCTCCGCCGAATTCAAGATAAATCTGAGCAAGCAGCTTATTCAAACCTTTTTTATCCATTTGTTTATTGATAAAATCTAAGGATTGAGTTTTTGCATGTGTATAAGTATTTTCCATCTTTATATTTTCCTCAATTTCTCTTTTTCTACTTAAGTTTAACCCTAAGCCAATGCTTTTCTAACAGCTTCGTTGAATATAATTCTACCAACAGTAGTTTCTATTCTCTTGCCTTTTTCATCACGAACCACAATCTTATCATGAAGAGTGATAATCTTAGCTTCCAGAGCAGAAATAGCGTCTGCAAAGTTATAGAAATATCCTTTCACTTCTTGTTCAGGGTTCTTCAAAATTGTTAAGTAATAAAGACCAAGAACCATATCTTGTGAGTGAGTGATGATTGGCTTACCGTTAGCCGGAGCCAAAATATTATTTGTAGCTAACATAAGCATTCTAGCTTCTGTTTGAGCTTCTATTGAAAGCGGAACGTGAACAGCCATCTGGTCACCATCGAAGTCGGCGTTAAACGCTGTACATACAAGAGGGTGAAGCTGAATTGCACGACCTTCTACCAATTTAGGTTCAAATGCCTGAATACCAAGTCTGTGAAGGGTCGGAGCACGGTTGAGCATTACCGGATGTCCATCAATAATTTCTTCCAAAATATCCCAAACCTTAGCATCAGATCTTTCAATCATCTTCTTAGCTGATTTGATATTTTGTACGAAACCTCTTTCAATTAATTTATTTACAACAAACGGCTTGAATAACTCAATTGCCATTTCTTTCGGCAAACCGCACTGGTTCAATTTCAATTTTGGACCAACTACAATTACTGAACGACCTGAATAGTCAACACGTTTACCTAATAAGTTTTGACGGAAACGACCTTGTTTACCTTCAATAATATTAGATAAAGATTTCAATGCTCTGTTATTCGGACCAACAACAGTTCTGCCGCGTCTTCCGTTATCAATTAGAGCATCAACAGCTTCCTGAAGCATACGTTTTTCGTTTCTTACGATAATTTCAGGTGCACCCATTTCCAGAAGTCTCTGTAAACGATTGTTTCTATTGATAACTCTTCTATATAAATCGTTCAAATCAGAAGTTGCAAATCTGCCGCCGTCTAATTGAACCATTGGTCTTAAATCAGGAGGAGTTACAGGAAGTACATCCATTACCATCCAAGTTGGATCTGTATCAGATGAAATCAAAGAATCAAGCAATCTTAATCTCTTGATTAATTTACCTTTCTTCTGTACAGAAGAAACTCCGCCGGCAAGCTCGTTTCTGATTTCATCAGCAAGCTCAACAACCTTGATTTCACCAAGTAACTTCTTGATTGCCTCAGCACCAATACCAACTTCTAATTTAGATTCTTCATTTTCCATAATGAAGTCTTCGTATTCTTCTTCTGAAAGAAGCTGGAACTTTTTGAAAGGACTGTCAGCAGGGTCAATTACAACATAATTATTGAAATAAATAACCTGTTCTAAGTCTTTCAAAGTCATATCAAGAAGCAAACCTAAGTAAGAAGGAATACCTTTTAAGAACCAGATATGAGAAACAGGAGCAGCAAGCTTAATGTGTCCCATTCTGTGACGTCTTACTTTAGAATCTGTAACTTCAACGCCGCATCTTTCGCAGATGATACCTTTATGACGAACTCTTTTGTATTTTCCGCAATAGCATTCCCAGTCCTTTGTAGGTCCAAAAATTCTTTCGCAGAACAAACCGTCTCTTTCAGGTTTTAAAGTTCTATAGTTAATCGTTTCAGGTTTTGTAACCTCGCCGTAAGACCACTTCAAAATTCTTTCAGGTGAAGCGATGCTTATGCGTATATAATCAAAATAATCAATACTTGTAGACAATTTTCTATCTCCTTATATTTCACCCAGTGTAGCAGAAGTGTCAAAGAAGTTAATGTTTAACAACTCTGAATCAATATCTGATAATGTTCTTTTAGGCGCTGCTTTGCGCAAATCGTCCATATCAGACATCAAGTCAACTTCTACACCGTTTTTCTTAGCAACTGTAATATCTAAACCGATACTTTGCAATTCTCTTACAAGTACCTTAAATGATTCTGGAATACCAGGTCTTGGAATATTGTCACCCTTAACGATTGCTTCATAAGCTCTGTTACGTCCGTTAACATCATCTGATTTGATAGTCAACATTTCTTGAAGAGTATAAGCAGCACCGTAAGCTTCAAGTGCCCAAACTTCCATTTCACCGAATCTTTGTCCGCCGAACTGAGCCTTACCGCCTAAAGGTTGTTGCGTAACTAATGAGTAAGGACCTGTTGAACGTGCGTGAATCTTATCATCAACTAAGTGAACAAGTTTCAAGATATAAGATAAGCCGACAGCAATAGGTTCATCAAACGGTTCACCAGTTCTGCCGTCGATTAAGTAAACCTTACCATCTTCTCTTACCCAGTCGCATCCTGATTCTTTAATACCGCGAACCAATTCAGCTCTTGTTGCGATTTCAGACTGGTTATCACCATATCTTTCATCAAACGAAGGAGCTTCGTAGTGGTCACCTGTTAAGTATGCAGCCAAGCCTAATAAGCATTCATAAGTTTGACCAACGTTCATACGAGAAGGAACACCAAGCGGATTCAATACGATATCGACCGGAGTACCGTCTGGCAAGAATGGCATGTCTTCTTTTGGAAGAATTCTTGAAACAATACCCTTATTACCGTGACGTCCTGAAAGTTTATCACCTACAGAAACTTTACGTTTTTGAGCAATATAAACTCTGATTACAGTATTTGCTCCCGGCGGCAATTCGTCGCCTTTTTCTCTATCAAATACTTTAACGTCAAGTACTCTGCCGCCTTCACCATGAGGAACGCGAAGTGAATTGTCTTTAACATCTCTTGCTTTTTCTGCGAAGATTGCTCTTAAAAGTTTTTCTTCAGGCGGATGTTCGCTTTCACCTTTTGGAGTAACTTTACCTACAAGAATGTCATCAGCATAAACTCTTGCACCAATACGAACAATACCACGTTCATCTAAGTGTCTTAAAGCTTCTTCTGAAACGTTAGGAATTTCTCTTGTAATTTCTTCCGGTCCAAGCTTAGTTTGACGAGCATCTATTTCTAATTTTTCAATGTGAACTGATGTAAAGATATCATCATGTACGCATCTTTCAGAAAGCAAGATAGCATCTTCGAAGTTGAACCCTTCCCAAGGCATGTAAGCAACCAAAATGTTTTTACCAATAGAAAGCTCTCCGCAGCTTGTAGAAGCTCCGTCAGCGATTACATCACCAGCTTGAACTTTATCACCCTCGTGAACAATTGGTTTCTGGTTAATACAAGTATCTTGGTTAGAACGTACGTATTTCATCAATGTATGTAAGTGCTGTTTGCCGTTTACGTCTCTGATAATAATTTCTTCACCAACAACTCTTTCAACAACACCGTCAACTTTAGCGCAAACTACCATACCTGAGTCTTTTGCAACTCTTCTTTCCATACCAGTACCTACAACAGGTCTTTCTGTGATAAGAAGAGGAACTGACTGACGCTGCATGTTTGAACCCATCAATGCACGGTTCGCGTCATCGTGTTCAATAAACGGAATCATTGATGTCGCAACAGAGATAATCTGAATAGGGCAAACACCCATATAGTCAGCTTTTGAAGCATCACTCATAATAAATTCTGATCTGTAGCGAACAGGAATTTGAGCATCTTTAAATGTGTTGTCAGAATTCAATTGAACGTCTGCAGGAGCACATCTGTAGTTTTCATCTTCATCTGCTGTCATATAAACAACTTCATCAGTTACAACCCCGTCTTTTACAACAAAGAACGGTGATTCAATGAAACCGTAATCATTAACTCTTGCGTGTGTAGCTAATGAACCAATCAAACCTGCGTTTGGACCTTCCGGTGTTTCAATCGGACAAATACGGCCGTAGTGAGAAGGGTGAATATCACGAACAGCAAACCCTGCTCTTTCTCTCTGCAAACCGCCAGGTCCTAAAGCTGAAATACGTCTTTTGTGAGTAAGCTCAGCCAATGGGTTAATCTGGTCCATGAACTGTGATAACTGTGATGAACCGAAGAATTCTTTTAATGAAGCTACTAAAGGTTTAGTGTTCAATAAGTTCAATGGTGTCAAAGTTTCAGAATCTTGTAAAGTCATTCTTTCTTTTACAATTCTTTCAATTCTTGAAAGCCCAACTCTGAACTGATTCTGCAACAATTCGCCGACTGAACGAATTCTTCTGTTTCCTAAGTGGTCGATATCATCCAAAGAACCTTCATCATAAGTTAAATTAATTAAGTATTCAATTGAAGCTACAATATCTTGAACAGTTAAAGTTCTTTGATTCTTAGGAATATTCAAGTTCAATTTTTTATTTAATTTGTAACGACCTACACGACCGATGTCATATTTCTTATCATCAAAGAATCTTGACTCAAGAATTTGACGTCCACCTTGAGCAGAAGCCGGGTCGCCGGGTCTTAATTTTTTGTACAAATCGATTAAAGCATCATCTGTTGTTTCTGTAGTATCTTTATCCAATGTTTTCTTTAAGAATTCAAAGTGAGTAAATAAAGATTCCATTTCTGAAACAGTAATACCCATTGCCTTCAATAAAGTTGTAGCAAGAATTTTTCTGTTCTTATCGATTTTAACGTAAATAATATCGTTAGAATCTGTTTCAATTTTCAACCATGCTCCGCGGTTAGGAATCATTGTAGCATTGTACAATCTCTTACCTGTTGGAGAAATTTCTCTCTTGAAGTAAACCCCAGGTGAACGAACAATCTGTGAAACAATTACACGTTCTGCACCATTTACAATGAAAGTACCTTTGTCAGTCATTGTAGGAATATCACCGATATAAACTTCCTGTTCTTTAATTTCACCGCTGTCACGGTTTACGAGTCTTACCATTACACGAAGCTGCTTTGCATAAGTTGCGTCATGAATGCGAGCTTCTTCTACTGTGTATTTTGCATTATCAAACGTGTAGTTTGGCAAGAAATGAAGCTCTAATCTTCCTGTATAATCTTTTACAGGAGAAAAAGCTAACAACTCTTCTTTAAGCCCTTCTTTTAAAAACCATTCAAATGATTTTTTCTGCACGTCAATTAAATCCGGTAAATCATCCAAACGAGTATTAGGGATACCCATTGGAGTTACTCTTTTTGCATATTCTGTCGACATTAATTCACCTCATCTATTCTAATGATGTACTATATAAAATTTTTTCTACTTTCTATTTCGGACATAATTATCCCATATACAGCATGTTTTACTATCGTACACCATCAAAATCTAACGTCAAGTTAACAAGGGTATAATGTACAATTTTTCAAGCCTTTTGTTACAAAAAATTTACAATTCTTCAAATTGTAACAAAATAATTAAAGTTTGTTACATAAGGTCAAAATTTCTAATTCAACAAACTTTTTATAATTAAGAATAAGGATTAGTGTGCTTGAAAGTTAATCAAAATAGAAATCAGGGTATGCCCTTAAATACCATTAAACAGCAACAACCAGCTTTTAGAGCAGGAATGCCGAATTTGCTTAATCTCAGCGGAAATACCATGCAATGGATTGAAGATAAAGGCTTTCTTGCCTCATTTTTGATTCAAGATTTTGGCGGAATGACAATCCCCAGAACTGCTGCCGGATTTTTGAGAGATAAAGAAAACACCGGCAGATATAACAAACAAGAAGGGTTTGAAGTTTTAGGCAGAGAAGGACTTACCGGACCTTGCATGATGGCAGTGGCTCCAATTGCCATGCTTATTGCTGCAAAATTCGGACACTCAACAAGCGTAAACTCGCAATTAATCAAAAGATTTGGAAACAGCTTGAAAGAAGTAATCACCAACTCTGATTTTGATAAAAAACTTTTAAAAGACAGCAATAAATTTAAACAGGAATTTTATAAAATAAATATCGAAAAGATGCTTCAAGATACTCTTGGCAGAGAAAACACCTCAAAAGAATCCATTGACTATATTTTGAAGCAGATTAACAACATGGAAAAAATACCGGACGGAGTTAAGCTTAAAAGATTCCGCGGTAAATCACAATATAAATCAGAATGCATGAACAATATTGTTGAGCACATCAGTAATATTAAATATTCTAAAGGTACAGATTTAGAAATGCTGCAAAAAGTTAAATTCGGTTCGGAAAAATTTGACAGCAAAAAAGCTTTTGCAGCCAAAGATACAATTGATGCAATGATGAAATATTCAAATGACGCAATCACTGCCAATAAACATCTAGCCAAACTTGATGAGTTAAGTGCCGAAAGCATCAAAGATAAATCTCTTGCTAAGAGAATGATAACAAATATTGCTACAATGGCAGCAACATTAGGCGTACTTTCTGTACTTCCGAAACTTTATGCAAGAAGCAACACTGCTCCCGGAGCAAGAGGAGTAAACAAAGAAGAAAATAATAACATAGCATTCAAAGGAAATAAGCCAAATAAAAATATACTTGAAAAACTTGGTAAAGCTATAGATAAAAACAAAAGCGATTTTGTTTCATCTGAACTTGAATATAACGGACATAATTTTACCAATACATTAATGGCAGGATTATCATTATTCGGCTTGCTTGCTCCTAGAGGAATGAGGGCTTACAGCCGCGCCCAGGTTGATGAAGAGGGCAAAAAAGATTTAACAGAACTCTGGGAAATCATTTTAAGAGATGTTACATCAAGCCTTGCAGTTGTATTTGCAGTTCCTATGCTTACAAGAGCATGTGTAACTTCTTATGAAAAACAGTCAGGATTTGTCCTTATGCATAAAGACAGGACGCCGAAATCAAAACTAAAAGCTTCTCTTGATTTGATGAATCCATACAGCAAAGCGCATGTTTTAACAAACTCGGAAATTAATGCTTTATACAACAAAATTGATACAAAAGATAAAATGTTAAATTTCTGTAAATATATAGATAATAATGGCGGCGATTTACAAAAAATTATCTCCAAGTCAGAGCATGCTGATTCTGTATTCAAATATTTGAGCTCTATGAAAGGAATGCCGAAATCAAACAAGAATAAAAAGATTATCTCTATTGTTGAAAAATTAGACAAGTCTAATGCAGATGAGTTAATTAAAAAGCTTATGAAAGCTGCTGGAAATGCAAAAAGCAATAAGATTGCAACTTTTGCAAGAGGCTTGACGTCTGTTCCAGGCTTATTAACAACATTCTTTATTTCACCTTATCTGCTTGGCTGGTTCATTCCTCGTTTAACTTATGCTAATACACGCCGTATACATGAAAAGCAGGACAAAGAGCGCGAAATAAAAAGACTGCAAAAATCAGTTTAGAAGTCCTGCGATTTTCACCCCGTGATTACCTTTAAAGATAATTTGCTAATATAGACTTTACGTAATTTTGGGTTTCTTTGTAAGGCGGAACTCCTGAGTACTTATCAACAGCTCCCGGACCTGCATTGTAAGCTGCCAGCGCAAGAATTACATTACCGTTGTATTTATTAAGCATGGACTTTAAGTATTTCACTCCGCCTTCAACATTCTGCTCAGGATCCATAGGATTTGTAACTCCCAGGCCTTTTGCTGTTGCAGGCATCAGCTGCATTAAACCCATTGCGCCTACTTTAGATTTAGCATTAGGATTAAAACCTGACTCTTGTTTGACAAGCGCATTTACAAGTTTTTCATCAACTCCATGCCTTTTCGAAGCTCTAAATATAATATTTTTAATTTGCTCTCTTGTTGTAATCTTTTCTGAAGCAGAATTTGCTTGAGCAGTATAAATATTAGCGTTAACTTTTGTAACAGGCTTAGAAAGCAAATCTCCAAACTTTACTCCAGCAGAATTTTTTAAAACTTTATCAAAAGACTGAACCTGTGTTTGCTGAGCATCAGCTTGTTTTTTTTCAACCGGAGTCAGCTGTGCATTAAAATTATTTACATAGTTATTCATCTGAACAGCTCGCTGCATCGCACTTGCCTGGCCTGATGAAGATAATAAATTTTGTATCATTGATGAAAACATGTATTCTGTCCTTTCAATTACATAAACGGATATAATTTATTAAACTTTAGCAAATGCTATTCGATATCCACTATTTGATTTAATTATTTAGTATTAAATGTCAAGATAAAGCATGCTGAAATATAGATTTTTTTTTTATAGTATGGTATTATTAAACATAGTATGGGAGAGTGTTAGGTGAATACTGATAATTTTATAATAGAGAGCTGCGATATTGAGTTAGCACAAAATATTTGCAAAATGATTACAAACACCGGAGTTAGGAATCGTGCAGTTGCAAATGCAATAGCTGGAAGTATTGCATCAAAGTTCTTTGACAAAAATAACTATGATGTTGATTCTGAAAGCGGTTTGCATAATATTGGCTTAGTACTGGAAGATATTGATATTTCAGATATTTATATCAATAAAAATTACATTGATGTAAGAGTATTTTTCTCTGAAGAAGAAATTAGTGTTCCGGAAGCACATTTTAGCAGCAGCCTTCTCCCGCTTGCTTACATGTTTATTAAAATAAACGAAGATTTATCTGGAGCAAATGTTGTCGGATTTATCACTCCAGAAAATATTCAGAAAAATAATCTCATTGATGGAAGTTATTATATAAGCGAAAATGATTTACAGTCTTTTTATGACATAGAAACACTTATTATTAATAGAGATGAAGATATTGAAATAAGCGATAATGATATTTTTGCATATATCGATAATAGAATTGAAGATAAAAACAGCTTTTATTCAAACTTGCTTCAATCAAAAGAAGGTCGTATAAAGCTTGCAAAAGCAGCTAAAGCAAAAGAAATATTCAAGTTCGTTTCTGTTGTAAAAACTACAATAGACGAAGCTCCGCAAGCAGAAGATTCTATCCAGTCATTAGATGTAGAATTGTCCTTAGACAGTTCTGCCGAACTTGATTTAATAGAAGAAGCTGATTTAGACAACTTTATTGAAGAAGAACTTTTAAATGAAGAAATAAGTGATGAGTTGAGCTTTGAACCGCTTCCTGAAGCGGAAGAAAGTGATTTGACAGATGATTTTATGCTGCTGGAGGAATCAGATATCAGCATAGAAGATTTGTCTACTGAAGAGCATGAAGAAGCCAACAATGAACCTGAAACTTTTAGTGAGCCTGAGTTTAACGAAGAAATCTCACTTGAAGAAGTTCAAAGTAATGATGAAATAATTAATGAATTTCAAGAAGAAATTGAAGAAGACATAGTTACTTTAGAAGAGCTGGTAGAAAGTGAACCGGAGCCTTTGAGTTTTGTTGAAGATGACATCATTGAAGAAGAGACTGCTTCGGAAGAACAAATTGAAATGCCGGAAGAAGAAACTGAAACTGAAGAAGAAGAAATTTATGATTTTTCTACAAAAGCAACTCCTAACAGCGAAACATCTGACATTTTAGAAGAATTATCAAATGAACCTGAAATCGAAATACCTGAAGAAGCAGAGGAAGCAGAAAACGCTGCAGAAGAACAGATAGAAGCTTTATTTAATACAGATGAAATTACTCAAGAGGAAAATGCAGATGAGATAGAGCAGGAATTTGATGAAATCAAAACTAATAAACAAAAAAGTTCTTTTAAACCTGTTGCTGTTATAGCATTTTTAATTATTGCAGGGGCGCTTGGATATTTCGGCTACACGAAATATTTTGCAGGAGGAATAAATGAAGAACTGCCAAATAATGACATGCCATTAGACAGCTTGCCTGCAGCGGGAGATTCTGCAAAAATTGAAGAAGCAATGCCGATTGAAACGGTGGAAACAACCGCACCTCAAAACCATCAGAATGAAGGAATTTCTGATACTATACCTGTTATAGAACAAAATCTAGATGCTTCTATTCTAGTATCAAACCTTAAAGTTGACTGGGAAGTTCCTGCTGGATATGCATCTAACTCTTCAGCAAAAAGGTATCTTGTTAAATTAGGAAAAATTATTCAACTTAACTTAAAAACAGAATTACTTTTATTAAATAAACCGCCTATAACAAATAAAATCAGCGTTGAAATAAAATATAACAGCGGAAGCAGAAAGTTTGAAGCTGCAGGAATTGTGGTTTCCAGCGGTGAAAAGAGCGTTGATGATTTAATATTACATACTGTAAATAGAGCACTTGGAATGAATTTAAGCACCAATACAGACTCTTTTGCAAAATTACAGGGTAACCCTGTCTTGATTATACGTTTATAACACTGGAAGATGAGATTTATTATGGAAAAAGAAAGTAAATACTACAGTATAATAGAAAACTTAGTAAGAACACACAAAAAATTTCCTGGACTGGAAGCTATTTTAGAAGATATTATTGAGGATGTTTATTCTCATTCAGAAGTAATATTAAATACAGTAAGCAACGACGCTGTTCTTAATGCTTATCTTTCAAAAGTTGTTTCAACATCTATGATTACTGTTCCAAAACGAATGAATTTTCACAGCGAACTGAATCATAGAGTAATAACACACGAAGCTGTACAGCCGGCAGCAAAAATAGAAGAAACTTACACTAAAGTTGATAATAATTTAGTAGATAAAATGATTAACTTTCCTGCAAAAGAAGACAGCCCTGCAGTTAAAAATGAAGTTATTGAAACTATTAAGCCTGAAATAATTGAAAAAACAGAAGAAATTAAAGAAGTAATTATTGAGAGTTCTGACACGCCAAAAGAACCTGACTGCTTAATCGAAGAAATTAATCTCGATGAGTTTGAAGTTGAAGAAAATACAATTGCAGAAACACTTCCAGAACTAACTTTTGAAGAAGAAAATCACGCAGAAGATTTATTAGAAAATGAAGAAGTATTACTTGAAGACGAGCAAGAAGAACAATTGCTTGTAGAAGAAGCTTCACCTGAGCTTATCGTTACAGAAATTGAGAACGCAGCAGTTGAAGCACCTCAAGAAAAACTGATTTATGAAGAAGAGGTTTTAGCAGAAGAAAGTATTCCAGAAGACTTAGCTGCAGAAGCCGAAGAAACTCAAGATATTCTATTGCCTGAAGAAGACATATTGCCAGAAGCTTTAGAAGAGGAAGTTTTGCCTGAAATAATAGAAGAAATTTCTCTCGATGAACAGAATACTTTGGCAGAAGAAGCGCTGCCAGAAACAATGGAAGCTGAAGAAGCCGGCTTAGATGAAGAACTTTGTCTTGTTGAACAGAATTCTTTAGATGAAGAAGTATTGCCTGAAACGATTGAAACTGAAGAAACCAGCTTAGATGAAGAACTTTGTATTAGTGATGATTTATTGATAGAAGATGAATGTTTAGAAAACTTTGATGATGTTTTAGATACGTTAAACCCGGCTTTTGAGGACAATAGCTTATTATCAGAAGAAACAGAAGAATTAGATTTCAAAGCAGCTGACGACGACGAAGACGACGACGAAGAAGAAGAAGAAGAAATAAAAAATTTCATTTCCACAGATTACTCTAAATTTGAATTCACACCTGAGAACACAGAGCTTTGTGAAAGTATTGATTGTGAAGTAATTTCAAAAGATTTAGAAGAGCTTGATAATAAACATCCAGAGCTTAATATTGTAGAAATTTATAATTTAAAATACAAAGACAGCCTGCCTGTTTCTGAAATTTCATCAAAACTTGAAATGAGTGAAAATAAAGTTATAGAAGCATTAAATGAAATTATTGCTGTTTTATAAGGGTTAGTATTAATGCAATGTCCCAGATGTAAAAAGGAAATTGAAGACAATTCATTAAAATGCAGTCACTGCGGAAGTAAAGTTGCATCTATATGTAAAGATTGCGGGACTATAAATTCTATTACTTCAACAAAATGTTCCGGATGCAGCAAGGTTTTAATCAAGATTTGCAGCGAATGCGGAGCTGCAAATCTTCCAAATGCAAAAGCTTGCAGAAAATGCGGTATTGAGTTTGTACAGCCTAAAACCACGCAAAAACCTGAATACAATGCTTCAAAAAATTCGCAGCAAAAAGTAAAAACTAAACTTATAGAAGCGATTAAAGATGCAGATTCATCTGTAATTACGATAAGCGGTGAAAGCGGCATCGGAAAAAATCTTGTATTAAGGTATGCTATAAATGATTTAAAAAACGCAAAATTAATTTGGCTTTTAGGAACTTGTACACAAGTAACACAGCTTTCTCCTTGCGGATATTTTCAAGATTTATTATTAACATTTTTCAATATTAATAATTTTTGTCCTGATACTTTGCAGTTAAAGAAAAATTCTCTTAAATTTTTTAGGCAAGACTTTCCAGCACTTACAAATACTGAGATTTTAGATTTATTAAATTTTTTATATCCTGAAAATTTCGACAAGTATGAAAACATTTACTACAATAAAGCAAAAATGTTTGTAGTATTAAAAAAAGTAATACAGACTATTGTTGAAAAAATGAAAGCTGTATTTATTATAGATAATTTTGAAAACATTGACGGAATGTCTTTTGATTTATTAAAAGAGCTTCTTGAAGATGATTACATCCTGCAGAGATGTAAATTTATAATCATATCATCTGTAGAAAAGCCTGGAATGGGGCATATTACATCATCCAAATTAACAGCAGAAAACTATGCAGATTTAACAGTTGCACCATTTACCAGAAATCAAGTTGATGTAATTATTCACCAGCATCAGGAAATTAATGTCGGAGAAGATTTTGCAAATCTTGCTTACAAAATTTCAGCAGGAAATCCTGCTGCTATAGAGCAGATGATAATGCTTTATAAAGATGCTTTAAAAAATGGTATTAAACAAGTTTCTTATACATCATTAGAAAATATTATAGAAACAAGGCTTGAAATATTAAAACAAGAAAATAAACCTGCATTCAGAATGCTGGCTGCAATGTCTATTCTTGGAAATAAATTTTATCCTGCAATGCTTGAACATTTTGATAACAATTCTTCTAAAGAATTTGAGAGCTTGATTGAATTTTTAGTACAAAATGGATTCATAAACCAGATTAATAACTTATCATTTGAGTTTAAAAGCATTAATATATGGAAAATCATTGTATCAATTATCAAAAACGATGAGTCTTTTACTGAAATACTTAATATTTTATATGAAATATTAAACATATATAAACAGTCTTCACTTGTTCTAATATGTTACATTATCCAAAAGCTCAACAAAGATAATGAGGCTTTTGAAATCTGGACAATATTGATGAAGCAAGCTTCTTACATTGGTGATATCGGCTTGTATATTATTTCTCAAAAACAGGCTTTAAAGCTTATTGAAAATAAAAACACCATTCAGTGTTTAAAAATCAAGAAAAATATTTATACACGCGTTGGAAAACTCCTCGAGCCTATCGACCATAATGCTGCTTTTGAATACCTTCAAAATGCCGTGATGATGCTGGAAGATAATGAAGATTACGAACATATTGAACTATTAGGGTATCTTGCATCTGCTTCTATGAAAAATGGTAATTACTGGGGAGCAATTGAATGCGCTGACTGCGTATTAAACAAATTACCTGATGAAATGGAACTTGAAAAAACTCTTGTAAAAACAAGACAAGTGCGCCCAATGCTTAAACTGGGCAACTGCGGTCAGGTAATTAATCTTGTAGATAATGAGATAATGCCGGTGATAGAACGTTATCTAACCAAAGGTAAAAATAATGCTTTGATAAGCGTTTCAGAACTTTTTGACACTTGGATTGAAGTTTATTTTGATTTGGCAGAAGCTTTAATATTCCAAGGCGATAACCGGATGTTCGATACAATACAGCTAATTTTTGATATTTTAGAAAAAAATCAAAATACAAACCCTGTACTAAAATGTCGTGCCTTTTTAGCTCTTGCGTTAGCTAAAACAGTAAAAGGAGAGCTTCAAACATCTGAAAAAATTCTTGATGATATGCTTAAAGAATTCTCTCTTGACTCTATGGATACATTTATAGTTTCCCGCTGGAATTTCATAGATATAGTTAATAAGTTCTTAAAAAAAGATTATAACAATTTATATGAAGAACTATTCAATGTTGCAGCTTATGCAAATAATGCAAATGATAGTTTTACAAAAAATATTCTTAAAACTTTGCTGGCCAAAATGCTCCATGACAAAAACGAGAATAAAAGAGCATTAGAAATACTTGAAGAACAGGTTTCATATTTTGCAAAAGAAAAAATTGCGACTGGAGTATTGCTTTCTTGGTATTTAATTGCTGAAATACGTTTAATTACAAATGGTACTCAGTTCGCACTTGATATCGCAGCAAAAGCACTTGATGTTGCTCAAGGTCCAAATATCAATAACTATTATTTTATTGCTTTGTATAATAAGCTGATTGGCGAAATCTATATGGCAAAACAAGATTTTGACTCTGCAAAAGTGTATATTGAAAAATCAATATTCATTGCAAAACAATTTAACCTCGAGTCAATACTTGTAAAATCTTACCTGCTGTCAGCAAAATTATACCAAGAATTAGCACTGCCAAAATCTTCTATGCGGGCAGAATACGTAAAACAAGCGCTTAAAATGTTCCAGCTTGCAAAAAACGTAAGCATTTTACCTGAACATATTTATTTACAAAAAAAACTAAAAGAAGAACTTGGAGTACTTACTTCTTTCTGCAGGCTTAATGGAATTATTTTAAAGAAAAACTCTATGTAATGTAATCATTAATAACCGAAGTATCCTGAGCTTCATCCGGTACTGCTTCATAATTATTTGATATTTCATTATACGCAAGAGCTCTTTTATTCAGCTCATCAATTGCTAAAGGTCCTGTGAGAACTTGAAGCACTTCTCCATTTTCATCAAAAATTTTCAATCTTGGTATTTCAACTCCAGAAGGTGTTTTAAACCCCATAAGAGAAATTTTCCCGTACGTTTTGTCAGCAGATACAAAACCATCTTTTATTGCAAAATATATTTCTTTTAAATTTTCATTTTCAAGACAAGCCAATGCAACATTATTAGAAGTTTCACGCTGCACCCAGTCTTGTATAGTAGAAGTTTCATCCATTAGCTCTTTAAGCTGATCATTAGTTGCATTTATACGCCTAAAAAATGGATCTCCGCCACGTCCTACAGCAGTAGGGCCTTTTTCTCTCGGAGCACGAATTCTATATGCAGATTCATCTATAACTTTCCTTTCACCGCTATTTTGCGCTTGTCCTCCTGTATTAACCGAACTTTTTTCTACTTTAAAATCATCTGACATAGATTTACTCCTTATAATAAGAATTACGGCATTTTTTTCTAAAACTTTAATCTTTTTAACAAAAACTTTACAAAGCTTTACAAAAGCTGTATTATTTTAATATGTTACCAAAAGCGTACAGACTAAAAAAAAGAAGTGCTTTTAAAGCAACATATAAAACAGGAACTACATTTCATTCAGGCGGAATAACTATGTTTTGCGGAAAAACAAAAAACAATGAGTATCCGACTAAAATTGGTTTTGTTGTAAGCAAAAAAATCCATAAACGTGCAGTAAAGAGAAATCGAATAAAACGTCTTATGCGTGAAAGCTGCAGGCTGCTTATAAAAAATCAGCCTCCTTCTAATAAATATATGTCTGTCATTTTTGTTGCGTCTGCAAAACTTTTGGGTAAAGATTTCGATTATGTAAACTCGATAATTAATAAACTGGCTGAAAAATTATGATTGATGGAATTATTACACCTGCACTTCGAGACATTGATTATTTAGCACCATCTGCCCCTTATCCGGCAGTACCTTCTGGTATAACAGTCCATCAGAATTCAATATATCGATACTCTGTTCCAACAGATGAACAGCCGGTTTTGACAATACAAAATTATATACCTGATTATAACGGGAACTTTATTAAACCGGGATTTTATCAGCTTGCACTTTCAGATGACAGGGAATTTTTATATTTAAGCGAATCAAAAGATTTAATTGCTGTTATTCCCGTTTTCAAAATCGCTGAAAACGAAAAAGAACTAAAAAGGCATTATGAAAAAAGCAAAAAGCTTGAAAAAGAAGAAAGAAAAATCGTCAAAGAAAGAAAACGCAAAGAAAAAATACAAAAAGTAATAGATGCCAAATATGCAAAAACCGGTGCAACTCCTCCAAAAGAATACGAACACATGGAAGCAGAAATTGAATATATTCAAGAAGGCGGATACTACCTTTTAAAATACGAAAAAGGATTTATTCGTGCTTGGGGAGCGATTAAATCTCAGCTATGACAAAATACTGTTACAAATCTTTATAAACAAAGAATAGTTGTATAAGAATATATTTTTTTATATAATAAATCTAATATGACGGGGATAAAAAAAGATAAAAACACTTTTTATATAACTCATAGTATAGAATTACTTGTCTGGCTTGTAATTATACTTATTATAGTATCTATCTCAACTATATTATATGTAAAAAAACAACAAAATGATAATGATTACACCATTTTTATGAATGATGTTGACGGACTTATCGTAGGCTCGCCAGTTAGAATGATGGGAATAGAAGTCGGTCATATAACTAAAATTAAACCTACAAACGAAGAAGTTTACATAAAATTTATTATTACAGATAATTCTGTTATACTGCCTCAAGGCACAGTAGCAACAGTAGAATTCAGCGGTATGGCTGGTTCAAAATCACTTGAGCTTTATCTTCCTGATAAAAATACATATATCGATAACAATGTACCTCTTTTAACAGTCAACCCGCCAAAAAGACTTCACGATGCAGCAGGACTTTTAAATGACATGTTTGAGAAACTTGCTTCTATAATTTATACAACATCTTCTTTTAGCGAAAAAGTTAAATTTATAGAAGAATTACCTCTGGAAGAACAGCAAGACGTTAATAAGCTTATCAAATACGCTGATACTATGCTTGATGATTCAACTAAAAAAGTAAATGACTTAAATGATAAGTTAAAAAAATATAAAAATAGCAGGGAGAAGTACACACATGGAAAAAAATAATCTAAAAATTATTACAAATCCGATTGTTAATCAGAGTTTGTGCACAATGAGAAATAAAAATACAAGCACAGAAGGTGTAAGGCTTGCTGCAAGAAAGTTGACAAGGATTTTGCTTTATGAAGCAACAAAAAATCTGCCCCAAAAAGACATAGAAATAGAAACACCTGTTGCTGAGTGCAAAACAAAAACAATTAATCCCGATATTACAATAATAATTTCACCCATTCTAAGAGCCGGCTTAATCTTCACCGACGAAGCCGTTGATATTCTTCCTCAAGCAACTATCAGACATATCGGAATGTATCGCGATGAAAAAACACTTAAACCAGTTTGGTACTATAACAAAGTACCAATGCCGGTAAACAATCCTGAAAATTATTATGTTTATATTACAGACCCAATGCTGGCAACCGGAAACTCTCTTATTGAAGCAATAAGGCTTTACGTAGATAAAGGTATTCCTGAAACAAATATTTGCTGCATTTGTATGATTTCATCACCAGACGGAATTGAAGCAGTTTTTAAAAATTTCCCTGCAATAACATTAATTGTCGCTGCAGTTGATGAACGCTTAAACGAGCGCGGTTACATCGTTCCAGGCATGGGCGATGCCGGTGATAGAATTTTTAACACTTAAGTTATTACAATTTTTATTTTCTAATTTGACAAAATTATCCATTAATCTCTGTAAACTTTTGTAAATTTTTTAAATTGGAAAATACATTAACCACTTTTTCTGAATATGTATTATTATAGGAATATGGACGAGATAAATAATTTAACACAAAGAGAAAAAGAGATTTTGGCACTTATTACAGAGGGGAAAAGTAACCCTGAAATTGCAGAAGCTTTAATAATTTCTATACATACAGTTAAAGCACATATTGAGAACATTTTCCGTAAGTTAAACGTTCACAATAAAGTACAAGCAGCGGTCTGCGCAATTTTGTATAATCATCTGCCTTAATATTTTTCAGATAAACATACTTTTTTTGAAGTATAAGTATAATTTTTCAAATAATCTACAGCTTCTTCAGGAGAAGAAGCAACATAATACAACGTTTTTGCACTTTTAGCTGCAAAATTATCTTCAATAATACGATTAAAAAATTCTAATAAATTGTTATAAAAACCGCAGGTATTAAGAATTATAATAGGCTTTGTATTATAACCGAGCTGTTTTTGGACTATCATTTCAGAAATTTCTTCCAGAGTTCCAAATCCGCCTGCTAGAGCAATTACAGCATCAGAAAGCTCATCCATCTTAGCTTTTCTTTCTCTCATCCCTTCTGTCAGATAAAACTCCGCACAGTCTTCCGGATTTCCGACTCCAAAATCATAAATCTTCTGAGGCATTACCCCAATAATATCTCCGCCGGAAATTTTTACAGCAGATGCGCAAGCATACATTGCCCCCAATCGACTGCCGCCATAAACTATATTCATTCCATTTTGACCAATCAAATGACCAAGCTCTGAAGCTGCTTTATAATATTCTTCTCCCAATTTATTAGAAGAAGACGCAAAAACACATACGTTTTTAATCATTAATCAAAACTCCCGCCGATTAAATAGTAATTTGAACAGCATAAACCAGTACCAGCTTTTGAACAATCCTGTTTTTGTACGCTGATAGAATCATTTTTACAGAATGGTTCAAATCTATCTGAAAAAATATTAAACCCAAAAACATCTTTTCCCCATACATTTGGACCAACAGAACCATTCACATCATAAAGAAAAACTCCGCGTAAATCGTTTTGAGAATTCTCAAAAAGTTTATACGCTAAAACCGAATTTCCCTGTGTAAGCTTAAAATCATTAAATCTATAAGTTACATTCGGATAAGTTCCATTCATAAAAGTTATTTTGTAAGGTTCAATATTATTTTTTATTTCATTAGATATTACATTAGCAAAAGTCTCGCTGAAATTAAAATCTTCAAAATCCTTTTGAGTATTAATTGAATAAAAGACATTTGCAAAATCAGATTGAACACTGCGCCATCTGGAAGTATTTTTAGCTTGAATAGTATCATCCAAAGATAGAGGTATAACAAGAAACGCCACTATCAAAAAGATAACAAACAGTATTGAAACTTCTACAAGCGTAAATCCTTTTTTCATCGTTACCTCATTAATACCTTACTATCTAGCCATGTCCAAATGTTTTTTCTCATTCAAAAGCCCTTCGTAAATCCACTCAGGCACAAAGTTTTTACCCAGAATAATCTGTCCGTTCATTATATTAGGAGCGTGGAAATCAGATCCGCCCGTTACAATAAGCCCAAGATTTTCTGCCATAGAAGAAAAATACTCAACAAGTGCAGGAGAATGTTTTCTATGGTAAGCTTCAATGCCTCTTAATCCGCAATTCATCAAATCTTTAATAAGCTTTTCAGCAATATCAATATCATACGGATGAGCAATCACAGGAATTCCCCCTGCATCATAAATAACTTCTACAGCATCAAAAGGAGAAACCGTTTTTCTTTCGACATAAACTGGTGAAGCTCTATGAATATACTTACTATAAGCCTCCATTACATTACTGGTGCCTCCAGCATTTGTAATTGCTTTAGCAATATGAGGACGTCCTATACTTCCTCCTTCTGCTACCATATTCTTCACATCTTCAAAAGCAATTTTAATACCCTCTTTTTTAGCCAAGAGGTGTAAAATTTCCTTTGTCTGCTTAGTACGAGCTTGCTGCTGCACTTTTAATAAGTTTTTGAAATCATTTTTATTTACATCTGGAAAATATCCCAAGATATGGACTTCATAATCTTTATAAAGAGTATTAACCTCTATTCCACGAATTAACGTAAAATCGACCTCTTTTGTCTTTAAATACTCTGCTGCAACATCGTGCGATAAAACATTATCGTGATCTGTCAAAGCAATAACCTGAAGCCCAGCATCTAAAGCCAAATCCACAATCTTTTCAGGAGAAAAGACGCCATCGGAATAATAAGTGTGTATATGAAAATCACTTTTCACGATTGCCCTCGCAGTCTGACTTCGCAGAACAACAGCGCGTTATTATCCGCCAGTATTTTCAACGTTATCCTCACTTTCATTTTTTTTATTATCTACTATTAAATTAATTCTTTTTATCTGTGTTGACAAATTTCCATCAATCAGGACTTCAACACCATTTATTTGCGCAAGCGGAGTTTCTGCTATTTCATAACGTTCAGGAATACTTGTAGAAAGCCGTTTAAAAGAAGTTGAAAACTCCATCCCTATAACACTTTCTTCTGCACCGCAAAAACCAGCATCTGTAATATAAGCCATTCCTTTATAAATTTTTTCGTCCGCAGTCTGCACATGAGTATGAGTTCCAAAAAATGCTTTAATCAAAGCATTTTCCTCAGAATTGTACCTTGCAGCAAGATACTTAGCAAAACAAATCTTCTCTGCAGTTGCTTCTGCATGAAAATCTATTATAATACTTTCAACCCCTTCGCTCTTAAGCCGTTCAATTTCATTAATAACAACTTCCCAAGGAGAATCAATAGGAGGCATAAATACACGCCCCAGAACATTAATCACCGCAAATTTACGCCCCTTCAAATCAAACACACGCGAGCCGGCACCTTTTGTCCCTGCAGGATAATTTATAGGACGTACAAGTTTTTGAGCTTCGTCAATATACTCAAAAATATCTCTTTTATCCCAAATGTGGTTTCCTGAAGTAAAACAGTCAATTCCAGAGTTAGATAAATCCTCATAGTTCTTCTTAGTAAGCCCGAACCCGTGAGAAGCATTCTCAATATTCGCAATAACAAAATCTGCATCACCAGCTTGAGATTTTAAGAAAGACTTTACCGCCAGACGCCCTTGTCTGCCGGTAATATCTCCAAAAAACAATATTTTAATCTGCTTCTCCACTGCCCCTGCTCACTTACTACTTCGCAATTTCAGTAGTTCTAAATTCTCTAACAACTGTAACTTTAATCTGTCCCGGATAATCAAGCTCATCCTCAATTTTCTTTGCAATATCCCTTGCAAGTTTTTGAGAAGCTAAATCATCAAACATTTCAGCTTGAACAATTACACGCACCTCACGACCTGCTTGTACTGCAAAAGACTGCTTAATACCTTCATAGCTGTTAACAATTTCTTCAATTTTTTGAAGTCTTTTAATATAAATTTCTAAAGTATCTCTTCTTGCTCCAGGGCGTCCAGCAGAAATTGCATCAGCTAGTTTTACAAGAACAGCTTCAATAGTATTAGCAGTAACGTCATCGTGATGAGCTTCAATCGCATGAATAACTTCTTGCTTTTCACCATACCTTGAAGCAAGCTCAACCCCAAGCTGAATGTGAGTACCTTCCTGCGTCTGGTCAACAGCTTTACCAATATCATGAAGCAGCCCTGCACGTTTAGCAACATAAACATTTGCCCCTAGCTCAGCAGCCAGCATTCCAGCAATATGACCAACTTCTAAAGAATGTTTCAAAACATTCTGTCCGTAACTTGTTCTGTAATATAAACGTCCAAGATTTTTAATCAGCTCTTTATTTAACCCCATTATACCCATATCAAGAGCAGCGTTTTCACCCTCTTTCATAATTTTCTTTTCGACTTCTTCTCGGGATTTTTCAACTGTTTCTTCAATCCTAACCGGGTGAATACGACCATCTTGTATAAGTTTTTCAAGAGCAATTTTAGCAATTTCTCTTCTTACTGGATCAAAAGCTGAAAGAACAACTGCTTCCGGAGTATCATCAATAATTAAATCCACACCTGTCAAAGTTTCAAGCGTTCTGATATTACGTCCTTCACGTCCGATAATACGGCCTTTCATTTCATCATTTGGAAGAGAAACAACAGAAACAGTTGATTCCACAACCTGCTCCATCATGCATCTTTGCATTGTTGTTGTAAGAATTTCTTTAGATTTTTCCAAAGCATTTTCTCTAATTTTAGCTTCGTTATCTCTTATAAGCTGCATTTGCTCTTGAGCCAAATCATTTTTCAACTGCTCAAGCAGCATCCTTTTTGCATCTTCTGCTGACATTCCTGCTATTCTTTCAAGCTCAACTGTTTGTTTTTGAACAATTTCAGCAAGAAAATCTTCTTTTTCTATAAGCTGATCTTTCATTCTATCAAGCTCAACTTCTTTATCAGTTACCTGTTGAATTTTATCTTCTAAAATATCTTCTCTTTTAGAAAGTTTATTTTCAATCGCAGCAAATTCTCTTCTGCGCTCTCTTTCATCTTCATTAAGCTGTTCACGTTCATTATGAAGCGCTTCTTTAGCTTTAATCATTGCTTCTTTCTGTAGCAAAGCCTCTTTTTCAAGCAAATCTTTCTTTGACTGTTCTGTCTGAAGTATGAGGTTTTTATACTTAACTCTCTGTACTACAATAACAGCCGCTAGTATAACCAACGCAACTGCCGCAACGGTCAACCATGCACTCATTTAGCACCTATTCCTTTTCTATTTTTTATATATACACGACACCCAGGCACATATAACCTGCCTGGCAATTATTATTGTTTTTAATAATCTCTGCTATCGCATATATCCTCAAAATTTTTATACTACTACTGATTTAATCATACCATATAAAGATTATTTTGTATACAATAAAAAGAATAAAAAAGCGGGAAATTCCCGCTTTTTTTATTTAACTACAATATTAACAAGTTTCTTTGGAACGACTATGACTTTTACAATTTGTTTACCACTAGTCAGCTCTTTAATCTTATCACTTGAAAGAGCAAGAGCTTTCAAATCGTCATCACCAAGCCCCTCATCAGCTTCAATTTTATCCTTGACCTTACCGTTCACCTGAACAACAAGAGTGATTTTACTTGCCTTAGCAAGATTCTCATCCCATTCACACCATTTATCATCATGAATAGAACCTTCAAAACCTAAATCATTCCATATTTCTTCTGACATGTGAACAGTAACAGGAGCCATCAATTTAACCAAAGATACTACAGCAAAACTAAATACATTTTTGTCTTCTTCTGAAAACTCATTACGCTTATTGCGCCATTCGTATATTGAATTAGTTAACTCTCTGTATTTAGAAATTACTGTATTAAACTGAAAATCATTTGAAATATCATTAGTAATACCCTTCATTGCAATATGAACTGTCCTTACTAAATCATCATTTTCGCGTGTAAGCGGGAATGACAGTTTATAATCTTTAGAAATATGCTGCTGATTTTCACTAACCAGTCTCCAAACACGGTTCAAGAATTTATAACATCCTTCCACACCCGCATCAGACCAGTCAAAATCTCTTGCCGGAGGTGAATCTGAAAGAATAAATAATCTTGCAGTATCTGCTCCAAAGTTTTCGAATATTTCATCCGGATCAACCGTATTTCCTTTAGATTTAGACATTTTAGAGCCGTCTTTCAAAACCATACCCTGAGTTAAAAGATTTTTAAACGGTTCATCAAAACTTAACAAGCCTAAATCTTTAAGAGCTTTTGTAAAGAATCTTGAATACAAAAGGTGAAGAATAGCGTGTTCAATACCGCCGACATACTGGTCAACCGGAAGCCATTTATCTACAAGTTCCTTTGCAAACGGCATTTCAGCATTTTTAGCATCCGAATATCTTAAGTAATACCAGCTTGAACATACAAACGTATCCATAGTATCAAGCTCTCTTCTTGCCTTACCGCCGCAAATAGGACAGGTTGTTTCAGCAAAAGTCTTAGAAGTAGTAATCGGAGATTTTCCTGCAACAGAAAAATCCACATCTTCAGGAAGCATAACAGGAAGGTTTTCTTCCTTCTCAGGAACTATTCCGCATTTATCACAATAAACCATAGGAATAGGAGCTCCCCAATACCTTTGACGCGAAATCAACCAATCTCTTAATCTGTACTGAGTTTTAAACTCACCAAATCCATTGTCCACAGCCTTTTGAGTAATCGCTTTTTTAGCTTCGGTATTTTTCATTCCGTTAAATTCGTTTGAGTTAACAAGAACCCCTTCTTCAGTATAAGCCGCTTCTTTGCAGTCAGAAGGATTTTCCAAGTTCTGAATAACAACTTTAAGCGGAAGATTATACTTTTTAGCAAAATCATAATCTCGTGTATCATGTGCAGGAACAGCCATTACTGCACCTGTACCATACTCAACAAGTGCATAATCTGCAGTCCAAAGCGGAAATTCTTCGCCTGTAAATGGATTTATACAATGAGTTCCTAGAGGCACGCCGGTTTTAACTCTGTCAGTTGAAAGTCTTTCAATCTCTGTCATTTTGCGCGCATTTGCTCTGTAAGCTTCAACAGCATCTTTATTTTCAGGAGTTGTAAGTTTTTCAATATCTTTGTACTCAGGAGCAACAACAAGGTAAGTAATACCATGAACAGTATCAGGTCTTGTTGTGTAAACAGGAACTTCAAGTCCTTCTATTTCTTTAACTTTAAATCTAAAGATTGCACCTTGAGATTTTCCAATCCAGTTAGCCTGCATTGTTTTAACATTATCACCCCAGCCGTCTAGTTTATCTAAATCCTCTAGAAGTCTTTCTGCGTAATCCGTAATTTTAAAGAACCACTGAGAAAGATATTTTTTCTCAACAACGTTATCACATCTCCAGCATTTACCATCAATAACCTGCTCATTAGCAAGCACTGTACCGCAAGTTTCACACCAGTTTACAGCAGCTTCCTTCTTATAAGCTAACCCTTTTTTATAAAGCTGAATAAACAGCCATTGAGTCCATTTATAATAATCAGGTTTGCAAGTAGTAACTTCTCTTTGCCAATCATAAGACAAACCAAGCATCTTGAGCTGTTTTGTCATATATGCAATATTTTCATCAGTCCATTTCGCAGGATTTGCACCGTGTTTCATAGCAGCATTTTCAGCAGGAAGCCCAAAACTATCCCACCCCATCGGATGAAGCACATTGTACCCCTGCATTTTCTTAAATCTTGCAATAACATCAGTAATCGTATAGTTTCTTACATGCCCCATATGCAGCTTGCCTGAAGGGTATGGAAACATTGATAAAGCAAAATATTTAGGTTTATCACTATTATCAGGAGTATGGAAAACATTATTCTTTTCCCAAGCCTCCTGCCATCTTTTTTCTATTTCCTGTGGAAAATAAGCTTCTTTCATCTATTCTTACTCCTCAAACTGGTACAAGCTTTATTTTATCATAAACATAAAACTACACATCAATATCATCTTCTGGAGCTTCCGGCAAATCAGGTTCAGCTACCTGTTTTGTTAATTTTTCGTTTAGTTCCTGAAGAGTTATAGATTTATCCATTTTCTTCAAAGCGTTCAATACAGCAATCTTATAATCAGCATCTGCTCTGTTTTTTGGATTATCAACAATTTCACCAATCCTTTGTCCTAGATAACCCATAACAATAATTGCAGGAATTAACAAAGACGCAGTCGTTATTATCGCATGTAAATCAATGGCACCGATTCTTACAATACTTACCGTACCTATTATTATCAATGTCATTACAATAAAAAATAGTCTTATGTTTTCTGCATACCCCATAATACTCTATTATTCGCCTCTTTTATTAAGATTTTCCATATCTTTTTTCATACAGAATTGTACAAGCGTCATTTTATCAATATTGCTTAACTGTGAAAATCTGCCAGATATTGTATAAAGCCCGCCATCGCTTTTTTCAACCCTAATCAGCTGATACTTACAATTAACAACCTGTTCATCACTAAGTTTAATTGAAACACTGTAATCCTTTTCAATATCAATATTTTCAGAAGTTCTGACCTTCATACCCCCTGCTGATAAATCCAATGTTCTAATTTTATGAGAAACTTCTCCGCAAGTTAAAACCAAGTCTTCTAAGAATTTAACACGTGTAAATTTACGTCTCTGCAAGAAACGGTGTTTTACGGGGTTTGCTATTGTTATAACATTATTTTCAAGATTTTGGATATAAGATTCAAAATACAAATACCCATTATCTGTAAAAGAATAAAAATCACAAATATGATTTACAACCAAACCTTCAGGAACATACTTCAGCTCCATTCTAAAACCTTCTGGAGAAACCTCAAGAACGCGTCCTTTATTAGTTTTTTTAAAATCTTGCGGAACAATTGTTACCAATTGATTATTTTTTATCAGTTCTCTCATATTTGTCCTTTCTTAATAAGTTTCATCATGCCCTGACAATACCAACAGATTTTACTTTAACATTCGGGCTTATTTCATTATATGACATAATCGCAATTTGCGGATATGTTCTTTCAACAAGCTTTCTAAACAAAAGCCTGATTGGAGAAGAACAAAGTATCACAGGCTGGTTGCCAGTTGCTGTAATAGCTTTCTCTAACTCTAAATTCATCTTATCAAACATATTTTTAGTAAAACTTGGATCAAGCGTTACACTCTGACCATCAGGACTTGCACCTCTGGCAATCGTATTTTCAACATCAGGAGCAAGTGTAATTACATACAATTCTCCTGTATCTGCAAGATTTTGCTTGCATATATTTCTGGAAAGCGCCTGCCTTACATGCTCAGTCAGAAAACTTGGACTTTTATTAATCTTAGCCTGCAGACTAATTGTCTCAAGAATTGTTTTTAAATCCCTGACAGCAACTCCTTCTTTCAGCAGATTTTGCATAACTATTTGAACGTCACCTACTGTAATATCGCGCATCATATCAGCGACATAATCTTCTGAAACCTCTTTTTTTAGATTATCAAGAAGCTGCTGTACATCAAACCTTGAAATAATTTCAGAAGCACACTTTTTAATAACTTCAGTAATATGCGTAGAAATAACAGCTGAAGCAGAAACAACAGTGTATCCTGACATTTCAGCCATGTCTTTGTCTTTCGCTTCAATCCATAAAGCAGGCAGACCAAAAGCAGGTTCTATTGCATGAATACCATTAATAGCCAGATTTCCTACAGGATCACCTGCACACATAGCAAGAAACCTTTCAGGATAAACTTCACCAGATTCTAACGCAACCCCCTTAAGCTTTATCTGATATGAATTAGGAGAAAGTTGTAAATTATCTCTTACCCTTATTGAAGGCAATACAATGCCTAAATCCAGAGCTGTTTGGCGTCTAATTTGTGCAATACGTTCCAGCAAATCACCACCCATTTCAACATTCAAAAGCTGAACAAGCCTGTAGCCTACTTCTATTTCGATTGTATCAACATTAAGCAGCTCCATAACACTTTCTCTCGTTGCTTTAGCGCGTTTTTCTTTTTTGCCGAGCTTTTCTTGCTGAGCTTGTTCTGCAATCTGAGCTTCTTGAGTTTGGATAATTTCCTTTTTAGCTTTTGACCTAAAATAAGCCATTCCTCCTGCAACCATTGCTATTGTCAAGAATGGAAGAGTAGGCATGCCGGGAACAATACCCATAAAACCGAGAAGCCCGGCTACAACCCCTAATACACGAGGATCAGAAAACATTTCATTTTTGATATCAGAAGATAAAGATTCGTCCTTACCCGTCGCTCTCGATACAATCAAACCTGTTGCGGTTGATATTAAAAGAGCCGGAACCTGTGATACAAGGCCGTCGCCTACAGTTAAAATTGTATAAGTAGAAAGCGCGGTCTGCACATTCATGTGAAGCTGAATAACTCCGATAATCAAACCGCCGACAATATTTATAACAGTGATAACAATACCTGCTGTTGCATCACCTTTAACAAACTTAGAAGCACCATCCATTGTACCGTAGAAATCTGTTTCTCTTTCCAGCTTACGGCGTCTTTCTTTCGCTTGTTCTTCATTAATCAACCCCGAGTTTAAATCTGCATCAATACTCAATTGTTTACCTGGCATTTTATCTAATGTAAACCTTGCAGAAACTTCAGCAACACGCGTTGCACCGCCTGTAATAACCATAAAGTTAATCAAAACCAGAATACAAAATATAACAGCACCGACAACATAGTTTCCGCCGACAACAAATTCTCCGAACGAAGTAATTACGTTACCTGCTTCACCATTTAAAAGAATCAAACGCGTAGAGCTTACATTTAAGCCAAGCCTAAAAAGTGTTGCTATAAGCAAAACCGTAGGAAATGATGAATAATCAAGCGGCTCTTGTGTATAAAGGCAGACAAGAAGAATAACAACTGCTAACGAAATATTAACAGTTAAAAGCAAATCCAGCATAGGAGCCGGCAGAGGAATTACCATCATGCAGACAATCACGACCAAGCCTATAGCAAGGACGATATCATTATTGCCTAATACTTTTGATAATTTACCGAATTCCACTTTTTCTCCAGCCTGATAATAAGGCATTCTCCTCCAATAATATTCTATCATCAGCAGCAATAACAAGCAATAAATTTAAGATTTATTAAGGGAGGAGAGTAAATAAGAAAGAGAACTATCCCGCAGCAGTTTAATCTAAACCATTTTTCTGTTTAAAGACATAAGCAAGGATTTCAGCCACTGCTACATACATATCTGAAGGTATTATTCCCTCTATAGGCACAGTATTATAAAGCGAACGTGCTACCGGTCTATTTTCTACAATAGGAACATTGTTTTCTTTTGCTATTTCTCTTATTTGGAATGCAAGATAATCCACTCCTTTTGCCACAACCATCGGAGCTGGAGCTTTAGTCTTGTCATATTTAATTGCAACAGCATAATGCGTCGGGTTTGTTACAACAACATCAGCATCAGGTACAGAAGACATCATACGCTGGCGTGCCATCTGCATCTGAATAGATTTTATCTTAGCTTTAATCTTAGGATCACCTTCTGTATCTTTATGTTCGTCTTTAACTTCTTGCTTTGTCATCTTAATAGATTTTTCATACTCATAATTCTGATATTTTTTATCCAGATATCCAAGAATAAGCATAGCAAGGCACATGTTTATAATCATATTTATTAGAATCGACAAAATAATATTTATCGCAATAGGAATATCAAGTCCGACAAGCCCGAGTAAATCGCCTTTTCTGCTGTTTATTGCTGAATAACCGCAAGCACCTACAACAACAATTTTCAGAATTGATTTTGCAAACTCAACAAGAGAGCGCGGTTCAAATGGATTAAAAATTCGTTTTGCATTCTGAAGCATACGCTTTGGAGAAATGTTTTCAAGATTAAACTTTGCTTTCTCCAGAGCAAAGACATGTCCTACATCAAACCTTATAATAAATACCGCTGAAATCGCGAGCAAAACAAAAAATGGAAGAACAATCATACCAAGATATTTAAAATAAGGCAGCAGAACGCCCATCACATTTGTTACATCCATGTTTGCATAACTTAGATTAGAGAAAGTCTCTTTCATCATACCTTGCATGGTATTCATCATGCCGGAACCGAGAACACCCAGTAATGCAATACTTGCAACCATAACCAGAGCAGAATCTAAATCCCTGCTCTTTGACACATTCCCGCGTTCACGTTCTTTCGTCCGTCGTCGGGTGGTCGCTTCTTCGGTTTTTTCTGCTGCCTCATTTCCCATAATTATATTATACTTAAATTATGAATAAATGCGTAAAATTTTTAATTAAGCTTAAGCCTGAACATATCTTTCTCTGCCTTGGAATATTTTTCGGGCTGCTATTTATGGTTATCACACCTATTTTTCAGGTTCCGGATGAGCCTATGCATTTATTAAGAGCGTGTGAAGTTTCAAATCTAGTTATACATAACGATAAAACAGGTGATTTTACAAAAGACCTTTTACCAAATAGAAAACTTTTGCTGAGAAAAAATTGTGCTCAATTCCAAAAATTCAAAAATATAAATCATTACACAGATTTATTAGAATTTAAAAACCTAAATTATACACATAACAACAGCGGATATTCTTTTATATTGTACCTTCCATCAGCCATCGGACTTAAAATTACATCCTGTATTACAACAAATCCTTATATCCAATTTTACTCAGCACGTTTTTTTAATCTGGCTGTATGGCTCGCGCTGACATTTTTCGCAATTAAAATTACTCCATTTAAATGGCAGTTTTTAATTTGTGCTTTATTTCCTATAACAGTTTACGAAGGAATGTCTCTTTCAGCAGACAGTATAAACTTAGGTTTTGTTTTTATATACATCGGGTATATTTTTAGCCTGGCATACGGAGAAAACAAAAACATTAAACCTTTTATACTAATGACTCTGTTTAGCGTTTTGTTTAAAGGCATATTTTTGTTTTCACTGCTATTTCTGCTCGTCCCAAAATCAAAAATAAATAATAAATTTTTGGTATTTTTACCACTCTTCTCAATTGGAGCAATTTTACAAAACATATTATGCTCAAATTCTTACATGCTTATTGGCGATAACATTGATGTCGAAACAAGAAAACTACTCTTCTTTACTCATCCTGCATACGTTTTAAAATTATTCATAAATACATTCTTGCATAAAACTTGTTTTTATCTTCAATCAAGCATGTTCCGGCTTGGCTGGCTGGAAATCGAGCCAAATCCTATTTCTGTTTTACTTCTTTATTTTTCTTATTTAATCTCATCTTTCATTGATAGCATAAGAGTCAAAATTGCAGATAGAATTTTTATTGTTATATTCAACAGCATTTTTATCCTCTTAACAACAGCACTGTATTTTTTAACCTATTCTCCGCTAGAAAGCGGAATTATAATAGGAACCCAGGGAAGATATTTCATCCCTCTTCATCTGAGCTTTGCAGCTGTTATACAGAACTATTTTAAAATACATACAAATTATTTGAAGCTTTTTATTCTAAGCATTATTATTTTAAATCTTATCTATGCAAGCTTTCTGATTTAAAACATAAAAGCAATTTGTTCAAGAAATCTTCCTATTAAAACAGCAATGTACTCAGCCATCGGACGCATGAAAATCAACGAAAGCAAAAGCCCTAAATAAATTTTAAGCGGCAGAGAAACCATAAAAATATTCATTTGAGGCATCATTTTAGAAGTAAAACCTAATAAAATATCTGTTATAAACAAAACGCCAAAAATAGGCAGTGCAATTCCAAGCCCGATACCAAATATTTGCGCTGTAACTGTTACAATATGTCCGAAAAGTTCAGGAGAAAAAGTTAGTGTATATCCCACAGGCATACTTTTAAAACTGTTATAAATAGCAGAGAAAAGCCATTGATGAGCCCCAAGAGCAATAAAAAGCATAGTAGCAAGAAACGTATATGCCTGCGTAATAACGGGAGACTGGCCTCCTGATGCAGGATTCAAAGCCTGATCAGCAGAAAGCCCCATCTGAACAGCAAACATATTTACTCCAAGCTCTATTCCTATAAATAGAATATTAGCACAATATCCCATTGCAAATCCGATAAAAAACTCTTTTATTAATATAAGAGTAAGAGCTGGCACTGAGCTTGGCACCGTAAATGCAGTATTATACTGCACTATTGGAAACAAAATAAACGCAATTGCTGCTGCCAGCCATATCTTAACCTGCATTGGAATAGGATATGTTGAGAAAAGCGGCGCCGAAGCAAAAAGTCCTGAAAGCCTTGTAAAAATTGCCATAAAAAGAATTATATTAGCAGTAGAAAACAAAACATCCAGATTGAACATTATGCCCCGCCGATTAATTGAGGTATCATACTCATAAATTCATTTACAGTAGTTATAAAAATACTGAACATCCATGGCATAAGAAAGATTAAAAGCAAGACGCAGCCCACAATCTTAGGCACAAACGTTAATGTAGATTCCTGAATTTGCGTAACAGTCTGAAATATACTTACCAGAAGCCCCAGCACAACCCCGACAAGAAGCACAGGAACAGAGATTTCCAGCGTTAATATGAACATTTTTTGTAAAAGCGTTATTACTATATCTTGATTCATAACTCTACCTTACAAAGCTTTCTACCAAAGATTTAACTACCAAATACCATCCGTCTACCATTACAAACATTATAAGCTTAAACGGCAGAGCAATCATAGTCGGAGGTAAGAACATCATACCCATTGATACCAGTACAGAAGATACAACAATATCAATAACCAAAAACGGAAGATAAACTACAAACCCTATTGTAAATGCAGTTTTCAGCTCGCTAAGTATAAACGCCGGCAGCAAAACATAAGTCGGCACATCGTCTTTATTCTTAGGCTTTTCTATCTTTGCCATTCTTACAAAAAGTGCAAGCTCTTTTTCGTGCGTCTGTTTAAACATAAAATTTCTTACAGGAACAATCCCCCTGTCAAGTGCCGCTTGCTGAGTAATTTGATTTTTCATATACGGCTGTAGAGCGTTTTCATTAATTTCATTAAATGTTGGCGCCATTATAAAAAAAGTTAAAATCAAAGCCAAGCTTGTTATAACCTGGTTTGGAGGCAGATTTCCTGCTCCAAGCGCCTGCCTGGTCAAAGATAAAACTACAACAAGCCTTACAAAAGAAGTTGTCATAATCAGTATACTTGGAGCAAGCGTAAGTATCGTTAACCAGATTAAAATTTGGAGTCCGTTCGTAAAATCTTGAGGTGTATTCGCTGTTTGCATGCCTATATTAATATTTGGAAACGACATTGCTGCTTCTACAGGCAAAAACGCTGCAAGAATTAACCCTGCAACAACCCCAAACCGTCTTATATTAAACCAATTCATCTCTTTTCCCTTAAAAAATGACTATATTACAAGTCTATGCTATCAAATTTCATAAGGTCATGGCAAATCATTAAGTTTTATTTCACCAATATCAACTTTTACAAGTTCCGGCATTTCATACTTTAAAACCTGTTTTATTATTCTTGGACGATATTTTTCGAAATCTTTTTTTACTTTTTCAACTTGTAAAACATTATCCACACTATATTTCTTAACATATTGAAAAGCTATTGTACCGCATTCAGGATGCTTTTCATATTTAAACACATTAAATTCAAGAACAATAGGCAGCTCTTCAGAATCTATCACCAAGCAGTCAATCATACTGCGGTTATTTTCCTCATCTTCTGAAATAGCGCACGGACATCGAAGCTGCGCCAAGTACTCTTTAAAATTATGAGCAGTCTCTATTGGTGAAAAAACATTTGGAAAATGATGAACTGCTATCATATCCGTCCAAGAATTGATGTCTTCCCCCTGCTTGAAATAACCATTAAAATAACCGTTATGTTCACTGCTTTTTTGGCTGTAAATTAAATTATACTGCTCTCCTTGAAAATCTAAACGATAAATTTCTTCAGCTGATACCGAAGGCAGAACAAAAAATATTAATAATAAAACTAAAAATCTTTTCATTTTAACCAACATGTGCACGTGCAAGCAATTCTGCAGGCTCCGCAATAGCCGTGCTGTATGTAATGAAATCATTGTCCGGCGCAAAATATTTACGCATTGCACTACGATTCGTTACCTTTTCATAACAGGTGAACGAATCCACATTATCCTTCAAGTAGCCGGCAAAAATCCTCTGCTTGTGGGACAAATTATAGTCCTTCAAGTTTTTGACGATATACATATACCTATATTATATAACATTTGCATAAGTATTTGTATAGTTTTTTACATTTATTTACACAAAAAAAGCTCCTTTTAAAGAAGCTTTTTTGTCAACTATTATGTTAAACTGCCGAGTAATTGTTTCATTTGTTCTTCTAAATCATTATATTCATCAGCATTATTATACGGATCAAGCTGTTGTTTTAGATCATCTTCTTCTCCAGCATAGTCAGAACCGTCGGAATTTTTATAAGAAGTTGTTCCGTCTTCATTCTTAATTTTTGTTACCGGTTTTCCGTCTTTATCAGTATATAAGAAGTTACCATTTTCATCTGTTTTAGGATATCCGCGTTGAGCATATACTTCTCCTAAACCTTCATAGTCGCTGCCATCGAGATTTTCATAAATAGGAACACCGTCTTCATCTGTCATCAAGCTGCCGTCAGCATCCATTCTTTGACGCAGCTGATCACCATTTAATGTAGTAAACAAAGGTCTGCCTTCTGTATCAAACATTTGAATTGCTTTTGATTCATCAAGAAAAGATGCGTTTCCGCCCATACCGCAGCCATAGTTATGAGTTGTATCAGATACAATGTTCATAACTTTATAATCGACTTCATAAGCTGCAATCGCTGCTTTCTGCTGGTTTGTTAATTCCATGCCGGCTTCTTGCATTTTAATAAGCTTTTTATATTCAGCTTTGTTAAGCATTGGAAGAGATTCTTCTTCACTTAATGCATACATTTCTCTAATAGCTGCATACATTTGCTGCTGATAGAATTGAACCATCGCAGTAATCTTTTCACGATATTTAACTTCATCAGTTTCCAAACGTTTTGTAACATTTGTAATCTGACCGCTGCTGTTGAACTTCATATCAACATTTTTTAAGCCTTCATTGGTATTTACAACGTATTCACCGTCTTCATTTTTATAAAGCCCTTTTACCATTGTACTTTCCAATGGTACATAATCCATAATACAAATAGACCCATTACACATTCCGCCTTCACCTTTATGGAATGTTGTCTCTAAATCTATTTCATTATCGATATAAACATCATTATGAACATTGCCGTCTTCATCTTCATACAAATGCTGTACAACACCATACTGCTCATATACAGAAGGGTCATACATGCCATCCATTGCTTCAAAATCAAAGTTAACATTGAATGTGACCATATCAGCAAGGGCTGGATTTGCCTGAATCATTGACACCATTTTATCAAGTCCGGTAAGTGTACTTACCGTTACCTGATAATGGGCAATACCTGCTGCTGGATCCGTCACAGGAGTAAGTGCATCTATACCATCAATATTCAAAATATCATCAATAGGTAAGCCGCCAGAAAGTTCATAAATAGTTACCTGAGCATCATTCATGTACCATCCGTACCATTCGCTCTTAAAATCGCCTTCTACATCTAGATTACCTTTGTATTCTGAATTACAGATAGCAATGTAAGAACCATTTACGCATCCAATAAATCCGCCGGCTCTGCCTGTTTCCATCAAGAATGAAATGTCGCCGTCATTTTCATCATTATCCCAAGTAATATTAGCAGAGCTTGTACAATTATTAATAGTAATAATTGTCTTACCAGCTTCACCAATCATGCCGCCTGCAGATTCTTCTGTAAATACAATGTTTCCGCTTGTATTACAATTTGAAATCTTCAAATCTCTTGTTGCAACACCTTCAAACGTTGAAGTATCTTTGACATAACCAATCAAACCGCCAACAAAATATTTACCATTGGCATTGACTGAAGTATCTATGTTTGCAACATAACTATTGCCAATATCTACCAGATTACCATCACTATCAAAATAAGAGTTGTCGTTGATAATACCTGCTAAACCGCCAACACTTTCGTAACCTGTAACCGAACCAGACAATGTTATATTATCAAATGTTGTACCTCTTGCAGTACCAGCCGCAATACCGACAGCAGCAGAACCTCCGATAAAGTCATCCGGCGTAATTATATTTGCATCAAAAAAGTCTACATTAGTTATAACAGCGTTTTCTGTAACCCCAAAGAAACCAACGTTTTGGACATTATCATCAGTAACATTGATAGTAAGGTTGTTAATAGAATAACCATTACCGTTAAACACACCTTTAAACGGATTTTTATCATCACCAACAGGATTCCAATTTTCTACATCACTTAAATCCATGTCGCAGCTTAGAATATATTTACCGTTTAAATCAATTCCGCCATTTTGAAATATTTCAAGGAACTGTTCTTTTGAAGTGATACTTACATATCCTTCATTAGCAACAAGGTTAGAAATTTCTTCTTCTGAAAGATGCTCAGCTTCTTGAACTCCTTCCGGATTATCAATTGCTTTTGTTTGCGCACTTTCTTCTGCTGCAGCTTCAGCTTCTGCAAGAGCTGTTTCAGCAGCTTCTAATACAGTTATTGCATTAGTCAAATCAACATCAGCTTTAGCCAGCACTTCTTTCGCAGCTTCCACATCATTTTGCGCTTGGATAGCTTCATTACGTTCTGTTTCTGCTTTCTTTTGCGCTTCTTCTGATTCTTTAATTTCTTTATCTAATTCTTTTTTAGCCGCATCAGCTTCACGCTGAGCTGTTTGAAGTTCTGCATAAGCTCTATCAACAGCAGATTGGGCACTTGCAATTGCATTTTCATCCCCGCCGGCTTGAGCTTGTGAAAGTTGATTTAAAGCATTTGAATACGCTGATTGAGCTGTATTAACCCTAACATTTGCAGAATTCATTTTTGTTTGAGCCGCTGTAACATCAGCAGCTTCTTTTGCAGCTTTTGCTTCCGCAGCATCAGCTTCAGCTGCTTCTTTTGAAGCAGCAGCTGCTGCTTCAGAATCCTTTTGTACAGCTTCTGCTCTAGCTTTTTCCGCAGCTTCTTTTGCTTTTAAAGCTTCCTGCTGCCTTGCTTTAGCTTGTTCTAATGCATCTGATGAATTAATACCAAGACCCATATAGAGCTCCTTTCGCGTATTTTCTCTTTATATATATTATATAACGGCATTTTTTTTAACAACTTTAACGAATTTGATAAATTGTTACAAAAGTTCATAATATCAAATTATATAAGCAGTATAATATAGATATGGCTGTATATTTTTTTTATGGAGACGAAGATTACAATATAGAACTTGAGCTTGAAAAAATGAGCTCAAAACTCAATCCGGACTTCAAATCTATGAGTCTTCAAACGTTTGATAATCCTAATTTCAACACTCTAATCACAGCTCTTAGAACAACTCCAATGATGTTTGGAGACATGTTGATTATAATTAATGCAGAAGAGTATCTTCTCTCTAACAGAAACTTTTTCGAAGATAGTGAACTTTCTGAAATAGAAGAAGCACTCAACAACACCCCTGCTTCATTAAATATTGTTTTTGTTGTTAAACTGCCTAGAGATGAGAATAAAAAACCTGACTCCAGACGTAAACTTTATAAAATACTATCTAAACACAATGTAAAAGAATTTCCTGCTTTTAAAAGTTATAAGACAGCTGAAATTACCGGATGGATTAAAATGCAGGCTAAGAAAAAAGATATTGTACTTGAAGATAACGCTGTTAGCTTACTTATTGAACAAATAGGCAGCAATCTGCGAGAATTTAATACTGAACTTGATAAACTTAAGCTAATTGCTTATCCTGAAAAAAAAGTTACCCAAAAAATGGTAGAAGATATTTGTATATCAAATGAAGATTTATTCAACTTCACTGAACTTATTATGAAAGGCGAACGTGATAGAGCTCTTTTAGAGTTTAATAAGCTTCTTGACAAAAAACACCCGTTAGAAATTTTATCTGCAGTTCAAACAATGCTCAAAAAATGGATTATTTTAAAAACAAAATCTTCAACATCAACTCCTGCAGAACTTTCAAAACTTACAGGACAGCATGAATTTGTTGTTAAACAGACATTGCAAAAACTAAAAAATACAAATACAGGAGACTTGGTAAGATTAAAGCAAAACTTATTTGAAGCAGAGTTCAAAATTAAATCTGCAGAAGCGATTGACATAACCAGAGAGGTGGAATGTGCTATTATCAGATAAATATCCGTTTTTAACTGAATATTTTACAAGCGCCTTAAACTCTTCTGAGCGTGCACTTCCTCAAAGCATACTCTTCTATGGAAATGATTTAGATGCTCAATATACTTTTGCTCTTGAAATCAGCAGACTTCTCAATTGTAAAGAAGAGAAAAAAGATGAGTGCGAGTGTTTAAACTGCAGGTGGATAAGAGAAAACTCACATCCTGCAATTCTTACAATATCCAGACTTGACAATAAACCAGAAGATGATGACTCAAAGACAGTTATTTCAATAAAACAATCTCAAATGATAAAAGAAACTCTCGTTTCAGCATCAGAATTTCACAGGGTATTTATTTTTTGCGATAAAGATGATGAAGGCAATATTTCAGGCTTAAATCCCCTGAATTTTCAGGCTGAGACAGCAAATTCACTTCTTAAAATCATTGAAGAGCCGCAGCCTGGTGTTACATTTATATTTTTAACCCGTTATATCGATGATGTATTATCAACAATCATTTCACGCTCTCAATGCTTTTTTGTGCCTTCATATAAAAAACTTGAATACAGTTATGATTGTATTTCAGGTATTTTTACAAACTATTTTGAGTTTGAACGTAAAGATATTTTTGATATTTCACAAAAATTATGCGATTTGACAAAAGAACATTCCGTTCTAGAAATTCTTGAAAGTATTCAGAATTATATCTTACAAACTTTAAAATCAAATCCAAAATATACAGAATTGATAAAACATGCAGAGCTTGTTGAAAATGCAAAACGCCAAGCAAAACTCGGTATCAGAGCAGCAAATATATTTGACGATTTATGCTTGAAGTTAATAGTTTAAAACGCCAAGCATGCAAGCTCAAAACCAGCCTCATACATTTACGCTCTATCCTTCTGCAACGGGAGTAATAGTGCCTAAAAGGTATGCGTATACATGTAAGCTGTACAAATACAAAATACCGGAAACTAAGTAAACTATATTACCAAATAGTTGATATATTTGATACAAAACAAAAAAGTTCAATAAATAAAAAATTACAAATAAAATAGTGTGACCAACATATTTAAAAAAGTAGTTTTCTATAATATATACTGCTTTTGGTATATTCCACACAGCGAAAACAGAATTTTGTTTTGCATAGTTCCATAATAAAGCCGGCATGAAAGCAAAGAAAAACAAATAAAGTAAATTATAACTTGCTGAGTATAGCTTATGATAACTATCAATATTGTTCCAAGGCATGCTAAAAGATTCTGTAAAAATAGTAGAGTACACAAGCATTGCATAAGGTAAAATCATAACAATAGTTGCAATTACAGATGCAAACCCGCGCCACAAAAACTCTGCAGGCTTAAATTCCGGCAGATGAATAGTAAAAACGCTTTTAACTTTACCTGAGTAAATACTATTAGATTGAATATCCATATCTCGCGAAATCACATTTGCAGTCAGTCTCCAAAAATAACCTTGAAAAATAAGCCATGGAACAACTAAAGAAAAAAACATAAGTACATAACATAGCATTTTTAGAATAAAACTTATGTCCTGAAGCATAATAAAATAATTAAATACGCTTGCTAGAATATAAAAAAGAAGCTGTACAGCTAGAAGCTGCACAATTCTTTTCCAAAAATTTTCAGTTTCAAACATCCAGATAAAAGGTTTTAAAATAAACATCTATTCTTACCTTGCAAGAGAAATACTTGTAACTCCTGCATTTCTTGCTCCATCCATTAACTTAACAACAGCTCCGTGTTCAGCATCATCATCAACCTGAATTAAAAGCCCGTCAGGGAAATCTTTTGCCCGCTGAGAAACAGTTTGTTCTATATCACTAGCTGCAATTTCAGCACCGTCAAACAAATATCTGTTATCAGAGGTTACAGTAAAATTCATAATTTTGCTATCTTTCACAATTTGTTCTTGATTAACAATTTCCGGCACTGCAAGGTTTAATCCCTGCTGGTCAAGCATTGGCGCAATAACCATCATTATTATAAGAAGCACAAGAAAAATATCTGTTAATGGTGTAATATTTATTTCATTAAAACTGTCACGCATTATTCACTCCAATTCTCATATTGATTATCGCCAGGAAGAGCAGTTGAAGCCCCTTCTATTGTATTTGCATTAGAAGTATAATTTGAAGTGCTTTCTCCTTCTTCTAACACTTTTTGGTCTTTTTTATTTAAAGGCTCGCCTGCTACAATCAATTTTTTATAATGGGCATCTTGTGCAGCATCCATAATATCAAGGATTACAGAGCTTTTAACCTTTTCATCAGCTTTAACAACCACTTCTGCTTTATCGTTATCACCTCTAAGATTTTCCAAATCTGCAGCAAGCATGCCGATTGAAGAACGTTTGCTGTCAACATAAATAGTCCCGTCTTTTGTCACTGATACAGTAACTTTTCCCTGCTCAATGGCAGTCCCGCTATTTACTTCAGGAACTGTGATTGAATTATCAACAGACTGAAACGTCGGTGCAACAACCATCATGATAATTAAAAGCACAAGAAAAATATCTGTTAATGGCGTAATATTTATTTCTGTAAATAAAGCTTTTTTACCTGTTTTTATACCCATTATTTTCTCTTTCCACCTCTCAATGAGAAGATTGTTTCAATAACATTTACCTTTTTATCCCTAACCAAGCGCTACGCTTGACTGTGATTTAACGTTTGCTTCTTCTTCTGAATCTACAAAGCTTAAGAACAATAATTTAATCAATTGGAAATCATCCTCAAAACCTCTTACTGTAGATTGGAAGGTATTGTAACAAACAACTGCAATAATCGCTACACCAAGCCCGAACGCTGTAGCAATCAAAGCCGAACCGATACCCATTGCAACTGCTGCTGACTGGTTGCCTTGAGAAGCCAAATCCTGGAATGTATAAAGAATTCTTACAACAGTACCAAACAAACCTAAGAAAGGAGCTACACCGCCTATTGTACCAAGAATTGTTAATCTGTGTTCAAGCTTTCTTGTAGCAAGAGCAGATGCGATATCAAAAGAACGCGAAAAACCTTTTTTCTGTTCTGACAATATTCTAACCCCTTCTTCTGTTACTTCGCCAATAATACCTCCGCATTGAACAGCAAGATTTTGAGCCCCCATTAGATTATTTTTAGCAAGTTCTTTTTGAAGCTTTGGTATTAACTCAATTACATTTCTCTTGTTGGCATTATAAAATGCAGCTCTGTCAATCGCAACTGTTAAAGTTAAAATTGAGCATACAAGAATCGGCAAAAGTACCGGCCAGTCTAATTGAATTGAATGTAATAATAATTCCATAATTTTATCCTCTTTTCTTTAATTTATTTACCCTGATTACCTCTGTTATTTTGATGCATTAAATACGTTATAGTCAAATGTGAAGCTAACATCAATACTCTGACCTTTAAAACCATCCGGAAGCGGCTTGAATGGTGCTGAAGCTTTAAGTGCATCAATTGCTGCGGAGTTCATTTCCGATGAACCTGAAGATTCAAGCACTCTATAACCCAGCAAATTGCCATCTTTTGCTATTTTATACAAAAGCACGACATGTCTGCTTTCGTCCTCTTTTGGAGGATTCCAATTCGACTTAATTTTTTTCTTCATCTCCTCCATATAAGCATTAAAATCAACATTATTGTCAGTTTGAACTTTACTTGTAAACTTATTATCATTTTTTTGAACAACCGGTGTTTTATAAAACTCCTTAGCAAGCTCAAAAGATGGCAGCCAGTGATTAAATTTGTACAAACAACAAACTACAATCATACCAATACCCAACAAGGTCAATATTATGTCAATTATACTTATTTTTTCTTTTACCGGTTCCATCTTATTACTCTAATATTTATCCTTATTTACCCCTAATATCTTGACGCATTGAATACGTTATAGTCAAACGTAAACTGAATATCAATACTTTGTCCTTTGAAATCAGCAGGCAAAGGTCTGAATGGAGCAGTTAATTCAACTGCTTTCAAAGCTGCCTGATCTGCTATAGGCATGCCGGAAGACTTATGCACTCTGCAAGACAACAAACGTCCGTCTTTAGCTATTTTGAATAAAAGCACGACACGCTTGCTTTCATTTCCTTTAGGAGGATCCCAATTCAACTTAATCCTTCTTTGAAGCTCACGCATATAAGGACCAAAATCCGGTTCTCTCAAAGCATCAATACCCGGTGCTCCGCCTCCTCCGCCAGGGTTGCCCAAATTACCGGAACCTCCCGGAGCTCTGCCGAGCTGACCGCTGCCGCCGCCAGAAGATGGAGAAAGTGAAGGTTTCGGCGCATACGCCCCGCCTCCTTTACTTCCAGTTCCTGATGAAGCAGAACCAGATTTTGCACCAGTTGGAGCTGAAGTTCCGCCAACCGGACCTGTGGCTAAGGTTTTACCTGCAGGTGCCCCTTTAGGAGCTGCTACCGTAAACGCAGACGAAGGTTTCGGCACAGGAGCCGGAGAAGAAACCGGTCTTGAAGACGGTCTTGCAGTTGGAGGTGCAGGTTTTGCCGGAGACGGCTTATTTTGAGCAGTCTGCTGCTGAGCAGGCTTACTCTGAGCTTGTTTTGGCTGTTGAGTTTTAGCCGGCTGAGGCTTTGACTGTTGTTTTATTTGTTTTTGCTGCTGTTTGATTAACTTATTAGCAGTTTGTGCTGCAGCTGAAGGTTTTGAAGGCTTACTCGGAGCAGGAGACGGCATTGAAACTTTTCTCTTAGGATCATTTATACCGCCGCTTCTTGAATTCATATCTGCACGATTCTTTGTATTAGGATCGCGAGGTTTTGCTTCTTTGTCAACAAGCACAAATTCGATATCTTTTTTCAATTGAGCTTCAGGCTTCTTAAACAAATTCAGATTAATACCCATTAAAGCTAATGCAACTGTAATAAGCCATATTAACAATACAACTCCGGGATGAAGCGCTGATGATATTGCAAGCGATTTTTTTATAGGAATAACTTCCGGCTTGCTTGTTACAATAGCAGGAAGAACATATTCCTCTAATTTCTTTTCTTCATCCTCATCTGATATAAAACTTTTTTTATTTATTAGTGTCACTTTTTATTTCTCTCTTGTACTACTTTTATAGAATAATAAAATCTGTTACAAATTAAATTAATCTACTTACTAATTTTCGTAACTATAACTTGACGCAGAAACCGTAATCGGTTGTGTCAGCATTAAATCAATACATGAGTTAGCAGGTATTTCAACATCATTTCCTTTATCCCATACAGACTTAACCAGCCCGCCTCCGGCCCCTACTGCTGTACCTAAAGCCGTTCCGCGGCCTAAGTCACCGCCTGCAAGAGCACCAAATACCAGACCTGATAATGCCCCTGCTGCACTTCCTGCTGCTAAATCTTTAGCATAATTTTTTGTTACATCCATTTTAGTTCCGCCAATTAAAACCCCTGAATTATCATCTGTCTTAATTACAGCAGAAATCGGAATTTGTGTTCCGTAAGGAGTAAATATCTGGGTAAAACGAATACAAAGCTTACCGTTCATACTTCCTCTTTTAGCTTTAGAAGCTTCAATTACTGCACCTGAAACAGTGCTTCCTGCTGGAGCTATCAATTTATTGTTATAATAAAAATCAGAATTCAAAGCCATAGTTACTCCTTGACCTGCAGCTGCAGTTGCTGACGAGATAGGAGTTATAAGCATAGCTGGTAATGAAGTTCCAGCAGGAACCATCACTACATTGCCTTGCAGCGGCTGATTTGAGGAATACTGCATAGGCTGTTGAATATATGGAGCATTGTAAACTGGCTGAGACTGCTGAAAAGAGTAATTTGATGCAGCATAAGCAGTATTAACTGAACATAGTGAAACAAGCATTAAAAACGCTAAAATTTTATTCTCCATTTGAATCCCTCCCCTATATTACATTTTAATATCAATGAGATTTTTGTCAATTTATTAACACGTGCGATAAATGCACAGGCTCAACAAGAACTATAATTAAATCTGCCCCCGAAGAAACTGTAACATGTTCACCCATTTTTCTTCTTGCTCCCGGAACACATTGCAGCGTTCCCATTGCTCTAAACATCGCCCACCGCTGATAATGCGGCACTCTTATGTACTCAGCAGGAGGCGTCAAACCTCCGCCGATAATATTATTATTTGCTGTATATATAAACGCTTTTATCGGAATTTCATATCCGTCAGGAAGATACATTTTATTAACAAAAACACGCATTGCTGCATGCGTACCTATTATAGGCTCATTTTTCTTATCAATAAAGCCTGAAAACTTTGTACCTAAAGGAATTATATTTTTATTGTAAAGATAAATATCAGAAGTTGATTCAAAATGAACTTTATCACCTTCTTCACAATAAGCTGTCGAAAATTCCTGCAATGAAATTACCTGCACATGAGTACCTGCAGGAATATCAAATTCATCGTAATCTCTTAAAACAGGCTCTGCAAAAGAAATCTGACTTAAAAAAAGCATCATAATTATAGTAACAAAAATCTTCATCTTTGTTATTATATAACATCAGCCGCTATCTTTCAAATACTCTTTTACAAGATTAATCGGAGTAGCAAAGCCTATGCCAATATTAGAAATATTGTTATCCGGATTATAAATAGCTTGGTTAATCCCTATAATTTCGCCTTTCTGATTCAATAAAGGACCTCCTGACGAACCTGGATTTATAGCTGCATCTGTTTGAATCCGATTTTTAGCATAATCTATACGCGAAATTATCCCCTGCGTTAAAGTACCGCTAAATCCGAATGGATTTCCAATAGCAAGAACTTTTTCACCCACTTTAACTTTTGAAGAATTACCAAGCTTCACAGTTTTCAAATCTCTTGCAGCTTCAATTTTTAAAAGCGCAATATCCTTATTTTCTCCTAAATGTTTAAGCACTTTTGCTGTGTAATTTTGACCGCTATTTGTTGTCACAACAACAGATTTTCCTACATCAACAACATGGGCGCTTGTTAAGATGATACCGCTTTTATCAATTATACAGCCTGTTCCGCAAGACAAACCGTCAGATAATTGAGAATCTACTGATACTATAGCCGGATTAATTTCTTCATAAATAGTCACAGCACTTTTTAGCGGCTTGCCGAAACATAAGCCCGGCAGAGTTATTGACGAAAATATCATTATCAAGAAAAGCTTTTTGAACATCGATTTATCCCTTTTAGATAAATATTTGCAAATAATCTTAGCGCAGACAATTGTCATCTCAAAAACCTTGTTGGCTATATATTGCCAGCTTTCAAATTTTAATGTATAATAAACGAGATGTTATATCACAATCGACACAAAAGGAGAATATTATGTCAAGAATTGAAAGTTTTAAAAGAGCTTTAACAGAAAAAAGAGCTGTAAAAATTATTGCAGGTATTGATAATTTTAATGCTGAAAGCGTAAAAAAAGTTGTATTAGCAGCTTCAAATTCAGGTGCAAGCGCAATTGACATTTGTGCAAATCCTGATATCATAGCTATGGCAAGACAAATGACCGAACTACCGTTATTTGTATCTTCAATTGACCCTCAAGAGCTTGCTCACGCAGTAGCTTTAGGCGCAGATGCAGTTGAACTTGGAAACTTTGATGCACTATATAAAAAAGGTCAATCTTTCTCAGCTTCTCAAGTATTAAAACTTGCACAAGAAACAAAAGAACTTATTGATAATGATGTATTCTTCTGCGTTACAATTCCTGGTGAACTCGAAATCTCTGAACAAATTCAATTAGCAAGAGAACTTGAAACATTAGGCGTTGACTTAATTCAAACAGAAGGTCATTTCTCTAATGAAACACCTTCAAACGGGGTTAGAGGCTTGGTTGAAAGAGCTGAGCTGACTATTTCAAATACAATCGAACTCTCTAGAAATATCGAGCTTCCTATTATGACAGCAACTGGAATCAATCCGACAACTGCTTCTTTAGCATTCGCAGCTGGCGCTTCTGCTATTGGATGCGGATCTTGCGTTAATAAACTTGATTCAGAAATTTCAATGCTTGCTGTTTCAAGAAGCCTTGTTGAAATTGCAGAACGTAATGCTCAATACACAGTTGAACTAGTTTAATAATTTTAAAAAAAGTGAAAAATACCTTCCTAAAAAGGAAGGTATTTTTTTATTACGAAATGTAACAATTTATCAATAAAAATTAAAGTTTAGCCCGAATTATGCCGTA
>CANARY010000004.1 GCA_947364235.1 uncultured Candidatus Melainabacteria bacterium | reverse complement strand
GTCCTCTTAATTATCTCTTATGTATATATAAAGTATCTAACTTTTTGAAAATTGCCCTTTTTTATGAGTTTTGTTAAGAAATGTAAAATTGAGTTTATTTTTTTAATGAAATCTTAATAAATATTTACCCCGGAAAGGATTAAAAATAATGCAAAGAACCGCATTGATATGTAACAATTTTTCGGGAATAAATAGAAGCAGTTCTGTTTATTCCTCGTCAATAATAACAGCATCTGACCTTCAAAATGTTGAATTATTTGCAACTGAAGTGAACTCTGGAGTCGGGATAAGAACAGCCAAAGGAAATATCAGTGTTTGCAGTTCAATACCAGAAGACGAGACTGTTATCAATATTTTTGAAAGTGTACAAAAAGGCAAAACATACTTTTTTGTACATACAGAAAACTCAGAAGAAGGAAAAATTTACCTATTTTCTCCTTCGGCGCAAATACTTAATGTTAAGGTTACAGGTTTAAGCGTCACCTCAAAGTCTTGTGCTACAGATGTTTCACAGGGCTGGTCAGACCTTTGGGTCTTTTCGAACTCTGAAGAAATGCTCAGCATTGAAATCAATAATTTCAATGAAGATGGAGTGCTTGATGAAGTTAAAATGATGAATTTAAAAGATGGTGATGAAAGAGACATAAAAGGGTTAGGTCTAATTGTTTTTGCCGGCAGGCTTTGGGTATTTAACGAACAAATCTTATGGTATTCTGTTCAGGAAAACATTTATGATTTTGCAACATCAGATGCAGAAATCGCTACTTCTGCAGGCTATATTGAATTCATAAAAAAAATCACTGCCGTTTGTCCTTATTTAGGCTCATTAGCAGTATTTCATACAAACTCTTCTTGTTTAATATCAAGGGATGAAAGCGATTTTTCGTTCTATAAAACTATGGATTTCCCTGGAGGTTGTGCATCGTACAATGCTGTAGTTTTTCATGGAACCGAATTATATTTTTACGATGATACAAAAAAGGGAGTTTTTTGTTTTAAGCAGGTTTTAACCGGAGACAAGACTTTAGGGGATAATATTGCTCTAGACATTCAGGATGAATTATTCAGCATTAAGCCCGCTAAAATCGACAGCCTTCGAACTTTGTCTGTGGTTACGGAAGATAGAAATGAAGTTTGGTTTCTTCTGCCAGATAATGATGAAGAATTTACTACAATAATGATTTACGATTACCTTAGGAGAAGCTGGGTCAAACGTAAATCACAAAAGATAAATTGTTTTGCGATTATTGGAGAGATTCTTTATTCTGCCGGCAAAAAAATATATGAAGAATATGTTTCAAATACATTTGACGGCAGCTTTATTAATGCTTTTTACAAGTGTACACCATTAAACCTGGGCTGTGAAAACACAATAAAAATTTTATCTTTATCACCAAAAATCACATTAGATATGTATTACAACAATAGTTTTTACATTGAATATATCAAAAATTATAATGGTTTTTCTGCAAAAACCAGATATATAAAAGCAAAAAGTTTAAAAAATTCTCTTTATTTTGACATAGGAAGATGGGACAACAGCTATTTCCCGCTAAAAGATATTAATTCTATAAAAAGGCTGCCAACTTCTTATTTTAAGACACTTCAGATGACTTTATCAACCAAAAACGCAGGTGATGATTTCTGTATAAAAAATATCGAATTTGGAAAAATTAAAATCAAAACACTTTAAAATCAGAAAGGTAAAATATGGGAAAACAATCTAGTAAAACACATACATCATCAAATACTGTATATGGAAATACAACGACATCAAATCCTTATGCTGTTGCCACCACCACCAACGGAGGCACAAGCGCCAAATTTCAGGAAGGAACTGCATTAGATTCTGTATACAAATTTGTAAACAACAATATAAATTCGCTTTTAGATGAATATCTAAATCCAACATTAGACTCAACTACAAACCAAGCCAAGTTAAATGCTTTCACTAAAACTTTGAATAATACAACATTAAACAATTTGGAAAATAACATTATCAATCCTCTTTCCAATAGAAACATGATACGTTCATCACAAGCAACAGATTTATATAAAAACTTATCAAACACAAACTCAAATTCTTTATCATCGTACATTGATGAACTTCTTGCTGAGTCGCAAAACAATACTGCTCAAGTAATGAACAACCTGCTGGCTTCTTACATGCAAGGTTATAATGTAATTTCTGACATGCAGAACCAGTCACTTCAAACAAGCAGCGGAAATGCTTCTACAAGCGGCTTCCAATCAACAAAAAGCAAGAGTATAAACGCAAGTGATATTTCAAGCATGGTTGGCAGCTTCTTTAAAGCACTTCTTTAATACACACGAGGCAAACATCATGAACAAAGACGCAATATACAAATATGCACCTGCTTTATTGATGTTTATTGCAATTCTTATGCAGTACAATCTTTTTGTTACCCCTGAAAAACTGGAGCTTACTCATCGAGAAATTCTCACTGAAGTTGCTCAAGTTTACATTACAAAATCGGAATTCAGCAATATGAAAGAACAGATTATCGACATCAACAAAAAGCTGGACAAAATTTATGACACATTAATTAATGAAAGGAATTCAGATGGCATTAACTGAAATTGAATATGGAGCACTTGCTTCATCAGAAGTTATGAACAATAACTTCAATTATCTGGATAACAGAATTAACAGCGTTTCTGAAACTCTTATATCAAACAACGCAGGCTTGAACTCTAATATCGCAAGTATCAGCAGTACGCTGTCTTCATTTACTGACAAGGTTAATACAGATATTGAAAAAATAAATGAAGATTTAAGCAAAACTTTCGCTAATTTTAAAGACAGCGGAAGTTATATCACAACATATGTAAACGGAAGTTCTTGGTATCGTGAATATTTTTCTGATGCAGAGAAGAAAAATAGAATCTGGGTTGAGCAAGGCGGGCACACAGTTACATTACAACACATCACATTTTTAAAACCTTTTCAAGATGCTAATTACTGCGTGCAAACTCAAAGAACCTCGGATACTTACGAATATTCTACTATTGTAAGCAGCAAATCAACAACTTCCTGCTATGTTGACTGCCGTGCTTATGGTAACGCTGCCAGATATAATACTATTGACTGGTATGCTTGTGGCAAATAAAAACTTAAAGGAGAAATTATGGCATTTACTATTGATGAAAATGGCAATATAAGTTTAATTCAAGGCGACAGCGGAAGCCTCGTCATCAGTGGATTAGACACAAGTAAAAATTACAAAATCTATCTTGCTATTCAAGATAAAAATAGAAAACCTATAGGTAACGAACTATATGTAAACTCAAATAAATCTAACTCTGTAGTCTTTGAAATGACAGGAGATTTTACAGATCTAATGACTGTACCAAAAAATGAAACCTGTGAATTTTATTATTATGGAATAAAGCAATGTTATGACAACGGATATGAAAATACTCTCATCATTGGCAGCAATGATATAGGATATCAAAATACAATAACTGTCTTTCCAAAGAAAGTTGAGGGTACTTAATGCTAAAAATAACAACTAGTACAAATAAAAACCAAATATCTGTTTCATCAACAGAACCCCAAGCTGCATGTAAAGTAAATAATAATCCGCTGGAATATTATAGCCTGGATGCAAAAGAATCAGCACGTAAAGCAAAACAACAAGCTGATATTGCATCCCAAAAATTAGAAGAAATTAACCAAGTATTTAATGATACTCAAAATACACTAAGCTCACAAGAGCAAGAAATTTTAAATAATATTCAGGAAAAACAAGAAGAAACAATTGAAGCAGTTAATACAGCCGGCTTGCAGCAAATACAAGCTGCGACGGAAAAAGTCAACCAAATACTTAGTATTAATCCAGCAAATGCAAATTTATCAAATTTAACAGAAGCTGGTATAGAAACAATAAAAAATGCAGTTTCAGAAGAACTTAACAATCCGTTTTTCTTAGGCATGAGCCATTATTTTAACGTTGCACCTAACAATTTAAGCTGGCTGAAATCAGAAGGACAATGGAACAGTAAAGCAGTTTATCCAGATTACTACAATTGGTGTTTAGAACAATTAAACTCAAACACAGATAGTTTTACAACTTCATCAGACGATTACTCAGATTTTGACTGGGTTATTAATACAGCAGATGAAACTTTCAGACTGCCGCTGCAAAAAGAAAACAGCATATACATCGACTGGAATTCTGAACAAACGATTTCAAGCCTTCCTTTTACAGTACCTTATGACAGTTATGTGTTTGTTACATGTGAAAGAAGAGAGAACGAAAATAATAACGGATATATTACAGTTAATGGTAAAAGCTGTATCGCCTTCAAAAACATAGCTGGTTATACAGTTGGGTCAGACACAACGCAATTATTATTAAAAAAAGGTGATGTTGTTAATGCTGCAGGAAGTTCTGTTTTTACGGAAGGTAAATATTACAAGCCTAAAAATAATGATAAATTGTATTATTACGTTGGAGAAACTGTTCAGAATACAAATCTTATTAATACAGGCAGTATAGCAGAACAGCTTGCCGGTAAGCTCGATTCATCAAGCGTCAAAGCTTACATCACAGAGACTTATCAAAGCGGTAACAGCTGGTATAGGATTTGGTCTGACGGCTGGTGTGAGCAGGGCGGAGTAAAACAAGCGGGGAGTGTAAATGTAACATTTTTAAAAATGTTTAATAATACTAATTACTGTTTTGTAATATATTACAACAGTGTAAACAACACTAGCGCTTATCATACTGCAGCTTACTATCTAAAATCAAAAACAAAATCCGGTATACAACTCTCTGACGGTGGATTTAGTGGGAATTGGCATGCGCAGGGTTACATATATTAGAAAGGATAAAAGAAATGGAAATTAAAGCTATATTAAATAAACCATATACAGAAAATGAGAGATTAAACTTCATTGTAGAGAACAACCACAAGCTTGGTTACACAATTAAGGAGATAGAAGATGGTTTACAAGCTCTTGGATTTACAGAAGAAGAGCTTCAGGCTCAGGAGCGTGAGCATTTAAATATGCTTTCTCTTACTGCTGCTGACGTCGAAAGAGCTATTTACAAAGCTAAAGGAATCGATTTTGAGGATATTTTAGAGCTTGTAAAAGACAATCCGGATATTGATGTAAAGGCGTTGAAAATTGAGCTTAAAGCAAACAATTTCTTCCGCGGCAATCCTTGGATTAACCAAATTGGTGCAATTTTAGGTTATTCATCAGAAGACTTAGATTATTTATTCAAAAACGGAGAATTAAAAAATGATAGAATGGTATAATGATAAAAATTTGGCTATTTTTTTTAGCATTCAGCCTATTGTAAAAATGCAATATCCTTTACCATCAATGACTAACTTAGAAAAAAATGCAATTCTGAAATATCCTTTTGAGAATAAAAGAAAGCTAAATGTAAAGCTTTTAGATTTCAAAAAAAACAAAAAATACGAATTTTCTATCAAAGAAAATTACTGCTGGGACGGGGCTTCTATACCCCGTCTTTTTTGGCGTGATATAGGTCCAAAAACTGACCCGAAGTTTTTAATTCCATCTTTAATTCACGATGTTTTATGTGAAAATCATCATTATATTGATAATGACAGGCATTTTTCAAGTTGTGTATTTGATGCGCTTTTAAAAGTAAGCAAAGTTAATAAATGTAAAAGATATTTTATGAAAAATTCAGTTGATATATATCAGAGGTTCTGTAGATGGTAAAGTACAAGCTTTTAGACAAACAAAAAGAATTCATAGAAATTCCGCACTCAAATTCTCTTGATGTTGCAATTTATCAGGGAGGATACGGCAGCGGTAAAACTTGGTGCGGTTCGCTTCTTGGCATCCTTCTTGCAAAAAAATACCCCGGCTGCCGAGGACTGGTTGGCGCAAAAGAATATGAACTTGTAAGAAAAACTACTCTCGTTTCTTACCTCGACCATCTTAAAGCTTTAGGATATTTGATAGATAAAGATTATGAATACAATAAAGTTGATAAAATAATACGTTTTTCTAACGGTTCTGAAATCTTATTCTCTGCACTTGAAGATCCTGAAAAATTTAAATCTTTAAACTTACACTGGGCAGAAATCGAAGAAGCTTCACAAATAACAGACTCTTCTTTCAAACAACTTTTAGGACGTCTTAGAAACACCTACAGAGGAAATAATTGGGTAGATTTCAGGTATAGACTTTTTGGGCATACAAACCCGCAAGCTGACAAAGGCTGGATATATCAAAGATTTGTTGAACATTCAAAAGAAAACTACAGGCTTATTATTGCCCCTACAACCAACAACATCTATTTACCCAAACATTTTATCCAGTCTATGAAAGAAAGTTTTGATGAAGAATACTACAAAATCAACGTACTCGGAGAATTCGGAGATTATTCATCAGGACTAGTTGTAAAAGGTTTTGGAGAAGAAAACAAATTAAAACTAAAATATAATCCTAACTTGCCGCTGCATTTAACCTGCGACTTTAACGTAGATCCGATGTGCTGGGCGCTTGCACATAAAGACAATGAAAATGTATATTTCTTTGATGAAATTGTTATTGAAAATACTTCAACCCAACAATGCATAGAAGAGTTTATCAGGCGTTATCCAAAACATAAATCAGAAATTATAATCAACGGAGATGCTTCAGGTGATAACAGAAGTACTCAAAGCGAATACACAAATTATGTCATAATTAAAAATGCTTTAAAAAATCACGGTTACGACAAAATAAAATTCAAACTTCGTGAATATAATCCGCCTATTTTGAATAGAATATCTGCATTTAATGCACGAGTTAAAAATGTAAAAGGGGAGAGGCATATTTTTATTGACCCGCGTAAATGCAAATGGATTTTGTATAATATATACAATCTTTCTTTCAAAGAAGGTACAAGCGTAGTTGATGTTCCTACACATACCCAGATAAAGTCAAACCGTGATTATAAATTTCTTGAGCATCCTTTTGATGCAATAAGTTATCTGGTGGAATATTACTGGAGACTTAAAGGTTAACCTAATTTATCGTATTCAAAGGCAAAGGAACAAGCCTCGAATAAAACTTATACTCATTATAACTCTCAGGCAAAGAATTCCAATACCTGTATATCGTTAAGCCTTGTTTCGTTAAAGTCTTTACCAATTCATCAGCTTCTTCCACGTCTGAAGCAAAAAAAGGATAACAAAAAGGAATAGCATCGTCAGGAATGTCGATTTTTAACAAATTTTTCATTCCATATAATTCATGATATTTATCAAATTCCTTTCTTCGATTTACATTTACCCCCTTAAATTTATGAGGTGAATAAATCGCTGCAAACCCTCTCGGCTTAGAATAAAATGCGTGCGCATTATCAACAATAAGCCTTGGATAAATGTCAATAAGTTTATCTACATTCTTATCACAAATACCGAAATAATTGGGGTAAATAATATAACTGTCTTTTGAAAATTCTTTGAGCGGCATAAAATTATCATCAATATGATAAAACAAAGGTTTTGCACCTTCAGCCACAACAGTATGCCGTATCACATCACATAAATAATACGGGACATAAATTTCTTGTATTTCGTTTTCTTTAATAATGTATCTGAGCGCATCCCGCGCAAAATTAAATGTATTCATAATTAACTAAAAAAGGCGCGCGGTCTATAGACCGCGCGCCTTTTGTTTTTTAAACTATTTGCCTAACTGGCTCATAACTTCATCAGCGAAGTTATCATTTCTCTTTTCAAGACCTTCGCCAAGAACAAATCTGTCAAACTTAATAATAGCAAACTTACCGCTTACTAATTGTTCAATTGTTTGTTCAGGGTTCTTAACAAACGGCTGTTCTACTAAACATTTTTGAGCCATCAATTTGTTTACACGTCCTTCAACAATCTTAGCTCTGATTTGCTCAGGTTTGTTAGCCAAATCTTCTTTACCCATTTCAATCCTTGTTTCTTCTTCAATTACAGAAGCAGGAATATCTTTTCTTGAAACGAATTCAGGAGCAGAAGAAGCGATATGCAAGCAAACATCTTTTGCAAGAGCTTCATCTTTGTTATCTGTTGAAAGCAATACACCAATCTTACCGTTATGAATGTAAGTAGCTGCGCTGCCTTCATATCTTACAAATCTTCTTACTGTAATTTTTTCTCCAATTGAAGCAATTTTTTCTTTTAAAATTTCTTCAATTGTCTTACCGCATTTAGGGCAAGTTGAAGAAACAAAAGCTTCAACGCTTGCAGGATTAGATTCTGCAACAAATTGAGCAAGATTATTTGTTAATTCGATAAATTCTTCGTTCTTTGCAACAAAGTCAGTTTCACAGTTAACTTCAATCATAGCACCGCAAGAATCAGAAACGAAAGAACCAATTCTTCCTTCTGCAGCAATTCTACCCATTTTCTTTTCAGCAGAAGCGATACCTTTTTGACGTAAAACTTCCATTGCTTTTTCCATATCACCGTCAACTTCAATTAAAGCTTTTTTAGCATCCATCATGCCGGCACCAGTTTTATCACGAAGTTCTTTTACCATTGTAGCTGTAATATTCATTTATAATTCTCCTTATTTAAGATAAGGGGCAAGCTGCCCCTTAAATATTATTTTTTTTATACAGAAGCAGCTTCTACGCCTGCATCAGCAGCTGTAATTGATTCAGCCTTGCCTTTAACAGCGTTGTTTTCTCTTAACTGCTTTCCTTCAAGAACTGCATCAGCAAGTTTAGAAGTAATTAACTTAATTGAACGAATAGCATCATCATTACCAGGAATAATATAGTTGATGCCGTCTGGATTAGCATTTGTATCAGCTAAACAGATTACAGGAATATTTAATTTGTTAGCTTCTGCAATTGCAATGTCTTCTTTTGCTTGGTCAACTACAAAAATAACATCCGGTAAACCGCGCATTTCTTTAATACCGCCTAAAGTTTTGCTTAACTTAGAAAGCTGTCTGTTTAATTGAGCTTGTTCTTTTTTAGGTAATTTTTCGATGTGGCCTGAAGAAATGAAATCTTCCATTTCTCTAAGTTTGTTAACTCTGCCTCTGATTGTTTCAAAGTTTGTTAACATACCGCCTAACCATCTTCTATTGATATAATAAGCACCAACTCTTGCTGCTTCTTCTGCAACAACTTCAGCTGCTTGCTTTTTAGTACCAACAAAAAGAACATTTCTTCCTTTTGCTGCGTATTCTCTTACTACATCATAAGCTGCATCCAATAATTCGGTAGTTTTTCTTAAATCAAGAATATAAATACCATTTCTTGCTCCGTAAATATACGGTTTCATTTTTGGGTTCCAGTGCTGTGTCTGGTGTCCGAAGTGAACGCCTGCTTCTAAAAGTTCAATAAGTGATGCTACTGACATCTTTGTCTCCTTTGTTTTTTAACTTGTTTTACTACGGGCTGTACATTTCCATCTAAAATTAAGCTATTTATAGACTAGGGTTATACCTATCGAAACATACAACCAAAATTATCGTAGTATAAACATGCTTTCAAGGCAAGTAAAACCGTTACAAATGTTAAATTAAATCAAGCATCCGGTCAGTTACAGTAAATTTTTCAACTGGAATGCTAAACGGTCTGGAAACATCAGGAATTGATGTTTTTATCCGAACATCAGTAGGAACAAGTACATAATTATCATAAATATAAACTTTACCATCCGGTGCTATCATTTTCAAATATCTTCTATTTGCTTTTGCAAGACTGCCGGAACATTTTATGCGTTCTAAATTCATATATGATACTAATCTCTCTTCATCAATATTCATAATTCCGTCAACTTCACTGTTTTTATTTTTTACTCTGTAAAACTTTTCCATTCTGCCGGATGAAAACACCTTCCCTCCGACGCAGCCTAATAAATCACCATATTTTTTAAATTCTTTTTCGCTCATTTTGCCTGAAATTACATACATAAGATAAAGCTGCGCATACAAATGCTGAAGCGTAAGAGCAAAATCTTCAATACGATAACCTTTCATCTCTGTAATTTTATTATCTAAAGCCCTTACTATAACCGAAAAGTTTTTTGCTTTTAAAAGAGGCTTAAACGTATATAAAATATTTGCTGTCTTTTTTAAATATTCTAAATATATATCTCCAGCCTTTTTTAAATCCTCTGGACGGTTATCTTCAACACCAATTTTTTTAAGCGGAGTAAAAAGTTCATCCAAAGGATATCCGGAATTTAAAACTTTTGTATACTTTGGACTGAACGGATTTATTGAAATATTTATTTGATAAAAATTTTTATAATTTTTATCCTCCATAAGCTTTTGAACATACTCCTCAGCCCTTTTTTGCTTGTCTTTATCATTCAACTCCCATCCATTTGTATCAAAAACAGGTTTATATCCTAAACCTTCATGCATAATTTTTGCGATTTCAATAAAATCGTGTTTACAGCCATTACTGTCATACAAATGACAATCCAAAGCATCAGCATCAAAAGACATATCTATGTAAGGCTGTCCGTGATGATGAGCCAGATTAATACCAGTTCTATTTTTAAACTCTTTTGCATCAGAACATATTTGAACTAAATCTTCAAACGGATATCTTCTAATAAACGGCTGAGCATTCGCATAACAATGCAAGCAATGATTTGTACATCCGCTCATCATATTTATTGAATGCAAGTCTGTAAAAGCAAACGCCATCTGTTTAATTGAAAGCCCTTTAAAAGTTTTCAGCCCTCTTTGAACTCCTTCTAATGCAGAAAAGCTACATTCACACAAACTTTTCTTTAAAATACGATTAAAAATTTTTGAAACTCCGTCTATTTGTTTATAACCGGCAGATTTAAATACCGGTAAAAAATCCTGATGCAAATTTCTTTTTGAAGCACAAACAGGATGATTATAATTTGATACGGATGCGACTTTCATAATCATTGTAAAAACACTGAATAAAAAATTTGCGCCCAGAAAAACTTTGCTTAACAATTGTTTACGTTTGTTTGTAAAAAATATGTATGCATGATATCATCCTTGTATACAGAATCCAAACAATCACAAATTTTGAAGGAGAAGCCCTATGTTAGATTTTTTGTTTAAAAAAGAAGCAGTAAATGTTTGTGAAAATTTAAACAATTTTTACTCTAAGTTAAAAGAAATACATTCTTTCGATAATATTCCAGAAGACAGAAAAGAGTATTTAAAATCAACAGTGGAAAAATACGGATACCTTCCTTATCCTCAAGTTAAAGCATTAGAAGAATTGTCTGATGCAGAAGTTTTATTTGCGCTTGAATCAAAATGGGCTTCAAATGGAGTTTTTGAAAACGGCAGCTTCAATTTTTCAAAGACAAGTGTTCTTGCAAGGAACAACGTTAAAAATTCAAGCTGGCTTCAAAAAGAAGGCCACGATATCAAGCTGATTAACCTAGCAGGATTAGGAAACAATCCTGAAACTTGCGGATTATTTATGGACTGGTTAAGAGAGTTATTAATCCTTCCTTCCGGAAATTTAAGCAATAATATTTTCGGCACAACAATGTATCTTATACCTTTCCATCCGCGTGAGTTTGGATGTGCTTATCTTCCAACAGCAAGCAATGTAAGTCCTGCATTAGAAGATTCTGCCATAAAAGAAAAAACAGGTTTCGGAGCAGATGAACAGGTTAAATTATTTATCCAGATGGCACAGCTTGCAGGCCATCCAGTAATTTATGATATTCTTCCTCAGACTGGAAGATTTTCGAAAATCGTTCTTACAAATCCTGAATGTGCAAGATGGTTTGATATAAATGCTTTAATAACCGAGCTTTCTAAAAATGTTGACGAAGCAGCATCAAAGCTTTCTGATAAGTATTCAAAAGATGATTTATCAATAGTAAGCGGAATTTACAAAAAATCAATAAAAGGCGAAAGCTATGGAGATTTAACCGAACACTATCAGAAAATTTTTGATGAAATAGATATTTTATTAAAAGATACAAAAATATTTCTTTCAAATGCTATGTTAGAAAGAAGCATTCAAGATAAGCTTCACAAGAAAGCAAAATCAATCATCAGTAAAGTGACTGGAAGCAGCAAGAAGCTTTCTGAAAATGAAATTACAAACCAAGGTGAAATTATCCAGTCTTTAATTTCAGAAGGAATGTGGCCGGCACCAGGCGGAGCATGGTGTTCAGCAGGCGTTCCTGTGTTTGACAGAATGAGTGAAGGTGCTTCTTATCCGACATTTAAACACTACAAGTTTGACGGAGAAGATGTTACAAACTTTGCAAATCTTGACTGCCAAACTCCTTATTATTTTGTAAATCTTGAAAACGGAAAATATAACAATGATGTAATCAAGTTCTTTATTGATTATATGAAAAACCTTCAGGAAAATTTCAACTTTGACGGATTTAGAGTTGACCATATTGACCATATTGTTGACGAAGTTTCAGAGAAAGATGGAACTCCGATAAGCTACAGAGCTCCAAGAAAAGTTCTTGGAATGCTAAACTCAGCAATGAAAGAAAAAATCCCTTATTTTGCAGTACTCGCTGAGTATATGCTATGGGATAATTTCTACAAAGAATATCATCAGGATATGAATTTCGACTTGCTCTGGGGCAACGATATTGTGTCACAAAGCTATAAAACTCCTGAAGCAATTGCAGAAGATAACTTATATCTTGCAAACTACAATTCTTCACACAAAAGAAGCACTCCGCTTTCAATTTTGAAAACATATAACAATCAGGATGGAGAGTTTGAAGCAATTGACAGATATCCTGCTCAGCTTGGTTTTGAAGGCGCACTGTTCAAATGGTTTAAATACAAGTTCCTTCCTGGCGGACGCAACGCTCAAAGACCTGTAATGTATATTGACGGAGATGAATCTTTCACAAAAACAGGTATGGAATACATTATCGGAAACGAAGTTTCAATGAAACGCGAAAAAGATTATGATTTCTTTGCTAAATTTGACGCCATTGACAGATTTGTAAAAAATTCAGCTGTAATTACTGATGGAGAAGCTCACATTATAAGGCAGGATGATGACGGATTTGTTGTTTGGCAGATACAAAAAGAAGGGCTGAAAAATTCTATTCTTGTAGCGGCAAACTTCAACTCGCCTAGTGAAAAATTCTGTGAAAATGGAGTTGTCGAAATCAGAGAAGGCAGAGAAGTTTTTGACAAAACAATTGAACTTTCCTGCGATTATTCAATCGTTTCAGAATTCAGATTTGACGGCACTGATTATATGGAAGAAAAATTCGTTGCAGCAACAAACTCGCTTTCTTTCGGAAAGCTAATGCCTGCTGAGTTTAAGTTCTTTACAGTTATAAAATAAATATATTGGGTAAATAAAACGGGTAATGTTAATTCAAATTAAAATTATACTTACCCCTTTACCCCTAGGAGTATAATTTACGATTAAGTAAACTACGATTAAAATATAGGGATTCGCCGGATAGAAATATCCGGTTTTTTATTGTGGATTCAGAAAGGACATCCTGATTATATTCTCAAAACCAACTTACCCACTTTTTTACCTATTTACCCCTTCTATCCCGCAAAACTGAATGCAGTTATTGAATCAAAATTCACGTGCAGCCAGTCATAATGCGAGCTTGTATATTTTTCACAAGTATCGCTTCCATAAACATCATTTATCAAACACAAAGATGCGTTTGTCAGATTTAAAAAAGACTCTTTATTACATTTTTCACAGTCGTAAACATGACCTGTAATCTGGTAATGATTGGTTAAAACAATCACTTTATCAGTGTTGCTGATTTCCATTAGTTTTTGAAATTCATCTGCTTTATTCATCTTAATAATCCTATATTTGTACAACACATACAGGATTAACGAAACTTATACATACTGCATTACCCAAAGCTACACAACCATGTCGTTAAAACTTCTTGAATCATCATAATTAAACATGTGTATAAACGAATATAAAATTTTTGCAGCAAACTTCCGTGTTCCGACTTCAAGCATGGCCCTTAAAGCTTCTTTATTATTAACTACCAGAGCGTGCGTTCTGTTAAATGCAAGATTATCATAATAATTTGCGACATTCACAATCTGACTGAACTCAGAAATATAATCGCTTGATAACCCTTGCGGATAACCGGAACCATCATTGTTTTCATGATGTTCCAATGCAGCCTTTGCAATTTCATCCGGAAGCTTAAACTCTTCTTTTATCATCTTATATCCGATAATAGTGTGATCCTTTACTTCATCTTCATTCATTGTAAGCATAGCTTCAGAGTCAGATAATTTGATTTTCAGCTTCCCAATATCATGCAAAAGAGCCGCAAGGACTACATGATCGATGGACCTTGCAGAATAATCAAGTTTTTTTGCAATCAAACCAGAAATAACAGCAACATTTAAAGGATGACAAATTTCATATTCACCAAGAAATCTTACTTTTGAACCTTTACCAGACTTGGTAACTTTTTTAAACACTTCTGTCTTTAAAACTCCAATTAAAGAATTCAGCTTTAACAAACCTTCTTCGTAATACCCCTGCATCAATAAATCTAAGATACGCTTGTAAAAATACTTTATTCTTACCTGAATCTCGGTTTTTACATAAGCATCTCCATTAATAACTGTTTCAAAATCAGTAGCATCAATACTTTCGTAAGAAAAATTCAAAACTTGAGAAGGAGCAGCTATTTTAGATTCAGAAGCACCTTCTTTAAAATCTTCATTTGCATACTCCTCTGTATAAATTTTTACGTAATTCTTGAGCATAATAAGCTTGCCCGGAGTCAAAACTTCACCAGCTTCAAGAATTTTATTCTTGTTTTCAGTATACAAATCAAACGGTAAAACTTTATAACTGCTTAATTCTTTATTTGAAACAATTCTCATATATAAAATTATAACATTTTTTTGAGTAAATTCCTACTGTATTTGCTCTATATTTTCTTCCAAACGTTTTGACCTATAGCTGTAACCTGCATAAATAGCAACCCCAATTATCAGCCAGATGATAAAATATAAAGCAGAAGTAGCTTTTGCACTAAACTTGCAATACATAAGAGCAAAACATGTCAAAATGCCTAAAATAGGAAACCAAGGACAGAATGGTACTTTAAAAGGTCTTTCTCTATTTGGTTCAGTTTTTCTTAAAATTAGAACCGCAATACAAATTATTATAAACGAAGTAAACGTTCCAAAATTACAAAGCTCAGCAGAAATATTTAAATCCATAAATAAAGCACAAACAATTACTATTAAACCTGCAATCCAAGTCATAATATGCGGAGTTTTAAACTTTTCATGAATTTTATTCAAAGATTTTGGCAGGAAACTGTCTCTGCTCATCGCATAAAGAATTCTTGTAGTACCAAGCTGATAAATTAAAAGCACAGAAGTAAGAGCACACAAAGCCCCGACAGAAATTAATCCGGCATACCAGTTAATACCCACAAACCTCATTGCATGTGCAAGAGGAGCTTGTGTATCAATAGCTCCTAAAGGCACAACTCCTGTTAAAACAAGAGCTACACAAATATATAAAATTGTACAAATTGCGAGCGTTCCCATTATCGCAATAGGCAAATCTCTCTGCGGATTCTTAGTTTCTTCAGCAGCAGTTGAAATTGCATCAAAACCAATATAAGCAAAGAAAATTACAAACGCACCAGTAAAAATTCCCTCTAAACCATTTGGAGCAAATGGAGTCCAGTTTTCCGGCTTCACATAAAAAGCTCCTACTACAATAAATGAAAGTATAATAAACATATTCACTCCAACCATTATTGTAGCAACTTTTGTCGACTCTTTAACACCTTTAACAAGCAAAATTGTAAGCAAAAGCACAATCGCAATCGCCGGAATATTTATCGCAAAAGGAATTTCGATACCAAACGGCAAATGAATAAACGGCATTTTGTCATGAACGTCCAGACCGTATTTACTGCAAAACTCATACATAGTCCTATAATCATTTCTAAGCCACATTGGAAAATTCACAACAAAAGCAGGCAGAATGTGTTTAAAACCTTTTAAGAACTGAACAAAATATCCAGTCCATGCGCTTGCAACAGTTATGTCGCCAATTGCATATTCCAGCATTAAAATCCAGCCGACCATCCACGCCATAAACTCACCCATTGTAGCATAAGTATAAGCATAAGCACTGCCTGCAACAGGCATCATTGCAGCGATTTCAGAATACGAAAGTGCAGAAAACACACTTGCAACAGCAGCTAAAATCATTGAAACCACAACCGCAGAACCTGCGCCGGCTCCATCTGATGAACCCGCTATAGCACTGCCGATAATCGTAAAAATCCCCGTTCCTACAACTGCTCCAATCCCCAAAACAATAAGATCAAACACAGTTAAAGTCTTTTTTAATCCAGAGCTCGAACCTTCGTCAATAAGCTCTTGAGGGCTTTTACATTTTAATAAATTATTTAACACCTGCTTCAATTTCATTTTTTCCTGCTACTTCTTCATTTTCAGCTAATTTTTCCATTTTTCTATTCTTACGGTAACCATAAGAAGCATAAATCAAAGCCCCCATAATTACCCAAACAACAAATAATTCTGTCGATAATACAGCTGCTTCACCTTTTGAAATCACCATTGAAAATATCATTAAACCGCCGCAGCAAGCAATTCCCGCAAGAGGAAACCAAGGACAGAAAGGTACTTTAAAAGGTCTTGGCCTGTCTGGATCAACTTTTCTCAAAATAAGTATTGCAACACAAACGATTATGAATGAAGTGAATGTACCAAAATTACAAAGCGAAGCTGCAACATTTAAATCTAATACCAAAGTTCCTAAAATACCAACCACGCCGACTGTAATTGTCAGAATATGCGGAGTGTTGAACTTTGGATGGATTTTTTGGAATACACCCGGTAAAAAATTATCTCTGCTCATTGCAAATAAAACTCTTGTAGCAGCCATATGCATAACAAGAAGAACAGAAGTTAAACCTGCTAATGAACCAATTGAAATTAAAGCAGCTATCCAGTTTTGATTAACTGCACTCATTGCAAAAGCCATCGGAGCTTTGTACAACCCCTCAGGAATAACACCTCCGCTTGTCGGCTGAAGCCCGGTTAATACAAGCGCAACAAGAACATAAACAATTGTTGTAACAACTAATGAGCCTAAAATACCAATAGGTAAATCTTTTTGAGGATTTTTACATTCTTCTGCAGCTGTAGCCAGAGCATCAAACCCAATATAAGCAAAGAAGATTATAAAAGCGCCCATGAACACACCTTCAAATCCGTTTGGAGCAAACGGAGTCCAGTTATCCGGCTTAACAAAAAACGCACCTGCAAGTACAAAAAGAGCGATTACTCCAAGCTTTACAGCGACCATAATTCCTGCCATTTTTGCAGAATCTTTAGTACCTTTTACAAGAATTGCAGTAGTTATGGCAATCATAATAATTGCTGGAAGATTTATACTAAACGGAATTCCTGCAAAATGCGGAATAACCGAAGAATCAATTCCAGCAGCAGTACGGTAATCATTAACCAGCCAAATTGGAGGATTAACAAACCATGCCGGTAAAACAGCAGAAAAACCTTTTATAAACTGCATAAAATGGTTTGTCCAAGCGCAAGCAACTGCAATAAAACCAATTGCATATTCAAGCATTAAAATCCAGCCTATAATCCAAGCTGAAAATTCACCAAGAGTTGCAAAAGTATAAGTATAAGCACCGCCTGCAACAGGAATCATAGTAGCAAATTCACTGTAACACAGCGCTGAAAAAACGCACGCAATAGCAGCAATGACCATTGATATTACCAAAGCAGGACCAGCTCCAGGACTCGAACCGTCTGCGCTGCCGGCAGCAGCAATTCCTACAATCGCAAAAATTCCTGAACCTATAATAGCTCCAACCCCTAAAATGATTAAATCCCAGACTCCTAAAGTCTTTTCCAGTCCGCCTTTAGCCGCTCCCGCTAAAGCATCATCCGGATTTTTACGCGTAATCATCTTTCTCAATATCTGAGACACAGGGAAAAAGTTTTTTTCTGCCATTTATCGCCTTTCATCGGTTTTGTCAGGTATCTCCTAACCTACTTTTTTATTTTTTTGTCATAGAGTTGAAATATTAACTACTCTAAGGCTCTATTTTTCAGCTATTTTAAGCAAAGGGAAACCAAGCTTTTCACGCTGCTGAACATAAAGATTCGCAACAGCAGAAGCCATTGTCCTTACCCTGTTGATAAAGTTGATACGTTCATCTTTACTGATTACCCCTCTTGCATCAAGAAGATTAAAAGTATGAGAACATTTCAAAACATAATCATAAGCAGGAAGAACAAGCTCTGCTTCAATACAATTATCAACTTCTTTCTGATAAGCGTCAAACAAACCAAACAGCCTGTCAGCATCAGAATATTCAAAATTATATTTAGATTGTTCAATCTCATTCTGGAGGTAAATATCACCGTATTTTAACTTGTTATTCCACATAATATCAAACACAGACTCTTTGTTCTGGATATACATAGCAATTCTTTCTAACCCGTAAGTAATTTCCAGAGCAACCGGCTTAACCTCTAAACCGCCAACCTGTTGAAAATAAGTAAACTGAGTAATTTCCATACCATCAAGCCAAACTTCCCAGCCTACACCAGCTGCCCCAAGAGTCGGAGACTCCCAGTTATCCTCAACAAATCTTACATCATGTTTTGTTAAATCAATTCCCATAGCCTCCAAGCTTTTTAAATAAAGCTCTTGAGCATTATCCGGAGAAGGTTTAAGAATTACTTGATATTGAAAATAATGTCCTAATCTATTAGGATTTTCACCGTATCTTGCATCAGTCGGTCTTCTGCAAGGCTCTACCATTGCTGTTGACCACGGCTCTGGTCCCAAAGCTCTTAAAAAAGTGGCAGGATTCATTGTTGAAGCCCCTTTTTCTATATCATACGGCTGCTGAATTATACATCCGTAATCAGACCAAAATCTTGATAAATTTAAAATCAAATCTTGAAAATTAAGCGCCATTTCAATTCCTTCTATTGTAAATTTTACACTTAATAAATTATACACATAAAGCGTAATAATTGCAAAGATTTTCCTTAAGTTATGTTAAGAAATTCTAAGAAAAAAATCCGCAATTCCCATTTAGTTTATCCATTTAAAGCTTGTAACATAATTATCCCCGTTTATGTTTCCTTTAATTTCTGCGATAAACTTGCGGTAAGCCTTGCTTGAAAGCTCAATACCCGGAATACGGTTAATATTTTCAAGAACTTTTGTATTCTTAGACAAATCAACTCCTGGAATTGCATTAAACAAAGTGTTCAAAGATAGATTTCCAATAGGACCGAACATTGTTGAAATTTTTCTTGAAAGCAGTCCCAAAACCTCCATATCTGCTTCTTCAGAGCCGAAATTATATTTTCCTGTAATAAACAAACTCAAATCTTTTCCTCGCGTAGAAATTTCTATATCTTCTGCTATCCCGTCTTTGATATTAATCAGTCCGTAAATATTTGAAAAATCTCCTGTTTTAAGCGGAGTAATAATATCAATCACCCCGTTAATCGAAATACTTGTAAGTCCGCCTTTCAAAAGGTTTCCGGCTTTTAAAAGATATTCTAAAGAACCAAGCTTAGGCATATTTCCGTCTTTTACATTGAAAGTAGTTTTTCCGTTTAGCGTTTTCATACAGTTCTCAAAGCTTTCGCCGCTGCAAGATAATTTAATATCGCCTGTTAGCTCGCCGTAAATCTGATTATTTAAATCAAACAGCGCAAAAGCCAAATCGTTTGCATCAATGTCTTTAGCTTTCAAACTTAAAGCTGTGCTGTTATTTTTAAAATTATAATTAAACCTGCCATTTAAAACACCGTTTGCAATATTGAACTTAAAGTCTTTTACATTTAAAACATTTTTTTCATTAACCGAAATATCCGCATTGAAATCTTTTGCAATAATATTTCTTAAATGAATACTATCTGCATTTAAGTTCATATCATTAACAATAATGGAAGCTAGATCAATACCTTCAAGAGACTCATAAGACTGACCTTCTTCAAGCTGGGAAAGTTTCATTTTCTCAATTAAATAATTTAAATCCAGAACTTTCGTATAAATTTCTGCTTTTTCAACATAATATGGTGCTGAGAGTTTATTTTTCAGAACTGCATTTACAGCAACATCATTATTTAAAATTTCACCTTTTGAAGTTAAATCAATTGTTTTATCTTTAAACTTAAATGTAATATTTTTCATCGTAGTATCAAAGAAAGGAATATTAGTTTCGAAGATATGGAAATCTCCTATCAAACGCGGATTTGAAAGTTTGCCGTTAAATCTTAAATCAGAAGTAAACTGCCCTTGTTTAATATTCGGCTTTCTAAAAATAATATTAAAAATCCTTGCGTCAGTAGGGTTTTGAGTTTTAATATACAAATCATGGAATACTAAATCATCCCTGTAAACTTCAATACCGCCTCTTGCTTTAAGCATATTTAAACGTGTATTTCTGCTTCCGAGAGAAGAAATTATCTTATCGTAAGAAAACTCTTTAATCTTCAAAATATTGTTCTGCAAAATTCTTGTATCGAGATTTAAAACAATAGCATTTTCAATATCTCCAACAGTCGCGCCAAGGTGATAAATACTTGAGTCAGGAGCCATATTCACATCAGCTTTTACATCAAAATCATCTTTTATACCTTTTAACCGAAGAGTATATACAATATCACCTTTTATTTTCACAGGATAAATCTGGTTTTTATTTATATACTTATCAATAAACTCCTGCTTCGGCTTAGAATTAACATAAATATCAAAATTCTTTTTATCAAAAATATTATTAACAATACCATCTAAAAGCAGAGGCATGTTATCAGCTAGCAGATTCAATTTAATAAGCCGAAGCGAATTGTTTCTTATCATAAAACTTCCGTTTACAATTTTTATAGGAAGCTCTAAAGGAGTATAAGTAAATAAAATTCCGCCTAAATCAGAAGACGCTTCAACTTTGTTGTTACGTATTCTGCAGTCTAGATTAACATTTCCGCTTTCAAATTTAAAGTTTTTTACTTCTTCCGGCACAAAAGGATATTTTCCAAACATGTTTAACAAAGCCATATCGAAATTCTTAAGCCTTAAAACTCCGTTTGTTTTAGGCGCATTAGAAATATCATCTGCTGTAATATCAATATCAAAAGTACTCCCGGAGTTTTCAAATCTTCCATTAACTCCTGAAACCGCGAGCTTATTATTTTTTAAAGTAATCAAGCCATTCGAGATTTTAAGTTTATTTCCCGGCGCAGTTCCAAGAATTTTTGCAGCAAAATTCACTTTATCATATTCAACTACATCCACTTTTCCTTTATAAGAAGCTGCGACATCAAGAAAAAGGCTGCCAAAATCAGACTTCAAATCACCTTCCAGAGGTAAAATATCGTTAATATTCAAATGCGGAATAGCAATATTAACATCTGCAATGCTGTTTTTAACTCCGGCATTAGCACTCAATTCAGATTTACCTATAAACCCTGTAACATCAGCTTGACCATTCATTCCATCAAAACTTACTTTACCTTTTGTATCAGTGATTCTTACATCCTGCATGCCAAAAGTGTTTCCAAGAAGCTCAATTTCACCTTTTGAAAACAGGTTTCTATTAAACTGAATGTCTTCTATATTAACAATTGAACCGAATACTTTAAGCTTAAGATTTGAAGTTCCTTCAGCAATATCCAGCTTCGGAATCATTGTTTTAACTTCTTCAATCATAGTCGAAGTTTGAATTGCGTTTAAAAGATAACCGATATTTTGTGAAGCTGAGCTAACATCAAAATCAAACTTGCCGTACAAGTTACAATTACCATTAATAGCAATCGGCTTGCCGTCAACAAGCCCTTGCTTAGTTTTAAAAACTGCTCTTTGATCATCAAATGTCAAAACAGCATTAGCGTTTGTCAAAACCAAATCAGGTACTTCATTAAAGAAAGTCTTTACGTTATTAACATTTAAAACACCCCATACATGCGGATTTTTACGATTACCCTTAACAATTATATCGATATTTCCGTCACCTTTAATATCCATTATAGGAACAGGTCCGATTATAAAATTTAAAATCTCATGAATAGGAATAATCTTCTCTTCTGCTGTTTCCAGATTAACTTTCTTAGTACTCCAAATATGCATATCAGCGTATTTTACGTTATACAGCTCAACTCCGCCTTTTACCCAGACTCGTTCAGCACCTCCTGCAGGAACATTTACATCAAAATTTACATATTTACCTGTAAAATCTAATTTTATTGTAGCTCCTTTTGCATTCTTAATAGGTTTAATCAAAACTCCATTATTAATAAATACTTCACCGTTAATTTCCGGTTCAGCAAGCCCGCCTTTTACAGAAAAATTACCTATCGCATCACCATAAAATTTGTAGTGTTTAAGTTTATAAACATTAAACTCTTCAACAATAATCGGAGGCAACAGGTTAACTATATCTTCTACTCTGGAGTTATTAAGGCGGACATTTAAATTTATAAAAGCTCTGGAAGAATCCATATAATTTGAAACAAATCCGTTTAAAGAAGCTTTAATATTATTAGAAACTAATTCAAATTTTTCAAAACTTATTTTACTGCTTGTAATACCAAATTGAGAAAGTACATCAAGCTCTGCAGGAAAAATTATCGATTTTGCACTGTCTTTCATAAGAATAGCAAAGTTTTTTAAAGAAGCAGAAAGGTTTTGTTTATCAATTTTTACATCGACAACTCCTTTAATCTGCACTACACCTTCTGGCAAATACTGCCTTAAATAATCTCCTAAAGGAGCAACATCAAAATTATCAAACTTGATATCTACGATACTCTTTGTAATGTCATTATTTTTAGGAAGATATAAGTCAACATAAGCAGAAGAAAGATTGTCTTGAACTTTAAGCTCGCTTTCCAAATAAAATTTAAGCGCTTGAGAATTTTTCTTATAATAAATATCACGCGCAGTATAAACCGCAGGAACATTGAGTTCCGGCTCATGAATATTTACAAACATTTTTTTTAAATTAATTTCATTGCACCTAATCTTAGTTTTTCTTAATTTCGATAAAACATCTTTATCAAGTTCAAATTCTTTATTCAGCAATGAATTAATAGAAACATCCGAAGCATAAATTTTATTAATATGAACACGACCAGAAAGTAAAGGCAAAAGCCTCAATGAAACTTCAAAATTTGCTATCTGGGTCAAGTCTTCCGATGTTTTCGACTGAAGAGTAATATTTTCAGCTTTGAATTTTGCAGTCGGCAAAAGAGATAAAAATAACTGCGGCTTGTTGATTTCAATAATATAATCAGAGTTCTGTGAAATATTTTCGCACACTTGAGGAAGCGTTTTAGAAAAAATAAACGGAATCCCCAATATCCAAAATGCATAAAAACTTAAGATTATAATTATATGTTTACTAGCCTTTGTCATTTAACCATATAGTATCAATAAAGTAACAATATGTACAGTGAAATAATATTATGCTATAATTCTACTGTGAGAGATTTATTTAAGATATTAGCAGTTGGGGTAGTTATATTTTTTGGAACGTACGTTCAGGCTGAACAGTACAAAGTTGTGGTTCTTCCTGATAATATAGCAGCCGGCAGCGAAACTGTTGATTCATATATTTATAACGGAGCTTCTGAATTCTTCGCAAACGAAATTATAAATATTCTTAATGGAACAGACTTAATCCAAGCCCCAACAGTCAGCGAAGAAAGAAATCTTCTCAAAAGCAGCCCTTCAACTCTCATTCCTGCAAGAAATTTAACAAACAGGTTTAAAACATCTTACAATATTGATTATATGCAGCTAAAAAAAGTTGCTGCACAATCTCAAGCAAGATATATTCTTATGATTACTACGGCTATTGATGCAGAAAATTATATCTTGAGACGTACAGTTTGGGATTTTATGAATATACCTGGAGCAAGCGTAATCGATCCTGCTTACAAGCTGAACACATACGCAGCTCTTGTAGATACGCAAAAAAATATAGTTCTTTGGTCAAATACTTATTACAAAACAATAAGTACTGTTGAAAGCCGGATTTTAACAAGAGGTCCTTCTCCGCAAACAGAACAGCTTCAAAAAATCAGAGATTATTCAAGAATGCTTTGTCCTGAAATCGCTCAAAATGTCCAGCTAAAAGTGCTGACATCAGATGATTTTTCAAAAGAAACAAAACATATATACTACGATATGGGCAACTTTGACAACGTATTTACCAAAAAATACAGAAGATGGTACAAAGAAGGTGCTAAAGACTGCACAGCTGTAAAAGATAAAGCAGATAAAGCCACCGCTGCTGCAAAGGAAAAAGTTAAAGACACAAAACAAAAGACAAAAGCAAAATATAATAAAATTAAAGCAGATATTCAAGAACGCAGAGAAGAAAAATCTCTTCAAAAACAGCTTGATGTAAAAGCAGAACCTATTCTTTCAACACCTGCTGAAAATATTGAACCGCAAGAAGACAACATCCACAATATTAACTTCATGAAAAATACAAATGAAGACCAGAGTCTATACATTCCAGTCAATATTAAAAAACCTAAGAAAAATAACCTTTATGGCAAACCTGATAATTCAAGACCGCCTTTGAGAGATTATAACTAGGTGTAAATAAATCTTTTCACCTAAAATCTCCGTATCTGGAAACCACTCTGGTAACATAAAATTGTTCACAATTTCCGTATCCGTTATCACCACGAAACTCGTCATCACGCGAAGTGCTTGAAATACCTTTTTCACTTTTGCCATTGTACAATTTGTGCTCAAATTTAATCAGATAGCCTTCCATATACACAACATCTTTCTTACGAAGTTTTTTGATACCACGTTTGACATTGTCATTAGCAGGACGTATATGATTATTTGTAAAACAATGTTCCATAGATTGTTCTTTAAAATATTTAGACAAATGGTTACGCCAAGCTGGACCACTCCACGAAAGATATGAAACAGTTGCTGCCATTTTAACCTTCACAGCTTTATAAACTTCTTTATGTCTAAAATCACCAAAACCAATAGAAACATCATACGGATAAACTGATGCCCAATACAACCGCGCAGGTCTGTAATGTCTGTCATAAACCCTGCCATAAATTTTATAATCCGCAACCGGTGTGATAAAAACTTCACCAACAAGAGTTTTTTCTCTAAATGTTTTAGCATTCACAACCATTTCTTGTATAGGTTCAGAAAAAGGCTTCATATCAACATTTTTGAGAACAGTTTCATCAAAAGAACAATGACGGAATATCAAAAACAATACAAAACAAACCAAAGCAGTTTTTGTTTTAATATCTAATTTTGTACAATCTTCTACTTTTTCTGTCTTTGAACATATATCATTCAAGTTTAATTGTTTTTTCATTTTTAATTGTTTTTTCATTTTTACTTAACTTTACAATAACCGGTAGCAGTAATATTTCTATACCACGTCCAGTTATCTTGCATTCCGGTCATATAATATTCGCCATTTTTTGTATTAATTTTTATAGTACGCATATGATGTCTTATTGACCATTCCCACAAGGGATCGTACAAACTCAATAAACCCTCTTTATTTAACTTTACTCTATCTACTTTTTTTAATTGTTCTGCCTTACCTGGTTTATAAATTTTATGCATTGTATTTGAGTATAATTTATTATTTTTAAATACAAAATAATCATTGTATTCTTTAAACGCATCAACACTTCCATCAATTCTTTTTGCATAACAAGCAATAGTCGCACCTTCTTGAAGAGGGTATTCAAAACCTTCTCCTTTATCAAAAACTTCAAGCGAAGCTGCGCTTACAGCTAACATTGCAGTTAGCATAGCAGCAAAAATAAAGAAACATCTTTTCATAGCAGAAACCTTTCATTTCTTACATACGTTCAGGCGCAGAAACTCCAAGGATATCAAGCGCATTCTTTAACGTTGTCTTAATTGCAACCATTAAAACAAGTCTTGATTTCATCAAATCCGCATCATCACAAATTACACGGTTTGAATTGTAGAACGAGTGAAATTCCTGAGCAAGCTCTTGTACATATCTGCAAATTGTATAAACAGTCCTATTTTGAGCAGAAAGAAGAATTACAGACTTAAACTCTTCAAGCTTCAAAATCAATGATTTAGCACTATCTGCCGTATTTAAAATCATATCTTTATCAAAATTATTGATTAAATCATCCAGCTGAGCTTGATTCATCGGAGCTGGAATTTTTTCACCTGTTTCAGGATTTAATCTATCATTAACTGCATTTCTTAAAATTGAACAAACCCTTGCATAAGCATACTGAACATAGAATACAGGATTTTCATCAGTAGAACGCTTTGCAAGCTCAATATCAAAATCAAGAGTCATATCAATATTTCGCATTGCCATCCAGTAACGCGTTGCATCAATTCCAACTTCTTCAATCAAATCATCAAGAGTAACCATATTTTTACGCTTGCCCATACGCACTTCTTCACCATTGATTACAAGGTTAACAAGCTGACCCAAAAGTACTTCAAGCTTATTCGGATCGTAACCTAAAGCTTCAATTGAAGCTTTAACACGAGCTACATATCCGTGGTGGTCAGCACCCCAAATATTGATTAATCTGTCATATCCGCGTCTCAATTTATCAATATGATACGCTATATCAGCTGTTAAATAAGTGTTTGAACCATCTGCTTTTTTAATTACCCTGTCTTGATCATCACCAAATTCAGAGGATTTAAACCACATTGCGTCCTCTTTTTCATAAAGCATACCTTTTGCCATAAGCTCTTTGTAACTTGCTTCAACTTTACCTGAATTGTGAAGGTCAAGCTCTGAATAAAACTTATCAAAATGAACCCTAAAATCTTCTAATAAAGCTTTCTGGCAAGATTCCATTTCGGCTTTGGCAAAATCACACAGGGTTTTTATATCTAAATCAGCAGATTTTTCAACCTTATTTGTCTCTAAGAATTTCTTAGCCACAGGTACTAAATAATCTCCCGGATAGAAGTTTTTCTTTTCAATTTCATCTGCAGGGAAATCAATATTTTCGCCCAATTCCTGACCAATTCTTATTCTAAGCGAATTACCCAGCTTTTGAATTTGGGAACCTGCGTCATTAATATAAAATTCTTGAAAAACTTCGTGTCCGTAGAATTTCAAAAGATTTGCAAGTGCACTTCCCATCGCAGCCCATCTTCCGTGCCCGATATGGAACGGCCCTGTAGGATTTGCAGAAACATATTCAAGCAGAATTTTTTCAGTCTCCACTCCTTCCGGGCGGCCGTAGTTTTCTTTTTTTACAAGGATTTCAGCCACAGCATCAGCTAACATAGAATTTTCTATCTTGAAGTTAATGAACCCTCCGACTGCAAAAACTGAATAATTTTCTTTAGAAAGTTCAGCAGCAATAGTATTTGCAATCATAGGCGGCGCAATTTTTGCAGAACGAGCTAAAGACGAAACATTTACTGCAAAATCTCCAAACTCAGGATTTTTCGGTTTTTCAATCATCAAAGAGAATTCGTCATTCTCTCCCATCTGACCTAATTTACCAGCCTTAGCAGATTTCTTTATACCATTTTTAACTTCATTTAAGAAAAAATCTTTTAACATATTTATCCTCACTATAATTATTTTATTTAATTATAGGATAAACATGAAATTATTGCTCAATTGCGCCAATTTCTTTTTCCAGCATAAAAAGCAGGTTTTCAATCGAATCTTTATTTAAAAGAGCAGACTGTACTGCTGTATTCACCAGTGTATTTATTTCTTTTTGATTTCTTCTCTGCCTTAGCTGAGGCGTAATTTTATTAATTTGTTTTGCGCTGATTGAACGTGCTTTAGCTTCCAAAGTAGAGTTGTCATTATAAAACGGATTAATCAAAGCTTCTGAATTTGTAGCAATTACATTTGTCATTTTTGCAAGCTCAAGCTGATTTTGAGCATTTGTTAAAAAGAGGCAAAAATCTAAAGCTTCATTTTTGTGCTTTGCACGAACAGGAATGACAAAATTCATTACAGAAAAATCATTTTGACCGGCAGGACCTTTTATCTGCTCAGTTACATCTGTTTGTTCATAAACTGAAGGCGCGTTTTCTTTTATCATAGTCAAGAAATTTGCTCCGCCCTGAAAGAAAACAATTTTACCCGCCATATATTGTTCTAATGCTTCTCTATGGGTAAAAGTAACACTTTCTGCTGGAATCAGCTCTTTTTGATACAAGTTTTTAAACATCTCAAAAACTTTTTGAGCTTTCGGATAATCTTCTGCTTCTGTTATTCCATATTTATTAAGAATTTTTACCATTGTATCATTCTCAGTAATCGTCGGAAGATAAACATAAGCACCAGTATTTGTTTTAACTTTTTCAGAAATCGCAGCCAGCTCTTTATAAGTTTTAGGAAGCCTTAATACTCCTGCTTTAGAATATAAATCTTTATTATAAATAGTAATTGCACTTGTTGCATACCAAGGAATTGAATACAGCTTATCATTGTATTTAAGAGCTTCTATAATTTCAGGATTAAACTCTTGAATAGCTTCTTGAGGAATTTCTTGAAGCGTTCCTTTTTGTGCTAAAATTGCTGAAAAATCCGGGTTAAGATTAATCAAATCTGGCGGATTATCAGTCATAACTGCAGCCAGAGTTCGTTTTTCACCTTCAGAAAAAGGAACATCAACCCACTTGATTTGAATGTTAGGATGATTTTTTTCATAAGCGCGTATAACTTTATACATATAATCTGCATAATCACCCATTTGCAAAGTCCAAAAAGTAATTTCTTTAGGCTCATGCTCTTTTCGTATTGAACAGGCAGTTAGTCCAAGAGTAAAAAAAGTTATCAACAAAAGTGCAAGTATTTTTTTCATAACTTAATATCCGTATTAAGGTTTAAATCAATATATTTAAAAGTATTCATTACAATTCCCGGCGGAAAATTATACACATTATTGCAAGGCGTAATCTTCAAAATCGAATTTGAGCTGTCAACACCAGCAACTGCGGCAAGGTATTTGTTTCTGTTTACTGTAAAAATTATATAACCGTTGGCTGTTTGAACTTCATCCACAGTAAACCGATTTGCTGATAAAGATGCCAGAGTAAGGTAAAAAAGTTTTTCTTTATTAACAGCAAATATTTTTGTACAATTCTCAAACGCAATATTCTGCGGAGCTGTTATCGGCGCGGTTTCTTCTGCAAAAACAAACGGGATGAATAATAAGCTTATAAATAACAAAAGTTTTTTCATTATATCTCCTAACTGAATTATATTAGCACACATTTTTACACACTAACTCGTTTATTAATAGTATTAATTTCCTAAATAATGTGTTATAATTGGCTTAATATATAAGTACGGAGAGAATATGTTACAGGAAGCAACCCGGGCTATCAACTCAGCCTTTAATAATAGTTTTATAAAAAAATTAAGCCAATACCTTCACGACTGCGTAAGAGAAGAAGTTAAAAGCTCAACTTTCAGAAACCTAAAAGCTGATAAAGACAACAAATGGATTTTTCTTGAGGAAGATGACAAGCTTTTCACGCAAGGCTTGGAATACCTTCGCCTTGAAGGTTCTGATTCTAAGCTTACCGAACTTATGATTCAATCAGAAACAAGCCAGAAAGATAAATACCTTATTTACGGTTATCTTTTCCTTGTAGGCAAAACAAAAACTGGAAAGAAAAACGAGTTTTTAACTCCGCTTCTTTATACTCCCTGCCGTTTGGAACGAAACGGAGTTAATATTAATTGTATGCTGACAGACGAGTTCCTTTCACTTAACACTGGAGCTTTGACTGCATTAATGAAAAAAAGCGATGATGAAGACGAAACCGAACAGCTGCTTGAAGGGCTTCTTGACGTTGTTCCGACTATGCCTGTGACACAGGAAAAAATGGATATTTTCTTAACGACACTCAAGTCAATTGTTCCTGATATCGACATCTCTTTGAGCCCTGAAAACATCGTTAAAGAAGATAATATTACAAAAGATTTCTACAGCGAAGGAGTAAATGCTGAAAATATAGATGAAATTATTGAACAAGAAGAAAACGCAAAAAAATCTTCTATCAAGCTTGAAAAAATCAGCCTGACAAAACAGTGTGCGATAATTTTGACAAAACGTCCTTCTGTAACAGCAGGAGTTTTGCACGAACTTACGCAAATTGCAGAAAAACCAAGCGGAATTTATAGAGAAACTGTTTTAAATATTATTAATGAAGAATACACACAATCAAAGCCTACTGATACTCAGCAAAAAACTCTTTCTGAGTTCTTCCCTGTAACTCCGCTTTCGTTATCAGATGCGCAGCTAAATGTAGTGAAAAACGTAGAAAACGCAAAACTTGTTTCTGTTTTCGGACCTCCGGGAACTGGTAAATCACAAACAATTGTTAACCTTGCAGCACATCTTATTGCAAACGGCAAAACAGTTCTTATCGCATCTCGTATGGATAAAGCGGTTGATGTAGTTGCAGAAAGGCTTAATGACCTTGGTGCACCATTCTTAGCACTTAGAGCCGGAAGGCTGAATTATCAAAAAGAACTTTCTATGCAGCTTCAAGATTTGCTTGCAAACAAAGCCGACCTTGACGAAGGAATTGAAAGCTCAATCCTTTGTGATGTTTCTGATATGGAAGAACTTTTGAAAACCATTGCTGATTTAGAAAAGAAATCTGAAAAAATCATCAAACTGGAAGAAGAATGGACTGGAGTAAACGAACAGATTAAACTGGAAGAGCCGATGCAAGCTCACCCGCAATTTATTAAAACAGTTTTAAAAGAAGATGAAATAAATACAGTAGAAAATTCTATCTCTGCACTAAGCGATAATATTGAAAAAGCCGGTTTTTGGAGCGGACTAAAAAATATTTCAGCAATAGGAAACTTAAAAAAATGCTTGAGAATAAATAATTTTGACGTAACAAATGAAAACCTTTCAATTTTAAAAAATGAACTGGAATTCGCAAAACTAATTTGCAAAGCAAGAAAAATTGAAACTGAAATTCAGACAATAGGTAATATCCATGTTTTTGCAGAACAAATTCGCAGCTTGAAGCGCAAACAAAAACGACTGGCAATTGACATTCTAAAAACAAAACGCAGACAAGCTTTGAAAGGACTTTTACAAGACCCTATTAAACGCCAGAGGCTATTTGTACATTCAAAATCACTGGTTGAAAGAAAGAAAAATCTGCAAAATAGACTTCTTGAAACAGAAGATTTTAAACCGCTCCTGGAAGCTTTTCCTTGCTGGTGTGTTACAACTTATGCAGTTTCAGGTTCTCTGCCAATGAAACCTGGATTATTTGATGTTGTAATTATTGATGAAGCGTCTCAATGCGATATCGCAAGCTGTTTTCCAATACTTTTCCGAGCAAAAAAAGCCGTTGTCGTTGGTGATGATAAACAGCTTCCGCACCTTTCATTCCTTGAAAAAGCAAAAGAACAGTCTTTTCTCTCTCAATACGGAATCAATGACAGATACCAGCTTATGTGGCGTTTCAGAACAAACTCAATGTTTGACCTTGCAAACTATTATTCAATGCATCCGGTACTGTTGGATGAACATTTTAGAAGCCTGCCGCCAATTATTAATTATTCAAACCAGGAGTTTTACGGCGGAAGAATAAAAGTTATGCGAAGAAACGACAATTCTAAAAAAGTTCTCGAAACAGTTGTAGTTCCTGATGGTAAAGTTGATTTTGATGCAACAAGAAACCTGCCGGAAATTGAAGCTCTCATAAAAAGATTACATGAAATAGTTATCGAAGACGAACGAAAGAATCCGGAAAATCCGGTATCAATCGGCATCATTTCACCGTTTAGAGCACAAGTTGAACAGCTTAAGATTTCAGCATCAAGGGTTCTTTCTGAACACATGATAAAGAAACACCAAATTGAAATCGGCACAGCACATACTTTCCAAGGTGATGAAAAAGATATTATCTTGATATCCTGGGCTTACGCTAATAACAGCTACCCGCAAAGCTTGATTTTCTTACAGAAACCGAATCTTTTCAATGTTGCAATCACACGTGCAAGATATCAAATGATAAACTTTATATCAAAAGACCCGCGCGAGCTTCCTGAAGGGATTTTAAGAAGCTACTTAGGATTTGTCCAAGAATATGAAGACAGATACAAGCTTCAAAGCTCTGATGATTTTGATGAAAACATGTACAAAAACGGATTTGAGAAACAAGCAGCAGAAGCTTTCCGAGAATTGGGACACGAAGTTGTCTGCGGAAGCGATATTGCAGGTTTAAGCGTTGACTTGCTTGTAGACAATAAATTTGTTGTAGAATGTGACGGAGTCGAAGACAAAACTCCTTCAAAAGTTACCAATATGAAAAAACAAGCAATAATCGAGCGTTCTGGTTTAAAAGTTTCCAGAATATCTTTAAGAGAATGGAGCTGCTCGCCAAAAGCTTGTATTGACAGAATTATAAACAGTAATTTGTAAATATTTATTAATATTATTAGCAAAAAATATTATTCAGCATGTTTATAATAGGCAAATAATGGAGAAAATTATGAACATTACTCAAATAGATAATAATAATTCTTTTAAAGGAATGCTTGTCTTCAATAACTTAAGAAAAAATTCAATTTCAACTTTAATGACAGACAAGAAGATGGATTGGCAGCTTACTGACACTTTTCAACGTATTATAGTTGATGAAGCACAAAATTTCAGCACACCTCAAAAATGTATTAAAAACCTTAAAAAATATGTAAGCACAATTTCAAAAATAACTGATATCAGCTTCACTAAAGGTTATAAATTTCCATCCTCAAGCGATGTATCTATTATTTTCAAGGATTCAAAAGAAAAATCACAGCTTGATGTTCCTGGGTATTTCTCTATAACCCACTTGAAATAATTTTAGAGTATAATAATACTAATGAAATACGCATTAGTATTAGTAAATATAAAAGGGCTTGGAGTTAAGACATTCAGCTATTTAATCCCTGACGAGATGAGAGAAATAATCCAAATCGGCCAGGCTGTCCTTGTGCCATTTGGCAGACAGGGGCTTATTAATGCGTTTATTGTAGGATTTTCTGATTATCTGCCGGGTGAGTTTAAAGCTAAGAAAATTAATAAAATTTTAGACGAAACACCTTTGTTTTCGCTTAAATACCTTAAACTTTTGGAATGGGTTGCAAATTATTACTGCACAGATTTTGTGACAGTACTTAACGCAGCTCTGCCTATGAAATTAATAGAGAAAAATGCAAAAGTCGAGCTTGCTGTATCACTAATTCGAGAAGACGGAGAAAAACTCACAAAACGCCAAAAAGAAATACTTTCTGCCCTCAAAGAACGCGGCAAATGCTCATTAATAGAGTTTGAAGAATTAGCAAAAACAACCCGGGCTACTATGAAAAAGCTTGCAGAAAATGGGTTTGTAAAAATTGAAGAAGAATATATTTACAGAAATCCGCTTTCAATATTCAAAGATATAGAAGTCGAACCGCTTTTTGAGCTTGCAGGAGAACAAATAACCGCCTATGAAGGAATAAGGGGTAAACTAAAGTCACAAAGTCCAATTTTGCTGCATGGTGTCACTGCCTCCGGAAAAACAGAAGTATATTTTAAGCTTATCAAAGACGTAATTGACTCAGGTAAAAACGTACTTTTTTTAGCACCTGAAATCGCTTTGGCTTCTCAGCTTACCAAACGCCTTGCACGCAAATTCGGCACAAAAGATGTCGCAATCTGGCATAGCAGCATTTCTGACGGAGAAAAATATGATGTCTGGCAGCGGCTTTTCAGAAACGAAATAAAAATATTAGCAGGAGCGCGTTCTGCAGTTTTTGCTCCTTTGCAAGAAATAGGTCTAATAATAATCGACGAAGAACACGAAGGAGCTTATAAGCAGACAAATCCGGCGCCGCGCTACGACGCGCGCGTCGTAGCGCGGCGCCTGGCACAATTTCACCAAGCACCTCTCCTTCTTGGCTCAGCAACCCCTGATGTTTCTACTTATTATTACGCAGCTAATAACAATAACCTGTTCGAAATGCGCAAACGATTTAATAACTCACCTCTGGCACTTCCGCAAGTTATAAATATGCAGGAATACGGAAAAGCTGCTTATAGAGGAATTATTTCAAAACCTCTTCAAACCGAAATTTCTGAAACTTTAGAACGCGGCCAACAAGCTATCTTATTGATGAACAGACGCGGATACTCAACTTACACGCAATGTAAATGCTGCGGAACAGTTGTTGAATGCCCTGACTGCTCAATCCCTATGATTTGGCACGCAAATGTAAAAAAACTAAAATGCCATTATTGCAGCCGAGAAGCCAGCTTCCCTGAATTCTGCCCGCAATGCGGAAGCGATGCACTTTCAACTTCCGGAGTAGGAACTCAAAAAATAGAACTTTTAATAAAAGAACTTTATCCTGACGCCAAAGTTGAAAGAATAGATAGCGATATTTTAACAAGAAAAAATGCACATATTGAGCTTTTGAACAAATTTCAGAAAAAAGAAATCGATATTCTAGTCGGAACACAAATGATTGCAAAAGGCTTAGATAACCCAAATGTAACACTTGTAGGCGTATTGAGCGCAGATTCCGGTTTCAATATACCCGATTACCGCGCATCAGAACGCGGTTTCCAGCTGCTGACACAAGTCGCAGGACGCGCAGGCAGGGGCGAATTTAAAGGCAAAGTACTGTTTCAAACTTATAACCCTGATTACTATGCATTCCAAACAGCTAAAGCTCAAGATTACGAAAAATTCTTCGATACAGAAATCAAAGCACGCCAGGAATTTGATTATCCCCCATTCAGCCAGATTATACGCTTAATACTTTCATCTCAAAATAACTTCCGCGCAGAAAAATCAGCAATGGAAATAGCACTTAGATTAAGCTCTATGACTGATAAATTTGGATTTAGCGAATACTTGGAAACTCTAGGTCCTACTCCTTGCGTAATTGAAAAGTTAAATGGATTTTATCGTTTCCAAATACTTATCAAAAACAAACTTTCTCAAAAAGGCCACGATTTTATCTCAAAATTTTTAAACAAAATAACTATGCCAAAAGACATTAGACTCGCAATCGATGTTGATCCTTTAGATATTTTATAGATTACATATACACTTTTTATGTAAATATTTGTAACAATTTCCTTTTTTTATTAAAGTTTACAAAAAAAATGTCGTTATATAATTTATACATAAATATGTACATTATGTTCAACAAAAGAAAGGAGACAATATTTATGTCAATAGGCGGCGTTAACGGAAATGGCAATACTCCTTATATTAACAGGAGTACAATCAGGACAAGTTCTACTGAAGCAACTGCTTCGACAGGCAGAACTGGTGAAACAAAAGAAGAAAAGATTAAAAAATTAACGGATAAGATAAAATCTTTGACTACTTCTATCACAACAATGAAAGCTCAAGCAGAGAGCTATACAAGACAGGCTGAGAACATTAAAAACAGTGTTTCTTCTATAAGCTCAGCTCAAGAAAGCGTTCAAGCTATGGTAAGCCAGCTTGACAGCGAAATCTCAGAACTGAACAATAAAAAAGCTGAACTTGAGCAAAACAAAGCAGCTGCTCAAGACAAAGTTAATGCAGCGAAAGAAAACAAAGCTCAAAAAGAAGAAGCATTAAATGCAGCTAAAGCTAATCAAGCTGCAAAACAAGAAGCTGTAGATACTGCAGAAAAAAATGTTGCAGAAAAAGAAGAAGGGGTAACAGCAGCAGAAGAAAATGTTACGCAAAAAGAAGAAGCAGTAACAGCAGCGGAAGAAAACAAAACTCAAAAAGAAGAAGCTCTTGAAGCAGCTAAAGACAAGCTGGCAGAACTTGATGAAAACTATAAAAAAGCAGTAGAAGCTACGCGAGCAGCTAAAGAAGAAGTTGCCAAAGCTAAAGAAAAAGTAAGCAGTGCAGAAAGCAAAGTAAGCAGTGCCCAAGCAAATGTTAACAGTGCTCAAGCAACACTAAGCGCAACTCCGCAAACTTTAACAGAAACTCGTACAAATTCAGATGGTTCAACTTATACCGTACAAGTTCCAAACCCTGCTTATGCAGCAGCTAAACAAGCACTTGAGCAAGCAAAACAACAACTTGAAGCGGCAAAACAAGAGCTTGAAGCAGCTAAAAAAGAATTACAAAATGCTGAAAATAAATTAAAAGAATGTGAAAAAGCTGAAGCAGAAGCTTTAAAAGCTGTTAACACACAAAAAGAAGAAGTTGCAAAAGCTGAACAAGAAGTTCAAGATGCAATGAAAGAGCTCGAAAAAGCTGAACAAGAACTTGAAACAGCTAAACAAGAACTCGAAAAAGCTAAAGAAGAGCTTGAAAAGGCAAAAGAAGAACTTGAAAAAGCAAAGCAAGAGCTCGATAAAGCAAAAGCTGAACTTGAAAAAGCACAAGCTGCTGTAGCAGAAGCTCAAAAAGCTGTTGACGAAGCTCAGCGCCAAGTTGAAACAGCACAGCAAGAATTAGATAAAGCAAATGAACAGCTAAATGCTCTTAACCAGCAAATTGCACAAAAGCAACAAGAAAAAGCAAACCTTGCAGAACAAAAAGGCAAGCTGGATGCAAGCCTTGCTGCAGTTGAAGAACAAGCTGAAGCATACAGGCAAATGGCAAAAGCTATGGAACCTGCAATAGCTGCAATGGAAGCAGAATTAGAAGCTGCTTGGGAAGAACTGAACAAACTTCAAAGCGAAGAAGGAGATGAGGTATCTCAAGCTGAAATTGATAAAGCTAAACAAGAAGCTATTGCAGCACAAAAAGCTGCTCAAGAAGCACAAAAAGCTGCAAAAGAAGCGCTGATTGAAAGCACTTTATGTAAGTTTAAACTACAGCTGCAAGAAGTTGCAATGAAACGTGCAAGTGCTATTATTAACAGACTAAAAGCTCTTTACAACTACGATGGAACATCTAACTACACAATTAATGAAGATGAATACAACGCTTTAAATAAAAAACTTAGAAAAGGTGAAGCGCTTAATAATCTTGAAAAACTTCAAATGGCAGTTTATGAGCTGTTAGATGAAACTAAAAAGATGATTGAAAAAGCTGTTGAAAAATTTAAGCCAAATGCTGGAGTCGATAAAAAATCACTTGTACAAATGACAGACACTACCGGACGCGAAATGTTCAAAGACGCTGATGGCAAAACCGTATACAAAGCTGTTAATGAAGAAGGCAAAACAACCTTTACTTATGAAAACGGAAAAGCTTATGAAGGCGAAGAAAAAGACTTAAAAGCAATTATGTGCGCTCCTGTAGTCGAAGACAAAGGTGAAGTATATACAGATGCCGATGGTAAAAAAGTTTACAAAAACAAAGATCAAGAAGGCAATGAAGTATACACTTATGACAATGGTGAAGAATATACAGGCGATGTAAAAGAATTAAAACAAAAATTTGTAGAATATCAAGGCGAAGAAGATTTTATCAATGAAATTAATGCACAATTTGATGAAATGGATAAAGAAATCGCAGCCGCTGAAGCAGAACGCGCAGAAGCTCCTGATCCAAAAGAAATCAACACAGAAATACGCGATGCTGAAGCTGAAAAACTCGGTTTAACTCCAACCGACAGAGCTGGAGCATATACAAAAGAATCACCTCTTGGAACTACTTTATACGTATGGGATCCGGAAAACGAAACATTCAAAGATTTCCCTGCCGGCGAAGTTGATGATCCTGACTGTGATTTCACTCCTAATGGTCAAATTATCGACAAAAATAATGAAGACGCTCTAAAAGCTGACGCTAATATCGCTATCCAAGAACAAGGACTTAATGTAATTCCTGGCGAACCATTTAAAGCTGAAAAAGACGGTATTACTTATGAATACGATAAAGAAAGCGGTAAATTTAAACCTAAAGCTGATAATGAAAAAGAAGCTTAACAGCTAATCAATAAAAAAGGGCGCGTGAAAATCACGCGCCCTTTTTTCGTTTTAAATAAATTAAACGTTAGCAGTTGCTTTAGGACCTGCATTAACAATTTCAGCAGGCATATTAGGATATTTGCTAGCAAAATTGTCAGCAAACATTTGAGCAAGCTTGTTAGCGTTAGCATCATAAGCTGATTTATCAGCCCACATTCCGCGTGCATCAAGCATTTCATCAGGAACACCAGGACAAGATGTAGGATAATCTACATTGAATACATCGTGGTGTTTGAATTCGATTGAATCAAATGAACCGTTTAATGCAGCTGTAACCATAGCTCTTGTGTAAGCTAATTTCATTCTCTTAGCACCCATAGAAGCGCTTCCGCCAGCCCATCCAGTATTTACTAAGTAAACTTTAGTACCGTATTGGTCAAGCTTGTCACCAAGCATTTTAGCGTAAACAGAAGCATCCATTGGCATGAATGGTTCGCCGAACAATGTTGAGAATGTTGGCTGAGGCTCAGTAACACCTCTTTCTGTACCAGCAAGCTTAGAAGTAAAGCCTGTTACAAAGTGGTACATAGCAGCGTTTTTGTCTAATCTTGAGATTGGAGGCAATACGCCGAATGCGTCAGCTGTCAAGAATACAACAACTTTCGGAATTCCGCCTTTTGAAGGAATTTGAGCGTTGTTAATATAATTGATTGGATAGCCTACACGTGTATTTTCTGTTAATGAACCATCATTGAAATCAAATTCTCTTGTTTCTGGATCCATAACTACGTTTTCAACTAAAGAACCAAACTTGATAGCATTGAAAATATCAGGTTCATGTTCTTCTGAAAGGTTAATACATTTTGCATAGCAGCCGCCTTCAAAGTTGAATACGCCGTCTGGAGACCAGCCGTGCTCGTCATCACCAATTAACTTACGAGCAGGATCTGCTGATAAAGTTGTTTTACCTGTTCCTGAAAGTCCAAAGAATACAGCAGTTTCACCTGTTGCAGGGTCCATGTTAGCTGAACAGTGCATAGGAAGAACGTTTTTCTTTGTCATTACATAGTTCATAGTAGCAAATACTGATTTCTTGATTTCACCTGAATACTGAGATCCGCAGATGATGATTTCATGTGCTTCATAATCAATTGCAATACAAGCTTCTGAATTTACACCATCAACTTCTGGATCACATTTGAAACCAGGAGCACAAAGAATTGTGTAATCAGGTTCACCATAGCTTGATAATTCTTCAGCTGTAGGTCTGATTAACAATTGGTGAATGAACAAGTTTTGGCTTGCCATTTCATTAATAACTCTGAATTTTTGAGTATAAGTTTTGTCTGCACCAGCAAAACCATCAAAAATAAATACTTCTCTGTTTTGTAAATAAGCAGCAATTTTTCCCTTGATTGAGTTGAATGCTTCTCTTGAAATAGGGCGGTTTACTTTACCCCAAGCAATATCGTTGTGAATAGATTCTGTATCAACGATGAATTTGTCTTTAGGTGAACGGCCAGTGTATTTTCCTGTTGTTACAACTAAAGCACCTGTGTTGCTTAAAGAACCTTCGCCTAAACGCAAAGCAGCTTCAGTTAATTGAGCTGGAGTTAAATTGCGGTAAACAGCTTTTGGTCCGATAATACCAAATTTTTCAATTCCGTATGTTTCCATTTTGTAGCTTCCTCCTTTTTTAAAAGCGTTATATATACACAAAGATTGTAGTACAAACACTTAAAAAAGACAAGCTGTATTTCGCTATTTTACGAGCATGCCGTACATTTCTTTGCGGCGTTTTTGAACTTCTGCATTGAGAAGATAATCTTCGTATCTCATCTGGTAATTTAAATATCCATTCGGAGTAATCTCAATAATTCTATCAGCAACAGTATTTATAAACTGATAGTCCTGAGAAGTAAATAAAACAGTACCAGTATAATCAATAAGCGCATTATTTAAAGAAGTAATCGCTTCTAAATCCAAGTGGTTTGTAGGCTCATCGAATAAAAGAACGTTAGATTCTTCTATCATTGTTTTAGCAAACATGCATCGAACCTTTTCACCTCCGGATAAAACATTTACCCCTTTTTCAGCATCTTCGCCGGAGAAGAGCATTCTGCCAAGATATCCGCGTAAAAAGCTTATATGCTGTTCTTCTGAATATTGTGCAAGCCACTGGATAAGGTTTTTATTAGTATCAAAGAAATCCCCGTTATCCTTTGGACAGTAAGAATGAGTTGCTGTAACACCCCAAGTTACACTTCCTTCATCAGCCTCAAGCTTGCCTTCTAAAATTTCAAAAAGCGCTGTTACAGCATGCTGGTTTTGCGAAATAAATGCAATCTTCTCACCCTGCCTTACATCAAAAGAAAGCGATTTAATTAAAAGCTCGCCATTCAAAGTTTTTCTCAAACCCTGAACAGTCAAAACATCTTTTCCAGGCATTTTTGAATACTTAAAATAAATACTCGGATATTTTCTTGTAGAAGGCTTGATGTCTTCAAGAGTAAGTTTTTCAAGCATATTTTTTCTGGAAGTTGCTTGTTTTGCCTTAGATGCATTTGCACTAAATCTTGCAATAAACTTACGAAACTCTTCTGCTTTTTCTTCCAGCTTCTTATTACGCTCTTCTTTCTGTTTCATAATCAAAGCGCTTGCCTGAGTCCAGAAAGAATAATTACCGGTATAAAGCTGAATATTCCTAAAATCAATATCTGCAATATGCGTACAGATTCTATCCAGAAATTTTCTATCATGCGAAACAACAATAACAGTATTCGGAAAATCAATCAAAAAGTCTTCCAGCCAATTAATAGTAGCTAAATCCAAATGGTTTGTAGGCTCGTCCAGCAGAAGAATATCAGGAGTTCCAAAAAGTGCCTGAGCAATCAAAACTCTGACTTTTTCACTGCCTGACAAATCTTTCATCAAAGCATAATGCTGTTCCTGAGGAATACCCAAATCATTTAACAAAGATGAAGCGTTAGGCTCTGCCTGCCAGCCGTCCATTTCTGCAAACTGCGTTTCTAAATCTGCAACTCTTAAACCGTCTTCATCATTAAAATCAGGCTTCATATAAAGTGCATCTTTTTCTTTCATAACATCATAAAGATGCTTATGCCCCATAATTACAGTATCAATCGCCGTAAAATCATCAAACTCAAAATGATTTTGTTTTAATACAGCAATTCGCTGGCCTTTCTTAATATGAACCTGACCGCTTGTCGGCTCCAAATCACCTGAAAGAACTTTTAAAAAAGTACTCTTCCCTGCGCCATTTGCACCAATAAGTCCATAGCAATTGCCTTCTGAGAATTTTATATTAACATTTTCAAATAATGCTTCCGTTCCAAAACGTACTGTTAAATTTTCTGTTGTAATCATAATATTGACATCATACCATGAACAAGATATACTTTCTTGCATGAAAATAACCAAAGCAGACATACAATCAGGTTTAATTTTAACAGCTGCAGCAGCAGGAATGTATATGAGCCGATGTTACCTTGAAGACCATCAAAACATAGAACAAATAAAAAAAGAATTATGCAAAGAAGTCAAAGAACACAACTCTTTCCCATCCGAAATGGATATAGAAATTGCAGAAATAAATGAACCGTTTTTTGACAGGCTTAACTACTGGCAAGTAACAGCTGATAGTATTCGTAAAGAAATAAAAAAAGAAAGCTTATAAGCTTTCTTTTTTTGCATTAAATAAGGCGCGAGCTTCGCTCGCGCCTTTATAAACCTTATGAATTTTGTAATCCTCGTTTGAACTCTTCCGGACGGCTTGATCTCGCAAGAGCATCTTCCAGAGTAATTTTCTTCCTCATATACAAATCTCTCAAAGACATTTCCAAAGTCTGCATACCGAAACCTGAATTTGTCTGCATTGTCGAATAGATTTGAGCAGCTTTTGCTTCTCTGATTAAGTTTGCAATCGCAGGAATAACAAGCATAACCTCTTGAGCCATAACACGGCCGCTCTTCGTGCCATCTGCTTGAAGAAGCGGAAGCAATGTTTGTGAAAATACAGCAACCAATGAGTTAGAAAGCTGTACACGAACCTGCTGCTGCTGACCTTCTGGAAATACGTCAATGATACGGTCAATTGTTTGAGAAGCTGATGAGGTGTGCAAAGTACCAAATACTAAGTGACCAGTTTCAGCAGCTGTCAATGCCAATCTGATTGTATCCAAATCACGCATCTCACCTACAAGAATGATATCAGGGTCTTCACGAAGTGCTGATTTCAAAGCGTTTGCAAAGCTTCTTGTATCCTGACCAAGTTCTCTCTGGTGGATGATTGAACGTTTTGACGGATGAATAAACTCGATAGGGTCTTCAATTGTCAAAATGTGTTCTGAACGTGTCTCATTGATATAATTAATCATCGCAGCAAGAGTTGTTGATTTACCAGAACCTGTAGGACCTGTTACAAGTACTAATCCGCGCGGTTTTTCTGCAATTTTTCTTACAGTATCAGACAAACCTAATTCTTTAAAAGAAGGAACTTTAGACGCAATTACACGGAATGCAGCTGCATAGTTTCCTCTATCTTTGTAAATATTTACCCTGAAACGGCTTAAACCTTGTATACCGTATGAAAAGTCAAGTTCCCAGTCCTGTTCAAGCTTACGTCTTTGTTCCTTATTTAACATAGGAAACAAAAGCAATTCTACTTCTTCAGGTTTCAAAGCAGGAACATCCATTCTTTGAAGATTACCGTCAATACGAACAACCGGAGGCAACCCCGCAGAGATGTGTAAGTCAGAACCTCTCTGCTTTACAACTACTTCCAAATATTTTTCTATAAGCATTAAAAAAGCCCTCTTTTTTGCATTATCTCTCTATTGAACTATATCACAAAACTTCTCTTATGTAAAGAAATTTTACGAAAGAAAATCATTTATAGCTTTCGCAGCTTTTTTTCCTGCACCCATTGCATTTATAGCATTTGAAGCTCCGACAGGAGCTACGTCGCCGCCTGCAAAAATCGTCGGAATAGAAGTCTCGCGCGTTTCAGGATTTACTACAAAATAACCTTTTGAATCAACCTCAAAATCAAATCCATCTTGATGCGCTGATTTTTGGATAATCGGATTTGGACCCGTTCCCAATGCTACAATAACAGAATCAACATCTAAATCCGCATAACGTCCGGTTCCAACAGGTTTTCTTCTTCCTGATTCATCAGGTTCGCCAAGCTCCATAATTTCGAATTTCATGCCGGCAGCATAACCGTCTTTTTCTTTAATTTCCACCGGAGCATGCAAGAATTGGAAAATAACTCCTTCTTCTTTTGCATGTCTAATTTCTTCAAGACGCGCTGGAAGCTCAGATTCTGTTCTTCTATAAACTATATAAACTTTCTCAAACCCTACCCTTACAGCAGTTCTTGCTGCATCCATAGCAACATTGCCGCCGCCTATTACAGCAGCTGCTTTTCCTACGCGCAAAGGTGTAATAGAGTCTTCTTTATTTGCTCCCATAAGATTTACTCGTGTTAAAAATTCATTAGCTGAATAAACTCCGTTCAAATTTTCACCAGGTATATTCATCATCTTAGGAAGTCCTGCTCCAGAACAGATAAATACAGCGTCGAAGCCTTCTTCTTTAAGCTGTTTTAACGTAATTGACCTGCCGACAATCACATTTTTTTCAAACTTTACACCCATTTCTTTAAGCGCTTCAATTTCTCTATCAAGAACGCTGCGCGGAAGCCTGAAAGGCGGGATGCCATATCTTAAAACACCTCCAAATTCATGGAGCGCTTCAAAAATTGTAACATCATGACCAGCTTTTCTTAAATCTGAAGCAGCTGTAATGCCTGCACAGCCAGAACCGACAATTGCAACTTTTTTACCGGAAGGAACAATTTGAGATGATTTCGCCGAAGTATTGTCACCAACATATCTTTCTAACGCTCCGATAGCAATCGCTTCACCTTTAATACCAAGCACGCAATTTCCTTCACACTGCCTTTCTTGAGGACATACTCTGCCGCATACAGAAGGAAGCATGCTTGTTTGACGAATAATTTCACCAGCTTCTTCAAGCTTATCTTCTTTTAAAGCTTTAATAAAATCAGGTATTTGAATATTTACAGGGCAGCCTTTGACACATCTAGGATTTTTGCAGGTCAAACATCTTTCTGCCTCCGCTTTTACCTGTTCAGCTGTTAAATTTTCTTCCACCGCATCAAAATTATGACGGCGTTCATTTTTATCTTGTTCTTTTGGTCTCTGACGCATAATAAAACTCTCCTTGAATTAAGTATACCAAAAAATTCTTTTATTGTATAATTATATATATGAAAAATATTATTTTTATCTTTGGAACACGTCCGGAAATTATTAAGCTTGCACCTGTTATACTTGAATTAAAAAAGTACCCGCAGGATTACAATGTAATTATTTGCAACACTGAGCAGCAAAAAGAACTCTCCAACCAAACTCTTGCTTATTTTGGTTTGAAAGCTGACATCAATCTTGACTGCATGAGAGAAAACCAGTCTCTTTCATCTATTCAAGCCCGAATTCTAACAAGTTTAGACAAAGTTTTTAACGAGAACAAAATAGATGCTGCTATTGTTCAAGGTGATACGATGACTGTTCTTTGCGGTGCTTTAACCAGCTTTTATCACAAAATACCTGTGTATCATGTTGAAGCAGGACTTCGTTCTTACGATATTTATGAACCATTTCCGGAAGAAATTATGCGCCAGATGACTTCACGTGTTGCAGCAATTCATTTTGCTCCGACTAAAGTAAACAAAGAAGCTTTACTTCGCGAAGGAATTGACGAAAACAAAATTCACGTTGTCGGCAATACTGTAATTGATGCACTTTTCTGTCTTTCAAAAGAAGTGATTGAAAACTCTAAAAAATTCTTTGAAGATAAAGAAATACCTATTAACAATAAACTGGTTTTAATCACCGCCCACAGGCGTGAAAACCACGGAGAAAGAATTGACAGAATTATTGAAGCTATCTCATTTTTAGCTAAAAAATATTCTGACCATACGTTCGTAATCCCGGTTCACCCCAATCCAAACGTAAAAGGTAAAATCCATGAGAGATTGGAACAGTTTACCAACATTCATTTACTGCCTCCGCTGGATTACCCGCATCTTGTATATTTACAAAAAAATGCAAAACTTATTTTAACTGACTCAGGAGGAATTCAGGAAGAAGCTCCATCTTTTGCCTGCCCTACACTTGTTATGCGTTATGAAACTGAACGGAAAGAAGGTGTTGACGCCGGAGTTTCAAAGCTTGTCGGAGCTGATTATGATAAAATTTTAGAAGAAAGCGAAAAAATACTATCTTCAACAAAAGAAGCTACACGTTTAAAAGCTCAAAACCCTTATGGAGACGGAACTACATCGAAACAAATTGAACAAATAATACGAATTAGTTAAAAATATGAGAAAAAGATTAAAAACATTTATTGAAAGCAAAGCTGTTTCAAATTTTATTTTAGCTGTAATTATTATAAATTCAATCCTTTTAGGAATGTTAACATATCCGGTACTTTGCCAAAAATTCGGAAGTTTAATGCATTTATTATGTAATATTTGCGTTGTAATTTTTTCAATTGAAATATTCATCAAGCTTTATGTTTATAAAAACAGCTTCTTCAAAGACGGCTGGAATAATTTTGATTTCATACTAGTAGCTATGTCGTGGATACCGACAGGCGGAGTATTCTCTTCATTCCGGGCATTCCGAGTCTTAAGAGCTCTACGTGCATTAAGACTTGTAACCAGGCTTGAAAGGCTTAGAATAATTGTCCAAGCAATAATTGAATCAATTCCAAACGTAGGATGGGCAAGCGTTTTGCTTTTATTATTATTTTATATTTTTGCAATAATGGGCACTACAATGTTCGCTGAAGCTTTCCCGCTATTTTTCGGAAGTATTGGAAAAAGCATGTATTCGCTTTTTCAGATTATGACTTTAGAAAGCTGGTCAATGGGAATTGCACGCCCAGTCATTGCTGTATTCCCATACGCTTGGGTATACTTTGTTACATTTATCCTAATTTCGTCTTTTATTGTTATGAACGTTATTGTAGGAATTGTGGTCAACGCAATTTCCGAGCTTAGCGCAAAAGCTAAACAGGAAAATTTTAACAAACAACTCGAAGAAGCCGGTGATTTGAAAAAAGAAATTCACAAACTCAAAGAACAGATGAAAATTGTTGAAGCTTTAGTTGATAAAAATTCTTAATAAATACCTTTAGAATTTAAATAATCACCATAAGCTTTATCAGCAACAAGAATATGCTGAAGCACCCAGTTCTTCAAAAACAATAAAATATCAATATGGAGCAGATATTTACCTGAGTTATAATCTGCTGCAAACTGCTCAATCTTATCTAGAAAAAGCTTATGCTGTTTTCTATGTTTTTCATAATTCGGGTAATTATTATTTAAAAGACAAATTTCTTCTTCTGAAAAATGCTCTTTCGAATATCTGATAAGGTTATTAATAATATGTGCAAGAGCAAGACGATTTTCCTTATCTTCCATTGCAACATAAAGGTCTTTTACTATTTCAAATAAATGTTTATGCTGATCATTGAATTTCTCAACTTTTACATCATAACTCTCATGCCAATCAAATGTTTTCATAATACCGCTCCAATTCCAGCATAAAACATAAATGAAAAAATTGCAACTTTATTGATTTCAAATCATTTCAGCGATTCAACACTTGTTTTTAAATATTTTTTTACACAATCTAAAACAGTCTTTGCATAAATCTCATGTTTTCCATAAAAAATATGAGAACCGCCTTCAATTTCAATTACCTGATTTTGTTTAGAATTCTTTGTCCACGAATTTAAAGTCTCCATAAAACTTTTAGGACTATCACCAGTCACTGAATCTTTTGAACCAATTATAAACGAGCCTCTAGGCTTCATTTTAAACAAAGAATTAGTTTCTCCATCTTTACTTAAAACAGGGCAATTCTTGAGATTATCTGCATTATAAAATCCAAGAACTGTATTTGCTGTCATAGGAGAGAACCCTCCGAATAAAAACGGCAAAATGTCATTTCCTCTGCCTTCTTGAACCCACTTTTCAGCCATTGCAAAGCATTTGTCAACATTTGGCATAACTTTCCACCAATGCATAATATCTACAGGAGAAGAAATTATAAAATAATCAACATAATCATCAGGAGTAGTTCCGAGGTAGTTAATAATTTTATTTGAGCCTAAAGAATGTCCAGCTAAGATAACATTCTTAAACCCTATCTCATTTTTAGCATAATTAACATAAGCTTCAACATCTTCATAAACCATATCAAATTCAGCTTTAAACACCCCCGAATGCCTCTGTTTTCCAGTTAAAAAATCTGTATAAGCAAAACAAGAGAATGCGTCGTGAGCATGCGCAATAATCACTGCAATTCCATTTTTACTCAACAATTCTCCCGTACTATAGAGCAGCTCATTTTGAAAAATATTAGAACATATACCTGTCACCATAATCAATACAGTATCAGCCGTTTTATTTCCAAACATTGCTCCTGCTAGTTCTAAACCTCTTGGTGTTTTTACTTTCAATATATCCATATTAGCTCCTTTATTTTATTATCTATATTCATCAATAAATAACAAATACTTATATTACATACGTTTATATGCTTGACGGGCATATTTAAAAATTTTATAATCAAAGCATGGAAATTCGTGTTTTAAAATATTTTTTAGCAGCAGCAAGAGAAGGCTCAATAACAAAAGCTGCAAACTCTCTTCACCTGACACAGCCAACCTTAACCCGTCAGCTGCAAGACTTGGAACGCGAGTTGAAACAGAAACTTTTAATCAGAGGAAAGCATCAGTTAACACTTACTGCCGAAGGTTTACTTTTGAGAAAAAGAGCACAAGAAATTGTTGAAATGGTTGAAAAAACAGAAGCAGAATTTCTATCAATCTCAGATGCAATAAGCGGTGATATTTATATCGGAAGCGGTGAAACTGATTCCATGAAATACATTGCAGCAGTCATTAAAGAGCTGCAGCAGGAATATCCGGATATCAAATACCATATATATAGCGGAAACGCAGAAGATGTAATGGAAAAATTAGATAGAGGACTGTTAGATTTTGGAGTATTAATCCAGCCTGTAGACTTATCAAAATATGACAACATAGCTTTACCGGAAAAAGACGTCTGGGGAATAATTACAAGAAAAGACAATCCGCTGGCGCTTAAAGAAAAAATTACAATGCAAGATTTAATCAACATACCTCTTCTTGCTTCACGCCAAATGTCTCCAAAATATTCAAAAGAAAGCGGTTTTTTGGATTGGTTCGGAGATGAGTTTGAAAAATTAAATATCACAGCCACTTATAACCTTGTTTATAACGCAGCAGTAATGGTTAAAGCAGGAGTAGGAACTGCAATTACACTCGACAAGCTGGCAGACACATCCGAAGAAAGCGGATTATGCTTTCGCCCGCTTTATCCAAAACTTGAATCAGGGTTAGACATTGTCTGGAAAAAGAATCAGGCATTTTCTCCAGCTGCAAAAGTATTTCTAAATCATTTGCAGAAAAAACTTCAATAAAAAAGAAGCCTTAAGGCTTCTTTTTAAATGGCGGGAACGACGAGGCTCGAACTCGCGACCTCATGCGTGACAGGCATGCGCTCTAACCAGACTGAGCTACGCTCCCGTATTCAATTATCAAATCATTGCTGACATAAATTAATATAACTTGCTGAATTTTTTTTTGCAAGCACTTATTTTTTCGTGTTATACTTATTTTATGATTGAAAACTGGAAAATACCTTTATTAATGACTCTTTTAGCCGGTTTAGCCACTGTAATCGGAGGTTTTATTACTTTTCTGGTTAAAAAGAATAATTTAAAAATCCTTTCTCTTGGCTTAGGATTTTCAGCTGGAGTAATGATTTTTGTTTCTTTCACAGAAATCCTTTCAACAGCAGAAGAATTACTAAAAAACTACTATCCGATTGATTACCACTGGATTATGTTCTGGGGATTTATCGCCGGTGTAATTATATCCAAGCTGATTGATACATTTCTGCCTGACCACGTTGAAGAGGATTTGACAGAAGGATGCGAGAACTGTACAAGGCACAGTAAAATCAAAAGAGCAGGACTTCTTACAGCAATTGCAATTGCCGTACATAATTTTCCTGAAGGCTTAGGCACTTTCCTCGTAACCTCTCAAGATGTAACCATCGGAATATCTGTTGCTCTTGCAATCGCATTGCACAACATTCCGGAAGGTATTGCAGTTGCACTTCCAATCTACCATGCAACAGGTAAAAAACGAATGGCAATCTGGTATTCGTTTTGGACAGGAATGACTGAACCTTTAGGAGCGCTAATCGGGCTTGCTCTTTTACACTGGTTCCTGCCTCAAGTATTTGTCGGCTTTTTTATGGCTGCAGTTGTAGGAATTATGATTTACATATCATTTGATACTTTATTGCCGCTTTCACACGAATACGGAGACTGGCATTATGCAATTGCAGGAGTTATGTCCGGAATTATTGTAATCTGGGCCAGCTTGCTTTTGCTTAATGGTTTTTAGGAGTAAATAAAAACAAAAAGGCAATTTTTTCTCATAAAAATACTTTATTAATATAACCACGTTAGAGATAGGAGTATTTTATGAGCAGCCTTTCAATTAATGCAGCATATCAAAGTGCTAAAATGACTACCGTAACAACACAGACTAAACCACAAACAAAAACGGATACAACACCTGTATCAGGAAGTTATTCTGATGACTACAACAGAACTTCAACAACGAAAGAAAATATTAATCGTGCCAAAAAGGCAGGTACACTAACATACAAAGCTGGTGAAAAATTCTTTTTTGGCCTTATTGAGCGCAAAGCACAATATACTTATCAAACAAGCGGAACTGAAACTATTGCTGATATAAGAACAAAGTTCGGGCTTAAAGACGGTGCTTTAAAAAAATGCAATTCATATATTGTTGATGCCGAATGGGTTCCGCAAAAAGGCAAGTTGATATATTTCAATGAAGAAGACATAATTCAATAATATTCGTAAATTTTTCTTTTCTTCATGATATAATTTTGTCAAAGAAGAAAGGAAACTTTTATGACAAATTTATCACCATTACAAATCGAGAGACTTAAATACCAGCCAAAGCTTCCTGCTTCATTGGCAAATGGTATTAATCATCTTATTTCTCAAGAAGGTTCAGCAACAGAAGCTGTTGCTAACAAAGAAGAAATCAAGGAATTATTCAAAAACACTTATGGTAAACCAACCGTAACATTCCAAACTTCTACTGAATCTGTATCAAGCGAAATCAGAAACGTAGGTGTTATACTTTCCGGCGGACAAGCTCCTGGCGGACACAACGTTATTGCAGGGCTTTATGATGCTTTAAAGCAAGCTAACCCAGCTAACAGCCTTTACGGTTTCTTAGGCGGTCCAAGCGGCATTATCGAAGGCAAATACGTTGAATTTAACGACGAATTCATTAACGATTACAGAAATACTGGCGGCTTTGACATCATCGGTTCAGGCAGAACTAAATTAGAAACAGAAGAACAATTCAAATCAGCTCTTGAAGTCTGCAAAAAACTTAACATATCTGCTGTTGTAATCATCGGCGGCGACGATTCTAATACAAACGCAGCACTTCTTGCTGAATGGTTTGTTGCAAACAACGCCGGCATTCAGGTAATCGGATGCCCTAAAACAATTGACGGAGACTTGAAGAACGAACAAATCGAAATTTCGTTTGGTTTTGATACAGCTACTAAAACTTACGGGGAACTTATTGGTAACATTGAAAGAGACGCTAACTCTGCAAAAAAATACTGGCACTTTGTTAAGATCATGGGCAGAAGCGCTTCTCACGTTGCTTTGGAAGCTGCTCTTCAAACACAGCCAAACATCACTTTGATTTCAGAAGAAGTTGAGCAAAAGAAAATGTCACTTTCTTCAATCATTGATTACATTTCAGACATCGTTGCAAGACGTTCTGCTAACGGCAAAAACTTCGGTATTGCTGTTATTCCTGAAGGCTTAATCGAGTTCATTCCTGAACTTAAAGCCATGATTGCAAACTTAAACGACATTATGCCTTCTTTAGAAAAAGATTCTAAATATTCAGAAGGTTCTGACGCTGAAAAAATTGCTATTATTGAAAACTCACTTTCAAGCGAAAATTCAAGTGTATTCAAATCTTTACCAGCTTTAATCAAATCTCAGTTATTAATGGACAGAGACCCGCACGGAAACGTTCAAGTTTCTAAAATCGAAACTGAAAAACTTTTGATTTCTATGGTAGAAGAAAAATTAGCAAATATGAAAAAAGAAGGCAAATTCAGCGGTAAGTTCTCAACTCAGTCTCACTTCTTCGGTTATGAAGGACGCTGTGCATTCCCTTCTAACTTTGATGCTGACTACTGCTATTCACTTGGCTTCAACGCATTTGCTTTGATTAACTTCGGCTTAACAGGCTACTTATCATCAGTAAGAAACCTTACAGAACCTGCTAACGATTGGATTGCAGGCGGTGTACCTCTTACAATGATGATGAATATGGAAAGACGCCATGGTGAAATGAAACCGGTTATCAAAAAAGCTCTTGTAGAACTCAGCGGACCTGTATTCAAAAAACTTGAAGCTAATAGAGAAGACTGGGCTATGAACGACAGATATTTATTCCCTGGTGCTATTCAGTACTTTGGACCTTCTTCTGTTTGCGACATTACAACAGTTACTCTTGCTTTGGAAAGCGAAGCTAAATTAGCTAAAGTATAGTTTTATACAAGAAGGCGGGCTGAGTAAATACTCAGCCCGCCTTTTATTTTATCTTTTTTGTTTACCAAATTGTTTATAATTGCCTTTGCTTGCTTCTTCTAAAATATAATAATCCATTTTCCCATCAGTTTTTGGTATATTGTGCCTTTCAAATTTCTGAAAAACTTTGAAGCCTAATTGGCGAAGTTTTTGTTCAAATCCTTCATCAAGCCTTTTACGAATTGATACTCTGACGTTTCCTTGTTCTCCATTTGGGAATAAAACATTTTGGTATTTTGATGCCATTTGTTTAAGAGCCTGCCTTTTTGCTCTTGAAACATTTTGTTCTACAAGCGGTATTCTGTATGTTGATTTGAATGATATTTCTGACATTTTTTCTCCTTTCTATTTACCCTAAAACCAGTAAAAAAATTTTTTGCTATAATAAAATAAAAAGGAGAAAAAGATGTTAACAGGACCGTTTTTAGATAGAAATTGGATGGGACAGAACAGTGATTATGAAAGTTCTGATATTGTAATGCTCGGAATGCCGTTTGACGGCACTGTATCATACAGACCCGGCTCCAGATTTGCCCCGGAACAAATAAGACTTGCAAGCTGGGGATTAGAAGAATATTCTCCTTATTTTGATAAACATCTTGAAGACTGTAATTTCCACGATGCAGGGGATTTAGAATTCCCGCTTGGAAATACTGTTAAATCACTTGATTTAATCCAAAAAAACGTAGAAGAAATCTATCGTGACGGAAAACGAGTTTTTGGTATCGGCGGAGAGCATCTTGTTACTCTACCTGAAATCAAAGCTGTATCAAAATTTTATGATAACCTTGCAATTGTACATTTCGACGCACACACTGATTTAAGAGAAGAATACATTGGAGAACCGCTTTCTCACTCAGCTGTAATCCGTCATTCTGCAGAAATTGTAGGATTTGAAAACCTTAAACAAATCGGAATTCGCTCAGGAATGAAAGAAGAGTTTGAATTGATGAAAAAACACAATACTTTAATACACGAACATTCCGAGCTTGATTGCTTTAAAGACAAAAATATTTTTATTACAGTCGATTTAGATGTATTAGACACTTCAATAATGCCGGGAACCGGCACTCCAGAAGTCGGCGGGCTAGATTTTAAAGAACTTGTCGGATGGTTTAAATATCTTTCAAATTTCAATATCGTAGGCGCTGATGTTGTTGAGCTTGCTCCTGATTATGATTCAAGCGGAGCATCAACAGCAGTTGCAACAAAAGTGATTAGAGAACTATTAATGGCGATTTAAACAATGGATATAGATGCAATCGTACAAATATTAAAAGACGCAAAACAGACAAGAAGCGAATTTGTGAACCTTATGGACACATTCAACGACCCGTATCTTGTTTTGATTTCCTGTATTTTAAGCCTTAGAACAAACGACCGCACAACTTATCCTGCAACACTTCGTATGCTTGAGCTTGCCAAAACACCTCACGAAATGAAGGAAGTAGGGATAAAAGAACTTGCAGAAGCCATTTATCCTGTTGGGTTTTACGAAAACAAAGCGCGTCAAATAATTGAGCTTTCACGCCGGATTGACGAAGAACTCGGCGGTATCGTACCTGATGAAATCGAAGAGTTAATCAAATTCAACGGAGTCGGACGGAAAACCGCAAATCTTGTGCTTTCTAGAGGCTTTAATAAGCCTGCTATCTGCGTTGATGTTCACGTTCACAGGATTTTTAACCGTCTTGGGTACCTTAAAACCAAAAATCCGGAAGAAACAGAGTTTGCACTCAGGGAAAAACTTCCAACAAAACACTGGATAGATATTAATACACTTATGGTAACTCACGGCCAAAACGTCTGCAAACCTATAAATCCAAAATGCCCTGAATGTCCAATAGCTGAATATTGCAAGAAAATTTTATAAGAGTCTATGCACTGCACAATTGCTAAATAATGTGCTCATGATATAATAAATAAAAAAGAGAGTTGTAATGAGCGAAAAAATTAATTGTCCGTTTTGTGGAAATCTTATTGAAACAGACGCTTTGAAATGTGAACAATGCGGGGCATTATTTAAAGAACCGGAACTTCCTGGTATAAAGTTCAAAGAGTTTGGACCATTTTTGGCAATCGATATTCTTACTTTTGGTTTTTTCTCTACTATTTGGTTTTTCATAAATGGAAAAGCCGTTAACAAACTTTCTGACGGCAAGAAAGACTGTCTTAAGCTTAACTGGCTCGTAACTTTACTTGCTATAAACGGAGGTTTTTACCTGTTTTTCTTTTACAGACAAGCAGCTTTTCTGGCTTTGTTTACACTTCTGCAGTGCATAATTTATATTGCTCTAACATATAGAGTTCTAAGAATCATTCAAAAATATACCCTTAGAACATATAATGTAGAAATACCTTTTAATCCGCATTATATGATAATTTTTAATATACTTTATTTAATACACTACATCGACACTTACAAAGATAGAGTCTATCACGTACACGAATATTTTGACTGGAAATCACCTCAAGCAGTAATGCTAATTATCTTACTATTGATTATCGTCTTTGTTTTGCGTTTTTATAACGAAATTCTTTTTCTTATTCGTTAAGCAGAAATACTAATTGTAGATTTTAATGTTCTTACATTAGCTTCGTAAGCTGCCTTAGCACTTCTAATATTACAAGCGTGTTCAATACTCATCCCTTTTTGAACAGCTTCAATCATTGCATTTTGAAGATTAGCAGCAGATTGCTTAACTCCGCTTGATGCAGCCGCAACAGGGTCAGCATGCGAATAATCAGCAGAAATATAATTACCAGCAGCAAGCTTTGAATAATACTCATTCAAATCCTGCTGCGTACTTTCTTCTCTTTCACGCGTCTCTGGCTCTCGATATTCCTTAGCTTCCCTTTCTTCTACCTCACGATAAGCTGCTGTATAATCATCCTGAACATCAGAACGATACGTTTGTCCTGATTCTTTTTCTGTTTCCGGAACAACACGCTCAACAATATTTCTGCTCTGAGCAGAAACAACAGGAGCAGCAAAATCTGCGAACATAGATGTATCAATTGGGGTTGGAGAAGCAATCGTTTCCATATACTTACCTCTATTATCATGTTAACTCTGTTTTTTATATATACAAGATATATGAAATGCAAATCGTTACAGAAGTTAACAATTTTCGGCAGGTTCTGCATGAATTATAACTGAGACATTACCCAGGGATGATTTTATTTCATCTTCTATCTGGTCGCAAATATTGTGGCAGCAAGCTAGTTTCATATCAGAATGGAACAATAGTGTAATTTCAACTTCTTTACACTGTCCGGCTTTTCTGCCTCTTAAGCTTTTACAGCCTTTTATAACTGGATTATTATGTAAAATTTCTTCTATCTTATTAATATCGTCAGTCGAAATAGAACCATCAAGAAGATTATTTAAAGTTTCGCGTGAAATCGAAAATCCTGCTTTTAAGATAATCAACGCCACAATAATAGCTATAATCGGGTCTAAAATAGCCATGCCGGTAAATTTAATCAATAAAAGCCCTAAAAGTACACCAAGTGAAGAATAAACATCAGTACTCAAATGCTGTGCATCAGCATAAAGCGATATAGAATCAGATTTTTTTGCGACATAAAAAAGATACCTGCTGACTAAAAAATTGGCAGCCACAGCCAGCGCCATAACATAAATTCCAATAAGAGGATTAGAATTTGTATAGTACCCAAAAAACAGTTTTTGACCGGCTTCATACACAATATAAAGCCCTGCAAAAATTATCAAACCGCCTTCAATAAACCCCGACATATCTTCGTACTTTCCGTGTCCGAAGGGATGTTCTTTATCAGCAGGCTCAGCAGAGCGGGTTACAGCAAAAAAAGTAAGTACAGATGCCAGAAAATCTGAAACAGAATGGATAGCTTCCGATATTATACTAATACTTCCGGAAACAATTCCTGCTGCAATCTTAAGTCCTATAATAACAGCATTAGAAGTTATCGAAAGAGCTGCTGCAAACTTCTTTTCAGCTTCTATTTTCACCGCTATGCAACTCCGTTTGTCAGTAAATCGTGGATGTGAATTACTCCGACAGGTTTTCCGCCTTCCAGTACAAAAAGGTTTGTAATCTTCTTATCGTGCATGATTTTCAAAGCTTCCGCAGTCATTGCATCCGGCGAAATTGTCTTAGGATTTCTAGTCATCAAATCAACTGCTTTTTCATCAAGAATCTGAGCAGAAAGGCATCTTCTTAAATCTCCGTCAGTAAGAATTCCAGTAAGCAATCCCGTTTCATTAATAAATCCGACACAGCCAAGCCGTTTTGAAGTCATTTCTAAAAGAACCGCCTGCATGTTTGCATTCTCATCCAAAACTGGCATTTCTTGACCTGTGTGCATTAAATCAGAAACGCGTTTAAGAATAGAACCGAGCTTTCCGCCAGGATGCCTGTCATTAAACTGTTCTTTTGAAAAACCTTTTCTCTCAAGCATTCCAATGGTTAATATATCTCCAAGCACAAGAGTTGCTGTTGTCGAACTTGTTGGAGCAAGTCCGAGAGGGCACGCTTCACCATTATCTGGAAGTCTTAATATCACATCTCCAGCTTTACCCAGTGAGCTTTTAATATTTTTAGTAATAGAAATAAGTTTTATTCCAAAACGTTTACAATAGTTTAAAATATCAACAAGTTCACGTGATTCACCGCTATTTGAAATTGCAATAACAACATCATCTTCTGTTATCATCCCCAAATCGCCATGGCTTGCTTCTGCAGGATGAACAAAGAATGAAGGAGTTCCGGTTGAAGCAAGGGATGCAGCTATCTTTTTCCCGATATGGCCTGATTTGCCCATACCTGTTATTATAATCCTGCCTTTTGCATTCTGCATAAAATCAAGCGCTTTTGATAAGCTTTCTGCATCAAGTGATTTTTTAAGTTCGTTCAAAGTTTCAATTTCCGAATCTATAGTTCTTACTGCAGAAAGTCTGTCTGACTCCAGTTGCTCTAATAATGCAGGCATAATCCATACTCCTTTTTTATAATTATACTATAATATTATAAGATATGAAAGATTTAGTTGAGTACAAAGAAAAAATACATTCCTGTTCAAAATGCGGGTTATGCCAGTCAGTCTGCCCGATTTATAAAATAACAGGAAACGACTGCTGTGTATCACGCGGTCATTTTATTATGCTCAAAGGCTTAATCAAAGGCGATTTGAAAATGACAAAAAAAATGAATCGCTATCTTGACCTGTGTCTAAAATGCGGAGCCTGCTCAAAATTTTGCCCAAGCGATATCGACATTGTAGAAATTATTGCATCAGCTAAAGCTGAATATTTCAAAGCGCATCCGGCTGAAAAAATAATTTCATTAATCCAAAGAATATTTGTTTCAACTTTGCATATAATCCCATCGGTTAAATCAAAAAGCAAAAAATTTGATAAAAAAGTTTTATATTTTTCCGGATGTAAAGGAGGAAACATAACCAGCCTGCTTAATTCTTGCGGTATAGAAGTAATTGAACCAAAGTTTAACTGCTGCGGCATTCCTTTCTATGCCAGAGGCGATAAAGAAACTTATGAAAAATATAAAAACAATTTTACTAAAATTATTGCAAAATACAATATTAATGAAATTGTTACAACCTGCGCAAGCTGTGAAAAAACACTTAAAGGATATAAGATTGAAGGTCTCAAAATCAAAAATATTTATGAATATCTAAAAGAAAATGAGATTAAACTCAAACTTAAAAAAACACAAAAAGTTACATTCCACAAACCTTGCAATATTGAAAATTTCAAAGATATTAAATGGATATTAGAAAACACTGAAAATCTTGAATTTATTGAGATGAAAGATTTTGACAGCTGCTGCGGACTAAACGGAATCACTAAACTTAGCGAATATAAAATAATGTCAAAACTTTTTAAAAACAAAAGAAATAATATTATCAACTCCGGTGCAAAAATAGTTTTGACCTCCTGCCTGGGATGCGAAGCTGCTTTGTCTGTATATTCTTTATTTAAATATAAAACATTCGATTTAATTGATTTTTTAAACAAAAATACAAAGAAAAGCTGATTCACAAGATAGAATCAGTTGAATTAAAAACGATATTATACTTTATGGGTTTTACACTTTAACAACTGTATAGACCACCTGGTCTATATATTATCCTCCAAAACTTTAACCTCTTGATTGATGGCATGGGCATGCCAATCATGTACACTGTTATCAAGGGAGAGAGAGTATATTATTATGAAGAGAACGTTGTTGTTTTTGGGGATGTTTTTATCTATGTTGTCTGTTTGTGCAGAAGATAATGTTTTGCAGACAATTGAAATTGTACCAGTAAAAGACACTTATAATATAGTTTTGGTTGCTGATAAAGCAGTAGATGTAAAGAAAACGGTCAAAGCTTCAAACCAGATTACATTAAATTTAAAAGATATCAGAGCTTCAAAAACTTTAAATACTGTATATAATAACGTTTCAAATGTTGATACAGTAATGGTTGAACCGCAAGGCAGCGGGTTAAGCATATTCTTTCAAGCAGAAAACGCAGCTGGCACAAGCATTTCATTTGACTCAGCAGTTTCAGCAGCAGTTTTACCTGCAAAAAAGAATATAAAACTTGACAATCCGGTTGAAAGCTATGCTCCTATCTACAAAGAAGATTATTCTAACGAAAAAACATCTAATTTATTAAACAAACTAAAAAACTCTTCAGCTGTTGAAGGAATAAAAGACAACGTTGATGAAGATGCTGTATCAGATACAGCAAATAAGGTTTTTTCTTTCGGCCTGGTAGGTTTCCTTGCTTTTGCAATTATAAGATTATTTAAACGCAAAGAACCTGAAATGAAAATTGGTTTAAGCCAGAGCCTTAACGAAAGAGAAATTGAAATGTACAGAGGCTCTCAGCCGGTTGGAAACTCTTATATTCAACCTGAAAAACCTTTTACAACAGTAAACTACGGACTCAATGCTTATCAAAGAGAAAATAGAAATCCTTACGAAACTGAAGCTCCTATTCATAACCCAAGATTACGCAGCAATACAGGGGTAAACATAGGTGTAAACGCAGCCGGAAATATCGGAAACAATATGCCGGTAAATGAACCTCAAAGACCAGTTGTTCAAACAGCGGTAAAACCAGCTGCAAGAAAGAACACAACTCCTGTTAATACAGCTCCGGTAAATCAAAGCAACCCGAATATTGATAATCTAAAATTCTTAGAATCAATGACTGCTATTTATGAAAAAAGCGGACGACACGACCTGGCAAGAGGTTTAAAAGCAAGTTTAAATAAAAATAAAGTTTAAAAAAAAGGGGCGGTTTAAAACCGCCCCTTTTTTATTACAAATTGTAACAAATTTTAAAAATCATTAAAGTTTCAAAAAATTATGACGTTATATATAATATAATCAGCATAACATTTTGTTCAAAATGTTATGCTTTCAGTTTTTAAAGCTTTTTTCACTTATTGATTTATTACTCTCAACCCGTTAGTTTTTTATGAAAAACTGTTATTACAAGGGTTCGTATCTTACATAACATTTTGTTCAAAATGTTATGTAAGATACGAAAGGATAATAATGGATATAAACTATTTCAATATTTACACAGCTGTTGCATTAAACGAAAATAAAGAATTTAAAGATTTACAAAGAATTTTGGAACAAGCTTCAAAATTAAAAAATTTAGATAATATAGATAAAGCAAAAGAATATATTAAAAACATTTGGAGAATAGAATCAAATATTGAAAATTTTTCTCTTTGTGAAAAATGCATTTTAAACGTTACTGACACAGAGAGTACATACTGCATAAACTTGGTATACGAAAATAAAGATGTTACATATTATTACGAAAGATAAATAAGGAGAAAAAATGATTCACAAAGATTTTAACATTCCGATTCGCTTTCTGCGTCCTAACGACAGATTTATTATTCCAGATATAGGCTTAAATACTGGTGAAGTAAACAATTCTGACAATGACAACAGTGTTGGAAATAATGTAGAAGTGTCTGGGAGTGATGAAGTTACAGATAATTCTAATACACCCGCAAAATTTAATCCAAATGAATTAAATATTCAGCTTAGATCCGGAGAAATTACACTAGATAAATTTCTTCAAATTTTAAGAGAAAACAGCGTACTTTATAACAAAACTCAAGAAAATAATATTATAATTATTAATTATAAATTTGAGAATAAAGAATATGAAGTAATCTGCAAGGTACAAACTCAAACTGATACAGAAGAACCGAATGCTCCTGAAGAAACTCAAAATCCTCCAGAAGCGCCAAAATATACAGGCGCATACGACACTTCACAAGTTAAAGGTTTTGAACAATATTTTGAAGATAAAGACTCTGATGGACATTTTGACATAAAGAAAGGAATTACTGCAGACGGAAAAGCAATTACAACTCTCGAAGAATTAAAAGAAGCTTTAGCTGACGAAAAAATTACCATCAAAATAGATAATACCATTACACGTGCCGGCAAAGAAGAAGAAATAGAAGAAGAAAAAACTTCTCCAAACAATGCTGCAGAAACTTTGCGCAACCCTATTGCTGATGTTGCTGAATCTATCGTTTCAGTATGTAAAGAAGCAATAAATTTCCACAACAACATAAAAATCGGATACAGCATTGATGCAAATGGCAATATCCAATTCCCTCAAAGAAGCGATGCAGAAAAAGTATTTAATACAATTCTTGAAAGACTAAAATCAAGAATCAATCGTTATACTCCTGATGCTTTAAAAGAAATTGGCGGCGAAGAAGTTTTGAAAAAGCTGCTTCAATCAGCATGGGCTGAAGCAAGCAGCGGCGTTAATTTCAATTCAAGCATTAATACCGGAGATTTTATTAACAAAGTAATGAAAAATCTGGACAAAATTCTTGAAAAAACTTCTTCTAAACCAGAATACTTAGATTACTATATAAAAGATTGTTATCAAGACCAAACATTAATAAATAATTTACCAAACATTTCTGATACAAAGATAAATTACACCACTCCAAAAAAATTCGATACAGGAGAAATGCACCTTGATAACGATGCTTCTGACAAAAAATTCCAAGAAACAATGAATAAGCTGCTGGAAAATATTTACAAAAAATATCCGAATATTGATAAACAATACTTAAAGCAAACATTCTTCAAAGCGCAAGAAAACGCTTTAAAATATTCTGATATTCCTGATGGAATGGACATCAAACAAGCATTCGTATTTTATTACAATACAAGACAATTCACCGGAACAATGAAAGATTTAGTAAATCTTGTTCTGTATCATTTTGACAAACTATTCAAAGCGGATGCAAAAGACAAAGTTTTTGATGCAAGAAAAGAAGATGCTCCTGAAACAGCTCCTGTATCCTCACAAACAGCAGAGAGAAATAATCAAATAAAATCAGGTTCAGCAGGCATTTCAGACTATGTAGCGGATGTTTCAGAATCAATTGTTGCAGTGTGTAAAGAAGCTATTAACAACAAAGAAAAAATCCACACTGAATTCGGCATGGATAGCAGCGGAAACATTGTATTTCAAGAAAAGAATACGCAAAAAGTTTTTGATACCATTTTTGACCGTCTAAAATCAAGAATAAACCGTTATGCTTCAGCATCATTGCAAGAACTAGGCGGAGAAAATGTTTTAAAACAACTGCTTCAAGCTGCATGGATTACTGCATATAATGATTTTGCCTCTTCTCAAAATAACAACACAAGAGACTTTATTAACAAAGTAATGTCAAATCTCGAAAAAATATTGAACAAACTTCAAACAAATCCAGAACTTATGGAAATATTTACAAAACGCACTTCTTACACAGACAGCAGTTTAACAAACGGATTAAAACATTACAACACAAAAACAACCAGTGGTAATGATGAAACAATTCTTTACAAAGGCGAAGTAACTATTTACGCGGATGCATCTATTCACATCAGCAACACAAATGACGATAATGACTACCAGCAGACAATGACTCCTCTATTGGAACGCCTCATCAAAAAATACCCTAGCTTGAGTAAAGATACAATCACCCAAGTATTCAGAAATGCGCAAAAGAAAGCATTGGAAGCACTGCAAAGTAATAAAAGCGATTGTCCATACGGCACCGGCAACAACAGCGGCAGAGTCGAAGATTCCAGAAAAGACTGGAGCGGAAAAGATAACCGTAAAAAAGATGACTACAAAATCCACATGGATCAGCTTGTACAAATGACTCTTTATTACTTTGATAAATTAATTTACGCTGAACTGTTAAAATAGCCAAAAAGGCGGAAGGCTTAAGCCTTCCGCCTTTTTTTAGACACTTTATCAAATACTTCTTCAAAACTTTCAATAGGTTCAAGGCGGTATCCGCAGTTGTCAGCCAGAGTACCTCCCATCATAAATAATTCTTCCTGCGGATACCGCCTGCAAATCCCGGGTCTTTTCTTATGGATTTTGCATTTATGAGTTTCTTTATCCAGATTCATACACTCAAACACAAGCCCTGTTTCATCTTTGTCAACAATTTTTAAATAAGTATAAAATGGATGCAGCTTCTGAAGCTTTTTAAACTCTTCTTCTGTCTGAATTACATTTTTATGCTTCACATAAATCTTCTGACAGCAGCGTCCGCAAGCATTACAAGAACCAACACGATAATACTTTTTTCTTAAAACATGCAAATAGAAAAGTTTTTTGAGCATTTTAAACATCCATTACCTTTTCTTTTGCCAGTTTATACTCAGAAGAGTTCCTATTCGCCATCAGCATAACTTTTGAAAAATATTTATTTGCTGTTTTAAAATCGCCATTTCCGTGCAAAACACCGCCTTTTTCAAGACAAACACGGATAATTCTTTCCTCTGGATAAATAAACGATTTTAAACGCTCAATTCTTTCACCAAACTCATCTTGCAGATTTTCATTAAGAATAAGGCAGTTTTCATATTCTAAAAGCGCCATGTGATAGTTATTATCAGCATCATATCTCAACGCCCATTCTCTATGCCCTTGATAACTTTGATTATCAAAAGTCGCATCCAGCTCTTTAATCAGCTTAACCGTTTTTAAATACTCACTCTGGTTATGCAGCACAAGCGGAAGCAGCCTTCTCATCGTACAATAAGCAGCAGTAAAATCACCAAGATTTATATAAACAGAAGCAAGCTTCTGCAAAACATCAAGAGATTTTGTATCAAGCGCAAGCGCCTGCTTCAAATAAATAAGTGAATGCATATAATCATTTTCATCCAAGTAAACCTGACCCAAAAGATGATTTATATCAAAACTTACCGGCAGGTTTTTCACTGCAAAAGTCAAATACTCAATCGCAGTTTTATTATCACGCAAGCTTAAAGCCCTGCGAGCTTTCTGCAAAAACTCATTCCCAACCTCTCCGCATTTATCTATACTGGATTTAATCGTAGAATAAGAAGAACCTTTTTCTTTTGCATACTTTAAATATTTTTCGTAATAGAAAACAGACTGAAACTTCATGCCTTTAGAAAAATAAGAAGTAGCCAGATTTAAACATACCGCTTCATCATCAGGCTTATAAGCATAAGCTCCCGCCCAATTTTCAATCGCTTTTTTTAAATCAGAACGTTTGTAATAAATATTTCCCAGATAAAGATAAGAAGAGTTTTTAAAACCTTCTAAACCAATTGATTTTTTGAAATATTCTTCAGCCGGCAGCAAATCATTGAGCTTATAATAACACCTGCCGATTTCATAATAGAGCTTAAAAGAAAGGCTTGTGTTAAGCATGCCGGAATAAAGCCTCAAAGCTTCCGAGTACCTGCCTTCATTATACAGGTTTTTTGCAGCTTCAAGCGTCTTAAACTCTATATCCGAGTTATCCTGAATATAATAATCTGACGATACCATACAGGTATTTTAGCACAATCAGCCTAATAGGTCATCCCATAATTTTTTGTTATTCACAAGCTCAGAAATTACATCATCTTCACCTGCATCTACAACTCCGGATTGGAAAAGTTCTTTCATCCTGTCAAGATGCGAAGTGTCATCTTTATCGCTGACTGCTATTTCAGTAAATTTTTTTATATCTAAATCTTTTAAGAAAAGCTTCATCGCGCTTGAAGAAATTTCAGATTGGTCAATATAAGCATTTGAAGCATATCCGCTTTTTTGAAGATTAGCCCTGATTGAAGCAAGATTAATAACATTGCCTGCGTTTCCCAGCTGCTGAGACCCGCCAAATAATAACCCGCTTCCATTACTATTAATATTATTAAACATGAGACCCTAATCTCCCCTATTATTTTACTACATTATCACGCATTTAGGAGAAAATGTAATCATCCATTTAAAGTAGAATTTGCGTACCCAGCATAATTCTATGAGAATCTCTCTTACTGTCATTTTGACAGAATACATAATTAAGAATAAGCCTCAAACCTTGACCTTTTAAAAAATAGTTCAAGCCAAGTGAATACTCTCTTTGATTGTTATTTGCGATTTCTCTATTCGGATCGAACTCGTCATATCTGGCAAGCAGCTGAAGCTTTTTAGTAAGCATATATCCAAGAGTAGTATAAAACCCGCTCGCATGCTTATCCGATGAAAATCCACTCGGACCATTGTAACCATTTGCTTGAGCCCATTCAAAATTTGCCATAAATCTTTTATATTCGTACCCTATATAAGCTCCTGTTACAAAGAAATTATTTGTTCTATGCCCGCCGTCAATGCCTGCACCAAGTTTAAGATTACCGTATTTTCCGTTTGTCTTTGCAAGCGGCTTAAAATTAACCCAGCCGATAAATTCAGTACCTGGGAAAAACTCCTGAAAATACGTATCAGAACTGTAAACGCCAAAATCATAATCTACAAGACTATAATCTCCGCTGACTCTTGCACCAAGCTTACGCACAGTACCAAAATTCCTGGAAATTTGCGAACGAGCAATAAACGGCAAAGTGAACGGGCCGGCTCCTCCTTCCATACCTACAGGAGGTCTGGAATGACCGATAAGAACTCTGTGATGCGGAATTTTGTTTGTTGCAATATACATATCAGCAAAAAGATTCTGAACAACATTTCTTGAAGAAAAAGGATTGTAATTCAACATAATACGCGCATCAGCATTATTATCTTTCAAATAAATATCATATCCGACATTAATTGTATTAATATCATAATGATTCGTAATATTGCCGCTGTCAGTAAAAATCATCCCGATATCACCGTTATAACCTGCCCATAAATGAGTCCGGTCTATAATTGATGAATCATCAAAATGTTTTGTTAAAACTTCACTTAATAAATAATTCGGCTTATCATACTTTTCAACTTCCAGATGATAAACATCTCGAAGCTTATCACGTAAACTTCTTTCTTCACCCAATCCATACTCAGAAGCTGATGCCTCTTGCGTCAGCTCTGCTTCTTCTTCTGGCACTTCCAACAAAACTTCTGCCAGAGCTGAATAAACAGGCGAAGTTAAAAATATTAAAGCTAGTATAAGTAAAATCTTTTTCTTCATAACTATATTCTATATTTGCTGAACAAAAACGACCAATCAAAGATTGGTCGTTTTTAGATATTTTAAGCGTGGTGTCTATGTTCTTCTCTTAAATAAGCAGTCCAGAATAAAAGAACAACAAATACAAGAGCACCTACAATGTTACCCAAAGTTACAGGTAAAAGGTTATTTAAGAAAAACGCCTTCCAAGTCATTGAAGCTAACTGGTCAGGTGTAAATCCTGAAGCTGCAACAATTGAAGGAAAATGTTTCATCAAAATTCCATTTGGAATAAAAAACATATTTGCAACAGAGTGTTCATAACCTGAAGCAACGAAAGTCATAATAGGAAAGAAAATCGCAAAAATCTTACCTATTACACGTTTTGAAGTAGAAGCCATAAATATTGCTAAACAAACCAGCCAGTTGCAAAGAATACCTCTAAAGAAAGCTTCTCCAAATGTTAAATGCAATTTTGAATAAGCTGTCTGCATAGCAGTGACACCAACAGCATCTCCTCCATTATGTCCCATTCCTGCTCCGTAAATTAAAGCAGCAAGAAGTATAGAACCAACAAAGTTAGCTGTATAAACAACAGTCCAATTTCTAAGAAGTTTTGCAAAACTTATTTTCTTTTCTAAAAGCGCAAAAGTCATCATTACGTTGCCAGTAAACAATTCTGCCCCAGTTAAAGTAACAAGCATCAAACCAGTAGCAAATGTCATAGCTCCAATAAGCTTAGTAAAACCCCAGCCCATATTTGAATCGCCGGTCATTACTGTTAATGAAACTTGTGCACCAAATGCTATAAACGCACCTGCAGCAATCGCAAGTGAAATCATTTTTGTCTTACTTAACTCGGCTTTGCCTGTCATAACTTTATCACAAAGCTCGTGAGCGGTAGTACCGGGTGTAAGGCAGTCTTGTGTGGAAATTACCTTTTCTTCTTCCATTTTAACTTTCTCCTTATTATGTATATTTAAGATTTTTTACAAATCCTAAACGATAATAGCACTTGAAAAAATGATTTCAAGGGGGAAGAGCAAATAAAAGATGATACAATTTACACTTTTATAGTATTATAGTTATATGAATTGTTTTTTTAGAAATCAGCAGGAAGCTTTATTTAATGCAACAAAGCCTTATCAATATGTAGGCGGTGAGTTTTTATCATATAACAAAGATTTTGACAGCGCAAAAGTCAGGTTTGCGTTTGTTTTTCCGGACAAATACGAAATCGGTATCAGTAATCTCGGCGTGAGAATTATTTATGACAGAGTAAATTCTTATAAACGCGGTGAAAATGTTGAGCCGCCCTTTATGGCAGATAGAGCTTATGCGCCTGAACCGGATTTTAAACCCGAATTCTTGTATGGCGTAGAATCAAAACGAGCTTTAAAAGATTTTGACGGAATCGGATTTTCTTTGCAATACGAATTATCTTACCCGACTGCGTTAAAAATGCTTGAAATGTCAGGGGTTTCAGTACGTAATGACGAAAGACGCGAAGATGAGCCTATTGTTTTTGCCGGCGGACCTTGCACTTTTAACCCGCTGCCACTTGCAGAATTTATTGACGTTTTCTGTATTGGCGACGGTGAAGAAATGATGGTTGAAGTTTGCGAAATATTAGAAAAAACAAAAGGACTTCCAAGAAAACAAAGAATAGAAGAATTGTGCAAAATCACAGGATGCTGGGGAGCAGGGGTTAACAGCTCTGTTGATAAGCGCCTCGCTCCATTAAACTTAGAATACGCTTCTACTTCTTATCCAATTCCATTTTCAAGCTCTGTTCACGACCGTGCAATTGTTGAAATCAGACGCGGCTGCGGACGTATGTGCCGTTTCTGCCAGCCCGGCCATGTTACTTTGCCGATTCGCGAACGCGAAGCAGAAGACATTATCAAAATAACAAAAGAGCTCGTTAAAAATACCGGATATGACGAATACTCGCTGCTTTCTTTATCTTCAAATGATTATTCAAATATTAAAGAAGTCATAAAAGAGCTTGCTGTAGATTTCAACAAGAAAAAAATATCAGTTTCGCTTCCAAGCCAGCGTATTGACGGGTTTAATCTTGAACTTGCAAATCTTATGCAGTCAGTGCGCAAATCCGGTATGACATTAGCTCCTGAAGCAGGAAGCCAAAGACTTCGTAATCTTATCAAAAAGAATATTTCAGAAGAACAGATTATTAACGCAGCTTTGACTTTGTACGAAAACGGCTGGTCAAAGATTAAGTTCTATTTCATCGCAGGACTTCCGACAGAAACCTTAGAAGATATGGATGAAATGGCAGAACTTTTGAATAAGATTAAATACCGCTCAAAACTTATTAAACGTGAAAAAGGCTTAAACCACGGATTTGAGATTACCTGTACGCTTTCAATCTTTGTTCCTAAACCGTTTACACCGTTCCAATGGTGCCCTCAAATGGATTTAGATGAAGTAACAGAACATATTAATTATTTAAAAGAAAAAACAAAACATATTAAAGGCGTAAAAATTAATTACCACGAAAAATTCGTTTCTCAGATAGAAGCAGTTTTAACCCGCGGAGATTCAAGCTTATGCAAATACATTGAAGCACTTTACAAGAAAGGCTGTTACCTTGATGCGTGGGGTGAACATTTTGACAAAAACGTTTGGAAAGAAACAGCAGAAGAATGCGGATTTTCTTTGGAAGAGCTGGCTAAACGCGAATATAGCCTTGAAGAAACCCTGCCTTGGAATTTCATTAATACCGGCTTGAAAAAAGAATGGCTGCAAAATGAGTACAAAACAGCATTTCAATGCGCTAAACAGGGAGAAAGTACCAGCCAACCCCTTATATTTACCCCGACCTGCGAAAACAAATGCGTGAGCTGCGGAGTCTGCCCAAACCTTAAAACACATAAAGTCTTAGCAAAACCTTACACTGCATCAGAAGAAGCACAAAAGATAACGTCTGTTGAACCTCAAGATCCGACTAGAGCTCACAGAGACCCAAATACACCTGTTTACAAATACAGGCTCACAATCACAAAAAAAGGGCTGCTGCGCTACTTCTCACACCTTGACTGGCAGAACACTTTCCATAAAGTTCTTGCAAGAAGCGGTTTAAACATGGTATTTACTCTTGGGTTTAATCCCACAATGAAAGTTTCAATGGGCATAGCTCTTCCTTTGTTTGCAGAGAGTGAAGGCGAGCTTGTTGATATAGAAATTTTTGATAATTTAAGCGAAGATGAAATCAAAAACTTAATCAGCCCGAACCTGCCTGATGGAGCAAAAATTGTAAAAGTTAAACAGATAGAAAGATGCCATCCTGCTGCCGATATAGAAGCTCAGTGGGCTGAATATCGCATTGTTCCGTATTATAAATCAAATGCGGAATCTCTTTACAATTTTGAAAAATTTAGGTATGATGTTGATAGAGTTTTATCTTCTGAAGAAGTTTTAATCACGAAGAAAAACAAGAAAGGTTTTGAAAAAACAACAGATTTTAAACAATCTATCGGTACACATAGATTTGAAGAAAACAGTCTGTTCATACACCTGAAAACAGGTCAAGGGTCTGACATTCCAGCTTTAAGAGCTGACGATTTAATGAAATTGGTTAATCCAAACCAAATTTTCGATATAACAAGAGTCAGATTTTTAGATGAAAACCTGAACGAACTATAAGTTAAAAAAGGATTTAAAAAAGATGAAAGAAAACGTTGCTAACAAAATTATTATAGCGGAACGAGACAATATTGCTGCGGTTGTAGAAAATGGAAAAGCTGCAGAATTTTATGTACACAGAGGAGAGATTATTTTAGGAGATGTTTACCTTGCTCAAGTTGAAAACATTCTGCCTTCAATTGAAGCAGCTTTTGTAAACGTAGGATCAGACAAAATGGGCTTCTTGCACGCACAAGATGTCATGGGACGCGGCGCGCTGCAAGACAAGCTTAAGCCAAAGCAGAAAATCGTTGTTCAGGTAGTAAAAGAACCTGTAGGACACAAAGGACCGCGTGTTACTACTGAAATTTCGCTTCCAGGAAGATTTCTTGTACTCATGCCTAATGAGCCTGGAATTAATGTAAGTAAAAAAATAACTTCTGCTAAAGAAAGAGCAAGACTTAAATCTGTTCTTAACCTTTTAAAACCTGTTGGTGTCGGGGTTATCGTGAGAACAGAAGCTGAAGGACAATCAGAAAGCGACTTGCAGGAAGATTTAGAAATTCTTCTTGAAAAGTGGAACAATATTATCACATCAGCTGAAACCCTTACTCCTCCAAGCCTTCTTTATAGAGACCAAGACTTACTCTACAGAGTCATAAGAGAAGCTTGTACAGAAGATACTCAAGAAATCATTGTTGACACAGGCTTTGCGCTAAATAGAGTTCAAAACATCCTTCAAAACTGGCACATGAACAAAAATATCAATGTAACTTTATACAAAGGTTCAGAACCTCTGCTTGTTGCAATGGATATTCATAAAGAAATCAAAGCTGCTCTTCAAATGAAAGTTAACCTGCCGTCAGGCGGTTATTTGTTCATCCAAACAACAGAAGCGCTGACTGTAATTGATGTTAACAGCGGTAAGTTTACAAACTCAGCAACTCAAGATGAAACAATCCTTAAAACAAATATTGAAGCTGTGCATGAAATAGCACGCCAGCTTCGCCTCAGAAACATCGGCGGTATGATTATTATTGACTTTATTGATATGACAAACCGCGTTGATAAGCTTGCAATGATGGAAGAGCTTGAACTTGCAATCGAATCTGACAAAGCAAAGCCGCAAGTAGGCCAGCTTTCTGATTTAGGACTTGTAGAAATGACAAGGCACCGTCAAGGTCAAGCGTTAAACGAAATATTCGCAAAACGATGCCCGCACTGTCAAGGTAACGGCTATATTATGGAAGATATTAAGTTTGCATCTGCAACTTCTGAAGGTGAATATAGAGCAAAAGCTGCTAAAATTAAGCTGCCTGCCGGCGGAAACAAAAAGAAATTTAATAACAATAGATTTAACAAACCGGAAAAAGTTGAAGAAAAAGAAATCCAGCCAATTCAGGAAGAAAAGCTTGAACCGATTAGCGAAAATCCTTCTGTAGCTGCTCAAACAGAAGTTAATGAAATCAAAGAAGAAAAGAAAACACGCAGCAGAAGCGGAAGAAGCAGAAGCAAGAAAATTAAAGAAAGCGACGTACTTGCAGAAAGTACTGCACTGACTGTTATTAACGAAAGCGCTGAAATTGTACCAGTTATTCCTGAGCCTCAGCCGGAAGAATTACCTGTTCCAGAACCAGCAGAAACTGCTCCAGCTGAAACAGCTGCCGAAGAAAAACCTGCAAAAAGAACTCGCAGACCAAACAGAAATTCTCAAAAAAGAACAAGAAAGACTGTGAAGAAAGATGCTGAAGAATAAAATTATCTTAGTTTTCTCAATTTTCGCCTTTGCTGTTCCAATAGCAGTCCAGGGCGAAATATTCAGTGAGCCGCTCACACCGATTCACGAAGAAGAAGTTGTAATGCCAATACCGGTAGATACAACTGAAGACACTATAGAAAAGCTCCCCCCTGAGCTGATGAATCCAAACAGCTATAAACAGCCTGTAAGCAAGAAAAAAATTGCAAAGAAGTTTTTACTTGCAATGAGCGGAGTTGCAATTTCTTCGATAATCCTTTTTATATTGCTTTCTCTATATAATAAATTACGTGCAAATTTTAGCGAAAACACTATCCAACCCGCATCAGAAGGAGAAGCTCCGCTTGAAACCCCGGATAATCTTACAGATGCAGTAAAAACATTCTTAAACAAAACTAAGTGGAATTAAACAAGATGGCACGAAAATTTAACTTCTACATAATTCCCACTCCTATCGGAAATATCCAGGACATAACATTTAGGGCAATTGAAATTCTCAAGAATGCCGATTTAATTGCATGTGAAGACACTCGTGTTACACAAAAACTGCTTAATCATTATGACATCAAGACAAAATGTATTTCTTATCACAAATACAACGAACGAGAGCGGGTTGATTATTTCCTTGATGAACTAAGATCAGGCAAAACAATCGCACTTGTCTCTGATGCAGGAACTCCAATGATTTGCGACCCAGGAGCTGTAATGGTTGAAGAGCTGATAAAAAATGGTTTTAGTGTCAACGCTCTTCCGGGCGCCTGCGCTGTAACGACTTTTCTATCTCAAATCCCAAGAAAAGGCGAAGAATTTACATTCATAGGTTTTATTCCCAGAGGAGAAAAACAAGTTCAAGAAACTGCTAAAAAATATGCAGGAAATAATTTTATATTTTATGAATCTCCTGAACGCATATTAAAAACCTTGAAATCAATTCAAGAAATTCGCGGTGACATAAAAATTGCGCTTGGGCGCGAGCTTACAAAACTTTTTGAAGAAATAATCTACGACAATATTTCAAATATATTAGAACATTTTAAAACCGGAATCAAAGGTGAAATTGTCTGCATGGTTTATTCAGAAGACAGCAGTGAAATTGCTGACCTTGATTTCAAAATAAAAGAGCTTAAAGACAAAGGTTTCAAAGCAAAAGAAATCTCAGTTATCCTTTCAACTTTATTTAATCTAAATAAAAATGACGTGTACAAAAAAATTGTCGAAATGTAAAAATTTGTAAACATTTACCTTAAAACCCTAAAGTTTTTCCTGAAAATGCCGATAACTATAATACAAGGCTCAAAGATATACAGGAAAGGACAACAGGATATGTTAAAAAAAATCGCAACCCCAACAAATAATACTTTTAGCGGAGTTGAATTTATATTAAGAGGGGCTAAAAAACGACGAGCGATGGCAGTATCCAACGCAGTAGCTGTGAATGCTGAAACAGGTATTCAAGTTAAACTGCAAGCTGTGAAGTAGCGATAAATGAAGAACAAACTCTTCGCTTACCTCCAAGCTGTGAAGTAGATAGAGTCCAATCACCCCAAGGACTGTTCTAAATAAGTTGAGAGTATGAAAATAAATCCTGATTAAAAATAATCAGGATTTTCATTTTGAAAAAAAACATATTTGTGATACAATAAATTTGTTGCCGTGGAGACGTGGCCGAGTAGGCTGAAGGCGGCACCCTGCTAAGGTGTTATATGGGGCAACCTGTATCGTGGGTTCGAATCCCACCGTCTCCGATTTAAAAAAGCCCTTAAAAAGGGCTTTTTTTCGTAAGTAAGCAAGGAGGCTGAAAATGCTCAATAATATTTTTCAAAAATACTTAACTGCAAAAAATATAATATTTTTTGTTATATTAATTTTATTTCTGAATTTCATAAGCAAAATTCAAGATATAGTAATAATGTTCTTTGCCTCTTTCGTTATTGCGTGTTCATTAGAGCCTGTTGTAAAAAAACTCATTTCAAAAAAATTCACCCGAACAACTGCATCTGCAATAACTCTTGGAGGAATGATTTTATTTGTCTGTGCATTTTTTCTGCCAATAATTTTAATTGGCGGAAACGAAATCAAAAACTTTGCAATAGCTTTCCCGCAATATTTAGAAAGTTTAAAAGATTTTCTAAACTCTACACCTTTAATAACAAAATCAACTCTTGCTCAGATTGACATTGGAGGAGTCATTTCTTCTGCTTCAAACATAACTTCAAACGTAATCGACGAAACAATAAATATAGGTAAAAACATCGGCTCAGCTTTTGTGTACCTGATTGTCTCAATCATCATAACATACTATTTTATGGCAGATAGAGAGACCATTCAGAAAACATATCTCCGATTTTTCCCGTCCCAAATGAGAGAACGCGCAAAAGATATAATATCATCAATTTCACAAAAAGTCGGAGGATACGTAATCGCACAAATTACAACAATGGCAAGCGTCGGCATAATTATGATAGCAGGGCTCATGATTCTTAAAGTTGATTATGCGCTGCTTCTTGGATTAATTACCGCTGTTTTTGATATTGTTCCAGTTGCAGGGCCGGCAGTGGCACTTATTGTAACATTAATCGCTGTCTGCAAATCAGGCGCTCTTACTATTGCACTGGTAATCGTTGTATTCGCAATAGCCCAGCTTGCAGAAAACAACTTTGTAAGACCTTATGTGTTTGGAAAGTTTCTTGACCTGCACCCGCTTATTATTTATTTGTTTTTATTCATATGCGCAAAATACATGGGGGTTGTAGGTGTAATCTTTGCTCCTGCTGTCGCTGCAACAGCAGTTGTTTTGATTGAAGAACTTTATATGAAAAACTTAGATTAAAAATAAAAAGGCGGCTGAGGGAAACCCTCAGCCGCCTTTTTATTTATTCCGTTAATTCATTTTTTCTCTTAAAGTATCTTTAATTGACTTTTCAAAAGAATCTTTAACTTTTTTGTTAAACTTTTGTAATGATTCTTCCAGCTTAGCAAACTCAATGTTACCGCCATAGCAGTCAAAATCTAGAACATAAGTTGATGCAGCTTGAGAGTTAATACCATAGTTAAAATTCATCATGCCGTCTTGGTATTCAAATATAATTTGCCCAACTGTATTAACAATATTATCTTTTTCATCACCAGCCCATTGAGCAGAAGGTAATGTAAGATAATCGCTTATGTAATTACTCCATTCAGAAGGCTTAACACCTTCGATACCAATTTGATTGATGTATCTTAAACCAAGTCTTCCGATTACAGGGATGTCATTAGCAAGCAAAGATGCTATTTTTTTGATATGCCCCATTAAATCTTCAAAAGATGTGTATTTAACACAATTTAACTTCAAGAAATCTTGAGTCAGCTGCATTTCAACAGTGCTGTCAGCAGATCTAAACATCCATACCGGAGTAACTGTTTCGATTTTAGCACCTGTAGCAACATTAACCTGCACTTGAGAAAGAGGCTGACCCTGAAAACACGCATATTCATTCTGCAAAGCATCTATAATGTCTTTCGGAACAGCATCGAAGAAACGCCTTACAGGCGCGAAATCCAGCTGTACTATAACATTCGCAATAAAATTGTTTTTGTAATTTACTTTTTTACTCATATTATACCCTCTCTTTCTTCTTTCATTATACACAAAAAAAGGTATTTTACCATTGACAAAATAAAAAAGACAGCTTTTCAACTGTCTTTTTTATGGTGGGCGTTAGAAGACTCGAACTTCTGACCCTCTCCTTGTAAGGGAGACGCTCTACCAACTGAGCTAAACGCCCATTTCTGGGATGTTCACCAAGAGCTGTTTTATTTGCCCTTGAGCTAACTGCCCCTCACCGGCTGTCAACAAAACTAATATATCTCAAACAAAATTTATTGTCAAATACTTTGTTTCAATTAATCTAATTAGCGTATTTAAAAACAATTTCAAATTATATACAATAAAGTAAAATAAGAAAGGAGTTTTAAGCTATGGAAATAAAAGTTATTCAAGATGCTAAAACTATTGATGCTGACATTCTTGTAGTAAACAAGTTTGAAGGCGAAAATACGAAAAACGAGCTTGCTGACAAATACGCTGTCGAGCAAGATAACTTTAAAGGTAAATTCGGAGAAACTTATCTCCTTCCTACTTATGGAAATGAAATATACAGAAAAGTTCTCGTTTTAGGCTTAGGAAAGAAAGAAGAATTCTGCCCTAATAAAATGCGCGAAGCTATTGCAAAAGCCATCAAAAAAGCAATGCAAATGGAAGCAAAAAAAGTTGCTTTCTCTTTAAACGGAATAGAATTTGATTATTCTGAACAATTTGCAATGGGAGCTTTTATTGCAGATTATGCTTTTGATAAGTATAAATCTGAAAAACATGATAACAAAGTTAAAGAAGTTTTTGTTGAAGCGAATGAAGATTTAGTTAAAAAAGCTGAAAAAATCGCCGCTGCAATGGCGTTTACAAGAAATCTTGCAAACGAGCCGGCTCAGTTTGCAACACCTGCTGAGCTTGCAAATATTGCCTGCGATTTCGGCTTAGACACAAAAATTTATGACAGAGAAGAATGTGAGAAAATGGGCATGGGAGCTTTTCTCGCAGTAGGCAGAGGAAGCGCGCAAGAACCTAAGTTTATCCACATGAAATATACTTGCGAAAATCCAAAAAAGAAAATCGCAATAGTCGGAAAAGGCATAACCTTCGACAGCGGCGGATTAGATATTAAGCCTGCTTCTTCAATGCTTACAATGAAAGACGATATGTCCGGAGCAGCTTGTGTTTTAGGAATAATGAGCATAATAAAAGAATTTCATCCGCAAGTTGAAGTTCACGGCATCATTGCTGCCTGCGAAAACATGCCAGGAAGTAATGCATATAAACCAGGTGATATTCTGACTGCCAAAAACGGAAAAACTATAGAAATCGATAACACAGACGCAGAAGGCAGATTAACTTTAGCTGATGCACTTTGCTACGCTTGCGAGCTCGGCGTTGACGAAGTTATCGACCTTGCTACATTAACAGGTGCTTGTATGGTAGCTTTAGGCTCAAACGCAGCAGGCATCATGGGCAACGATGAAGGGCTTATCAAAAAACTTATCGAAACAGCTGAAAGAAACGGTGAAAGATACTGGCAGCTTCCGCTTTGGGAAGAATACTTTGACAGCTTAAAAAGCGATATTGCTGATATGAAAAACTCAGGCTCACGATGGGGCGGCGCTTCTGCAGCAGGTGTATTCCTCCAAAAATTCGTCAAAGACGTAAAATGGGCTCACATCGATATAGCAGGTGTTGCTTTCCTTGATAAACCGCAGAAAGAATTAATAAAAGGCGCATCAGGAGCAGGTGTAAGAACTTTAATTAACTATATTTTAGAACAATAATTAAAAAAGGGGCGGGGTGCAAGGCACCCCGCCCCTTTTTACCAGAATACTAACCAGCTCCAAACAGGTCGCTGTTAAAATTCAATCCCTTGGCATCTTTTAGCAAAGGAAAATCATTAATATTATTATTTTTCACAAAATCAATTGCTTCTGCTCTTGCAAGCTCTAATATTTTCGAATCGTTAACAATATCTGCAATCAGCATATCAGGAAGCCCGCTTTGTCGAGTTCCAAGAAACTCTCCCGGCCCCCGGATTTGTAAATCCTGTTCAGCAATTACAAATCCGTCGTTTGTCTCTGTCATAATATTAAGTCTTGCACGCGTTTCTTGAGATTTTGTAGAAGAAGAGAGCAGGCAGTAAGACTGTAAATCACTCCTTCCAACACGGCCTCTAAGCTGATGAAGCTGAGAAAGCCCGAAACGTTCAGCATTTTCTATCACAATCACAGTCGCATTTGGAACATCAACACCAACTTCAACAACTGTTGTAGATACAAGAATATCGTATTCTTTATTCTTAAACTTCTCCATCACTTCGTCTTTTTCATCGTTTTTAAGCTTACCGTGCAAAAGCCCGATTTTATAATCAGGAAAAATTTCATTCTGCCATTTTTCCTTCTCAATAGTCGCTGCTTTAGCAGAAAGCGTCTCGCTCTCTTCAATTAACGGGTAAACGATATAAGCTTGTCTGCCTGCATCAACTTCTCTTCGAATAAGATTTGCAATCTGCCGTCTTGAGTTTACCATCTCAGTTATAATCGGTTTTCTGCCTTTCGGAAGTTCATCTATAATAGTTAAATCCAAGTCTCCGTTCATTGTAATAGCTAAAGTTCTAGGTATCGGAGTAGCTGTCATTGTTAAAATCTGAGGATTCTGCGATTTTTTACGCAGCGCAAGCCTTTGTTTTACACCAAATCTGTGCTGCTCATCGATTACTACAGCCCCCAGGTTTGCAAAATCAACACTATCTTGAATTAAAGCATGCGTACCTACCGCAATATGCGCTTGCCCGTTTCTAAGATTTGTTTCTGAAATAGTTCGCTGTTTCTTGCGAATACTTCCTATCAATAACTCAACTTTCAATCCTAAAGGTGTCAGCCAGTTTATAAGGTTATTGTAATGCTGCTGGGCAAGAATTTCTGTTGGAGCCATAATCGCTGCCTGATAACCGTTTTCAATCGCAGCAAGAAGCATTATACAAGCAACAACAGTTTTTCCGCTTCCTACATCTCCTTGAAGCAGCCTCTGCATTGGATTCGATGAGTTTAAATCATTTAAAATCTCTTTAACAGCTTTTTTCTGAGCACCTGTAAGCTCAAACGGAAGCCCGTCTATAAACCGCATAACCAGCCCGTCTTTCTTAATCTCTAGAGGAATAGAAGAAAGGTTCTTATTATTTTCTTCTCTCATAAGCGCAAGCCTTAACTGGATTAAAAATAGCTCTTCAAAAACAAGAGAAAAACGAGCTTTTTGTAAAGCCTCATTATCATTAGGAAAATGTATCTGCTCTAATGCTTCTTTCTTTTCTAAAAGTTGATATTTTTCAATGATATTTTGAGGCAGAATAGTTTCAATATCGTTCTTGAAAAGCTGAATAGTGTTAAATATTGCTTTCCTGAGCGTTTTAATATTCAGATTTTCACTCAAAGGATAAATCGGAACAATTCTGGCAAGATTTAAATTCGACGAGTTCAAAATCTCATCATCCATAATCGAATACGCAGGTTTATCCAAAGTCAGCATGCCGTCATAAGAGTTAAGCTTCACTGTTCCGGAAACCATTATTCCAGAACCTTTAGGAAACTGAGCTTTCATTCTCTCAAGAGTAAATTTACTTGATTTTGAAGAGAAAAAATTAAGACTTATACTCCCGGTGCTGTCTTTAATTCGCACTTTGACAACCCCGAGATTATTCTTCGTCGTAAAAGCCTGTACAGAAGTTATAGTACCAAATACCGTTGTAGTCTCATCTGGAATTAGATCACGAATTCGTGTTCTTGTCGAATAATCAACATGTTTGCGCGGAAAATAATAAAGCAGGTCAGAAACCGTATAGATACCAAGTTTATTCAAAATATAAGCAATCTTTGAACCAATTCCCTTTAAATACATTACATCTGACTTTAACGAAAGTACCTCAGAACGTTTCTCTACCTGTTTTTCGCCTGTCTCAGATTTAATCACACTCACTAATCTTTCAAGCGACTTTTTTCTCTGAGGTAAAGTATCCATTTGATACTGCTCAAAATGTTCTAAAAGCACCTGCCATTTTGGGTTTTTAGTCTTTTTAATTTCTTTTCTTAACTCTGAACAGATAAACGAAGAAAAACTCCTTGTTTTCCCGTTAATATTTATATATTTATACTTAACCTCAATCTCTACAGCTTTTTTTATCTGCTCTAAATTATCCATACGTAGATAATACCATAAATTCAACTTAACATTTTGTTACAATGAGGCAATTTTTAGAACTTTGTATACTTTATATATATGTAAGAGATAAACAGAGAGAGAGTAAAGATTATGGCAGCTACATTTGACGCTATTGAAAGAAATAAAAAACCGGCTGGTGCTTTAGAAATTCCAGAAGACTTTACTTTCTATTATTTGAATAAACAAGACAGACAAATGAGATTTAACAACGGCGGGGACCCTATTTACGCTATTTTCGATAAAATCGACAACAGACCGCTTTCTAAAATCGCTAAAGATTTCGTAAGAGAATTGAAAGACGACTCTATCAGATTTATATCTACACTAATTAAATAATCTGAAACAATAGCGGAAGCCGGAGGCGAGAGCGTCGTTGAGAAATTATTTATATTAATCTCCACTATAAATGACCGCTTCCACATTCTTATGCGGCAGGATTAAATCTTCCATTGAGCGGAAAAGCTGAGCTTTCGTATCAGCTTCTACTATTCTTCCGCCGGTTACATTTGCAGTGCACTGAAGCTGCGCTAAATCGTCATCATCATGCACATTAAAAGCAATCACATCGATTTTTATATCTTTGCGCGTTTTTACAAGCTCAATAGCATAATCACACGGGCTTTCGTCACAATTTTCTCCGCCGTCAGTCAGCAGTATTATGTGTTTAATATTTTTTTGTCCGTTCAAGTCTTTATTTACAGCTTGTTTTAGCGAATACGTTATCGGAGTCATTCCTCTTGGTCTAAGACGCGACATCTCAGAAATTATTGTCTTTGTATTATTTATTCCCATAGGAACAACAAGCTCCGAGCTTCTGCAAGCATTATAAGCCAGCAAATTACAGGTGTGACCGTAAACACGAAGCCCTACTTTTGTGTCAGGAGAGATTTGCGGAAGAATATAGTCCATCATTTCTCTAACCTGATTTACCTTTGTTTTATGCTCAAGGTATTCGCTCATGCTGTTTGAATAATCAACTACAAACAGGAGCTTATCGCCGTTTTCGGTATATTTATAATCTGACGGAGTATAAACCTCATACGCAAAAACCGGTATTATTATAAATGCAAGAAAAATCAAAAATTTTTTCATCACCTTAAGTTAACATGGTAAAAACTTTTTAACATTCCCCTCTTGATTACCTTTGTTTTAGTTGTACGCTTAAATTATGTCAAAGAATATTTTTATAACAGCAACTGGTACAGATATCGGAAAAACATATATCTCAGCACTAATCGTAAAAAAAATGAGAGAAGCTGGCTATAATTGCGGATATTTTAAGCCTGTACTAAGCGGAGTGGAAATACAAAATAATAAGCTTGCCTCAAGCGATTGCAACTATGTTGTAGATACCGCAAAAATCCCTTGCAGCGCAGATGAATGTGTTACTTACCGGTGGGAAGAAGCTGTATCTCCGCATCTTGCAGCTGAGCGTGCAGGACAAAATATTGATATTGAAAAAATCAAACAAAAGTTTGAAGAAGCTTGCAAAAAGTACGATTATCTTCTAATTGAAGGCGCAGGAGGAATTACCTGCCCTTTAAGGTTAAAAAATGGAGAAAAATACTTACTGAAAGATTTGATAAAGGAATTACAAGCTCCAATTGTCATTGTTGCTGACGGCGGTTTAGGAACAATTAACTCTACTCTTTTAACTGCCGAGTACGCAAAAAACAACAATATACAAATTACTGGTATCATTTTGAATAATTTTGAACCTGATAATTTTATGCATCAGGACAATTTAAAACAGGTTGAATATTTAACCGGCAAAAAAGTTATCGCAACTGTTGAAAAAGGACAAAAAGACATCGAATTTCCGGAGGAATTATGGACTGGCAAAAAGAAGATTTAAAATACATCTGGCATCCTTGCTCGCAAATGAAAGATTACGAAACGCTTCCTCCGATTGTAATTGAGCGCGGAGAAGGAATAAATCTTTATGACATTAATGGAAAATGCTACAAAGATGTCATATCTTCATGGTGGTGCAACCTTCTCGGACATTGTAATCCAAGGATAAGCAGCGCAATAAAAAAACAAGTCGATACTTTAGAACACGTAATTTTTGCAAACTTTACACACAAACCTGCAATTACTCTCTGCCAGGAACTTATGAAGGTTTTGCCGGAAGGTTTATGTAAGTTTAATTTTGCAGACAACGGCTCTGCTGCAATTGAAATGGCTTTGAAAATGAGTTTCCAATATCATTATCAAACAGGAAATCCGCAAAAGAAAAGGTTTATGGCGCTTTCAGATGCTTATCACGGTGAAACTTTAGGTGCACTGGCAGTCGGCGGAGTTGATTTATATTCCGAGCTTTACAAACCGCTTTTGCTGGATGTAATAAGAATAGACGGATTGGATTGTTATAGATGCAAGTACGGAAAATGTCGTGATTGCTGTAACTGCGAATGTTTTGAGAAAGTAGAAGAAGCGTTTGCAAAGCACGCTGATGAAACCGCTGCAATCATTGTTGAACCGCTTTTACAAGGTTCGGCCGGAATGAAAATTTACCCGCCTCTATACTTGAAAAAGCTTAGAGAACTTTGTGATAAATACAATGTACATTTAATTGCCGACGAAATCGCAACAGGTTACGGGCGAACAGGTAAGATGTTTGCATTCGATCATGCCGCTGAACTATCAGCCGGTAGGACCGAGTCCAATAAGAATACATTTACCCCTACTCCAGATATAATGTGCCTTTCAAAAGGTTTAACCGGCGGATATATGCCAATGGCAATTGCTGTAACAACACAGAAAATTTATGATGCTTTTTATGATGATTATCTAAAAGGCAAAGCGTTTATGCATTCGCATACTTATGCCGGAAACCCTCTTGCCTGTTCAGCTGCAATCGAAGTCTTAAGAATATTGAAAGACGAAAATATCATCGAAAAAGCAAACGCACGGGCAAAATACTTCAATAAAATTGTCAAAGAGAAGTTTCTTCCGCTTAAAAATGTCGGAGAAGTCCGTTCAATCGGCTTAATTAACGCAATTGAGCTTGTAAAAGATAAAGAAACAAAAGAACCTTTGGATTACACAAAACGTACAGGATATCAGATTTATAAGAAAGCTTTGGAAAAAGGTGTTCTTCTACGCCCTTTAGGAGACGTAATATACTTCAATCCGCCTTTGATTATTGAAGAAACTGATATTGACTACGTAACAGACGTTGCGCTAGAATGTACTCAAACAATATTAAAAAATTAGGAGTATACTGGTGAAAGTATCTTTAATGTAACACAAGCTTCTAAAGATTCTGCACTTGTTGCTGAATTTAATAAGATTGCAAGCAGCATGAGAGGATACGAGCCTAATAATAACTCTCCAGGTAAACAAATATTAAATTCTTTAACTGCAAAAAACATAACAACACAAGATATGAATGATATTAAAAGGAAATCTTCAAACATGTTGAACAATGCTCTTGTGTCAGAAAAATTACAGCACTATGCTGATGACTGGACATTCAGAGATTTCTTTAAAAGGGCAGGAGTAATGAACGACAGCATCGCAGCTAAATGTGATGAAGTCAGCAAACAGATAAGACCATAGGGACAAAGGCATTTGGTTGGTTTGAGGCTGCAATATCAGTTCAACTTTGATTTCAAAATCCTTGCTGCTGAGATAAGAATATCAATACTTGTTGAAAATGGCGGAGCGTAGGTTAAATCTACGTCAAGCAAATCTTCAACCGTTATTCCGCGTACAAGTCCCATTGACACTGTATTAACACGTTTATCGGCATCACCGCATCCTATTGCTTGAGCTCCAAGTATTCGATGGGAACGCCTGTCTGCAACCAGTTTTAAAGTAACATTCTTAACTTCAGGCATATAACCCGCTTTATCGCGTTTTGTTATAACAACTGACACAGTATCAAAACCTCGTTTTTGCGCTGTTTTTTCTGTTAAGCCTGTTATTGACATATTAAAAGCGTGGTATCTTAAAACTGCTGAGCCTAGAATACCTTCAAAATCTTCAACCCCGCCGCAAGCATTAATCGCAGCTGCTCTGCCTTCTTTATTGGCAGTTGAACCAAGCGGAACCCAGACAGGAGAATGAGATACCATGTGATATTTTTCTGCACAATCACCGCAAGCATAAATATCCGGTATATTCGTTTCCATTCTGCTATTAACTTTAATAGCACCAGTTTCGCCTATTGTAATTCCTGATTCTCTGGCGATATCAACTACAGGATAAACACCTGCTGCAATTACTGCCATATCGGTTTCAAACCCCAAGCCGTTTGATGTTACAACACCGCGAATATGTTCTTCACCGACAAATTCGCTTACTACATCTTCGTTAATAATTTTTACAAGCCCGTCAGAATTCTCTAAAATAAAGGCTTGAATCAAAGAAGAAATATCCTCATCAAACGCTGAAATCAAAAATGGAGAACGCTCTATTAAAGTCACTTTTTTCTTGTTTTTAACAAACGCTTCAATAAGCTCAATACTGATATATCCGCCGCCAACAAGTGTTATATGCCCAGATTTTTCCATAGCATTTCGTATATTAATACCGTCTTCCAAAGTTCTTACAGAAAAAACATTTCTTAAGCCGGAATTTTTTATTTCAGGAATAAATGGAGCTGCTCCAGTTGCAATAATAAGCTTGTCATAATCAACAAAATCACAAGTTCCATTCTCAATATTTTTTACCAGAATTCGTTTATCAGCAGGAAGAATCTTTGTTACAAGATGTTCTGTATGAATATTTATCCCGCTTTTTTCAAACTCTTCTTTTGTTCTTACAACAAGTTTATGCCAATCTTCAAAGTCTCCTGCAATATAATATGGAAGACCGCAAGATGAGTAAGAAACATGAGAATCTTTTGTGTAAACATGAACTTCTGCGTCAGGAAGCATTCTTTTTGATTTAGCTGCAGCCTTAGCTCCTGCTGCAACACCGCCGATAATTATTATTTTCATAATCAGATTATGGCGGGTTACAAAATTTTATTCAATTAGACACTTCACTTATGGATAAGTAATAAGATGTCATTAAACACTATAAATATCATCAAGATAATAAGCAGGAAGAAAAATACGTTTGAAATTGTATTTACAACTTTATCATCCAGAGGTTTACCAATAATTTTCTCAATAATCAGAAACATCAAATGCCCGCCATCTAAAGCCGGAATCGGAAGCAGATTAAGAATAGCAAGGTTCATAGAAATCAAAGCAGCAAGCAGAACTCCTGCGCTTTTTCCGTTTTCCTTAATCATATCTCCGCCGATTTTAGTAATCGCAACAACTCCATGCATATCTTTTACCGGTATGTTTCCTGTAAAAAGCTGACCTAAAGAATACATCATCATATAAGTATTATCCCAAAGATAGCTCCAGCTCTCAGTCACAACCGTTGAAGGTTTTGTAGTCGGCGTCATAACAGGTTTTGTATCCAAACCAATTCCAATAAGCCCTTTTTCATCAGGGTAAATAGGATTAAGTTCAAGAGTTTTGCCGTCTCTTAATACAGTTAATTGAACAGGATGTTTACCGTCAGAAATTGCTTGTGCAACTTCATACATTGTATATTTGCCATCGCTTATATACGCTGTTTTATCTTCAAGACTTTGACCAAATTTTCTCAAATCAGGTTCAATCTTTAACCCTTCTTTTTTGTAATATTTTGCACCTTTTAAAGCGTATTTGTCCATTGAAATAACATCTTTTGCAGTGTCATCCGGAAGCCTTATTGCAATACCTTCAGGAATTATTTCGTCTCTTGAAAGCCCCGGGTTTAAATCTTTTAATTTTTCGTAATTTTCTTCAATAGTTTTTTCTGAAGAAATGCCGTTATTCTTTGCACTGTTTTGAACAATTGTCACAAGAGAATAAACATTATTTATATCGCACCCGTTTGCTTTAAGAATTCTATCTCCTTTTTCTAAACCAGACTGCCAGATAGAAGCTTCTTTTGGAGCATTGATATCTCCAGCGAAGATTTCATAATTTCCTGAAGGAAGCTTATGCGACACAATCGCAACAAGCATTACAAGCAAAAGCCCGCAAATTGCGTTTGCAATTACACCTGCAGAAACCACCACAGCTCTCTGCCATGCCGGTTTGTTCGTAAATCTTTCAGGAGAATCAGCAGGCAGGTCGCAATCTTTATCATCATCAGGAAAAGAAACATATCCGCCAAGTAAAAAAGCATGTACAAGAACTTCAACATCTCCGACTTTTTTCTTAAAAAGAGTCGGTCCAATCGGAAGCCCGAAACCAAATTTATCAACTTTTATACCAAATGCCCGCGCAGCAAAGAAATGCCCTGCTTCGTGAACAAGTATAAGTAAGCTTATAAGTAAAATCATTAAAATAACTGACATATTTTTCTCCCTCACTTTTTTATAATTTTACCATAATTGTGTTATAATTGATACATGACTATTGCAATTTATCCGGGAAGTTTCGACCCGATTACAAACGGACATTTAGATATTTTAAAAAGCGGTGCTGAAATTTTTGAAAAAGTAATCATTGCAGTTTCTTACAATGCAAACAAAAAAGGCTTCTTAACAATTGACGAGCGCGTAAAGTTAATAAAAGAAAGCGTAACAGACTTTCCTAATGTTGAAGTTGATTCTTTCGAAGGCCTGACAGTCGAATATGCAAAAAAACGCAGTGCTTCTGTTCTTTTAAGAGGATTAAGGACTTCTTTTGACTTTGAATATGAAATGCAGCTTTCACAGACAAACAATGCTTTGTACAACGAAATTAAAACAGTATTTTTAATCACAAAACCTGAATATAACTTTATCTCATCATCCTGCGTCAGAGAAATACTTTTAAACAAAGGTGATATCAGCGGTTTTGTTCCTGAGGCTGTACAGGTATATTTGCAAGGATTACAGCGGTAATCATAAACACACATCCAAGAATTTCTTTTGGAAGCATAGTCTCTCCAAGAATTAACGCCCCGCCGATTACAGCAAAGACAGATTCTAAGCTGAAAATTAATGACGCAATAATCGGCAGAGTATTTTTCTGCCCGAAAATCTGGAGAGTGTAAGCAACACCGCAAGTTAAAACACCTGCATAAAAAATCGGAACTTTACAAGCAATTAAGCTTGCAAAAGTTGGATGTTCAAACATTAACATCAAAAACAGAGAAAGAACCCCGACCGTAAAAAACTGAGCACAAGAAGCTTTCACAGGATGAACTCTTTCTGAATAATAATTAACAACCAGAATATGAACCCCGTAAAAAAATGCACTTACAAGCAAGAAAAGGTCGTAAATGTTAAATCCGCCTCCAGGTTTGTAACATAGAAGATAAAGACCGATTACAGCCAGAAAAACACATACAATAATACTTTTTTCCAATCGTTTACCCTGCAGAATAGAAATTATCGGAACAAAAATTATATATAAAGCAGTGATAAATCCAGCTTTACCAGCAGTTACGTACTGCATACAGTACTGCTGAATAGTCATTGCAGTAAACAAAGCCAGTCCGCAGCCAATACCTGCCCGCGCAAGATTTATATGCTGATAACGTTTTCTTCTTTCTGTTCTTGTATCCGGCTTAGAAAACTTTACCCAGCATATAACAGGGATAAGGCTTAGGCAGCCTAAAAAACTTCTTGCCATGTTAAAAGTAAACGGACCTACGTATTCCATTCCTTCTCTTTGCGCTACAAATGACAGCCCCCAGATTAGGGCTGTCATAAATAATGCAATATTTCCCGAAATTTTGTTTTTCATTCTTTAATACTTCTTTGTTACCCAGAGTAAGTGATAACCGAACTGGGTTTTAACTGGTTCTGAAACTTCTCCGGCATTTCCATTAAACGCAGCATCTTCAAAAGATTTTACCATTTGGCCTCTGCCAAAACAGCCTAAATCTCCGCCATCTCGGCCAGAAGGGCATTTTGAATAAATTTTTGCATAGTATTTGAAATCATCAAAATTCTTAATCTGGCTTTTTAATTTAACCGCTTCTGCTTCTGTCGGCACAAGAATATGGTTTGCGCAAACTTTTGTGACATCTTTTGCAAATGCAGGAACACTTAAAATTGTTAATAAAAACAGTACACTTAATATTTTTTTCATAAATTAATCCTCCAGCTCTAATTTAGCACGCTTCCACAAATCATTAAATTCATCGTACGTATAATCTTCAAACGGTTTTTCTTTTAATTCTTCCATCTTTTTAAACCTTTTTGTGAATTTTTTATTTGCCCCGAGAAGCGCTTGTTCAGCATCAATTTTATACCATCTTGCAAGATTTACAGTCGCAAAAAAGATGTCGCCCATTTCATCTTCCATTCGGGCTTTATCACCGCTTTCGACAGCCTCTTCAAACTCTTTGTACTCAGATTTTATACATTCTTTTAAACTTTCAACAGAATCCCATTCAAATCCGACTTTCACAACTTTTTTGCTTATCTTTTGAGCCGACATTAAAGCTGATTGTGATTTAGAAATCCCGTCCAAAACAGATTTTCTATAAGTTTTTTCCTCTTTTTTAAGCTTATCCCAATTATCAATAATATCCTGAGTAGAATGAACTTCTGTCGTTCCGAAAACGTGCGGATGCCTGTGAATAAGCTTATCACTGAGTTCTTTTGCTACATCTTCTATATCAAACTCGCCTTCATCTTTGGCTATTTGAGAATGCAAGACAACTTGAAGAAGAACATCGCCAAGCTCTTCTCTTAAGTTGGCAATATCTCCGTCGTCAATCGCATCAACAGCTTCATAAGCTTCTTCAATCATATTCGGACGCAAAGTTCTATGTGTCTGTGCTCTATCCCAAGCACATCCGTTTTCACTTCTTAAAACTGCGATAATATCAACCAGCTTTTCTAAATTCGGATACTTCATAAACTGATTATATCACAGAATTATTTATACACTCTTTTTAGAAGTTAACATTTTATACGCAATAGTCAAAGCTCCCATGACTCCTGCAGAAATACCTCCGTACTTAAGCGCTTTTTTCCACTGCATGCTATTTTTTGTACCTTTAATAACTTCAAAAAGTTTATTATCTCTAAACTCAGGAGTCTGCACAAATTTCTTTGCCTCGCTATTCCATGCAAGCTTAATTGCGTTTTTTGTTTTGGCCCTTTCAAAATTCATAATTGCCTGCAAAGTCTCTTTTAATGCTTTTTTACTGTCTTTTAAGTTGGTTGAATTTACGGCGTCCGCAAATGATTCAGCAGAAATCCCTCTGCACTGATCTTCTAGCAAATTTTTGTTATCTGTTATTAATTTTTTAAATCCTTCCGGTGTACTAATTTTATCAATCTTTTTCAAAACATTTTGAAGCTCTGAAAAATATTGGTTCGCATCAGCAGAACCATTCTTTTTCAAATTATTTTCAAAAACTTCTTTAGCAAAAGTATCCGAAACAGCTCCACCTTTTCCAACCGGAAACCTGTTTTTCAAATACCCGGCTGCCCCGCCTCCAACTGCTCCAAAAGCAGCCATGCTTAAAACAGACGGCCCATTCGAAACCGGCTGCCGGTATGTTTGGGGATAAGCCTGGCTATATCCGTTCATTGCATAAGGATTTGTCATATAATACACCTTTAAACTACTACACTATCTATATAAAGTGTTTTCCAAAAATAGAATTGCCTTTTCTTAACAATGCTTTACAAATACTAACGACATTTAATTTTATTTATTGTATAATCACCTTATACTTTTTAGGAGAAAAATTTAAAAATGAAAGTCAGCGTAAAAGTTCCTGCAACATCTGCAAACCTCGGCCCCGGATTTGATTGCCTTGGTTTAGCTCTTCCGATTTACAATACAATTACAATCGAAGAAACAGTATTGCCGGGAACAGGTGTAGAAATAAATCTGATGTCTGAAGAAGAAGAAATCATTGATGAAATGATTTTTGATAACATTCCAAAAGACGAAAACAATATTGTATATAAAGCTGTAGAAATGCTTTACAACTCCATTGGCCAGGAACCTTCTGAACTCAGAATAAATATTCAGTCGCAAATCCCTATCACAAGGGGATTAGGTAGTTCTGCTGCAGTTATTGTAGGCGGTTTAATGGCTGCAAACAAGCTCTTAGGCTCACCTGCAGATACAACAGCGTTGCTTTCTATTGCAACAGAAGTTGAAGGTCACCCTGATAATGTTGCTCCTGCAATTTTAGGCGGTTTTGTCATGGCATCACAAGAAGATGACGGCTCTATCGTTTACAGAAAACTTGATTGGCCGCACGACTGGGATATTACCGTCTGCATTCCAGATTTTGAACTTTCAACAAATATTGCGCGTTCGGTTCTTCCGTCAGAAGTTCCAATGCAAGATGCAATTTATAACGCAAAACACCTCGCTATGCTTATTCAAGCAGTTAATACAAAAGATGAAAAGCTTATGAAAGCAGCACTTCACGATAAGCTTCACCAGCCTTACAGAGAAAAACTTGTACCTGGCATGCGTGAAATTATGGAAGCGTTTAAACACGAAGACGGAGTTTTAGGCTGCGTATTATCAGGCGCAGGTCCATCTATTTTAATTATTTCGCATAAATATGATTTAGATAAGATTAAATCAAAAGTTATGGATATATGGGAAGGACAAAGCTTTAAAGCTGATATCAGAACTTTAAAAATTGAACCAAAAGGCGCAGAAATAGTTGAATAAGTTAAATAAAAAAAAACAATAAAGGCGCGAGCTTCGCTCGCGCCTTTATTTATATCAAATCAATTATGCATTGATATCTTTTACAGATAATGCAATTCTGTGTTCTTTCGGAGTGAATTTTTTGATTAATACATCAACTTCAGAACCTACTTTGAACATGTTGAACGGATTAACGTTTTCATCAGACATTTCTGAAACAGGAAGAAGAGCTTCTACTCCTGGGAAAATATTGATGAAAGCACCGAATGTAGTCACTTTGTTAACAGTTCCTTTAACAACCTGACCTTCTTCGAATTGACCTTCAATTTGCTGCCAAGGGTTTTCGCCCATTCTCTTAAGAGAAAGAGAAATTCTCTTAAGTTCGTTATCAATTTTAATGATTTTAACTTCGATTGTATCACCAAGAGTTAAAACATCAGAAGGGTGTTTAATTCTCTGCCAAGAGATTTCAGAAATAGGAAGAAGTCCATCGATACCGTTAATATCAACGAAAGCACCAAAATCAGTGATTCTTACTACATTACCTGAAACAACTTGGTCTTCTTCCAATGAAGAAAGAACGTTATCAACAACTTGATCTCTTTGTTCAGCAACTGCTTGTCTTTGAGAAAGGATAAGTTTGTTTTTCTTAGGATCAGCTTCAAGAACTTTAACTTCAATCTTAGTATCAACAAGTCCTTCAAATGGAGTGCCTGTTCTAAGCTGTGAAGATGGGATGAAACCTTTAAGATCTGCAACATCAACCAATACTCCGCCTTTAACAGTTGAAACAACCTTAGCAAGAATTGTGTCTCCTTGGATTTTAGCATCGTTAAGCTGTGCCCAAGCTTGAGCAAATGCTATTCTCTTTAATGATAATTGCATAGAATCTTCATTATTTTCTTCTTTTAATACATAGAATTCTCTAACATCACCGATTTCTAGTTCATCGATGTCGCTTGAAAGTTCTCTGTTTGATAAGAAAGCTTCCATTTTAGCGCCTTTAACGCTTACAAGATAACCTTCTGATTCTTTTTTAATAACTGTACCTTCTACGATATCAGCTACACTGTTAGTTTTAGCAAAGCTTTCTTCTAACAGCATTTCAAATTCATCACGAATTTCTGTTGTTGTCATATTAATTGTCCTCCTTTTTTATAACATTAATGACTTTATCTATTATTTTTTGCGGGGTCGAAGCTCCGGCTGTAATACCTACAGATTCAACTCCTTTTAATAATTCTCTGTTAAGTTCTTCATCATTTTCAATGTGAACAGTTTTTGTGCAGTTTTTTAAAATTTCTGCAAGATGAGTTGTATTAGCACTTTTTTTAGAACCTACAACAATCATCAAATCGCTTTCTTTTGCAAGTTCTTTTGCTTCCTTCTGGCGCATCGCAGTAGACTGGCAGATTGTATTATAAATCAAAATCTCTTTAGCAAGCGTGTTCAAATGATTTACAACAAGATTAAGTGAAGAAACCATTTGAGTAGTCTGTACAACAACTCCGACTTTTCTATGTGATTTAATTGCAGCTTCGTAAGGAGCAAGCTCTTCAATAGTAGTAGCAACTACAACTTTATCAGAATACTGTTCTGCATTAGCTCTGATTGCTATAACTTCCGGATGATTAGGTTTTCCAACAATTACAACAAAATAGTCATTTTGCGCCAGTTCAACAGCACGCTGCTGGACTTTTTTCACATCCGGACAAGTCAAATCAACAAGCTCAAACCCTGCTTTTTTGATTTTTTCAAAAACTGCCGGCGCCTCTCCATGACTTCTCACTATACAGATGCCATTGCCTTTTTCAGGAATTTCATAAATAGTTTTGATACCAAGCTCATCAAGCTCGCGAATAACATCCATATTATGAATGAGTTCACCTAAGATATAAATATTTTTCTCAGGATTTTCTTGTTTAAGCTTGACAGCAGTTTCAACGGCGCGTTTTACACCGTAACAAAATCCTGCGAACTTGGCTAGTTTGATATTTGGATTACTCAAAAAATTTGTAATTCACTTTCTTAAGAACTAGAGGTTTCCCTCCGTACCTACATTTAACTATAAATATTTTTAAAAGTAAAGAGCACTACTCCTTAGAAAACTCAACAATTACAGCATATTTTTTTTGAAATGAATGGTTTTCTGTAACTAACGCAGCATAAGAGTCTGTTGTTTCAGGAATCTTTCCTTTAGATATCGAAACACCGTTTTCTAAACTTTTTCTTGCTGGTATTTCTGAGCCGGAAACAATAATTTTGGAATTAATCTCTCCATCTGAAACCTGAATAATTCTAAAATTCGGTAAATCTTTAGGAATTTCAAAAATTATTGTATTGCAGCTTTTTTCTTTGATTTCTGAATCAGCTGCAAACAAATATTTTTTATCAGAAGACTTTCGTATCAAAGCAAAAGCCTTCTCAAGGTATTTATTTTTTGAAAAATCTTTACAAAAATCTGCCAAGCAAATAGGAATAACCGGTTTATCTATTCCGCATGCACAGCCGCATGCAAGTCCTGCTGAATGTTTTGCAAAATACCATCCAAGACCGCCTAGTACAGCTAAGCCGCCAAACACTGAGCCCAAGGTTATTGCAGTAACAGCACCATCGCTCAACCCTTCAGATTTTTGAGCAGGCCGAACAGTTTCTTCTATTCCTCCCGGAGGTACTGCTTCTATAGGTATTTCAAAAGAATTTAAGCTGGTCTGAGGAGAAGAGAAAACATAAGGGCAGACTGAATAAATTAAAATCAAAGATAAAAGTTTCTTCATATTCCTCCAAGCGTAAAAAGAATCGAGCCGATATATCTGCCGAGAACTGTATCAGGTTTTACATTCACATAAGGCGTAAAAACGTCTGTAATTACGTGGTCATAAGGATTATTTATCGTATAAGACTGCGGAAGAACAGAAAGGTTTGATGAGCTGAAATTATAAAGTCCTCCTGAATGTTTCAATTCTTGAAAAGCCGCATTCACAATTATTGGAGTTGAAGAATTAGTATGCAGCTGAACTTTGACAGGACTTAATCTTAAAAGAATATTATTAGAATCTACATTAGCTGATTCTTTAATATTCATATTCGGCATCGGCTCATCTCTGTTGTATTCAGATGTTTCTACAATTATTTTTTCTATCTCCATTACTTGAGGCAATGATGCTGAGAGAATCTGGTCAGCACAAAAACCGTTTTGAGATACAAAAATTGATAAAAATAAAACTAATATTCCCCTCATTTTACATATTTTAGCTTTTAATTTTTCTTTCTCTCTTCCCCGGTACGGCATTAAAAATATTGTACTTTCAGAGTAATTAAGAGTAATTCAAAAATTTGATTAAAAAATATAAATTATCTCTATGAAGAAACTTTTTCTTATATTAATAATAATTTTCATATCTTCATTTAGCAAGGCTTACTGCGGCATTGCTGTCAAAAGCACGGGAGGAACAACCGTAGGCAGCACAACTATTTCTACTCCTATTCAGGTATCCATAAGCACATTAATTTCTCTAAGCTTGACTTTAAAAGTTAAAGCTCTAGACCAGTTCATCACCAACACAGCAAATTCCAGCTACAAGATACCTGTATCTCAGCTTTATTTGAATAACGGAACAAATGATTTTCAAATAATTTACAACAATCAGGTTACATTGATTAACGGGCTTGCTATTGGACTTGGAGGTTACACAGCAAATTATAACTGCATTGTCAAAAGCTTAGGCGTACTTCCTCCCGGAACATACACAACAAGGCTTCAATTTGATTCAAACACAACTCTTTCACCAGATACAGTTGTTTATACATTAAGCTTCGTAATCCCAAATACTCAAGATATTTCAACTGTTACAAACCCTGTAAATATTACACTCACTCCGGAAAATGTTTTTGATGGAAATGCTGTTGTCGATAACACTGTTACTCCTCAAATTATTATAAAATCTAACGGTAAGTGGAAGCTTATCATGAATACATCAGGTTTGGGCACTCTTCCTGCAAATTACTATTTTCTAATCACAGGAGTGTCTTCAAATGTTACAAATTATATAAATACAGAAACTCAAATCCAAGCAAATCAGCAGTATACTTTAGCAAGCGGCAACCCAACTGTGACAGCACCCGTCACAGGGAATTATACAACAGATTATATTAACTTAAAATTCAGACTCAAAAACTCCTCAGGAACTTATATTCCTGAAGGAACGTACAATAATAATTTTACATATTCAATACAAGCAGGAGATAACTAATGAAAAAATTTATTTATTTTTTAATGACAGCTGCTTTTACCGGAATGTTTTCAATTTCTTACGGAGCAATTAAAATTACGCCCACAATTTTGGAGCTTGACACCACAGGCGTAAAAGGAAACTACCTTACATCATCTTTTTCCGTTCAAGGAGGAGAAAATGAAACAATTCGTTTTAAAGTTTATCCTGAATACTTCAAAATATCGCAAGCGGGAACAATGGATATATTGGAGCAGACAGAAGCACAAGACAGCTTAATAAAAAACGCCAGATTTGTACCGAATGAATTCACACTCCAAAACGGTAATATCCAAAAAGTACGTTTAACAATAGCAGATGTAAACTCATTACCTGACGGCGAATCAAGAATGGTTTTATTCTTAGAAGACGTAGCTGCAAAAGAATTATTCCTGCCTTCCGGAAGCAAAAATGTACAGACCAAGCTTATTGTAAAAACCCGCGTGGGCATACCTGTATATGTGGACAAAGGGCATTTTGTAAAATGCGCCAAAATCGAACAGTTTGACATCCAGCAATCAGACAAAGATATCAACCTTGCATTAAAAATTCTTTCCGAAGGCAACAGCAAAGTCAGATGTTCAGGGAAAGCACAAATTATAAGAAACAAGAAGCTTATCGGTGAATATCCTATCAAAAATACTGTAGCAGGAGCAAAAAGTTTTCTTATAACTAATGAACAAATACCGCTTAATGATATCAAAGAAAACGGAGATTATACATTGAGGCTTATACTCAATTATAACGATGAGAAAGGCCGTTTAAAAAACATTATAAAAGAAAACAAATTTAGCATAAATAGAGAGGAGGGAGTAAATGTAATCTGATTTAAATACAAACGTCAAAATTACAAAAAGGAGGATAAAAAAATATGATTAACAAAAAACTGGCAGGACTATTAATTATTCCTGCGATGCTTGCAGCATTAAACGCTTCGCACGCAATTTCAAACACAGCTTCACAAACTTTACAAGCCACACTTGGCACTTATCTTGATATTACTCCAGTAACATCAGGAGCCGTAACAACTACCACTATTGCACCTGACACTGGAGCTCTTGCAGCAGCTCTTGTATCCAAGTTTCAAGTAAACTTAAACACAGACTCCCAAGCTTTATATTTGCAGGCAACAACAGCAGGAGCAGCAGGAAACGTTAATGCACTTTTCCAGCAAGGAGCAAACACTTATGTAGTATTCTCAAATACAGCAACAGGTAAAATTCCAACAGCTGCAGCAATCAGCGACTGTAAAGCAGCGTCTCCGGCTGCTGCGAATAATGCCAATGCAATAGCTTACCCAATAGCAAGCGTTGCACTGACAAATAGCGGAACATCCACATACGATGCAGCAAAGAACCAGTACAACATAACAGTGAACGGCGGAACAACCGTTGCTACAACTACTACAGGCACAACACCTTATACCGGTACATACTCATTTCAAGACAATGCCGGAACTTATCAAGCAATCATGACTTTAACAGCAACAAGCTTGTAGGTTAAAAATGAAAATTTCTGCTTTAGTACTTTGCATCTTATTAATGCCCGGCTGCTTTGGAGCAACGACTTTCCAGCAGACACTGACAACAACAGTGCCTGCAGCTGTGAGCGTTACAGCGATTAATACGTCAGCTTCTCAAGGCACAATTGAGCCGGCAGCAGGTATTTCATCATCACCTGCTGCATCTTTCAGACTGCAAACAAACGGAGCAGATTCAAATTACACATATGTCGTACAGTCTTCTCTGCTGACAGCAGGAGGAACAAGTGTTAATGCGTATGCACAAATAGCTTCTAACGGATATATTTTGCTGGGGAACAATTCTCCGGCATTATATCCTGCAGCTGCTGCTGTAAATAATATTAAAAGCGGAACTCCTTCCGCAGCAAACAATGCTAACGTTATTGCTTATCCTATAACGAATACACTCACAAACCTTTCTTCTGCAGCTTTGGCTAACAACCCGGCTTACGGCGGATTATGCTATATCATACAAACAGGAACAAGCAGAAACGGAACTTTAGTACAAACTGTCGGAAGCACTCCTCTTGCAAATACTTATTCGATAACAAACGACAGAGCAGGAGTTTATCAAGCTGTCGTAACTTTTAGCGCAAACCGAAATCCGTGATGAAATATTTAACAAGAATTTTTTCTGCTTTAATACTAGGGATGATTATTTTGTTTCAACCTTGCCTTGCTGCACAAAAAATCGAAACAATAATATCGTATATTAATTTAAATAACAATGCTTACTATGACATAGAGCTCCTTATTTCAGGCGATAAAATTTTTTTACCTTTCAAACAGCTTTCTGAAATTTTTGAATTAAAAGTCAAAACAAATCACTCAACGAAAGAAATCATTTTTGAAAACGGCAAGGTCAGTCATAATAATATAGAATTTAATGGTAAAAAGATTTCTTCTGTCAAAAATTTTTACCTTAAACAAGGGCTGATGGATGAAACACGAGACGAAATTTTCTGCTCAGCTAAAGATTTAAGTATAATTTTTGATTCTGATATAAAAGTTGATAAAAATGATTTATCTGTAAGTGTACATACAGATAAAAAACTCGCACTTTTAGAAAAAGAAAACTCCAAACCTTCTGAACTCCCTCAAATCAGGGCTTATACTAACATTTCTGCTCCTAAAGCAGATAAGAAAATATTCTTTAATTCCATAAGCTTAAACAACAATACAATGAGCGACACAATTTCTCAATATGTATTGAACGGAAGCAAAAACCAGAATATGTTTTTTAACAATAACACACAAATTCTTTTGAAAGGTAAAGCTTTCGGCGGAGATTTGGGAGTTGATTTGAATACTTATAACTACAAAGGAGAACTATTTTCTTTTGGAGGTTTAGGATTTAATTATCACAATAAATTAAAAGGTATATTGCCTCTGGATTATGAAATAGGCCGAATTCAGGGAATTAAAGATGAAGATTACACCATTGCAAACCAAACTCTTGGTATTCAGGTAAGCAATTACGATACTAAAAAAACAACCTATCAAGACATTGAAGGATATGTAGACAAAGAAAGCCTTGCTAAAGTTTTTATAAATGATAAAGAGTATAAAACATTAAGCACTTATGACGGATATTATTCATTACACAATATCCATTTAAATGAAAAACCTGAATCAATCCGCATTGAAGAAGTTAAGCCTGACGGTTCAACTCAGACTATTCTTGGAAAAATTTACAAAAAATATGAAAATATGCCTTCAAAAGGTGAAAAGAAATATACTTTACTTGGCGGAGTAACCGGCTATAACAACAAGCTTTTTAATACAAACGGCTATATTTACGAAATGAATACTAAAAAAGCACTCTTAGCATCCGAGTTTGAATACGGAATAAAAGACAATTTTAAATTTAATTCAAAACTTTCTGCTGACAAGATTTTTTCCACTCCTAAAAACTCAATCTGGCAGAGCATTTATTCTACCGATTCACTTTTGACTTCAGGCACTTGGAAAAACCCCAATAATCTGGAAGGCATAACAAGTTTAAATTCGTTTGAATATATAAAAAATGACTTTTTGAAATATAAAACTGCATTCGGAGCCAGCTTTACAGGAGAAGGAGGATATACAGTTACAGCACAAGCTGATTATGCAAAAAAGAATTACAGCTTGAAAAGCGGTTTATTTCATACTTCACCTGATTTCTATCTTGCTGGAAGCGACGGAAGTTACATAAACGACAGAACTGGAGGTTTTATTAGAGGCAGTTTAAACGGCAAAAATTCCGGATTAGATGGAAGTTTTAAAAAATATATTTCCAATATAGATAAAAAATTTGAAGGCGGTCTATTAAACTTCAATGAGTTCAGCATTGGTGCAAATAAGAACTTCGAAAAACTTGCTGATTTTCGATTTAACATTAACGGAAGAGACGGAAGTAACTCTATTGCACATAACAGCAGCTATTACTACGATTTTAATATCTCTAAAAGAATTAAAGATTACCTTACCTTGCAGGGCGGAAAAACTGAAAGCTGCTATCAAACAAATTATGAACAAAGCTATTATGATAATTTTAAGTCGCAATACTCAACTATTTATTTAAAAGCAGACTATAAAATGCCTAAAAAGCTTGGCACACTGTCACTCGGACACGATGCTTCAAATTACAATTATTCAAATTCTATTAATGAGTACAATATGATGAAAATAGGCTACACATTTCCAGAAATAAAAAGAGTAACATTGAGCCTCGGAACAGGATACAAATACACCGGCTCAGATAATGGATTTGATTTTTCAGCAAATATTGCTTACAGAACAAAATCCGGCAGAACGATAAATGTTAATTACCAGTATAACCAGAACGGAGGCTATATTATAAATAACATGTACCTTCCTATGAATTCACGGCATTCAATCAATCTTGTATTAAACGATGCTTTTGCAGTTTTGCCTGCAGGACTAAAATCCGTAGGATATAATGACGATAACCGAGGATATGTTGTTGCAGCTGCGTACATTGACAAAAACAAAAATGGAAAATTTGACAAAGAAGACATCCCGGTAAAAGATGTACCGTTTAAGTTCAGCTGGGTTAATAATGAAATTTATACAAAAAGAAACGGTAAAGCTATTCCTATTGGAACAGAAGCCGGCATTTACAGCGTAAAAATCGATGAAGATAAACTTAGTGCATTATTATATCAAGCAAAAGGAGTTGAAAAAGAAAAAATTATAAGAATTGATAAAGGCAAAACAACTACCCTGGAATTTCCATTAAAAAGCTGTGCAGGCAATATTTCCGGAAACTTGAAAATAATAGATGATTTTAATAGAACAAAAAAAATCGATGAATTTATAGTAGTTATCAACAATGAACAAGGAGAAGAAGCTGCTTACAGCACTGTCAACAGTAATGGAGATTTTAGTTTTTCAGGAATTGAGCCGGGAAATTATACTATAAAGCTCGATGATAGTTTTATCAACGCTAATGCTCTAGAAAATTTTGAAGATAAAAGCATTTTAAATATTGAAATCCCTTACACTTACAAAAAATTTGTTGATATTAATAATTTAGAGCTTGTATATAAAATGAATTAAAAAAGAGGGCTTAAGCCCTCTTAAAACAAAATGGGTGTGGTGGGACTCGAACCCACGACCAAAAGATTAAGAGTCTTCTGCGCTACCAACTGCGCCACGCACCCATAAAACTCTTCACAAAAAAATCGTATTACAAACATAAACTAGTGTCAAAAATTTTTTTTACATGGTTTAATATAAACATTATGAATATTTCAAAAATCCAAACTTCACAAAACTTCTACAGCACAAAACAACAGCAAAAACCTGAATTTATAGACAAGCTTACAGGCGTAATCAGAAATCAGCGCGATGTTAACGACTGCGTTGCTGTACCACGCGGTATTTTTAAAGCTTATCTTTTCATTATGGGAGGTTTTGGCTTACTTGGAATTTCCGGAGCATTACCGCAAAAAATGAAGAATACAAAAATGGTTTTAAATGTTGCCGGAAATATTTTAAACATTCTAAGTGCAGTCTATTTTGCTAAACCATTTGCTTTTAAAGGAGTTTCACCTACTGTAAAAAAAGAAAACTTAAATAAATAATAAAAAAGGATTTTGGTTTTCCAAAATCCTTTTTTAATAAACTTATAAAAATCAACTATCTAAGTTTAACAGTTACTGATTTAGCTTTTTGAGTGTATTCAAGCTTATCTTCTCTTGATAACCAGCCTAAGCCCATTTCAGCAAAATTTTCGTTTAAGCTTAAATCTTTTTTCATTTTGTTGATAGAAACTTCACCTTTGTTTGAAAGGTAGTTGTAGATTTGACCAGCAGATTCAATGATTTGTTCCTGGATTCCTCTTTTTTCTTCTTTAACTTTTGCCATTTTAAATCTCCTTCTTAAATAGTGTGTCTGTAAAAAACTTACCATTTTATTGTATTTGAAATTTTCGTATTTTGCAATAGGTTTGAACCCTGTTTATGATAAAATAGTACATAAGGAGTATGTTATTAAATTTTATTAAAGTCGATTTTCAAACTAAAGTTTTAGTTGATAAATATTTAGAGCTTATCGCTGACGGGGTGAACCCTTCAGAGATATTGGTTCTTGTTCAAAATTCAACATTAAAAAAACAATTTACAAATGAAGTTCTAAAAAAAATAAACTTAGGTGCAATCGAAAAATTAAACATACACTCTTTCTTTTCTATTGTATTTAATACAATCTCAGACAACTGGTGTTTTGTTGAAAACGCAATCCCGGGTAATAAAAACTTTATCCTTCCTAACCTTGTAGGACTGGAAATCTCACAGTATCTCTTAAAAGATATTTTAAAGAAAGTAGAAGTTAAAGGATACAACTCAAGAAAATCACTTCTTCATCAAATTTTTAGAAGATATTCTTTGATTGTACAAAATCATCTTTCTAATGAACAAGTTCAAGAACGGTCAAAAATTTTAAAAGAATCTTTTGCTGATGATGCAGAGCTGATAATAAAAAAGCTTCTTTCTTCAACTCTCAAAACCAGAAGCTTAGACTATTTAAGACAAACTTTAATCTTTAATCATATTTATCAGCATACAGATTATTTCAAAAACATAAAATATCTTCTTATAGATGATGCTGATGAAATGACTCCGGTTTGTTTCGATTTCATTACATATTTAAAACCGCAATTAAAAGACTGGCTTGTATGTTACGATTCTCTTGGTTCAAGCCGCTGCGGATACTTGAGCGCAGACACCTCTATTGAATACAAACTCGAAAAACTTTTCGGAGAGAAAGCTCAATATCAAGAAGCCCCCATGCCGGTAATTTTTGAAAATATCCTTGAAAATAAACAAAAAAGATTAAAAAATTTCACATTAACTTCACTATCCAAACGCGCTGAGATTCTGGATTTTGCGATTTCAAAGATAAAAAACTTATTGAAAAAAAATATCCATCCTAAAGATATTACAATAATAACTCCTCTTCAAGATGACATGCTGAGATTTACTCTTCAAGAAAATCTTGAACATTTATGCTGTCCTCTATTCCTCTCCGGAAGCGAAAAACCCATTGATAATCCGCTTGTAAAAGCAAGCTTGTGCATTCTAAAGCTTATGCTTAATATTGAAATCAGCGAAATGGAGCTGCGCGTTGTTTTATCCAATTATTTAGGAATTCCGCTGAAGTATTGTCACAAAATTTTAGAAAGCTACAAAAAAAACAGCAGGCTTCCAGAAATTACATTGGATGCTTATGATGAAAAATACCAAAAATTCTTGAATGTATTTAAAGAAACAAAAACAAAAAACTCAAAACTTTCAAATAAAGTTTATGAAATGTTTTATAAACTTGTAGATTTTGCTGATGAAAATAAAATAAATAAATTTAACTTCTTTATAAAGCAGCTTCGAGACTTTGAAAGCGTTTTAGGTCCACAGACTGTAATCGAACAAGCTAATGATATAATCGTTCAGATTGAAAACTCCATTATCGCAGAAAACCCGTCAACGACGCTTGAAATAAAAGAAAATGATTTAGTTATCGCAACTCCGCAAAAGATTATTGACAATAAAATTTCGTCAAAATACCAGTTCTGGCTTGATGTTTCTCATTCAGACTGGGTTAAAACAGATACAGGGCCTCTTTACAATGCCTGGGTCATGCAGGCTGACTGGACAAAAAATGACTACACTGTTGAAGACGATATTTTCTTGGCAAAACAAAAAACTGCAAGAATTTTAAGAAAGCTTATGCTCTTATCGCAAGAACATATTTGGGCATGTTCAAGCTTATTTGATCCATCGGGAGTAGAAAACTTAGGAGGTATTGAAGCTTACTTGTCTGGAGGCAATGATATTGAGCCGGAAGAGACAAAAACAGCATTTAAGATTACCCCGAGAGATGACCAGAAACCTGTTCTTGATTACCAAAAAGGTTCAATGGCAATTTCTGCTGTACCCGGAGCAGGAAAAACAACTATCCTTCTGGCTCTTATTGCTAGACTTATTGAACGGGGTGCTTCTCCTGTTAATATATTTGTTCTGACCTATATGGACTCTGCAGCAAGAAATTTCCGTGAGAGAATAAAAAACATGTGCCCGAACTCTACATTGCTTCCTAATATCAGCACAATCCACGGCCTGGCATTAAAAATATTGAAAGAAAATGCAAACTATGAAAGATTAGGTTTGTCTTCTGATTTTGATATATGTGATGACACACAAAGAATGAGAATTATAAAAGGAATTACAGGTAAATTTACAAAAACAGAAACAGAAGAATTTGACCGGGCTATTTCAGTATTAAAACTTCAAGAAGGTAATATTAATACGCCTTCAACTGACAAAAAAATTGAAAAATTCAAAACTTTCTACAAGGAATATCAAGCACAGCTGCGTGAAGCTAATGTGATAGATTATGATGATATTTTGATTATGTCCGTTAAGCTGTTAGAAAATAATCCAGATATTCTTGAATATTATCAAAATATTTGTGAATATATTATTGAAGACGAAGCACAGGATTCATCAGGGGTTCAGCAGAAGCTTATCGGACTTTTAAGCGGAAAGCATAAAAATTTGATTCGATGCGGTGATATAAATCAAGCGATTACAACTACGTTTTCTAATGCTGATGTAGAAGGATTTAGAAAATTTATTGCAGAAGCAGATACAACTGTTGAGATGAACCATTCACAAAGATGCGCCCAAGATGTCATGACTTTAGCAAATAATCTTGTAAATTATGGAAACAAAATTTTACCAAAAGCATTTTTCACAAGCTACATGCAAGGAGTTAAAGGAAAAAATCCAGACTCTCCAAATGCAATTTTCTCTCGTGTTTTTGAAAACGCCTTTGCTGAAAGAAATTTTGTTTTGAAAGAAATAAAAAATATACTTACACGTAATAAAAACGCATCAATAGGAATCCTATTGAGAAACAATTATCAAGTTGCTTCTTGGACAAGTTTTATTAATGATGCTGGATTAAAGACAATTACAAGAAGCGAATCTTTAGGCCAAAAAGGTGTATTCAACACGATATTTTCAATACTAAAATTTATCCAAAACCCATTCGATAATGAAGTTCTAGTTTCAACTTACGAAATTCTATCTGATTTAGGACATTACAAACAGCGTTTGCAGCTTGAAATCCGTTCTTCTGAAACACCTTTTATACAAAAAAACTGCGATGATATCGAATCAAATAATCTCTGTCAATTTTTATGGGATATGCAGTACTGGCTTAACTCATCAACACTGCCTTTAGAAGAGCTTGTCATTAAAATAGGATTATTCTATTACACAAGTGATATAGAAAAATCGAATGTGTATTTAATTGCGATTTTAGTTAAACGTTTAAACGCATCGGGTAAATTTGATTTGACCTTGCAAAGGCTGGAAGAGTTAGCTAAAAAACCGACTTTAAGCGGGTTTAAGTTTTTCTCAGAAGAAGAGGATAAAAACGCAGCCAAAGGTAAAGTTCAGATTATGACTTTACATAAATCAAAAGGGGATGAGTTTGATTACGTATTTTTACCTGAGATGGCAGAAAAAAATCTTTCAATTGATGTAAATCAAGCCAAGACAAAAGCTTCAACTTTATTTATGGAAGATGTAAGGGCGTTTAACCCAAATTACAGACATAAAAGCGAACTTGAGCTTCGTGAGTTTAATTCAGAAGAAAGTCTGCGCTTATTGTATGTAGCAATCACACGTGCACAATTAAAGCTTTATATAACAACTTCTGCCAAAGCAAAAGGCTGGGGAAACAAAGAAACTGCGCAAGAGCCAAGTGTAATATTTGAACATATTTTGTAAAGTTCTTGCAATATAGGATTATACTGTAATATTATATATTCATGAGGAGATTTAATATATATGGCAATTGAACAATATACAGAAAGTATTGCATTGCAAGAAATGCGTTGCAATATAGGGAAAAATCCATTCGGATATGTATTTCCTCAAGGAGATATTGAAGCTGTTGATAAAATCGAAAAAACACTAAAAACAGCCGGAGGCAAACCTAAAGAATGTTTTTTAAACGATTATAATACATGCGGTACTGGAAAAGCTAAGCCTGAATATATAATTACATTTAATGATGATACTTCAACAATTATCGTTATCGAATGTAAAAGATTGATTTCAAAGCACAAGTCTAAAGACTTGAATAAACCAAGAGATTACGCTGTAGACGGCGTTTTATATTATGCTAAATATTTAAAAAATGAATATAATGTAATCGCAATAGCGTTAAGTGGAACAAAAAAAGAAACAATTAATGTAAGTACTTTTTATTGGCAAAAGCAACAAGAAAATTATATAGAATTAAAAAAAGCCAAAGACATCATTCTTGAACCATTAAATTATATTGAACTTATCAAAGGAAATAAATTAAAAAAAGCATATTCTCTTGATGAAATTAGAGAAACTGCTATCTTAATGCACAATGCATTAAGAGAAATTAAAGTTAATGAAACTCATAAACCAATATTCGTAGCCGGAATACTAATTGCCTTAAACGATATTGATTTCTGTAAAACTTACTCTTCACTTACTTCATATAAGCTTGTTATGCAAAATATTCAAACAGCGATAGAAAACGTTTTAACAGAAAGTAATATTAAAAATAATAGAATAAGTTATATTAAACAAGTTTTTAAAACATTACAAGACAACACTAAATTTGCAGAAATCCCACTAGGACATAAAAATTCTATCACTTGGTACATTGAACAATTAGAATTAAAAATAAAACCAATGATGGATTATGCAGATAGTACAATTGATGCATTGGGAGTATTTTACCATGAATTCATCAAATATTCTGGAGGAGACGGAAGCGGACTTGGAATAGTTCTTACACCACAACACTTAACTGAATTTATGTGTGATGTTGCTGGTATAAATAAAAATAGCAAGGTTGTTGATATATGCTGCGGTTCAGCGTCATTTCTTGTTACTGCAATGAGTAAAATGTTTAAAGATGCAAATCCGATAGAAATTGAAAATATTAGAAATAACGGATTATATGGAGTTGAATTTGACGATGGACTGTATACTTTAGCAATCGCAAATATGATAATACGCAAAGATGGTAAATCAAATATTTATAAAGGTGATTGTTTTAATCCCGAAATAACAAAAGCTTTAAAAAGTAATAACATAAATATTGGACTTATCAACCCGCCTTATTCTCAAAATGACAAAGAAGAGTTAGAATTCACAGAGCATTTACTTGAAATACTAACCCCAGGCGGAACAGGAGTAGTGGTACTTCCAGTTAGTTGTGCAATCGGAACAAAATTCAAAATTACACGTGAACGTTTAATGAAAAACCACTCCTTAAAAGCAGTTTTTAGCATGCCTGATGACATATTTTATCCGACAGGTACTAATGTTTGCGTAATGGTATGGGAAGCTCATACTCCGCATGACAGTACCCAAGAAACATTCTTTGGCTTTTGCAAAGACGATGGTTTTATCAAACGTAAAAAACTTGGCAGAATAGATGCTTACAATAAATGGCATGACATAGAACAAAAATGGCTTCAATTATACCGTAATAAAGATGTCGTTGATGGATTTTCAGCAAGAAAATGCGTAACACATAATGATGAATGGCTTTGTGAAGCTTATATGAAAACTGATTACTCTAAATTGACAGAAGATAACTTTAAACAATCTGTTAAAGATTACTTCGCATATTTGATTAAAAATGGAGAGATATAATGAATCACCTTTGTGAATGGAAAGAATTTAAGCTTGGTGATATATTCTCTCAAGAACGCGGAAAAGAAAAAGCTCCTAATCAGAATTTAAGCGGAAATATCATTTTAATCAATGAAATTAACAGCAATAACGGTTTTACAAGACTTGTTGAACCTACATGCATCTTTAAAAAACATGCTATTACTATTTCCATTAATTGCGCTCAAAATGTATTTTATCAAGATAACGATTTTTGTGCTTCCGTAAACATTGCGATTATTCGAAATAAAAACCTGAACAAATATAATGGTTTATTTATTATAAGTATACTCCGTAAAATCTATGAAAATTATTCTTACGGTTACAAAATTTCTAAAGAAAAAATCCATAATACACTTATCAAATTACCCGCAAAAAATAACGAACCTGATTGGGAATTTATGTCCAATTACATAAAACCTTTATATGAAAAAATTAACAAAAAAATACAAATTAAACATAAACAAAATAATAACTTAACACTCAACAACAATGACTGGGCTGAATTTAAACTGAAAGACTTATTCGAATTCTACAAAGGAAAAAGACTTACTAAGGCTGACATTCTAACAGGAAATATAAATTTTATTGGAGCAATTAGTGAAAATAACGGAGTAAGAGAAAAGATAGATATAGATAATTGGTATCAGCCAAATTGTATTACAGTTAATTACAATGGAAGCGTCGGGGAAGCTTTTTATCAATCCGAACCATTTTGGGCTTCTGATGATGTTAATGTACTATATCCAAAAGGCTGGGAATTAAACCAATATATTGCAATGTTTCTTATAACTATTATAAAAGCAAATCGCTATCGATTTGGGTACGGACGTAAATGGACTCTTGAAAAAATGCAAAATACTACGATAAAACTTCCGATAAAATCTGATAATCAACCTGACTGGCAGAAAATGGAAAGTTATATAATATCTTTACCATACGGCAATTTTATCTAAATATTATAAGCAATAAACCTGCAAAGCTCAATAATTTTTTCAGGATATATACCAATTAAAAGAGTAATTATTGCTGCTGCTGCAAGCACGAATTTTTGTGAAAATACAGGAACAAGGTTTGAAACTTCTGTATTTTTATCGCATTTTTTAAATAATGGAATAAGAATTTTCAAATAATAATAGAACGCAGCAACCGTCAATATCAAAAGAATTAAAAGAAACGGAACAAAAATTAATCCTGAGTTTGCAATTGCTGAAAAAAGATAAATCTTTGCTGCAAATCCTGAAGTAATAGGAATTCCTGCAAGTGCTAAAATTGAAAGAGTATACGCCCCTGCAAGTCCTTGGTGCTTATAAAACAAACCTTCAAAATCATCAACATTAGTACCTTTTGCAATACCAAGAAAACTAAAAACTGCAATATTCATAAACACATAACATATAAGATAAAAAATCACAGTCGAAAGATTATAAACAGATACAAGGCACGCTGCGAGCAAAACATAAGCAGAATTTGCAGAAGCTGAACATGCCAGAATAACTTTAACATTGTCATTACGGATAGCATAAGTATTTGCCCAAAAAGCTGTTACAAGCGCAATAACAGCAAGAACAAACGTAAGTTCAAAACTGTTACCCAAAGGAAATACGAGAAGCCTGCATAATATACCAAATACAGCAAGCTTTGGTATCGTTGATAAAAAAGCAAGAACAGAAGATTCCGTATTTTTATAAACATCTATCACCCAGTTTGCAAATGGAAAAACTGCAAGCTTAGAAATTAAACCTGAAACAATTAAAATTGCAGAGATAGAATACATTATTGAAGGCTCAGACGACATAACTATTTCATAAATTTGAGATAAGTTTAATGAACCCGTAATTCCATAAAGATAAGAAACTCCAAACAAAAAGACTCCGGTTGAAACAGCAGAAGTTAAAAGATATTTAAACGAAGCTTCTTTTGAATAATAACCTCTTGCTGCTGCAATCAGAAAGTAAGTTGAAAAGCTCAAAAGCTCTATTGAAACAAAAAGTGTTAAAAAATCATTTGCTGATATAACATTCATTGCCCCAAAAATCGCAGTTAAAAGAATTGCATGAAAAGTATAGGCATTTCGTTTAATAGTTTTGACAAGCCCTCTTGTAAGCAGCGCAATAAAAAAACCGCACAGCAATATTACAAAATCAAATAATAAAGTATAGCTGTCAGACATCAAAGAGCCTTTGAATGCAAAATACTGAGGTTCAGTTTGAACAGTAGAAAGAAGCAAAATACTGGCAACAATTCCAACAATCGAAATCAATCTTGCATATCTATAAAGCTTCGGAGACACAACAAGACTCAATATTAACTGAAGAATAATAAATCCTCCAAGAGATATTTGCGGTAATAAAATATTGAAAATATCGTTTAACATATTTTTCCTTTCATTCGCGCGCCCTCTCTTTAAGGGAGGGCGCGCGGTTCTGGTTATCCAATCATCCCAAGTATTGCGTTTGGATAAAGTCCAAAAATTATAAGCCCTGCAAGAACAGAAGCAAGCACAATAAATTCGTGAACAGTTATATCATTAACTTTCTCATATTCATAAGAAAGCTCTCCAAAAAAGCTTTTATGTAAGAACTTAAGCATATAGCAAGAGCTGACAATCAAAAGCGGAAGCGAAAAGACTGCTGCAAACTTAAGAAAATCAGAAAAATCTGCATTGAGAGCAGAAATTATTGTTAAAATTTCACTAACAAACGGTGCAAAAGCAGGAACTCCGATTGAAGCAAGAACAATCACCATTGTAAACCCAAACAGCCTCGGCATAACAGCTGCTACACCCGAAAGCGTATTTATGTCTCTGTTTTTAAACCTCAAATACACAATTCCAGCTGCCATAAATAGTCCGCAAGTAACCAGTGCATGCGCAGCCATGTGAAAAACTGATGCCGAAACCCCAAGCTTATTGATTGCGCAGAGCCCAAGAAGAACAAGCCCCATATTTGAAATACTCGAATACGCAACAATTCTTTTTATATCAGTTTGAGAATACGCTGCAAACGCAGTATATATTATATTTACAAGTGCAAATACCGCTAAAATCGGAGCAATTTTCAAAAACGCATCTGGAAGAGCTTCATAGTTAAATCTATAAATCCCGTATGCTCCTGTTTTCAGCAAAATTCCCGCCAGAACCATGCTCACAGGAGTCGGCGCATTTGTATGGGCATCAGGAAGCCAAGTGTGAAGAGGAATAATAGGAAGCTTTACTCCAAACCCGATTAAAAGGCAGATTGATATCAAAATCTGAATAGAATCAGGTATTTTTGAAGACAAAATATCAGTAAATACAGAAGATAAAACTCCGCTCGAAATAAAATTATAATAATGTAAAAGCAATATTCCTAAAAGCATTACCATGCTGCCAAGAAAAGTATATAACACAAATTTTATTGCAGACTTTTGTTCAGGCGATGCTGTATTTCCTTCTGAACATTTACCGCCTTTCCACTTTTCACCTATCAAAAAGTAAGCCGGAATCAACTCAAGCTCCCAGAAAAGGAAGAAAACAAACATATCCCCTGCTGTAAAAATTCCCAGAATAGAAGACATTAAAAGCAAAAGCATAGAGTAATAAAATTTATGGTTCGTTCTTATGTTAAATTTGCTTGCCATAGAAGCCAGCAGAAAAACAAACGAAGTAAGAACTGTCATAATCATAGAAATGCTGTCTATTTTGAAAATAAATTTCACTCCCATTGATTGAATCCAATCAAGCCCGAAGAAATGAATTTCACTTGTATACGGATTAGCAGAATCAAAGCATGCCAGCATTAAAAGCGTATATAAAAAATGGAATAAAAATACGCCTTTAGAAAACCTTCTTACAATGATTTCATTTCTCGTAAACAACGGCGAGATTAAAAACATCGAAACCAAAAGCGGCATAAATATTAAAAACGGTACAGATAAAAATATGTCCATATTTCTCCTTTAAGTTAAATTTCTTATTATATACGCATATTCTATAATAATCAAAGTTATTATAATTGTAACTATTATAAACGCATAAGCGTTGTACGTCTGAACATTTCCGCTCTGCAGCTTAGAATCCAGCTCAGACATTTTTTTTGCTCCGCTTATTGCAAGGCTTACAGTTTTATTCATAATATTATTTTCGACCCATCCTGTAAACTTCACACCAATTCCTGCAAGCATAATAAAAGGTTTAAAGTTTCCAAAAATTTTTACATCTATAAAGTTTGAAGCTTGAGCTATCTTATTATAAAAATCCGGAATAACATTATTATAAAACTTCTCTAAAAGTTTTGGAGTCACTGTAAATTTTTCAAGCAAATCTTTTCTATACAAAAGATACACAACCGCCCAGCCTGCAAGCGCGCACCAGAAAGGTTCGGCAACTTTATAAGATACCTGAGAACGAATTACAAAATAAAAAATTACATTTAAGATAAACAAACCTGCAATAGGAATAAATCGTGAAAAATGAATACTTTTAACAAGCTCTTTATTCTTTATCATCACCAGAGCAATACGCATTATGTAAAACGCTGTAAAGAAAGCTGTCAGACAAAATAAAACAGCAAAAACTCCGTTCAGCCCGCTAAATAACATTTCTTTTGCAATTAAACCGGAAAATATCAAACCTGAAAGGCTTAAACCGCCTAAAAGAAAAGTAACATAATTTACATAATTTTCATTTTCATCCAAACATAAGAACAGCATTGATTTAATCAATGCATGAGCAATCAAAAACACAAGCGCAGCTTTTACATTTAAAAACCCGAGAGCCGTAAATATTAAACCGAAATTTGCAGAAGTTGAATAAGCAAGTACTTTTTTAGGATGAGTTTCAATAGAAGCTAAAACGGAACAAATCAAAGCTGTTAAAATTCCAAGCCAAGCAATAATTTGCAGAATACTTTCTTCAAGAGTAAACAGCGGAAGAAGCCTTATAATTAAAAACACACCTGCTGCTACAAGAGTTGCTGAATGTAAAAGCGCACTTACAGGAAGCTTCGCTTCCATAGCATCCTGCAGCCAGGTATAAAAAGGAAATTGCGCAGATTTTACAGCTGCCCCTATTATAAACATCAAACATATCAGATAAAACAACGGTGACGAAGCATAAGCTGAAAGCAGCGTTGAAATTATGTTCATATCGACAAAACTAAGTGTCGTTAAAGTAAGATTTCCCGCATAATTATACATAAAATAAGACGAAAGAATAATCGCGCCGGCTAAAGCTGTGTCTCCAAACCTGTTTATTAAAAAAACCCGCCTTGAAGCTTCTGATTTTACATTGTCTTTGTAATCAAACCCAATCAAAAGATAAGACATTACAGCCACCAGCTCCCAGAAAAAATACATTTGGAATAGATTCGGACTGAATAAAAGTCCTGCCATTGAAAAATTAAACATGTTTAAATACGCAAAAAATCTATACCTTTTCGGCTCATTCCTCATATATGACACAGAAAAAATCTGTACGAGAAAACTTACCATAAAAAGCATAAACGCCATAACTAAAGTAAGCTTATCAATATGCAGCCCGAAATAAAGAGTAAAATTACCCGATTTCAGAAACTGAAAGCTCTGCTCCACAATAGTATCAAGCTTCAGAAAACTAACTGCTGAAAGTAAAATTCCAAAAAATGAAGCCAAAAGCGTAAGCGTATAAATTATTTTATCGTTTACGTAAACAGCAAAAAATCTTGCACTCATGATTATCAAAAAAATCCAGAGCGGAAGTAAAAGTATTACATACGCGTTATCTAAAATTAAGTTTGCCATTATAATTCACTGCTCCGATTTTTCTGATACATTAAATAAAAAATATAAAGCGCAGCAGCAAGTTCAACTGCACCAAGCCCGACATAAAAAAGAGCAATTATATAACCGTCAAATTTTACGCTGTCACAAAACGAAGCGAACGTAACAAAATTTATATTTACCCCGAGAAGCATAATTTCTAAAGAAATCAAAATTTTTATAACATGCTTAACCAAAACTGAGCCGAGAAGTCCAATTAAGAAAACAGCCAATCCAACAAATAAATAATGATACATTGTTATTTCCAAGATTTTCCTCCTATTACCCCTAACCCTGCTATCACAATAGTTAACAAAAGAGATACAAGCTCAAATGCCCAAACATAATTTACAAAAATACCCGAAGCAAAAGCCCTTAAAGTATCAAAAGCATTTACCTGAACAAGCTCCATAATATTAAAAGTATCAGGCGTAATCACCAAAGACATTAGCATTAAATAAACAAAAGCCAATACGAAAATTCCTGCAGTTATAAAAATCGGATAAGGTATTTTTATATTATCTTTTTTTACACCAATAAAAGTAATAGAAACTCCAATTATCACCGGAACTGCAAAACCATAAACCGCAGCTTGAATAATTGCATTATATTCAGAACCTAAAACATAGAAAAATAAAGCTCCGCAGAAGAATACAACAATTGCAGCAAGCAGCGAATTTATTACATTGCGTGCCAAAAGAGCAATAAATGCAAACAGAATAATCACAGCAGAAGCTGAATAAAAAATTACCGGATTATTTATCATTTCCCCCTCCTTGCGTTACCTTTGCAAGCTCCAATCCAGACCGTATCATTTACCTCCTCCTCTGCAAGTGTTTTGGTAATGTAATTTTAAATCTTCTCTGCGGGAAACTGCAAGCTCGTATTCTTTACTCATTTTTATTGCTCCTTTAGGACAATAATACGTACAATTTCCGCAAAAAATGCATTTATTTAAATCAATATCAAAAGAAATATTCTCATCATCTTTAACTATTTTTATCGCACCTGAAGGGCAGACTCTTTCACAAATTTTACACCCGCAGCAGTTTTCTACAACAGGCTTCCCTCTAAAAGTTTCAGGAAGCTCACGCTTCTTTTCCGGATATTCCTGAGTCACCGGACGCATAAAGAGGTGTTTAAATACTGTTAAAAGTCCTTTTATTAAGCCGCCCATATTGCACCTCCAAACTTAATCAAAACTGCAGCAAACAAGTTTATAATTGATAAAGGAAGCAGAATAACCCACGAAAATTTTAGCAAATCATAAATCGCAAGCCTAGGAAGCGCTGCTCTAATCCATATCATAATAAAAATTAAAACAGCAGCTTTTAAAAACAGCCAAAAAGCTTGTTCAAAATACACAAACGGTCCTGCGCTAAAGAAATATTTACCAAACGGAGAAAGATACCCGCCTAAAAATAAAATCGCAAGAAACATAGCATTTGCAAACATCATCGCATATTCACTCAGATAAAAAATTGCAAACCTCATACCGGAGTATTCTGTATTATATCCGCATATTAGCTCACTTTCAGCTTCCGGTAAATCAAACGGACAGCGGTTAAGCTCAGCTAACATACAAATAAACATTATCACAAAACCTAAAATACAAGGCAGAGCAAACCAGCCAAAAGCTCCATATTTAGAAGTCTGTGCAAGCGTGATTTCTGTCAAATTTAGAGATGACGCAAGAACAGCAACTGACAAAATAACAAAAGTCATAGGAAGCTCATAGCTTAATACCTGAGCAATACATCTTGCAGCTCCAAATAATGAATATTTGTTATTACTTGCCCAGCCGGCTAAAAATATACTTAAAACAGGAAACGCAGCAAGTATTAAATACAAAATTACATTTGTTGAAGTATTTATAAAAGTAAACTCTGAACTGTAAGGAATTACCCCGAGCGCTGCAAACATAGGCACAAATACAAGGATTGGCGCAAGGTTAAACAAAAACTTATCTGCTTTATCAGGAGTAATATTTTCTTTGCAGAGTAATTTTAAAGCATCCGCAATTGTCTGCAAAAGCCCCCACCATCCCACACGATTAGGACCTTTTCTCTGGGTAAAAAAACCAAGAAACTTACGTTCTACAAGCACAAGTACGATTACAACAACCAGAAGAGCTGCTGCAATTATACAAAACGGTATAAAATAAAACGTTATATCTCCAAAAAGCTGCGGAATATTATGCTTCTGTAAAAATTCAATATATAAAAAATACAAATAATTCATTACTTATCAACCTCCGGCAGTATAATATCCAGAGAACCTGCAATTGCTATCGCATCGTTTAAATACTCACCGGCAAGAAGCTTTCTCAAAAGATTAACAGAATAATAAGACCCTGTTCTCCATTTCAATCTATATGGATTTTTATCACCATAAGAACGGACAAAACAGCTTGCTGTTCCTCTTGGAGCTTCAATATCTGCAAAATAATCACCTTCAGGAAGCTTAAGATTAATCGGATTAATCAACCTCTGCTCCAGAGAGCCGGATTTTTTCAAATACTCTAAAGCCTGAGCCACAATCTTAATACTTTCTCTCATCTCCAAAATTCTTGCCTTATATCGCGCAAATGAATCTTTACCATCTAAAACAATTGTTTTTATATCAAAACCCCTGTATAGAGAATCTTCAAAACGCAGGTCAAAATCCACTCCGCTTGCTCTTAAGTTAACACCGGTAATTCCATTATTGAGCGCCATTTCTTTTTGAAGAATACCTTTTTCAACAGTTCTTCTTATAAAAATCGGATTTTCTGTAATAATTTTTTCATAATCATCAATTTTTCCGGGCAGAATCGAAATAATTTCTTCTACATCCTCAAGAAATCCGATATCATGCCTTACACCGCCAAAGACAAAATAATTATACATCATTCTTTGCCCGGAAATCTTCTCAAAATACCTTAAAATCATTTCACGTTCACGAAATGCATAGAAAAAAGGAGAAACCGCACCTAAATCCATCAAAAATGCGCCAACCCAAAGAAGGTGGGAAGAAATTCTGTTTAACTCCAGCAGCATGACTCTAATTGCTCTTACTTTATCAGGAAGCTCTACTTCCATAGCGTTTTCTACAATCCTGCATAGAAGCTCAGAATAGAAAAAACCCGCAAGATAATCAATCCTGTCAACAGTAGGCAGGTATTGAATATAAGACATTTGCTCTGCCATCTTCTCCATCCCGCGGTGAAGATAACCCACATCAGGCTCGCAAGAGATAATTTTCTCTCCGTCAAGTTCCAGCAGTAAGCGTAAAACTCCGTGAGTAGAAGGATGCTGCGGTCCCAGATTTAACTTAAACGTTGTTTTTGTCATCATTCCACGCAAGCCTTGTATCATCTTGTACATAATCTTTTCTTAGAGGATGACCTTCCCAGTCTTCAGGCATATAAAGCCTTTTCAAATCATCATTGCCTGAAAATTTAACTCCGAATAAATCAAAAATTTCATTCTCATCAGCTCTTGCTGAATCAAAAATATCAGAAACACTTTCTGCTTCATTTCCATCCAACAAAATTGAAATCAACAAAGTCTCTTCATCCACTGTTGAATAAAGATTATAAATAAGCTCAATTCTGCCATCCGGATTATGAATCGCAGTAATTTCTTTTAAAATGTCATACGGATAATTTTCAGTAACAAATTTTATTACATCATGCATCCTTGATTTTATTAAAATTTTATTTCCCGCAAGTTCACACCCCTGAAACATTTCACGGAATTTATTCAAATCCATTGTATTCTCCTTTATTTACAAGAATCCCTCCGTCCTCTATAAGTCCCGGCTCATGAGAAGCGATAAATTCTTTTCTCTTTAATATTGATTCATTTTTTATTTTTTCCTGAAGTTTTTTTATAGCATCCAAAAGCGCTTCTGGACGCGGCGGACACATTGGGAGATAAATATCAACAGGGATAATCTTATCTATTCCCCTTACAACAGAATAAGAAGTTTCTGCAAACATCCCTCCGCCGCAAGTGCACGCTCCCATAGCAATAACATACTTAGGCTCCGCCATTTGCTCGTAAAGCCTTAATAAAACCGGAGCCATTTTATGCGTAATAGTCCCGGCACAAATCAACAAATCTGCCTGCCTCGGAGACCCGCGGAAAACTTCTGAACCAAAACGTGCAATATCATTATCAGAAGCAACTGTCTGCATCATCTCGATTCCGCAGCAAGAAGTTGCAAAAGTAAGCGGCCAGAGCGAATTCCCTCTGCTCCAGTTTAGAATATAATCAATTGATGTAACGATAAAACTCATTATCCCCACCTCAAAATTTTCTTCTGTACTGCAAAAACCAAACCGAACAGCAAAAGAGCAACAAAAACAAACGCTTCTATAATTGCAAACAAACCAAGCTCGTTTACAAAAACTGCAAACGGGTAGAGAAAAATCGTTTCTATATCAAATATTAAAAACACAATTGCATAGTTAAAATATTTAATATCAAACTGAATCCAAGCATCAGAAAGCGGTTTTATTCCGCATTCATAAGTAGAATTTTTTACCGCTGATTTATTTTTGTACTGGCAAACGAACCCCGCTGCAATCATCGCGATTGCAAACAGTGTTGAAAGTATTAAAAATACTGCTAAACAAATTAGTTCTTTCACCAATTACACCCTCATTATATATTCTACCTGAAAATTATTTGATATAATAGCTATTATTATACAATGTTAAGATGAAATTCTATGAGACACTTGTTTAAAATTTTTCTAATACTTATCCTTACCATACTTCCCGTACACTCAGCAATAAAAACCGGAGTTGAATACAAAATTCCGATTGATTATTCAAAACTTTCACGAGAAGAACTTGATACAAAAGCCGGTTTTTACTACAATCTTGCACTAAAAACTTTCAACGGTAAGGTAAATGCAGAAATGACATCAGCACTTAATCTCTATACAATGCTGCAAAGCCAAAATCCTGAAAACACATTTTATAATATCCGGCTTGGGCATCTTTATGATCTTGCCGGGCAGGATAAATATGCAAAAAGCTGTTTCTATGCAGCAATCGGTTCGGATGAAACACAAGCTGAACCGTATTTCCGGCTTGGAGAATTTTATTATAGAAGAGAACTTTATAAAAGAGCTTTAAAGTTTTATAAAGAAGCTTATAAACACGGATTTACAACCCACTACGAAACATTATACAAGCTTGGTGATATTTATGAAAAATTCGGAGATACAGAAGCAGCTTTAAAATATTTAAAACTTGCCTCAAAACAAAGTCCCAATACAGAATTGGACAGCAAAATCCAGCGGATAGAAACAGCTAATCAGTTAAACAGGGAATATTATTCTGACACGAGAATAAGACTGATTGAGCGTTAAAATAATTTAGGTATTTGATAAATTTCCTGTCAGCTTATTAAAATTATCCAAATAAGTCTGCGCGAGCTTTTGTTTTCCCAGCTGCTTATAAATAAAAGCAAGGTTATAATGGAATTCCGGCACATCTGACTTAAACATAATAGCTTTGTTTAAATTTGTCTTCGCTTTACTGTAATCGCCAAGCTTCATATAAGTACAAGCAAGATTATAAAAAATATACGGGTTTTCTTTACTTAGAGACGCAGCTTTCTTATAATTCTGCACTGCCATATTGTACTGCCCGTTTTCAGCATAATTGTTTGCAAGATTATAGTAAGCTTTATAATACTTAGGATTAGTATTTATTGCTTTTTGATACATAAAAACAGCATTCTCTTTTTCACCTTTGTCATCAAGCACATTGCCTAAAATAAGCCAATCCTGAGCAGAGCGTTCTTTTTCATCAATTTGTAAAATCAAATCCATTGTTTTATTAAAATTATTGTCGCTATAAAATGCTGTTGCCTGTTTTGACAATTCTTCAGAAGCAAAACATACGCTCCCTGCAAGTAATAACACTGTTAGCAAAAATCTTCTCATAACATAATTATATTGTAAAAAAATAAAAATTTCTACAGAATATTGATTGAAATCTTATTTTGTAAATGTTAGAATTGAGCTCGAAGAGAATTTAAAGGAGTAATTTATGGTCTGTTTAACATCAAACAAAATTGACACTAAACTAGTATCAGAAGCCTTAAAAGCATTAGGCAAAGATAATTTAGCACTAATCATTCATGGCAGCAGTTTTCCATCAAAAAATGGCGAAGACACCGGATTTGGAACATTCAATTCTGAATCAGGCCGCGAAGTTATTGATTACGCTCACGGAATTTTTAACGCGCTGCAGTTAGGACCAGCAGGAAAAACAAAAAGTTCCGACTCATCACCTTACTGCGGAACAATTTTTTCAGGAAACCCTTTGTTTATTGACTTGAAACAGCTAACAGAAAAAAAATGGGAGAACATTTTGTCAAAAGAAACTTTTGACAAAGTTGTTGCAAATAATCCTAAACAAAATCAAGGCAAAACAGCTTATTCATACATAACCAAAGCTCAAAACGAAGCTCTAAAAGAAGCTTGGGATAATTTCAAAAACATTAAAGACGGACTATTCGGTTCATCTTTAAAGAAAGATTTCGAAAAGTTCAAAAAAGAAAACAGCTTCTGGCTTGATAATGATGCTTTATACGAAGCACTTTCTATCGAAAACGGAAGCGACTTCTGGTACAGCTGGAAAAATAATACAGATAAAAACTTATTAAATCCAAAATCAGAAGAAGAAAAGAAAGCTTTCGCTTTAAGAGCAGAAGAAATCAAAAACAAATATGAAGACGAAATTGAGTTTTACAAGTTCTGTCAATTTGTTTTAGAAGTACAAAACGAAGAAACAAAAAAATACGCACTTTCTAAAGGCATAAAAATGATTGCAGACCGCCAAGTAGCTTTCTCTGATAGAGATGCTTGGGCTTATCAATCATTGTTCCTTGACGGCTGGTACTTAGGCTGCCCTCCTGACTATTTCTCTAAAAACGGTCAAGCTTGGGGCTTCCCTGTAATGGATCCGGATAAAATGTTCAACTCTGACGGTTCTTTAGGCGAAGGCGGAATCTTAATGAAAAACCTTTACAAAAAAATGTTCAAAGAAAATCCAGGCGGAGTTAGAATCGACCACATCGTAGGCTTAATCGACCCTTGGGTATATAAAGCAGGTAAAAAACCTATGTGCGAAGAAGGAGCTGGCAGACTTTATTCATCCCCTGAACATCCTGAACTTTCAAGATACGCAATTGCCAAAAACGAAGATTTAGACTGGGCTTTAGAAGCTGACAAAGAAAAAAGAGTTAAATCTTTATCAGAAGACCAGGTTAAACTTTATGGCAGACTAATCGAAAAAATCGTTATCGGCGCTGCTAAAGAATGCGGTTTAGACAAAGATTCTATCGTTTGCGAAGACTTAGGAACTCTGACAAACCCAGTTGATGCTGTAATGAAAAAATACGAGCTTCAAGGAATGAGACTTACTCAGTTTGTTGTTCCAGAAAAACCTGAACACCCTTATAGATGCAAAAACATCTGCGAAAGAGTTTGGAATATGGTCGGTACACACGATAACCTTCCGATTGCTATGTGGGCTGAAAGCATGATTAACACTCACGAAGGTTATTTACACGCTAAAAACCTTGTTGAAGATTTATTTGCAGAAGCTGAAAACAAAGACGACATTATCGTTAAACTTACTCAAGACAAAGATTATTTGAGATTTATTAAACTTACAGAAATCTTTGCTTCTAAAGCAAGAAATGTACAAATATTCTTCACAGATTTCTTCCAAATTAACGATGTTTACAACAGACCTGGAACATCAGGTGATCAAAACTGGTCACTTAGATTACCGAATAACTTCAAAGAACTTTGCCCGATTGACTTGCACGCTATATTAAAAGCTGCAATCATTGCACGCGGTAAAGAATTCGCTTCAAAACACGCAAGCTTGATTGAAAAACTAGGCTAGTGACAAAATTTAATAAAGCGGCGGAATTCTTCGAATTCCGCCGCTTTATTTTCTACAATTTTTGATGTATGTACAAGTTTCCGAATTCGGGTATAATAATATTGCAGGGTTAAAAGTAATCCATTACTTTCCGCTTAGCCACAATCTACAATTGGAAATATGACTAAGAAAGGAGGGTATATGCAATGATAATTGAAAAAATAACAATGCTATTACTAGCATTTTCAATAGCTGTAATAGCATTGTTTTTCAATCGATTATTGTAGGGTATTACGGCACTTGTCGAAGGTGCCACCCTGCTTCTTTATTATTTACGATTTATCACATTTTGTCAAGCTCAGTTTGACGCCTGACAAATTTTATATCATAACCTAGAATATCAGCAATGATAAACATTTCATTGTACAAAACAGAACCGCGTGAAAGCTTGTGCGATAAACTTTCCGGAGAAAAATTTTTATTCAATCTCTGACTTAACTGAAAAGCAAGTTCCTTACCTGTTACCCCTTCATCTAATAATAAATGCTTTATTTGTTTCTTTGCATGATTTTCCATACATTTATTATACAAATTCATCCTTTTCTTGACAAATTCATCAATAAATTCTATAATTAATTAAAGTATTCTTCAAGTTATTGACGTATATTTTAATAATACTATAACATTTGTTCACAAAGGAGGAAACATGGATAAAAACAAAGAATATGATGTATTAAAAGAAATAAGTATTATAGCGAATGAAATTAATATTGTCGCAGGTTTATCAAGGCTTCTTGAAAAACTTATCAATAATAATAACAGCAACTTATTAGAAACAGATATCTGTACATTATGTTTAGTCAACAGGCGTACTTGCAGTGCTCTTCTCGATAGAATGCATGAACTTGAAGGACAATTGCAGATATAGAAAGGGCGGAAGCTTCGCTTCCGCCCGGATATGCTCTCTATTAAAAAATTTTATTCATTCACTGCTTCAGCACAGTCGGAACAAATTGTTTCGTGCCCTGAAACTTCACCGAGTTTTCTGAATTTCCAGCAGCGTTCGCATTTTTCGCCTTCGGCTTTCACTACCCAAACTGTTATATTGCCTTCTGTGTATTCGTTTAAAATACTTTCAGGAGCTGAGTCAGCAGCGTAAGCTTGAGAAGTTATGAAAATATCTGCCAAGTCTTTTTCGTTTGATTTCAAAACATCTGCAAAATCAGATTTTACATAAACGCCGACTTCTAATGAACTTCCTATCTTCTTTTCTGCTCTCAAAGGTTCAATCGCACGTGTTACAACTTCTCTTGTTTTTAAGATTTTTGCAAAGTCTTCTTCTAAAGCTGGGTTATTCCATTCAGCTTTTACTTTTGGCCAATCAAGAAGAAGCGCACTTTCAACTTCACCGCGCTGCATTTCCGGAGTATTCTGCCAGATATCTTCTGCCTGGTGCGGCATTACAGGAGTTAAAATCCTAACAAGGACCTGCAATGTTTCATAAAGAACTGTTTGGCAAGCGCGTCTTGAAAGTGATTTTTTACCAGCTGTATATAACCTATCTTTTACAATATCAAGATAAAATGCACTCAAATCAACAGCTGCAAAGTTTTGTAAACATTGGAAATATTTATAAAACTCATAATTGTCAAATGCAACCGTAACTTCTTCAACAACTTTGTTAAGTTTATGCAGCGCAAATCTATCAATTGGTTTTAAATCTTCATATTTAACATAGTCTTTTGCCGGGTCAAAATCAAAGATATTACCAAGCAAGAATCTTGCAGTATTTCTTGTTTTCTTAAAGATTTCAGCAAGCTGTTTGATTATATTATCACCAATTTTTGTGTCATTTCTATAATCAACAGAAGCTGCCCACAGTCTCAAAATATCAGCACCATAATTTTTAATAATATCATCAGGTCTGATATAGTTTCCTAAAGACTTAGACATTTTTCTTCCGTCTTCACCAAACACAAAACCGTGTGTTAAAACTGATTTATAAGGAGCTTTGCCTTGAACAGCCATAGAAGTCAGAAGTGAAGACTGGAACCATCCTCTATGCTGGTCAGAACCTTCGAGATACAAATCAACCGGAGTATGACCAAGTTCATCCGAGCGTTTTTCAACAACCGCTCTCCATGTTACACCTGAGTCGAACCAAACATCCATAATATCTTTTTCTTTTCTAAAGTGTTTGCCGCCACATTTAGGACATACAAAGCCTTCTGGAAGAAGCTCTTCAACTGAGCGTTTTACCCAAGCGTCCGAAGATTCTTTTTCAAAGATTTTTGCAACATGTTCAATTGTTTCGTCAGTTACAATCGCTTCTGATTTACCCCCCTCGCCGCAATCTTCACAGAAGAATACCGGAATAGGAACACCCCAGGCTCTTTGACGAGAAATACACCAGTCTGTACGTCCTGCAACCATGTTAGAAATTCTTGCTTCGCCGCTTGCAGGAATCCATTTTACGCCTTTAATATTTTCCAAAGTTTCTTCTCTGAATTTATCCACCTTAACAAACCATTGCGGAGTTGCACGATAAATTACAGGATTTTTACATCTCCAGCAGTGAGGATAAGAGTGATTGATATCAGCTGCAGCTAAAAGAGCACCGCAGTTTTGAAGTTTTTCAATAACAATTTTGTTTCCTTTGTAATAAGGAATACCTTCTAAGTCTTTATCTCCGACAACTTCTGTCCAACAGCCTTTGCTATCAAGCGGAGAAAATACTTCAATATTATATCTGCATCCTGCTTCATAGTCTTCAAGACCGTGACCAGGAGCAGTATGTACAGAACCTGTTCCAGCTTCAAGAGTTACGTGCTCACCTAAAATAATTGGAGATTTTCTGTCATATAACGGATGTTTTGTATTAAGAAGTTCTAAATCAGCCCCTTTAACAGTTCCAATTACATTGATATCTTTTTCTTCCCAAGCAACGCCTTCCAAGAAACTTGCAAGCAAGCCTTGAGCAATTACATAAACATCATCTTTATAATCAAAGAAAGTATAATCATACCTAGGATGCATACTGATTGCCATATTTGAAGGAATTGTCCAAGGAGTTGTTGTCCAAATGACAGCATAAATATCTTTTCCTTTAGTATCAACCAAATTATTAATTTTTGCAGCCGCATCCGAATCAAACTTAAATCTTACATAAATTGAAGTTGAAGTGTGATCTGCATATTCAACTTCTGCTTCAGCTAAAGCTGTTTCGCAAGAAGCACACCAATAAACAGGCTTCAAACCTTTTTCAATGTACCCTTTTTTGTACATTTCACCAAAAACCCTAACCTGTTCTGCCTCAAACTCAGGGTTGATTGTTAGATAAGGATTTTCCCAATTGCCCCAAACTCCAAGGCGTTTGAACTCAGATTCCTGACCTTTTAAGTTTTTATGCGCAAACTCTCTGCATTTTGCTCTAAGCTCAGCAGGAGTCAAAGCTTCTCTTCCGCCTTTAATGTTTTTAACAACAGCATTTTCAATCGGAAGTCCATGACCGTCATACCCCGGAACATAAGGTGCATAAAAACCTGACATAGATTTATATTTAATAAGAATATCTTTTAAAATCTTATTCAAAGCCGTACCAACGTGGATTTTTTCGGAACTTAAATAAGGAGGCCCGTCATGAAGAATAAAAGATTTTGATTTATCCCGTTGTTCCAAACTCTTTTGATATACATTTACCCCTTCCCAAAACTTTTGAGTTTCAGGTTCTTTTTTTGTAGCATTTGCCCTCATCTCCAGAGTTGTTTTAGGCAGATTTAAAGTCTCTTTATATTCCATTTGTCACCTCGTCTGTTATATTTTTATTAAAATCATTATTAAAACTGACATCTTTATTAATTTTTGTAAGCGTATTAGTTTTTAAGCTCTTCATTTTTATAAAATCATTCATTTTACCGTAATCAAAAGCGTTTTCCCACCTTGCAATCACAACTGTAGCAACACAATTCCCGATTAAGTTAACAGCTGTTCTTCCCATATCAAGAATTTGGTCAATTCCTAAAAGCACAGCCACCCCTACAATCGGGATATTAAAACTTGTTAAAGTTCCGGCTAAAACAATTAAAGAAGCCCTTGGAACACCTGCAACCCCTTTTGAAGTTAACATTAAAGCAAACATAATTACAAGCTGCTGTTCGATTGTCAAATTTATTCCCACAAGCTGAGTAGAGAATAAAACAGCCATAGCAAGATAAAGAGTTGAACCATCAAGATTAAAAGTATAACCTGTCGGCATTACAAAACTTACGATTGATTTAGGTACTCCAAATTTTTCCATAATCGACATTGCTTTTGGAAGCGCCGCTTCAGAACTTGCTGTTGTAAAAGTCAAAAGCGCAGGTTCTTGAATAGCTTTAATCAAACCTCTTACAGATATACCCACAATTTTGCAGGCAATTACCAGTACCAAAGCAACAAAAACAGCAAGCGCTGTATACAAAGATAAGATTATTTTTCCGTAATTAAATAAAATTGCAATCCCGTTTGAGCCGACTGTGTAAGCGATTGCTCCAAATATACCAATCGGAGCAAAAAACATTACATATTCTGTAAATTTAAACATTATAGACGCTACTGAGTTTAAAATATCAACAACAGGCTGTGCTTTTTTTCCTACAGCACAAATTGCAAGCGCAAAGAAAATACAAAAAACAACGATTTGCAAAAGATTACCGTCTGCCATCGCTTGGAAAATACTAGTCGGACAAAGACTCAAAAGCAAATCTCCAAACGAATTATGATGTGTACTTGACGCCATTTCAACAATTCTTGTTAAACCAGTATTATCAGACGCAATATTTGACATACCTTCGCCGGGTTTGAATAAGTTTGCAAACCCTAAGCCTATAAACAAAGCTAAAGTCGTAACAACTTCAAAATAAGCAATAGTTTTTATACCCAACCTTCCGAGGCTCTTAACATCACCATGCCCTGCAATCCCGACAACCAGAGTTGCAAACAGCAAAGGAGCGATAATCATTTTAACCATTCTCAAAAAGATTTCTGCAAGAACATGAGTTTTTACAGCAAAAGCCGGAAACGCCCATCCCGCCAGAACGCCTAGAAATAATGCTGCAAATATTGCTATTGTTAAACGTGATTGTTTCAAAATCTTTTCCCTTCAATAAATATTGTACTACAAACATATACCGCGTCATAAATATTTACAAAAAACGCGCAAACATTGACACAATATCATGTTCGTCCTACGATTAAGTTACTCTAGTTGAAATTTTCTTGCCGGATTTGACGGCTAGAGGGTTGACGTACCCGTCGCAAGACGATTAGTCAAAAGGGGTAATTGCCCCTGAAATAGTTAAAAAAGGTAAAAGGAGAAAATTATGCCTACAATGAACCAGCTTGTGCGTTCAGAACGTAAAAAGCTAAAAGACAAAACCAAATCGCCGGCTCTTATGGAATGTCCTCAAAGACGCGGCGTTTGTACAAGGGTTTACACTACAACCCCTAAAAAACCAAACTCAGCTTTGAGAAAAGTTGCCAGAGTTAGACTTACTAACGGATTTGAAGTTACTTCTTATATCCCAGGTATCGGACACAACCTCCAAGAACACAGCGTTGTTCTTATCAGAGGCGGCAGGGTTAAAGACCTTCCAGGTGTTAGATATCACATCGTACGCGGTACTTTAGATACAGCAGGTGTTGCTAACAGAACACAAAGCCGTTCTAAATATGGCGCTAAAAGAGCTAAAGGAGGTAAGAAATAATGTCTAGAAGATCTAAACCAGAAAGAAGAATACCTTCAGCTGACCCTATTTATAACAGCGTTGACGTTTCTAAATTCATCAACAGAGTTATGAGACGCGGTAAAAAATCACTTGCTGAAAAAATATTCTACTTAACAATCACTAAGATTGAAGAAAGAACAGGCGAAAAGGGCTTGGAAATTTTCCAAAAAGCTCTTACAAACGCAACTCCATTATTGGAAGTTAAAGCTAGACGTATCGGTGGTTCTACTTATCAAGTGCCTATCGATGTTAAACCTGACAGAGGTTTTGCTCTTGCTTCTTCTTGGATTATTGCAGCAGCTAAAAACAGAGGCGGAAAATCATTCGTAGAAAAACTTACTAACGAATTAATCGATGCTTCTAACGGCAACGGCGCAGCTTGCAAAAAACGTGAAGATACCCACAGAATGGCAGAAGCTAACAAAGCGTTTGCTCACTATAGATATTAATTTTAAATTTTATATCTTAAAAGCTCCGAATATTCGGAGCTTTTTTAATGGCAAGTTTTATTTTTAGAAGTTTTTTCTTTAAATATGAAAATCACATTCAACAATCAAAATTTTGAACACAAAAAAATTCCTAGATATATTTATCACCTTACAAATGAACACGCATACAACTCAATGCTGCAAGATGGATTTATACGTACATCCGAATTTGACCCTTATGTCAAAAAACAAGGAGTACACCTGATTGAACTTTCCAATTTTATAAAATTCTGGAAAGAACATGATGACTGGGGTAAGAATAACGAAACTCTGCAAAAAAGCCTACTGAGAATTGCAGTAAGGTGGATTCACAGCTTTTTTGAAGAAAAAAATAATCTTGTTATTCTAAAAATTCCAACTGCCAGCCTCGATTTTGACAAACTAAAAATCAGAAGCCAGCATGAATTCTTTAAATTCAAGTACTCTGATAACCCTTACCGCCGCACAAACCCGCACCTTGAAGGATTTACTCCGGCATCAGAATCACGCAAATATAATAACCGCAAAGAAGCAATTGAATATATTTATCAGTCAATTATTCCAATTAATATCACCGAACGCATTGGAAACACCGTTAATGTTCCAAGCTTGAAAAATAATCAGCATAACATCGAAAAAGAAATTTTGACACGCGCTTTTGAAGGAACTCCAGAAAGCAAAACCGTAGAAATTTTTATATAATGTTGTCAACATTGTCAACGATTTCACGCTGCTCTTTCAAAACAACACCCAGCAATGAACCTACTGATACAATTTCATTTCCTTTGTCAAAATTGCTCTCGCAATATTTCTTGGCAATTTCCAGCAAATCAATACTCAACATAATTTTCTCTTCTATTGAAGTAACTTTTTCTAAAATCTTTTCCATAACTAAATAATACAAAAAATTTTTTGTATTGTCAAGGCGTTTTTGTAAATATATTAAAAAAGATTTAACAGAGTATGTTTGTAACTCCAGTCACAATTAAAGACATGTTGAATTTATCAGCAAGCTCAATAATATCTTTGCCGGCATAAGGCAGAATCACAAGGCTTATTCTGCCTTGAGCTGCTACATTTATATCATGGACTGTTATAGGCATATCAAAAGCAATAACAGCTTCTTTTGACATATCGCAGGAATAATCAAGAGCAAACTCAACAGAAGCAGACTGCAAGCCTTGAGAAATTGCTGATGTTTTTAAATCTTTTGCAACAACTATTGCCCGTGATGAAGCGTGTTTTGCAACTTTCCAAGCAAACACTGCATCTTCAATCTGTTCCACAGTTGGTTTAGTTTTTGAGACAATTTTAAAAGAATCTTTATTTAGCTCGCTCAAATTTGCAGTTTCTGTTAAAGTACCAAGCGGCGTAATTCTAACTTCGTTTGATAAGTATTTTTTATAATCTTTTAATGGCGTATTAATTGTCACATAAGCGATTTCATGTCTTTCAAGAAATTCTATTGCATTTTTTGTAAACGCCGGAGCAGCAATTATGTTTGCAGGTTTCAGCATTCTTGCAGCATCGCTGTCGACTTCAGCTGAAACAGTAATTACTGCGCTCATAAAATCTACCGGATTACTATCCATAACTTGCAGCATTGCTTCATCCAATGATTTTCCAAGAGCCGCTGCACAAATTCCTGAAGAAGTAGTTGTTACAACAGCATTAACATCAAAAAACTCACTTACTACATCTAAACCTTTTACAATCGTTAAAATCTCAAGGTATGAGAGCTTTCTGCTTGATTCATAATCAAGTGTCTTTTCATTTCTTTCAATGCTTGCTGCCTGATGAGCATTTTCACCTGTTATTATTTCGAATTCTTCTAATTTCATTTTTTTCCACCATTTTGTCGGGCTTCATCCCGCAATATTACTAATTTGTTTTGCGCCCACCGGAAGCCCTTTTGAACAAGCTAACGGCTCAATGTGCGCCTCTTTTTTCACCATTTTCGCGGGCTTCAACCCGCATAATTATTACTATTTGCCATGCATTTATCTTCCAACAGGCGCCGTCGTTACCGGTATCGGTGCCAATTGCGGCTGAGGAAGCTCTGTTCTTTCAGACTTAACTTCTACCTTCGGAACATCTTTTTTCTTCATCGGCGTTAAAACTTCTGTCGGCTTAACGACAGGCATTTGAGCAGGAGTCTTAACTTCCGCATCTTGTTCTTCTGAAACAGAGTCTTGTTCTTTCTTTTCTTCTTCTTCTGTATCTTTTTTAGCTTCGCCTTGAGGAATTATCGAAACGCTTGAAGCTTTAAACGGATTTAAAACAACTTCCGGGTATTCAAAATCTGAGTTTCCGTACGGAGCTGTTGCAACAAGCATAACATCTTTCCAGATTAATGCAGGAATCGTACCGCCAGTTATGCCTCCCATTTGAGAGTTATCATCATTACCAACCCAGACTCCTGTTACTACATCAGGCGTAAACCCTATAAAATAAGCATCTTTGCTGTCATCAGTAGTTCCTGTTTTACCAGCAGCAGGTTTTCCAATATTTGCAGCTCGTCCTGTTCCATTTGTAATAACAGTTTTCATAATTGCAGTCATTGTTGCTGCAGTATTTATATTCAAAACTTTGTTAGAACGCGCTTTTTTCGCTTCATACAAAATCGTTCCGCGTGAAGATTCGATTCGTTCAATAGCAAAAGGCTCAACCTTAAATCCGCCGTTTGCAAATACACCGTATGCTCTTGTCATTTCAAAAAGTTTTACACTGTTTGAACCGAGAGAAATAGTATAATCGTAAGGAATCGGAGTAGTAATTCCCATTACTCTTGCAAGCTGTATCACAGGTCTGACACCAATTGCATCCATAAGCCTTGCAGTACAAACGTTAGATGATACCATTAAAGCTGTGTACAAAGGAATTGGACCTCTGTATTTATTACCATAATTTCTTGGAGTCCAGTCTCCTGCTTTAAATGGCAGGTCATCTATCATATCATTAGGAGAATATCCTTTTTCGATAGCTGCAGTATAAATAAACGGCTTAAATGCAGAACCTGATGGTCTTGCTGATTGAGACACCCTGTCATACTGACTCTTTGTATAATCTTTTCCGCCTGCATAAACAAGGATTCTACCGTCAATAGGACTAAATGAAAACACTGCTGCCTGGTTTTTATCACGAGTAAACCCCCAAGCTTTAAGGTTTTTCAAAATAGCCTCATTTGCTTTTGCCTGAGCTTTATAATCTAGTGTTGTAATAACTTTATAACCGCCGTTTACAATTTCGTCTTCAGTAAATCCAAGTTTATACATTTCCTTCATAACGTAATCGCAGAAGTATGGAGCTTTATTTGTTGCATACATCATCGGCATAGTAGAAAGATTTATCGGTGCTTTCTTAGCTGTTTCATAAGTGTTTTTGTCAATGTATTTCATCTTATACATTCTCAAAAGCACTTGATTTCTGCGTTTCTCTGCCAGTTTCTTATTATTATATGGAGAATAAACAGAAGGAGCTTGAGGTAGGCCCGCTATCAAAGCCATTTCCGGCAAAGTCAGCTGGTTAAGATTTTTATTGAAATAAATCCTTGCTGCTCCTTTGACTCCGTATGCTCCTGAGCCCAAATAAACATTATTTAAATACATTTCAAGTATTTTATCTTTTGAAATAGTTTTTTCTATTTGTGCAGCAACCTGAAGCTCTTTAATTTTTCTGGTAAAAGTCTTTTCGTTGGACAAGAAAAGTATTCTTGAAAGCTGCTGAGTAATAGTACTTGCGCCTTGAACCACGTGCCCTGCAAGAACGTTAGCAACCATTGAACGGCCTAATCCAACCAAATCATAGCCAGGATGAGAGTAAAAATTCTTATCTTCGGTTGCAATCAATGCTTTAACAAGCGTATCCGGAACTTCTTTCAGCTCAACGTTTGAATAAGTGTAAGCTGCAAAAGTTTTAATTATTTCACCATCATTAGCACAAAATGTTGTAACTATATTTGGCTTCAAAGTATTTAAATTCTTAATAGGAGGAAGCGACATTAAATAAAGCTTAAGAGCTATCATGCCGGCTAGACCTACACCTACCGCAAATACAACCAGAGCTGCGAACAACCGCAAAACAGGGTTTTCTATATTTCTGCGCTTTGAATTTTTCTTTCTATTTTTTGGAACATAATTTGACATTAATACAATCCTTTTATTGATTTTATCTCTCAATCCAGATACTATGTTAATATTCTAACAAATAAATATTAGAAGGGAGCGTTTTAAGAAATAATGTTAAGTTTTTTTAATATTCTCAAGAATGAATTTCTTTCATATTTTGTTCCCGAGAAAATGGAATACAAAATCACGGGCGAGTGTTTAAAATGCGGAAAATGCTGCCGTTACATGTATAGCTTCGATACTTATACAACAACAGACTTTAAAATCATGCAATTCCTCTTTCCGGCATATAAGAGGTTTTATATACGCGGAAAAGATGAAGAAGGAAACCTTATTTTTGCTTGCAGATATGTAACAGAAGAAGGCTTATGCTCAGTTTACGATAAGCGCCTCAAAATGTGCAGAAACTATCCCGCAAAAAAGATTTTCTACCCTGGAAAGCTTCACAAAGGGTGCGGTTACAAAATTGAAGACAAAAGCTTTGAAAACTATCTAAAAAAATCTTAAAAAACTTTGAATAACATCAGGAATATAAGCGCATTCATAATCTAAAAGATAAGTCTTTCCATTCAGATTACAAGCCTGTTCAGAACGCCAATCTTCCAGCATATAACCTTTTGAAAAAATCCTTTGCCCAAGCTCAAACAGTTCTTCTTCAGTAACCGGCTCACCTTTATCCCTTATATACCAGCCGCTGTTTTTATTATCAGCATAAGACACCATTTTCTTAACAGGTAAATCAAAATCTTCAAAATCCCGCTTTTCAAAACAATCTAGATTAGTCGAGACCGAAAGCACTTCATTGTTATCGAGCTCAAGAGCTGTTGTATTAATTCCCGCTCCAATTATTCCAAATACGGTACGTTGAGAAAAAATATTTTCCGGAGCTTTTTGTAATATATCTTTTAAACGTGTCACATCAAGTATATCGATAGTTGAAGCAAAACCTTGAGCTTCATTTTTTATAATAGCATTAATCAAATACTTGATTCCTGATACAAACGGACGAGGCTCATCAAGCATTGCAGTTGCATTGTTATAAAATGTAACATTTTGCCTGCGGACAACAGGCTCAAGTTTTTTTACAAGAATAGCTTTAAAAGCAGGCTGCGATTGAAATTGATTTTGATTGATTGGTGAAATATTCATTATATTGGCAATAAAACTTCTAAAAAAATTTTTTGCCAACGAAATTTTCGCGCCGCGGCCGCAAAACGCCTGGCAAAAGTTTTTGGTTTGGATATTCAAGAAAAGATTGTACTTTTGCGCAAAAATCTTAATTTTACACAAGATGAACTTGCTTTTAGAGTAAATAATTAGTTTTCCCGAACTTTTTTATTGACGGCTTAAAGTTCATCTATAAGTCAAAAAGACCCTTCAACAAGTTTGTTAAAGAGTCTTTTTATCCAAAAATCTCCCGGAAATGGATTCGAACCACTGTTGGAAGAGCCAGAATCTTCAGTCCTGCCGCTAGACGATCCGGGAACATTTATTACCAGATCTGCCAGAACATTTTCTGATTGTTATTTGGTATTGCAGATTCAGAATACATTTTGCGGACTTTTTCCGGTTTCTTATCGTTTACCTTTGTTTCTTCTGCTTCAGAAGGCTGTTCTTCGTTATTATTAACAACGTTAGTTACGTCTTTTTGAGCAGGATCATTATAATCTTCAACTTTTTGAAGAGTTTTAGCTCCAGGGTCTTTACCTAAAAAGTGCATTCTGCCAAGCTCATCAGTATAAATTGTTGAATGAGCAAATGCTTGAGCAGTAAATCCTGCAACTGCCATGAAACCTAATGAAATCAAAATTTTCTTTTGCATAACTTTGTTCTCCATAAGCTTTTGTATCAATATTATAATACAAAAAACTATAAAGCAACAAGTTGTCTTAATATCACTTAACTTTTATTTCATTAGTAATATCTTTTCCGCCGTACAAAAGCACGCTTTTTGCAAAAACGTAATCATAATTATCTGCTTGAGCTTTTTTTGCAATCTCATCTTTAATATTTTTTTCTATTGCATTTAAACGATTTGAATAATCTTTATCAAGAGCAGCCTTTTTATCATTGAATTCATTTGTGTATTTCTCTTCTAACTGTAAAATTTTAGATGCGTCAGTTTCTTTAGAAATTGCTCCTCTTGCATTTACAATAACTTTATTAAGTTCTTCCATTTTCTTAGCATGCTCTTGTTTTAGCTGTCTGACCTGCGAAGAATTACTAACTATTTTCTGCAAATCCACAACTGCAATATTGTCTTCCGCCCAAGCACAGCCGGTAAGCATCACTAAACCTAAAATTAAAAACATTTTTTTCATAATAAACCTCACTTATAACTTACAATTAGTTATCTTTCATTTTGTTAGAAAAAAACATTCTCCGGTTGGAGAAATTTTAATTGAAATCATTCTCTATTTAAACTAAAATATTAGTATGTTTAGAATTCTATTAATAATTTTTTTAATATTTGTAAATTTCCAGCCTGCTCTTTGCGAAGAAGAACAAGTTAAAGAAACTTACAAACTTCAAGGTCAGGTAGAATATGATGACAACCCGGTTGAAACAATCTACCTTGACGAAAACATTGATAAGCCCAGAGTTAACATTCCGCAGCGTTCAGTTACAATTCCTGTTAAAATGTTGAACATCACATCAAATACCAACACACCCAGGAGCGCCCTCGCAAGGGCAGCAGTAACAAGGAACGCTTTAAAAGATATTCTTCCTTTGAGCGGAAGCTTAACTGAAAGCACACACGGATTTACTTACGGAACAATTTGGGATGAAGAAATTTCATATTCTCAAATCGAATCTTCTACAGGAGTTTTTGTGAGATATGACTTCCCAAAGTATTTTTCTCTTAATACAACAATAAGACAAAATGCTTCTCAAGACGTAGGTTCGCAATATGCAACGGCCAGAGTAACCCCAGAATGGCACATTACAGACAGGCTCACATTAAAAGACAGCTTTACCAACTATGTTAACCTGCCAAAAAACAAAAACGAAATTACACTTGTTTACAGCCCTGCTTTGAAAAAATACGCCGAATCTTTAAAATTTGAACTTGGCCTGGCAGAATCTTATTATTCCAGCGGTAAACGAAGCACTGCTGTAAGTTTTTCAACAGGATTTAAGTTGTAATTATCATCAGACTTTTATATAATTGATTTATGATTAGATACAGACAAGAACAGAGAATGCAAAAACGAGTAATTAACCGTGCAAAAAAAGCCGAAGCAAAGAAAAAAAGATCATCTGCTTCAAACGGTTTCTATTATTCATTTCTAACAGTAATCCTGCTTCTTTGCCTTATCCAAATCACTATCAGCGCTGTTTTGAATATTTCAAAAATTGTTTCTTACAAAGCAAAAATTGTTCAAATAACAAAAACAAGAAACTCTGCAAAAGCACTAAACGAACAGCTTCAAGACAACATTAAAAACTTTTCAAATGTTACAGGCTTAGAAGCAATCGCGAGAAATAACTTAAAAATGTCAGGAGAAGATGAAGTTCTGGTAATTATCAACACAAAACCGGAAGATGAAAAAGATGTTCTGGATCCGATTGCAAAACTAATGAGATTTATAAAACATGATTAAAAATTTATTGCAAGAAGGCTTTATACTTAAACAAAAAGGTCATTACAAAAAAGCTATTGAAGTTTTCTACAAAGCTTTGGAAGAAGATAATACAAGCTCAGAGCTGCTTCTTGAAATTGCAGAGCTGTACTACAAATTAAGCGACGAAGAACGCGCCCTCAGCTATATTGAACAAATTCTTGATAATGCACCTGAACATATAAACGCACTAAAACTTCTTAAACAAATTTTTATTGATAAAGGAGCACTCCAAGAAGCTGAACAAACAGCAAAAAATATCTATTGCATATCAAACAGCAGTAAAGATTTAGCAGAAATTTTTAAGCTTTTAAATCTTCAGGGCAAATTTGAAGAAATTTTTGAATATAACATTGAAACCGAAAACACGAACGTCGTTTTAGAACAAGCAAAAGCTCTATACCGCACGCAGAATTTTTCAAAAGCAGAAGAGCTTGCAGAAAAAATTTATTCCATAAATCCAGAAAATCAGGAAATTTTACTGCTTTTAGGACAAATTTACTACGCTGAAAACAAGAAAGATAAATGCGTTGAGCTTGTACATAAACTTTCAGATACCAGCGAAAACGCAGAGCTTTTAAATTTTTGCGGACTAATTGAAGATTATCAAGGCAGCTATAAAACCGCCTGCAAACATTTACAAAAAGCGATTAAGCTAGAACCAAACAATGATAAATACTACTACAACCTTGCAAACATGTATTTCAAACAAGGCGATACAGCTTTTGCTAAAAAATACTACAACATTGCAATTTCTCTAAACCCGCTAAACCAAAACTACCATTTTGCTTTAGCAAACCTTTATTATTCTGAAAAGCATTACAAACGTGCGCTGGAAGAACTTCCAGATAATTTATTTGAAGCAAACCTTTTAAAAATAATTATCCTTTACGATACAGGTTATCTCGCTTTAGCCAAACAGGAGCTGAATAGATTACTTGAACAATGTCCAGATAGTCATATTTTACAAGAATACACTGAAAGAATTAATCAAGAGCTTGGACTTAGTTAAAAAACTCGGTTGAACGAAATATATTATAAAAATTTTCCAGCCTTAATTTATCTTCCAAATACCAGTACCCGATTAAGACTTCAAACGCAGTAGAAAGCCTGTAAACGTTTTGAATTGAACGCCTTCCGACAGGAATAGGAAGATTCCTTGCCCTTCTTACAAGCTCAAGCTCTTCTTCTGTTAAATCGTCAGAAATTAAATTAAGCATATCTGCTTGAAACCCTGCATTTACTCTATCGGTTGTCATCTTGTGTAACATCTTGGAGTTTGAGGTTTTTAAAATCACGTATTCGCGCACAAAGATTTCCCAAACAGCATCGCCTAAATGCGCATAATTCCTTAGAGCAAGCGTTTCCATCCTACACCGCACATTCTTTTGGCTTATTTTTATTCATCGGATTCCATTCGTCTTCAAGATTATTTTTGATTAAATTCTTGTAATAACTTTCTTTGTAATCAAGAAGGCTAAGCTGGTTTTTCAGCTCTTCCATTTGTAATAAAGCTTTTTCTTTTGTTGCTTTGATTATCTCATACCGCTCGGTAATAGTAGAATCACCGACAATACAAAGGTCTATATATCTTTTAACAAGCTTATTTTCACAACCGACAGAACGTAAGCACTTAACAATTCTGACCCAGTTTAAATCATCTTCTGAAAATTGCCTTATATTATTTTGGTTTCTTGTAACAAAAGGGAAAAATCCGCTTTTTGCCCAGAAACGAAGCGTATGTTCAGAAATTTCCATCTTTTGAGCAACATTTTTTATTGTATACATCATAACCTCCCAAGATACGCAGCAATCTTTGACGCCATAATAATTCCTGCAGCAGAAGCAACAAAAGGTGTAGAAGAAGGGATTATTTTATTAAACTGAATCTCTTCACCGCTTTGAGTTACTACAGTTTCAAGCTCGCTGATTTTTTCCTGTACAAACGGTTTTTCATCGCTGGTAACAACAGTTATTCCGCTTTCTATTCCGCGTTTTTTTAACTGGTAAATAACCTGTGAAACAAATGGAGCTTTTTTATCATGAATTTCAGAAATATCAGAAACGTAAAGCATCTCCGGATGCATTCGATTACCTGCACCCATCGAAGAAATTACCGGAATATTTTTTTCAATACAAGCTGATAAAAGATTAACTTTCGAGCGCATTGTATCAATTGCATCTGCTGCATAATCAATCCCTGAAAAATCAAAATCCTCAAGATAAAAATCGCTTATAAGATTAAGCTTAATTTCCGGATTAATATCTTTGAGCCTTCTCTCAAACAGCTCTGTTTTAAGCATTCCAACCGTCGAATGTAAAGCAACAATTTGACGATTAATATTCGTTTTTGAAACTCTGTCAAAATCAATAAGCGTAAGCTCGCCCACTCCGCTTCTAGCAAGAGCTTCTGCGCAGAATCCGCCTACTCCGCCTAAACCGAATACACATACATGAGAGTTTAAAATCCTGTTCTGAGCATCTTCACCCCAGTACAAAACATTTCTTGAAAAAATTTCATTCATGCTATTTTATTATGCCAAACCCTAAAAGAAAAACACATACAACAAATACTGCAGCAACAATACCTGTCAATTTGTTTAATCCTTTTTCAGCGCTTTTTTGGGAAGAAAATACTTGAGCAGCGTTTCCAATCCCTGCAATGCCGTCGCCTTTAGGTGAATGCATAAGAATTAATACAATCAGCAATGATGCTGATAAAACTTGTAATATCCAAAAAAATGTTAACATTTTGTCTCCTTTTTAATGAAGTGTGCTCTTTTAGAGTTAAGCTTAATATTATCAAAAGTATACAGCCTTGCCGGTCTTTTAGAAGACGATTTCGAAAACTCGTTAAGCTCTCTAAGCCCGTCAGTTGTGATAACTTTTTTTCTAAAATTACGCTTATCAAGCTTCTTTTCCATAATCATTTCATAAGCTTTCTGCATCTCTGTCAAAGTAAATTTTTCGTTTAAAAGCTGATAAGCAACTGGACACATTTCCAAACGTTCTCTTGTACGTTTTAGAGAATACTGAATAATTTCTTTGTGGTCAAAAGCAAGCGGAGGCAGATCAGAAACTTTATGCCAAGCCAATTCTGCTGTTGTTACAACATCAAAATCTTCTGCTCTTATCAAAGCAAAATAAGCACACGTAATAACTCTTGAAACAGGGTGTCTAAGAGGGTCGCCAAAAGTATAAAGCTGTTCCAAATAAATATTATCAACGTTTGTTTTTTCTTTCAAAACTCTCATTGCCGCTTCATCGAGATTTTCAGACATTCGAACATATCCGCCCGGTATCGCCCATTTATCTTTGAACGGTTCATTATTACGTTTTACAAGCAAAGCCTGCAATGCATCATCTTTTATTGTCAAAATAACAATGTCGACCGTAATTTCATGAGTTTTAATTTCGTTAAACATTTTATTTACCTTTTTTATACCCTCAAAAATAATTGTATAATAAAAATGTATTAATGTTACAATTTTCAAGTGTTTTTGTTACATTTTTTATACGATTCAATTAAAATCGTATGAGCTGCTGTTAGAAAGACCGAAATATATGCAAAAGGTTTATGCGTTTTTCTAAAGCTTTTATTCTTGCTGACTCCGCTCAAAACAGCAAGCCCGAGAGCTGCTGCTGCAGAATATCCGGTTGTTTTCGGCGTCACATAACTTTTGATTGAATGCACTTTCATACTTGAAAAATAACACAAAATTTTTACAGCAACAATATCCCGTAAGGTGAAAATCGTTTATCTTTTTTCAAACTAGGATTACGCTTCAAAAAATCTTTCAAAACTTTTCTTGCTTTTAGATACTCATAATCCTTAACATAAATATTCGCCAGCCTTATACTATAATCAGGATTATCAGGCGCAAGATTAATCAAATAGTTATATTCTTTAATCGCTCCATCTTTATCTGTTTTAACTAAAATCTCAGCTTTCAACGAATGAAGCTCCTCACTATCTTTAATCTCTCTTGCTTTTTCCAAATAATCGAGCGCCATTTCCTTATGGTCAATATAAAAATAACAAACTGCAAGATTATAAAACACAATGTACTGCATGTCATAAGTATCAGCAAGTCTCAAAGCTTTTTCTAAATGCCTTATCGCTTCCGGGTAACGCTTCTCAGCTGCAAGGCTCTCTGCCATATCAACATACCCAGATGGTAAAGTCGGAGCATGGTAGATATAATTCTTAGCTTCCCGCGCTTTAGAAACATTAACTTCTTCTTCATCACCTAAAACAAGATAAGGCACATACTCACTCTTAAGCTCATTCGAGTTAGTAACATCAGGCTTAATTTTGTATAAAAGTTTTAAAGTACTTTTATCAGCTTCCGTAAGCTCAGCTCTAATATCATTTACCAGAGTATTGTTATCTTTTGCAAGATACATAATATCTTCTTTATCAAAACTGTGACCCATAAATCCTAAAGCATGGAAAATTTCATGCAAAGCTGTGTTATAAATCTGGCTGCGTGAAAACTTATTACCTTCCGGATCCTGAATAAAGAAATTTATATCCATTCGCTGCAGAACCGTCCCCGAAATTTGCGGAACAGTATACGCTGCCACATATTTACGCCCAAACTCCATATTTTTATTCTTATTATTTTTGAAATTTATTACAACATCTGCTCCGCTCTCTTTTTCCATAAATAATACTGCTCCGATTTTTTCCCACTCAGAAAAAGCTTTACGGATTTCATCTTTGTATTCGTTTGGAACAGAAGAAGCATTCTCAAAAGAATAAGTTACAGGAAATTTATTCCACCTTACTATTTGCTGGTTGTGAGCAGCTTGTTTGATATAATTCAACGGATACTGACGGTGAATTTCTCGCTTAAGCTCATACAAAAAGCTTTTTGCCCTGGCAGAAGCTTCATCTTGAACACTTCCTTCAGCAAACTTAACCAGTTTTTCCTGAGCTTCAATCGTTAAAGGAGAATTGATAATTGAGTTAACATAAACATCACGCGCACTGTACGCTCCCCGCGCAAAAGATTTTTCATAAAAATCCTGCGCTCTGGCAATATCATTTTTTTTGTAGTAATAGCTGCCAATTTGTGCAAAAATCGCACCGGAATTATTGCGGATATAAAGCGAAACAGCAAGCAGAATCAGAAGTAAAGAATAGATGATAATTCTATTCTTCATGCTGTCCATCCTCCAGCTCATCTTTTACGCCTTTTACAACACTTTTACCAGCCTGACGCTCATCCTCCAAGTCATCTTTTACCCCTTTGTCAATATTCAAAGTCTTAACAAGCGCGCGAACATCGCCTTTGAGTTTAAAATATTCAGCAAATTTAGGAGTTGTCTTGATATTAAACGAACGTCCGTTCTTATCTTTATGCCTTGAAATCAAACCTTTTTCAAGCAGCTCAGCAACGTGTTCATAAGCATTCGAACCGCGTAAATCTTTTAATAAAGACTGACGGATAGGTTCTTTTAATGCAATAACAGTCAAAGTTTTTAAAACAGGAGGCTTTAACTCGACAGGACAAAGCTTTTCAACAATATCAAGATGTTCTTCTTTAACCTGGAGAATATATCCGTTTTCGTCATCAATCTCAAGAGCTCCATCACGTGAAGCATAATCCATAATGAGCTCAAGCAAAGCTTCTTCAACAACTTCCGGCTCTTCACCAAGGATTTCTGCAATATCCTTTATCTGCAAAACTTTTGCAGTAACAAATAAAACGGCTTCTATTCTTGATTTTAATTGTTCCATCAGACAACTACCTCACCGTTTTCAACCAAAACACTTTTAGCATTTTCAAAACCTGCATCAAATTCAGAAGCTTCAGCTTCACGCTTTATAACATACAGCTCGCCGTAAAACTCGTCTTGCTCTAAATCATAATCACTTTCAACAGTCAAAAACAAAAGCGAAATATATGCACTAATCTTATCCATCCCAAGAAGAGTAAGCTCATTAAGCTCAATTTTATCCTGCCGGTTAAGGATTTCACAAAGGTTTGCTTTCAACCTCTGAACTCCATTTTCGATATATTCATCATGCGCAAGATTAATAATATCGTCAGGAGAAAGCTTTGCATAATTCTGAACACGCCTTTTTGCACGTTCATGAGCATTTTTTAAAGACTGTTTCTTATCAAGCATTTCATAAAATTCTAACTGCCTGATTAAATCGCGCAATGTTACAACACGATTGTGATTTAGTCTAACACTTGTTCTGCGCTGTAAAACTTCATCTATTGAAATTACATTATTTGTCGGAATGTATTCTTCTTCATAATCCAAAGGCATTTCATCATCATAATTAAAAACATCATCCTGCTGAGGTTCAAAATCAAGAACATCAATACCTTCAAGTACATTTGATTTAAGTTTCAAAAGAATTGCAGCAAACAAAAGAGTCCTGCCGGTTAAACGAAGATTTTGTGCTTTTGACTGGAACAAGTGCATCAAATACTTATCTGTAACTTCGACAATATCAACATTCCACGGGTCAATTTTACCGGACTTTGCCATATTAACCAAAATTTCAATACCATCAACTTCAGCTTCTTGAACCGCCGGATTAATTTTATTCAAACTTTCTATATTATTTACTGCCATATCCCTATTTTACTAACTCTTTCTGTCTTACAACTCCTTCAAATTGAGGAACTAATCTCTGAGTTTTACCCCTGTAACCTTAGAAATCCCTTTTTCTTTTTGCGTAACACCAATTGTTCTGTTTGCAGACTCAATCATCGGCTTTCTGTGAGAAACAACAATAAACTGAGTTGTCTCAGCCTGCGATTGAACAATATGTGCCAGCTTCTCTACATTAATACCATCTAAACTCGCATCAACTTCATCAAACGCATAGAAAGGAGCCGGCATATATTTCTGTATCGCAAATACAAAAGATAACGCTGTTAAAGCTTTTTCACCGCCGGACATACCTGCAAGGCGCTGTTTCTTTTTGTCTCTCGGCTGAGCTTCAATATCAAGACCGCCGTCAAAAGGTTTTTCTTCGTTCTCCAAAATCAAAGTACCTTCACCGTCAGACAGCCTGTGGAAAATATCTTTGAAATTCTCATTGATTACATTATAAGTTTTAAGGAAAGTTTCTTTCTTTAAATCTTCATAACCTTTCATGCGCTCCAAGATTTGTTCTCTTTCTCTTGTCAAAGTTTCAATCTGCCCCTGAAGCTCCTGCTGGCGCGCTGAAACTTTTTCAAAATCCTCAAGCGCTTTCATATTAACAGCCCCAAGCTCATCCATACGCTTTTGTAAACGCTGAATACGCGATGTAATTTCTTCAATCGACATCTCAACCGGAGTAAGCTCGCTTACATTAATCCCTGACTCTGAAAGAATATTTTTAGTCGCTTCTAACTGAGGCTCCAACTCACGGCGTCTAGCTTTAAAAGATTCTATCTGCTCTGCTATTTTCTCAATATCAGAAGCTTTCAAATTCTTCTGAGTCTCAATATCAACAAGATCTTTATTAATATCATCTCTCTGTTTCAAAAGCTCGCCAAGCTTATCTGTAATTTCTTTTATCTGAACTTCTAAAACTTCAAGCTGCCCGTTCAAACCTTTGATTTCTTCTTCAAACCTTGCTTTATCAAGCGCTAAATCTCTGTTTACACCAAGAGTTCTCTGAATAGTATCATTATGAGTATTGATTGTCGTTCTGAAGAAATCAATCTGCTGATGCAAACCGTCAATATCGTTATTAGCAGAAGCCATATTCTTTTCATAACGCTTAATCTCAGCTTCAACACCCGCTGTCTTTTCTTTCAAATCTTTTAAATCAGCATCATTCATCAACTTTTCAACTTCAGTAATAGAAGTTTGAATATCAGTCATCTTCTCAGAAATTTCAATATGTTCTTCTTCTATTTTATCTAAATCTTTTTCAATTTTTGAAATTTCCGGCTCTGTTGTTTTCAGAAATTCTAATTTTTCATCAATATTTTTCTGATTATTAGAAAAACTTGTTTCTAAATTTGTCAACTCCATTTTTGCTTTATTAAATTCAGTCGTAGAAACAGAGTACTTACCTCTGACATCTTCCATCTTAGCTTCTAAAGATGAACGTTTTGAAACAAGTGCAGAATATTTTGACTCCATTTCTTTTAACCTCGAACGGAAAGTCTCAATTTCACTGTCTGAATTCTGCGCAAATTTCAAACCTGTCTTACGAACAGCCCCGCCGGTAATTGAACCTGATTTTTCAAATAAATCACCAGAAAGAGTTACCATTCTGTATTTACCGATAAGCTTATTTGCAACACTTCTATCTTCTACAACAAGAGTATCGCCGACTGCATAATAAAATGCATTCAAATACTCATCATCAAAATCAATCAGGTTAATCGCAAAATCAATTACTCCTTTATCTTTTGGAAGATTCAAACTTCTCGGACATTTTACAATTTTATTCAAAGGAACAAAAGTTGCCCTGCCTGCGTTTGAAGACTTCAAAAGCTCAATACAAGTAGAAGCCACGTGCTCATCGTCAACAACAATATGCGCCATTCTTCCGCCGACAGCAATTTCCATTGCTGTTGAATACTCTTCATCAACTTGTCCAAGCTTCATAAGAGGTGCGTGCACCCCTCTTATATTTGCCCCTACAACTGTATCAACCGCACGTCCGAGGTTAGCTTCTTCGTTCGCACTCTTAATTGCCTCAAGCTGATAAATTTTCTTACGCGCAGCTTGAAGGTCGTAGTCCATGTCTGTGATTTCATTTTTAGTTTTATCATACTCATTTAATGTATTTTTAAGGATGATTTTGAAATCGTCAAGCTCTTTGCCAAGCTGCTCAATTAAAAGCTCTTTAGAAGCCTTTGTCTCAGAAAAATTTGCTTTGAAAGCTTCAAGCTCAGATAACCTGACCTTTGCATCTTCAATCGCTTTCTTCTTAGAGGATAAATCCGCTTCAAGAGGCGCTTGTCTCTGAATAAGCTTTGTTTCTTTATCCTGAAACCCTTCCAGCTCTTTTCTCAAAGCATTGCGCTTCTCAATATGTTTTTCAGCAGTTTCATTCAAACCGGACATATCTTCTAAAATCTTGTGAAGAATACCCTTCTGCTCTTCAATATTTTTTTCAATACCTTTGATTTCATCCTGCTTAAGAGAAATCTTGAGCTCAGAATCCTTAATCTTGCCTTCCTGAACCTCTATACCGTTTTTCGTATTCTCAATAGTTTTTAAGTTATCTTGAATTTGCTTATCCGCAAAAACAATCGATGAATTTTTACGTGAAATTGAACCTTTTATTTCTTCCGCTTTTTGCTTAAGCTCCAGCTGATGACCTTCACCTTTTTCCGTAATTGTTTTAGAAATCTCATCATACTTCTCTTTAATAAGCTTCAAACGCTCTTCAAGATCTTTTGCTTTAACTTCTTCTTCTTTTTTGCGCTTTGTAAACTCTAAAATATTTTCATGCGCTTTCTCTAAATTTCTGCGCAAATCAAAAAACTTAACCGTGTTAATCTGACTTTCTAAACCAGTCTTCTCATCCTTCAGCTTCTGATATTTTAAAGCAATTTCGCGTTCTTCGTTCAGCTGCTCGAGACGGGTATTAACTTCATTTAAAATCAAAGTTGAATTTACAACACGCTTTTCAACCGTATCAAGCTCGCCCGTAGCTTGATCTATACGCCTGTCAAAATCTGCAATCCCTGCAATCTCATCAATAATCTTACGTCTCTCGCCGGGCGTGCAGTTTGTAATACTCATTACGTCGCCCTGCATCATTACATTGTAGCTGTTTGGAGTAATATTGTACTTCTCAAGTTTTGCGTGAATATCGGAAAGGGTCGCAATCTTGTCATCTAAATAATAAATACTGTTAAACCCTTGAGAAGACTTGCGAATACGCCTTGCAACAGAAAAATCCCCGTCTTCAGTTTCGCCAAATGTAACTTTTACAAAAGCTTCATTTCTTTTATTGTAAGTCGATATTAAATGGAAAAGCTTTTCTGCACGCAGCGTACGGCTTGTAGACAGACCAAGCGCAAACAAAATACTGTCAATAATATTACTTTTTCCGGAACCATTTGGACCAGAAATTGTCGTAAAACCCTTAAGCATAGGTATTTCGACTTTATTTGCAAACGACTTAAAGTTATCAACTTCCAGCTGTTTTATGTACATAAATCCCTTCCCCTTGTATTAAAGAATACTATAGAAATAAGCACTGTGTCAACTTTTATACAACTTTTTAATATATATAAATAGACAAATTGGAAAAATTATTGTAAAATATATTAGTAGGTAAACTCACGCCTTTCATCCGGCACACACGAGCAGTGAAGGACCAAATGGTCGGAAAGGAGGGCAAAATGCTTAGACTAATAATAATGCTATTACTAGCATTATGCATGCTGGTAATAGCATCTAAAATCTAAGACGTAGGAGTGAAGAGAGCTTTTAAGAAGAATACCACTAATTCTTATTAGCTCTTCCTACAATTATATTATTTACGATTTTTCCCCAATTGTCAAGACTACTGCTTTTCAGCTTTCTTAACTTTCAATACTTTATTTTCAACTTCCAGCTCAACTTCATCCTCTTCAGGATTAATATCCAGAAGCTGTAACATTGCTTTTTGAATTAATAATGCCCATGCATTACCGCTTTGATATAATTTCTTCTTCATGCTTAACCTTTACAAATACTTTACATATACTTTACATTGTCTATCCTTTTTCGTATACTTTCCAACAGAAAGTTTTAGGAAAGGGTGAAACTATGATGAGCAAAAAGCGTTTTTTGCTGAAAGCTATAGGGTTAGCAATCCAGGAAATGCGTAAAATAAAAGGACTTACACTTGAAGATGTTGCTTCTCAGGTTGGGATAACAAAAGAAGAGCTTATAGAAATAGAGAGCGGAAGGGTAAAAAACATTACAAAAGAAGATCTCGAGTACTTTTTCAAAATGGTAAAGATAACTTAATTTAATACATAAGTTGGAGATTTTTTATAATTTTGGATAATTAAAAAATTAACCTTACTCTATTAAAATAATAGTATGGAAATTCAAACATCACAAAAACATTGCATCATAACCCCGTTGAGTCCAAAGCTTGACGCATACCAAGCTTCGAGACTTAGAGAAGAAATCAAAAATTACTCAAATTTATCCATAGGGATTGATTTGAGTTTTGCAGAAGACTGTACAATTGAGTTTATTGAATCATTCAAAACTTTTGGAGCAGGAGTTTTCAACATTCCTTCTGACATTTTTTCTCTTTTTAACATTATGAGTTTAGACAAATCAGCTGCTTTATATGTTACAGAAGAGGACTTTTTAAACGATAAGCACAGGCTTTTAAACAGAAAATTTTCTATCGTATAACTACTCCATTCAGGCTATTAAGTGTACTAAATACAATATTAGACTTGAAAAATTTTCTTGTTTATATTATTATGTTATTGACATACATTCTGTAAATTATTTATCCAAGCCGGAGTGCGGGGAAAATCAGAGGTAGTCGCCTAACAAGTTTTTAGCCGGAGTCATCGGGACTTAAGCAGTATAGCTAAAAATTTAGGAAAGACGTTCTGGCAGGAACCAAACGAGAACAAAGCGAAACCGTAGGGAGGATTTTTGAGGATAGTCTACAGAATCCAATTTACAATAACACAAGAGGATTTCAATGATTAGAAAAACAGTCTTAACAGCTATTGCATTGCTGAGTTTGCTGTGCGTTAGGGTTCAAGCTGCTCCTGCACCTGAGAGTGTAATTAAAGAAACCATCGTAAAACATTCAATCGAATTGAATGTCGATCCGGCGCTTGCATTAAGCATTGCGAAGAAAGAATCCGGATTCAGACACGAGCTGAGAAGCCCTTACGGCGCAGTCGGCGTGTTCCAATTACTTCCATCAACAGCGCAAAGAATGGGATTTAACCCTTATCTCATGAACGAAAACATTAAAGCCGGGCTTACTTATTACAAAATGATGTATAAAATGTTCGGTTCTACAGAACTCGCGCTTGCAGCTTACAATGCAGGTCCGGGAAACGTTAAAAAATTCGGAGGTGCAATTCCTCCTTACGCAGAAACCAAGAGATTTGTAAACCAGATTATGCTTGAATACAACAGGCAGAAAACAAATCCGGATCCGGCAATTGCAAAAATGCTTCAAGCGAAAGCTCCGATGCCGGAGCAAAAAACAGAAGCTCAAACAAAACCAAAAGAATTTGAGCTTCCAAACTTAAAAGAAATTCCGGAAGTTAAATTATCAGATCCGGCTATGGAAATATTATAAGCTTAATAAAAAAGGGGCGGATGCTTTGCATCCGCCCCTTTTTTATTCTAATTTTACGATTTAATCAGCAGGCTTGCACCTATAACTCCGGCTGTGTTACCAAGCTGAGCTGGAACTATTTCAACATTTTTTTGAATTGTCATTGCGCGTTTTGCGATTGTTTCTCTAATCGGGTCGAGCAAAATATCTCCGGCATCAGCAACTCCGCCTCCGATAATAATTTTTTCAGGGTTTAAAAGGTTAACAACACTTGTCAATCCCATACCGATGTATTCACCCATAACTCTGAAAATTTGTTTTGCAACCGGGTCGCCTTCTTTTGCAGCTACTGCAACGATATAAGGAGTAATATCAGGGTTAGCAAGTTCTCTATATTTAGTAGATTTACCGCCTCTAATATATTCTTCTGCCATAGCAACAATACTTGGGCCGGAAGCATAAGCTTCTAAACATCCTCTGTCTCCGCAGCCGCAAAGAGGTCCGCCTTCCATATTAAGTTTAATATGACCGAGCTCGCCAGCTGCGTTATCAGCTCCTCTTACGAGTTTGCCGTTAATTACAAGCCCTGAGCCGATACCTGTTCCTACAGTTATGCAGACCAAGTTTTCGCAGCCTACGCCTGCGCCATAGTTTAACTCACCAAGAGCAGCTGTTCTTACGTCATTATCGACTCTTGTAGGAATACCGAATTCTTTTTCCATAATTTCTGCAATCGGTACATTTACCCAGCCCGGAATATTTGGAGCAAGTCTTACAATACCGTTTTTGCAATCAATTTGTCCCGGGAAGCCGAAGCCTATTCCTTCAATATCAGAAGCTTCTGTTTTTGTTTCTTTTAGAAGTTCTCTTATTGCTTCTTTCATGCTGTTTATAGTATATTCATAACCCATTTCCGCTCTTGTCGGAATTGAGTTTGAATAAATAATTTTACCTTCATCGCTTACAAGAGCGATTTTAACATTGGTTCCGCCTACGTCAATACCAATTCTCTGTGCCATTTCTATATTTCTCCTTCCTATAGCTGTTAACATCTTAACATAAATACAGCAAATTTGTGCTAGAATTGGAATATGCTCAGACATATTGCACCAATAATTTTATTATTAATCTCAAATATATTTATGACTTTTGCGTGGTACGGTCATTTAAAATTCCGCAGTCTGCCGGTTTTAATCGTAATCCTTGCAAGCTGGGGAATTGCGTTTTTTGAATACTGTTTTCAAGTACCTGCAAACAGAATTGGATATGAATGTTATAACGCAGTACAACTAAAAACAATTCAGGAAGTAATTACTCTTACAGTTTTTTCATTTTTCTCAGTATGGTATCTTAAAGAACAATTTAAATGGAATTACCTTGTAGGATTTGTATTTATTATTTTAGCTGTATTCTTTATTTTTAAGAAATGATTATGTTAATATAATTAAATGAAAACACAGCTTGATAACATTAACTTTACTTCGAAAATAAAACTAATTAGCATGTCGTCGTTTAACGACAAAACAAAATGCTTAAAACCTAAAATCCATGAAGTTGGGTATCCTTGGAATGCCGACACAATGAAGAAAGGCAAGAAACTTTTCACAACGCAAATTCTTGATTGTATTGCAGGGGGAATCATTGACAACAACAGCATAACAATGTTTCACCAATGTATTCTTAATCAGAAAAATGCAAAAAAATATCGGCAGCAAGGATTTAGCATAAGCAAGCTTGAGCGGAGAATTCTTGAAAAAATTGATTTAACAAAAGAGAATCTGCATGCATTTATTTTGGGCGGGTTTCAACTTGAAGATAATTCAAAATATAATGTCAGACAGCTTGAAAAAATAAAACAAATTTTTGAAAAATTAAATATTCCATACTCAATATTCGCAGCAAGACGAGATGTTCATTTTTTTGGCAAATTTGCAGCTTATTATGACAACAAAGAGGATACGTTATATCTAAGTAATTCACTAACTAATTCATATATATTAAAAGAAGGAAAGATGGATTTTGAGCTGGAAATAAATGATAAAAACGTAATTTATCATACTTACACCCCAAACTCTCCTTATATCCGTAAAAAACATAAAGGAACTGCAGAAGATTTTCTCAAAAGCCAGTTTCGCCAGGTAAAACTTTCCAAGTTTGATGAATTTGAATAAATTTATTATTTTTATGCTACATTTTAATTATGAAAAAGATAGCTCTTGTTAGTCACGGATGTGCAAAAAATTTAGTTGATTCAGAATTAATCTTAGGACTTTTAGCCCAGAGCGGATATGAAATCACGCTTAATGAAGATGAAAGCGATATCGTAATCGTAAACACGTGTTCATTCATCTGTGATGCTGAGCGCGAGTCTATTCATTCAATTTTGGAATTAGTCGAAGAAGGTAAAAAAGTTATTGTAACCGGCTGCCTTGCCCAAAAACACCCGGAAGATTTAAAAAAAGAAATCCCGGAGCTTGCAGCAGTTATTGGCACAACAGATTTTACCAAAATCGTTGAAGTAATTAAAAAAGTTGATAATGAATACGTTTGTGAAGTAAACAAAAATCCTGAATACATTTATCCCGAAAACATCGAACGCCAGCAGATTACTATGGGGGCAAGTTCGTACATAAAAATTGCTGACGGCTGTAACTATCGCTGCGGATATTGTATTATTCCTTATCTTAGAGGCGATTATCGTTCACGTCCGATAGAAAATATTATCGAAGAAGCAAAAAAACTCGTTAAAAAAGGTGTAACAGAAATTATACTTATTGCGCAGGACACAACAAGTTACGGGATTGATATTTACAAAAAACCTTCGCTTCCTAAACTATTAGAAGAGCTGAACAAAATCGAAGGTTTAGGCTGGTTGAGATTTATGTACGCTTATCCGACACATCTTGATGATGAGTTAATTGACGCAATTGCAAAACTTGATAAAGTTGTCAAATATGTTGATATTCCTTTGCAGCATTCACATCCTGAAATGCTTAAGATGATGAACAGGCCGGCTTTTGATTACCGCCCTATGATTGAAAATATCAGAAAGCGAATACCGGATGTTTCAATAAGAACCGCATTTATTGTCGGATATCCTGGAGAGACCGAAGAGCATTTTGAACATTTGTGTGAGTTTGTTCGTGATATGAAATTTGACAGAATGGGTGTATTCAAGTATTCACGCGAGAAAGGAACTCCGTCTTACAATATGCCGAACCGTGTTCCTGCTAAAATTGCAAACCAAAGATACAAAAAGCTTATGGAAATCCAGCAAGAAATTTCAATTGAGCGCAACAAAAAATTCGTTGGGAAATTAATTCCGTGTATAATTGAATGCTGTTCAGATGAAGGTGAAGTTATTGCAAGAACTCAGTTTGACGCACCTGAAATTGACGGAGTTGTAAATATTCAAACAGATAAAATTGTTATTCCAGGTGATATTGAAATGGTAAAAATCATAGGCTCAACAGAATATGATTTAATTGGAGAGATATAAAAAAAGCGGTTTAAAACCGCTTTTTTTTACTTATTAACTACTTCTAAAAGTCTTTCCCAAACTTCGTCAATTGAACCGTTTGCATCTATTTTATATAAGACACCTTTATTTTCATAAAACTCAATTAAAGGCGCTGTTTCTCTAAAATATGTTTCAAAACGAAGTTTTGCAGTTTCTTCGTTATCATCTGCGCGTGTTTTCAAATCTACTCCGCATTTATCGCATTTCCCTGCAACCATTGACGGCTTAAATTTCTTGTTATAAATTTCGCCGCAAACAGGACAAGATTCGCGATAAATAATTCTTTCGATAAGAATCTGAGTATCAATATCAAAATAAATTGCTTTAAAAGAAGCTTCTTCTTTATCAACGTTAGCATTAATTTCATCAAGCATTTTTGCTTGTTCAAGGCTTCTTGGATAACCATCAAGAACATATCCGTTTTTGCATTCTTCTCCAGCAAGCTTATTTGCAATAATTCGGCCTACAAGTTCCGGCGGAACAAGCTGGCCTTTATCTATGAAAGATTTTGCCACTTTTCCTTCTTCTGTTTCTTTCGCAATTTCTGCTCTCAAAAGTGAACCTGTATCAACGTGCGGAAATCCTAAGTATTCAGACAGTCTGTTTGTTTGAGTACCTTTACCGCATGCCGGAGGTCCTAAAAAAATAAGTTCTTTTTTCATTTTTTTGCTCCTTCTTATTTTTATTATAAACCTTCAAAACAGAATGTAAATTAGCAAGCATCACCCTCTGGCGCTCCGCCGATGGCGGAGCGCCAGAGAAAATGAACAAAAAATAAATTCAAATCGTTCTAAATATTAGAAAGAGGTGTAAGCATGAAAAAGTTTATCGCAATACTTGGCTTGGTTTCAGTTTTAAGCTTAAACGCACCTGCATTTGCAGCTGCTTCTGCGCACAGAGGACCGCATCACGGTCAAGTAATCCGCGCAGGTCACAGTTATCATCGTCCGCCTCACCATCACAACGGATGGGGAGCTCCTCCGCCGCATCGCTATCATAGACCTTATGGAGGCTCTGCCGTAATTGGCGGAGTGTTGGTTAGGCGCAGCTGTTGGAACAATTATTTCTACGATTCTAAAATGAGTTTTTGCGACGACTACGTTGTAAGACCACATTTTCAAAGCGGAATTTATATTCGATTCTAACTTTCTCCCGTACAGACCAAAGCTCCTGTTCCCACAGGAGCTTTTATTTTTTTAATATGTTAAACTGTTGCTATGACTATTTACAAATTCGTAGAAATCAAAGGCGGAAAAAGAACAGAAAAGTTCCAGACTCCCGATATAAAGCGCGCATTAAACTTCCATAAATGGTACGTTAAAAAATATAACCAGGGACTTTTATTCGAAATCAGGGAAGAAAAATGACCAATCAAAAGTACATAGCATTAATAGACTGTGACAGCTTCTTTGTCTCCTGCGAGCGCGTACGGACACCTGAACTTCAAGGGCTTCCTGTTTCTATTGTTTCAGGAGAACGAGGATGCGTTATTTCACGTTCGCGCGAAGCAAAAATGCTCGGAATTCCCATGGGAATTCCGCTTTTTCAAGCTGTTGAAAAGTTTCCGCAATGTATTTATATCAATGCCAACCATTATAACTATACAATAATCTCTCAACAAGTCATGGCAATCTTAAAAGAATACAGTCCGAATGTTGAAGTTTATTCAATCGACGAAGCCTTCGTTGATTTTACCGGACTCACAAAGCTTTATAAGAAAAATTATTTTAAGCTCGCACGCGAAATCCAAAAACGAATTTTAGAAGAAGCAGGAATTCCCGTGACAATTGGAGTCAGCAGAACAAAAACACTTGCCAAGCTCGCTTCTGATAAAGCCAAGAACACTTCTTACAGAGTTGCTCTTGTCGGGAAATCAAGCATAAATCATCTTCTTGAATACACAGATATTCAAGAGGTCTGGGGAATTGGAAGAAAACTCGGCAGCAAATTAAGGAGCTTAGGCGTTAGAACAGCACTTGATTATGTCCGCAAGGACGACAAATGGATAAAACCAAAATTCGGGAAAAATGGGATGGGAGTAAAAACAGAGCTTATGGGCACAATAGTTTCCCCGATAAGCAGCGAAGTTGAACTGCCAAAATCAATCAGTGACACAAAATCATTTTTACAGTTCTCTTCTGATTTAAATTTTTTAAAAAACGAGCTTTCTGTTCACATACATGCCTGCTGCGTAAGGCTTAGAAGAATTGACTGCAAATGCTCGACAATCGGTATAATCTTAAAAACAAAAAATTTTAAAACTCTTTTTTCAAAAGTTAAGCTTGAAACCACAACAGATTTTGAGTTTGAAATCTCACGAGCTGCATTTCCAGTACTAACAGAAATGTATAATTCAAATGAAGTTTACAGAAGTGTAGGCATTGTGCTTGAAGATTTTAACAAAAGCACTGAAGAACAGCTTTCTTTATTCAATAACAATGAAAAAAAGGAACAGTCTGAAAAACTCGGAAAAAGCCTCGATGCATTAGAAAAAAAATTTGGCAGAAACATCGTACGCACAGGATTTGTAAACAAAGATGTCCCATTCAAGCAAGGTTTTCTTACAAAACCTCAGGAAGTCTAGCCGCCAAAATTATAAAATTGAAGCGGATATTTACAGACATATTGTTTTAAAAACTTCAAATACGCTTCTTGCAGCAAATTAAGCTTTTCCAAGCGATTTTTACCTTCTGATACAAATTTTTCAGTAAAAACATGGTAGTTTCTGCCTTTTTTAACACAAACAATAAACGAAATCGGTGCATCCAACATCAAAGCAAACTTAAGAGTTCCAAGCGGAAACTCAGCTTTCTTACCAAGAAAATCTACAGTATAAGTTTTGTTTTCATTCTGAGCAGAAACCCTGTCTCCTGCCATAAATACAAGCTCGCCGGATTTCAATTTCTCAGATATTAAAATTGATGTATCTGCGCTGATTTCTTCGACCGGAAAAACTTCTATATTGAGCTTGATTTCCAGCGTTTTCAGAAAATTATTAAAAATTTCGCAAGCATTTCCTTGAAGAAATACGTTTACGCGTTTTGGATTAATAAATTTACTTGATTGAAACAATGTACGCAAAACTTCTACGTTACCAACATGCGTCGTAATAAAAAAAGTACCCTGAGGTATTTCTTCTGACGGCAGAATAAAATTATCCGGATTAAGCTTTCCCATACAAGAAATAAACTTATCAACCAGCGAATCAGCATAATTTACAAACATGCAAAAAGCTGAAAACAAAGGATACTTAACTCCTAAATGTTTATAAAAATTTTTAGAAAATTCGCGCCTGTCTTTTGATTGAACAAAAACCGCCAATGCAACAAAAAATGCAATAACCCTGACTGGAAATTCACCAAAAATTTGATAAATATACTTTGTTAGAATCAGCCGGTTTTTTCCTGCACCGACTTCCGGCATTTGAAACCATTTAGGCATTTTTCACACACTCCAAAAGCGTATAATCATGAGCGCCTAAAGCATCATAAACTGCATTAATTTTAAGCCCTGCAGCTTCAATTATTTTTTCCATATCACTAAACGCATACATTTTACTGCATCCATTTGCCATGCAGGTAAAATAAAGCGAAGTGTGAACAAGAGCAAATTTTGCCCCGGCAAACTTCTGCCTGTCTATAAACGGCTCAAGAATATAAATCTTTATATCATCATCACTTGCCTGACTAACTTTTTTCAGTATAAACTCTATCTGACTTTTTGAAAAACAATCAAGAAACTGGCTCATAATAACAGCACCTGACATTTTTGGAAGATTTTGTTCTTTTTCAAGAACATCAACCGGATAAAATTCACACCCTTTAAGCTCAGGCTCATCTTTTATCACATCAATATTTTGCGGTAAATCTATTAATGCCAATTTCTGGCTGCTATTATATTTAAGGCATACCCGCTCAAACTTTCCCGTATTTGCACCTATATCATATATCTTTTCAACAGGCGAAATTATCTTGTAAATAATATCAAAACTGTTATCAGAATAATAATGATCAAACTCAAACCAGCTTGTTTTCATTTTCTCAGGAAGAGTTGAAATATGCGGATAAATCGTTCCATCAAAACCATATTCTTTTAATCCTTCTGGTTTTTCGTTCAAAAAACTTTCTGTAAGCTTATCTGCTCCTCTATAGCAGACATCTTTTACAAAATTAAAATTGACACGTGTCATTTCATCATACAAAAACGCTTTTCCAAGAGCTGTAACAAAATACTTCCTGCCTTCACGTTTTACGATTCCTGCTGCTTCCGCTGTTTCAAGCAGAGTATTGACAGTATATTCAGATAAATTCAGCTCTGATTCTAAATCACAATCCGGATTTAAATCAATTAATTTTAAAATCCCCAGCTCAAGCATAGAATTTATTGCTTGAAACGTAAGCGGAGCAAATGCTATTTTTTGTGCTTCAGTTAACGACTGAATAACTTCTTTCTTATGTTCAAATCTTCTCATGCTCTGATTTTAACATAAATAAACTTGAAATATAGGAAACCGTAACCCCGATAAATATTGTTAAACCTAGAGAGCTTATAAGCTTAAAGCTGGTAAAAGAAAGAAGCAGAAATGATAACGCTGTCGAAACAAAAGAAATGAACACAGCATTATTAGATTTTTCATCTCCATTTAATCTAAAAATAGAATAATCAAGACTAAACCCAAGTATCAAAAACAGCCCTAAAATATGGAATAAATTCAAACTCAACCTTGATAAAGATAAAACACCGACAGTAAAAACAACTCCAAGAAGCGGTGAAAAACTTATTTTTAAAGCCTTTTTAACACCATATATACACGATAAAAGAATGAATAACATTCCAAACACTACAGGTAAAAGTTTTAAAGAAGTATAACGCAGCCGTTTTAATATTTTTGAAATCTCGTCTGCAATATTAAACGAGCCGGCTGTTTTTTTAGGCACAATAACAAACGAAGTTGTATTATCAAGCATAAACTCTTTATTAAGCGGAAATTTTTCTGAATCATAAAGTTTTAAAGAAGGATTAAATTTCACCCCAAGCTTATTCTCAAGAAGCGCTAAATCTGCATTATACAGCTCTTTAACAAGAGCTAAGTTCTCATTCTGGCGCTTAGTTGAAGAAACAAAATTACTCAGCCCAAAACCATCAATACTTTCTTCTTTTTCAAGAATCTCTTCCAAATTTGCTCCCTCAATAAGCAAAAACTCCCCTGCTTGCGGATTAAAAACTTTCTGATATAAAGCTTCAGCTTCAAAAAGGTGCTTCGGAGGAACATAAAGATTCTTCAAATTATCCTCAAACTTTATATTAAAAGCTCCTATAGCAATAACAGCTAAAATTATTGTATAGAAAAGCTTCTTCGGAAATCTCAATCTCCAATTCAGATTATATGTATCCGGAATTTTAAAACAAGGCAGAATAAAAATTACAAATAAGTAAACTCCTAAAAGCCCGAAAGACGTAAATATCGCAATTTGTCTTAAAACTTCAATATTAGAAAAAAGAAGAGTCAAAAACGCAGTAACGGTTGTAAGCATCGATGAAGTTAAACCGGTTTTAAACCCTCTGCTGCATGACCCGTAAAAATAATGCAAAACATAATCTAAGCTTATTCCAATAAGTGAAGTAGAAAACACAAACGTTAGAACGTGAAGCTTTCCAAAAACAAAAGTACAAGCTGAAAAGCCAAACAAAAAACCAAAAATTATACTCAATACAATAGGAATCAGAACTTTCACTGAATGAAAAAAAATCTTCGAAAGAACGATAAGCCCGAGAATTGAAATTAAACAAATAATATTGATTTCTTTTGAAGATTTTTTAGACGCAAAATAAGAATGTACAGGCGTTCCTGTTAAATAAATATCTTTACCTTTAACATCTTCAATCAAACTTTCAAGTTCTTTTGTATTTTGAATTTTTAAACGCGAAAGCTGATAAGTCTTACCTTCAAACTCAGCAGCTTCATTTTTGTTTTTCGATATCAAAAAATCTGTTGCTAAAAGATAAGGGTCTTTATCAATGGGAGCTGCATAAAACCCTAGAGGACTGTAAATCCCTTCAAGAGCTTCGTTTTCAAGTTCACGATATTGTCTGTTTTTGAGAAGCTCCCGCTTATGCGCGCTCAGAAAACTTGCAGGATATTCTCTATAAACATCTAAAATTTCTGAAAAGTCCTGGTTATTATTTGGAATCTCATCAGTACCAAAAACATTTACTGTCGTTGAAGAAATACCTGCCAGCTTAACAATATTTTTTTCCATCTGAGAATGCGGATTAATAAATGCTTTCATCAAATCAGCTTCAGGCGGTTTTGCGTATAAAAAAGCAAAAATAAAGAAAATTATTGAAAATATTAAAAATAAAATCCGCTTAATCATTGAAACCAAATTGAAGTTTTTGTACCATCACAAAGCAAAATCACAATTTTATTAATTTTTGCATCACCTGTCTCAATTTCCAGCAGCTTTAAATGATTATAAGCTTGAGATACAGGTTTTGGCATTAGCTTAAGTATCCGGTTATCAAAACTAAACTCAAAATCTTTTTCAAGTTTAGAATAATTTTTTCCAGCAATTGCATTTATCACATTATTAATATGACGATATTCTTTTGTGGTATAAGAAGCTGTACTTTTTACCGGATAAGTCGTGTAAAAAATTACACCTTTATCTTTTTCAAAAACAAAGTCGCCGGAAGATTTAAACACCATGCCGGAGACTTGTTTTTCTTGTTTAAATTTACATTTTATACTATCAAACTGCGGAATTTGAAGCGCAATATCAGATAAATTTTGAGCAAACACAGGTGCTGCAAGCAGAGGCAAAACAAAAAGTATTCTCATAGATTATTCTCCGCTGGAAGCATACCGGAAGAGCATACTGCATCTTCGCGCAAATATTTGTATTCAACTCCTTTATTAGTTTTTTTAAGTTCAAGCTCAACTATTTCAGAAGGATGTATTATGCTTGTAAACTTAACTTTTCTAATCTGCCCTTTTGTGCAATCCATCCCAAAGACAAGTTTTGTAAACCAATTTGCATAAAATAACTGAACAACTCCAGGCAGAATCGGAAACCCGTCAAAATGCCCTTTATAAAAATTGCTGTTTCTAATAAAACAAAGCCTGAAAACTCCAAGGTTGTCTTCAATAAACCTTGATAAAACAAGAGGCATAGAAAGGTTCAAATCAAAAATTTCCGCAATTAAATTTCTATCAATTTTTCCGTTAGCTCTGTACGGTATTTCATCAAAAAACTTCCATTTTTGAGGCACAACTTCGAAACTATCTTTAAGCTCTGATTTAAGTTTTTTAATAAGAGAAAGCTTATCATTTTGTATTAAAAATTCTTTTCCTTCATCAGTCAAAACAGCAAGAGCTGCAAGCTTCCCGCTGTTTTCAAAACAATAAACATCTTCTACAAGTTCAGATTTTTTAATTGCACTTTCTATTTCATTAGAAAGTATCCTTTTTTCCTGAACTTTCAAAACTCTGCCCGCTCTATTAAGAAATTCAATTCCTCCGTCAACAACATTTATTCTATCTTGAATCACCACAGGACTTTCAAGTGAATATTCGGTAGCAATTTTGGTAAAATCCTCACCAGCTTCAAGAACTTCTATTCCTTTAAAAAGAGTTAAGCGTTTTGTCTCAAAAGTTGTTCTATATCCAATAACTCCTGTTTCAGTACTTCCATAAACATCAACAACTTTATCTGCTATTGTAAGAGCATACGCAAACGTTTTGTCTTCAAGCTTTGCTCCAGCTGTAATAATTACTTTTGGTTTTACAGGAGGCATAACATCATATTTACGCATAACTTCAAGAAAAGAAGGAGTTGTTACAAGAACAGCATTTTCAACGCAAATATCTTCAGGATAACTTATTCGTGTCTCATTTCTTTTAAACCCGCACACTCTAGGAAGGCTGTAATGAAACGAATACCCGAAAAGGTGTTCGCTGGTTGTCGTTGTAATAAACTCCAAATCACCTTCAAGCCCTAAAGCTTCGCAAATATCACGGCTTTCTTTTTCAAAATTCGCAGCAGATTTTCTTACAACCTTTTGTTCAGAAGTCGTACCTCCAGTTTTAAAGATAATCACAGCATCTTTATTATCCATGCTTCCTCTTAAAATCAATTCTTACAATATATTCTACAATAAAAATAGAGCCGGCAAGAATATAAGAAACACAGCCGTTATAAACAGCCCAGATTTTTTCAGACAAAAAAATCGTCACAACAGATACCAAAAAATTAAAAAATGTAAACACTGCCCAGATATAAGTAAGCTTTCGAGTATAATTCATTACAGCTTCGTTTGCATCCGGCTCCATAATAAGAGCCGCTTTTTGTATAATAGTTTTCTCTTGAAAAATAGAAGAGAAAAAAATCATAAAAAGGCAAAAATTTACAATCGGAGGATAAAACTTTAATACAACTAAATCCGTAAAATGGAATAAAAAAATAACCGCAAACATTCCTAAAAAAGGCAGAAAATTTTTAATCGAGAAGCGCATAAACAGCTTCCACAATATCACCCACTGTTCTTATTTGCTTAAACTCAGCAGGTGAAAGTTTTTTATCCGTAAATTTCTGCATTCTGACAGCAATATCAACAGCATCAATACTATCCAAATCCAAATCTTCGAATAAGTTTGCTTCAAGCTTAACGTCTTCTTCTTTAAGTTCAAGCTCTTCGACAAGAATTGTACTAAGTTCTTCAAAAATCTGTTCTTTTGTATACTTCTCAGCCATTAATTTTTGACTCCACTAACTTACTCAAAGTTACGATTGAGTAAAAATGTTTTTTATTTTCTTCTTTATTAGACTCCAAAGTAATGTCATATTTGCGTTTCAAAGCCATGCCAAGCTCAAGCGCATCAATACTATCAAGTCCTAAACCTTCATTAAAAAGCGGTTCATCGTCTTTAATATCCTCTGGTGTAATTTCTTCAAGCGCCAGAGTATCGATAATCAATTTCTTTAAATCTTCTCTTACATCCATACTTATATTATATCATAAAGTTCTTTAACAATCTTATCCGTAATTTTTTTCTTAGCAATAATTTCGTTATCATTTATAAAATCATTTATCTTAATCTCATCCATCTGTTGAATTTCAAAAGTCACACATCTGTCGCTAACTGCATAAAAAGGCTGATTAATAAACAAAAAATCTCTATCAGAATAAAATCTTATCGGCACGATATTTTTACCTGAGTTAAGCGCAGCCAAAGATGCACCTTTTTTAATCTTAGGATACTCATTTCTTCTATGCCTGATACCGGAAGGAAAAATAATCACATTAAATCCTTTATCAAGCATTTTCTTAGACTCCGATTTTAACTCATCAAGTTCAACATCATTTGTAATAAAAATACTTGAGATAATATTTTTCAGAATCGGATTGTATGCAAGCTCTTTTTTCACAAAACAGGTAGAACGCGGAATAAGCGCAATAAGAATTACTATATCAATGAAGCTTGGATGAGTCGATACAATAACTTTATTTTCAATCTTATCTAATCTTTTAATATCCAGCTTAAAAAGCCTCAAAAACATCATCAAACCGGCAAAAAACTTCCAAAGGCAATGAATAATATCAGAACAAAGTTCTTTATTATTTTTAATAAACGGGAACAAAACAAAATTAAGAATTGCAGCTCCTATTCCAAAAATTCCAAAACAAAATATTGCAAAAAAAGAACGAATATACTTCATCTACACCAACGCTTTATACATTTCCAGATATTTTTTCGCGCTTTCTTTCCAGCTAAAATCCGCTTCCATTGCAGATTTGCGCATTGCATTAAATGTATACTTATCTTTATAAACATTCAGCGCTGTCAAAATCGCGTCTTTCATCGCCCATCCATCATATCCCCAGAATTTAAACCCGTTTGAATCATCAAGAGGGTATCCTGTAACTGTATCTTCCAGCCCTCCTGTAGCTCTTACAATCGGCAAAGAACCGAAACGCATTGCAATAAGCTGCGAAAGCCCGCAAGGCTCAAACTTAGAAGGCATTAAAAAGAAATCGCTGCCTGCATAAATTTGGTTTGCTAAATCCCCTCTATATCCAACATAAGTCCTGATATTAGGCGTGTTATTTGATAACCAGATAAATAAGTTTTCATAAGATTTATCTCCTGAGCCCAAGAAAATAAAATCAGCTTCAAGATTTCTCAAATCATTTTCAACCTGACGGATTAAATCCAGACCTTTTTGGTCAACAAGCCTTGAAATCAAAGCAATTAAAGGGCGTTCTGGATTATATTTAAGTCCGAAGTATTCGAGAATTTTCTTTTTACATTCTTCTTTGTTATCCAAAGTTTTTACATCATAATTTTTAACTAATGTTTCATCTGTTTTTGGATTAAAAGCGTCATAATCAATACCGTTCACAATACCTGTTAACTTGTTTTGCTGGCCTCGAAGAGTGTAATCCATACCTTCTCCATATTCGCCGGTTAAAATTTCACGCGCATAGTTTGGAGAAACCGCAACAATTTTATCAGCATAATTAATCGCGCCTTTCATCCAGTTAACACGACCGTAATGCTCGCAGCCCCATTCATTAAATACAATATCTTTACGCATATTTGCGAAATCTAAAATATCTTCAAACCACACTCCTTGATAAGCAAGATTGTGGATTTCAAAAACATTTTTTGTCTTTGACCAGAACTCATCAAACTTATAATTCGCTTTAATATACAAAGGAATCATCGCTGTATGCCAATCATTAGAATGAATTATATCTGCTCTAAAGTTCAGTTTTTTTGCATATTCTAATGCTGCAAGTGAAAAAGCAGCGTATCTTTCGTGTTCGTAACGAGGATCAAGCCATCTTGGATAAACTTCTTTAAAACAAGAAAAATACCAGTCATTTTCTATAAAGAACACATTAATATCTGTATTAGGAAGCTTTGTCATAAAAAGCTTAAATTTCTGAGGTGAAGACCCAAATGTTATCCACATTTCAGAATTTTCAAGCTCATTTATTCCCCATTTTGCCCTGTCGATACATCCGTGAAGCGGAGTAAAAATTGCTATTTCAGCATCTTTTTCTAAAGCTTTAGGCAAACTTCCAACAACATCTGACAAACCGCCTGCTTTTGAAAAAGGCGAAACTTCTGCGGCTGCAAACAATATTTTCATAAAACTCACTCCTATTTTTTACGGACATGAGAATTATATTCTTAAATCAAAATAATGTAAATATATGATTTCTGTTTTATAAAATTGAAGTATTCTGGCTGTAGAAATGAAAAAAGAAAATCTTAACATCGCATTCTTGATAATTTTACCCGTTATTTTCTATTTATGTGTAACCATTCTAACCCGCTATAATACACATACTATATGCATTTTCAAACTAATAACAGGTCACGATTGTTTAGGATGCGGTATGACAAGAGCATTTAACGAATTATTCCAGCTGCATTTTAAAGAAGCGTACGCATTTAACCCCAGAATAGTTATAACTGCACCGCTTCTAGTGTATATTTGGATAAAAACTTTAATAAGAGAAGTACAGAAAAAAGAAAGAGGTTTATCATGCAACAACAAAGAAGCTATGTCGTAACACTTTTATTATCATTCTTTTTAGGAGGATTGGGCATCCACAGATTTTATACAGGCTACATCGGACTAGGTATTTTACAGCTTTTAACTTTTGGCGGATGCGGAATATGGGCTCTTATTGATTTCATCAGAATCTGCTTCAACAATTTTAAAGATGCAGACGGACAAGAGCTTTGTGAATACAATAAAACTCTTGGCTTAGCATTCTTCTATGTATGGATTGCTATCGTTATTTTGTCTATAATCACTAACTCTGCAGCAATGGTTGCAGCTTTGAAAGGATAAACCATGAGCAAAACTTGTCCACACTGCGGAGCTGAAATAAATGACGAAGCAGTCAGATGCTACGCTTGCCAAAAATGGCTTACACCGGAAGCTGAACAAGCAGACAAACCTGCCGGGTTCCTTGAAACACTTTTGTTTGCCTGGTTTCTGGGCGGATTTGGAATCCACAGATTTTATACAGGAAATATCGCAACAGGCGCTGCCCAGCTTTTAACTTTAGGAGGCTGCGGCATCTGGTCATACATTGACTTTATCTTGATTTGTTTTAACAAATTTAAAGACGGAAAAGGACGCCCGCTTAGAGACTATAACCAAAATACAGGTATCACAATATTTGTTATCAGCCTTATTCCTTTAGGATTAATACTGTTCTTATTATTTATACTGGGTCTCGCAACGGCGCTTGCAGGAGCAAATTCATGAGCGAAATAACCTGTCCTTACTGCAGACAATCAATACCGGAAGAAAGTATTCAGTGTCCTTTCTGCACAACAAAACTTAATAAAAAAGACTTTTCAAAATACCTTCTGCCGGCAGGTACAGTAATATGCGTTATCTGGGCTGTATCAAATATCATTATTCTGGCTTTAATACAGCATTATCCGAAAATTTTGACAATCAAAGATAAAGACGGAGATTTAATTTTTTCGATTTATCAATACACTGCGATATGCCTTAAGCCAATGATATTAGTACTGGCACCATTTATTATTTCGCTTGTAAAAAATTATAAAATAAAAAACGCACTGACAGGCTTAATTGTAAGTATTATTCTTGCAATATTGTTTATCAGTTATTTTATACATCTATAACAAAAAGGGCGGAGCCTTTCAGGCTCCGCCCTTTTTGTTTAATACCTAACCCTTTAACATCACCATCAAAACAGAAATATCTGCCGGCTTAACTCCGCCGATTCTGGAAGCTTGTGCCAAATTCTGCGGGCGGATTTTTTCGAGCTTTTCTTTAGTCTCCGTTGATATATGCTTAATCTGTGAATAATCAATATTGGCAGGAATTCTGTATTTTTCAAGCTTCTCAGCAGTATCCACCTGCTGTTCCTGACGCTTAATATACCCGTCATATTTAATCAAAACTTCAACTTCATCAGCTACATCTGCTCCCACAGCTCTTGAAGCCTCATCAAGCTCTCTAAAAATATCGTACGAAATATTCGGACGCTTCAAAAGCTCTGCAAAGCGTATTCCACGGTCGATATGCTCTCCGCATTTTGCTAAAATATCATTTACTTCTTCTGATGCAGAAAGCTTTGCTTCTTCTAGACGCTTAATCTCACACTTGATATCTTCTTGCTTATCCAAAAATCTCTTATACTGCACATCATCAATCAAGCCAACCTGATACCCGATTTCAGTCAAACGCGCATCTGCGTTATCCTGCCTTAAAAGAAGCCTGTACTCAGAACGCGATGTAAGCATCCTGTAAGGTTCTTGTATATCCTTTGTCACTAAATCGTCAATTAAAGTTCCGATATAAGACGATGCTCTTGAAAGCTCCAAAGGCTCCGAATCATTCAAATACTTAACCGAATTTATTCCCGCAATCAAACCCTGCGCAGCAGCTTCTTCATATCCGCTTGTACCATTAATCTGACCCGCAAAGAAAAGCCCCGCAATATCTTTTGACATTAATGAATGTTTAGTCTGAACAGCAGGAACATAATCGTATTCAACTGCGTAAGCAGGCTTAATAACATGTGCATTTTCTAACCCGGGAAGCGACCTGAGCATTTCTACCTGAACGCAAGCCGGCAGACTGGTTGAAAAACCTTGAACGTAAACTTCATAAGTGTTTAACCCTTCAGGCTCAATAAAAATATGGTGCGAAGGGTTTGAAGCAAATCTAACAATTTTGTCTTCAATCGAAGGACAATAGCGAGGGCCGACACCTTGAATTAAACCCTGATACATTGGTGATTTATCAAGATTAGCGCGAATAATTGCGTGTGTATCTTCATTAGTTCTTGTTAAATAACACGGAACTTGCGGACGTATAGGACGGTTTGGCTTAAAAGAATAAAAACTAAGCTTTTCATCACCCGGCTGAACATCCATTTTTGAATAATCAATCGTACGCTTATCAACTCTTGCAGGCGTGCCGGTTTTAAGCTTCTTTGTTATAATTCCGTGTTCTCTTAGAGACTGTGAAAGCCCTATTGCAGCACGTTCTCCAAGCCTTCCTCCTGAATAAGCCTGCAAACCTACATACATTTTACCTTCCAATGAAGTTCCGGTAGTTAAAATAATCGCACGGCAAGAATATTCCAAGCCATACTCATCTTTTGCCCCGACAATTTGCTTGTCTTTTACAATAATATCCGTAATGCAAGTCTGCTTAATCCAAATATTGTCAGTGTTTTCAAGGATATTACGCATATACTGCGTGTATTCTTTTTTATCAGACTGCGCTCTCAAAGCTCTTACAGCAGGACCTTTTGAGGAATTTAAAGTCTTCATCTGGATATAAGTCGCATCCGCAGCTTCGCCCATCACCCCGCCAAGCGCATCAATTTCACGCACAAGTGTAGATTTTGCAGGACCTCCGATTGCAGGATTACAAGGCTGGAGCGCAATATTATCGACATTTAGAGTGCAAAGCAAAACATTACACCCTAAACGTGCAGCACTCAAAGCTGCTTCACATCCAGCGTGGCCTGCTCCGACTACTATTACATCAAATTTGTTATTTAAATAATCCCTGCCAGTCATAGTTTAATTATACACCAAAGAAAAAGGTCGTGTTCAACAATTGTTGAACACGACCTTTTCACTAAAATATTTACCCGAGCACTACATAGATTTTCTGTCTGCAATTTCCTGCATCTTGTGGTCGGCGAGTCTTGAATCACCCTTAACTCTTGAATAAGAAAGATATCCATTCATTCTGTCAATCTTAGTCAAGTTTTTACTTCCGCATTTCGGACAAACATCCATGCTTAGCTCTTCGTGACCGCAATCATCACAATATGCAAGAGAAAGGTTCACACCTTCATAAAATCCCATATCCATTGCTCTGTGAACAAGAGTTTCAACCGCTTCTGTATTGTAATCAAGCGGATATTTTACATACTGAATCTTACCGCCATTCATCAAATCCCAGAAACGTTTTTCACAATCCTGTTTTTCAATCGGCGTAATATCTTCACTTACGTGGCAGTGGAAGCTGTTTGAAACATAGCATTTATCTGAAACGTTTGCCACCACACCAAATTTCTTACGGAATTGTTTAACCTGCAGTCCGCATAAGTTTTCAGCAGGAGTACCATACAATGCGTAAAGATTTCCGTCTTCTTCTTTAAACTGGTTAACTTTCTTGTTAATGTATTCCATAACTTCAATTGCAAACTGACCGTCTTCAACAAGAGACTTTCCATTATGAAGCTGCTGCAGTTCGTTCAAAGCTGTAATACCAAATGAAGCTGTTGCAGATTTCAAAATTGGTTTAATCTTATCATGAATGCCGAGATGACCGCCGAGGAAACCGCCTTCGCAATAAGCAAGAGGGTTTACAGAAGCTTTCATTTCACCTAAATAATCGTAAGTTCTGATATGAAGTTTTCTGATTAACTCCATATAATAATCAAGAACTTCATAGAAATCTTTGCTTTCTTTCTTAGCTTTCGCATAAATCATAGGCAGGTGCAAGCTTATTGCTCCAATATTGAAACGTCCTACAAAAATTGGTTTGTCATTATCATCAGCAGGTTTCATACCGCCTCTTTCAAACCAAGGAGAAAGAAACGCTCTACATCCCATTGGAGAGACAACTCTGCCGTATTGCTTGTACATAGAAGCAACATAACCTTCACCAGATAGTGACAACCAGTCAGGATACATAGCCCTTTTAGAACATTCAATACCTGCTTTAAATAAATCGTGGCTGATTTTGCCTTCGCCGTGAATGTTTTCATCATACAAGAATACAATTTTAGGGAACAGAACCGGTTTTTTGCATTCTTTTTTGCCTTGACCGTTCATTCTAATCTTAAGCATCGCAAGCGTAGCCATCTTCTCGTACTCTTCTGTACCCAGACCCGCAGTAACAGTAATGAACGGATAATCACCGCGTGATGAGGCAACTGTGTTAAATTTGTATTCCCAGCCTTGGAAACCTTGTTCAAAATCCTTTTGAACATCTTTCATAGCTTCTTCTCTTGCTTTTTCAAAGGACAAGCCTAAGCACAAGTACTTTTCGTTTTGTCTTTCAAATGTTTTTGCTGCATACGGCGCTAAAATCTTATCAACTTCAGCAACAGTAAAACCGCCATACTGCTGGCTTGCCGCTGCCATAACAATATCTCCGATAACATCAAAAGCAACATCTAAAGATTTAGGTTCGTTGTACCATAAGTTACCCATCTCAAATCCGCCTTTAAGAACAGAAGCAACATCAAATAAACAGCAGTTCATCGTATCACGTCTTGCTGACATATCATGAATATAAATATAACCGTCACGAATTGCCTGAAGCTCATCAACTGTTAAGAAGAACTTCTTATACAATTCTTTGTTCAGTTCATTAAAAATCAAAGAACGCTTTGTAGAAACAAGTGTAGAATCGGCGTTAGAATTTTCTTTATCACCGATATACATAATTCTTTGAGATTCTTGATAAACTTTGTCCAGCATGTGCACAAAATCCTGTTTGTAGTTTCTGTAATTTCTATAGCTGTGAGCAACATTCGGATTAATATGCTCTAAAGCTCCTTCAACCAGATTGTGCATATCAGAAATTGTAACTTCAGATTTGTTCATTCTGGCAACATTATTATCTACAAAATCGCAAATTTCTTTCAATTCGACATCTGTAAGTTCTACAAGCATTCTTGTAGCAGATTTTTTAACAGCGTTTATAATCTTGTTATTATCAAACTCTTCTCTTGTTCCGTCTTTTTTGATGACAGAAATATTAGAAGCTTTAATAGGAGTGATTTGAACAGTCTTCTGCAAATCGCTCATTTTTGACATCGGAGAAACCGCAGTTCCTTTAATTACATCGGTTGCATTTTTCGCCGGTGAAGAAAATTCTACTATATTTACTTCCTTATTTAAACTATTTTGCATTACCCTTAAGACCTCCTAATCATACGCTAAGGCAGCTATTTTTTCTTCAGCTTTCCTTATATTTAGAGAATAACATTCCCTGACCCAAATCTAATCCTATATTTAAATGATAATTCAAACAGCAATTCTAATCAACAAATTCACAAATCGTCACAAAGGAGGAAGCAAATCTTAAACTCAATAGATATAGGCTTTTTAAACTTTGCCTCTTTGTAAACTTTGTTACGATTTTAGCATGTTTTTCCAAGCATTTTCTTGACAAAATCCCAAAGCTATATTAATTGTTAATGAAACACTAATTAAATAAAAACACGCAGCCATGCCATAACAAAAAAATTTTTACAGGATTTTAAACAAATATGAAAATAAATTTACTGCCTCAAATAAAAACAATTTCATCTCAGCTAAAAACCGGTATTAACCGCATAATGCCGAATAAAAAAGAGATTCAACAAGATTGTTTTAAATATTCATACAATTTTCTAAAATACGAAAAAAGCAGTAATTTAGCCGAAGTCCATTCGTTTGTAAATTTAAATTTCCCTAACACACATTTAAACATAACAAGCACAAGCGACGGCAACAGGATACTGCGGACAATGTGCCACCTGCACAACATGACCAGAGGACAAATCAATTTCCCGCCAAGAATCGAAACATACAAAAGTAAAGATAAAAAATTCAGCGGAGACTACGGTGATGGAATTATTCGTATAAATTCTTCATGCAACATACATGAATCAACTCTAGCGCATGAAATTGCACACTATAATCATGAGCTATTATGCCCGAATTACGCAAAAATGGGCAAATTAAGCGAAATGAAAGCTGAAGAAATAACAGATTTTTCTATTTACAACAAATTTCGCCGCGACTTAGCAAGCTTAAACTTAATAAAAAGAACTCTTTGCGGATATGCAGCATCTTCCCCGTGCGAATTTGTTGCCGCCACATTTGAAGCATTAGCCAACGGTAAGATTTTACCAATAAAAATATGGGAACTTTACAAAAAATACGAAGGACCTTTTGCAGATATGCTTAAACCCTTCTTCACAAAATAAAAAAGGCACTCGATTGAGCGCCTTTTTATTATCCTAATATCTGCCTTACAAGTTCGTTAACTGTTTTAGGGTTAGCCCTTCCTTTAGTTTCTTTCATTACCTGACCAACAAAGAAACCAAGAAGGTTAGTTTTTCCATTTCTATAAGCTTCTATTTCGTTCGGATGAGCATTTACAATTTTCTCAACGACAGCTTTGATTGCACCTTCATCAGAAATCTGGCTCAAACCTTTCTTTTCTACGATTTCAGAAGGTTTTTCTCCTCTTGTAATCATATCTTCAACAAGAATTTGTTTACCGATATTATTTGAAATTGTTCCTTTTTCAATTAGAGAAATCAACTCGGCAAGACCTTCCGGAGTCAACTTAGTTTCTGTAATTTCTACTTTATTTTCTTTCAAATAAGCCGCAATTTCACCCATCATAAAGTTAACAGCAATCTTAGCATTAGCTCCGAGTTCAAGAACTTTATCGAAGAAAAGTGCCAACGGCATCTGCTCAACAATAACGCAAGCATCATATTCACTTAAACCTAAGCCCATATATCTTTGGCGCTTTGCTTCCGGAAGTTCAGGCATTTTAGCTCTGATTTCTTCAACCCATTCTCTTGAAATTTCTAAAGGCATTAAATCCGGTTCAGGGAAATATCTGTAATCATGAGCATCCTCTTTTCCTCTCATAGAACGTGTTTCTTTAAGGTTATCATCCCAGAGCCTTGTCTCTTGAACAACCTGACCGCCTTCTTCTACAATCTCAATTTGTCTGTCGATTTCGTATTCAATTGCTCTTTGAAGCGCAGAGAAGCTGTTTACGTTCTTAATTTCAGCTCTTGTGCCGAATTCTTTTGAACCTTTAGGCATAATTGAAATGTTTGCGTCGCATCTCATAGAACCTTCTTCTAAGTTACCGTCGCATACACCTAAATATCTAACTATTTCACGAAGTTCTTCCATATAGTTTCTAGCTTCTTCACTTGAACGCATATCAGGTTCAGATACGATTTCCAAAAGCGGAGTGCCGGCTCTGTTTAAATCAACAAGCGAATATGTTGCGCCATTTATACCTGCTGCTCCTACGTGAACAAGTTTTCCTGCATCTTCTTCCAAATGAGCTCTTGTAATACCGATTCTCTTTCCTTTAACATTGATGTGACCATTCAAACAAATAGGTTCATCGTATTGAGAAATTTGATATCCCTTTGGAAGGTCAGGATAAAAATATTGTTTTCTGTCAAACTTGCATCTTGAAGGGATTTCGCAATTCAAAGCAAGCCCCAATAAAATACCCATGTTAACACATTCTTTATTTAAAACAGGTAAAACTCCCGGCATTCCCAAAGTAATCGGGCTTATCTGAGTATTTTGTTCATTACCAAACTCAGTAGAATCCGGTGCAAATATTTTTGATTTTGTTTTGAGCTGAGCGTGAACTTCAAGCCCGATAACAACTTCATACTTATCTCTTAAATCTGTCATAACTTTTCCTCATTTTTCTTCTTTCTCTGCTTAAAGAGAATTTTTATTTATCCCTATTTTATCATAAAGATACATTCTTTAAATGTTCAATTTTCAACTCAGGTTTTAACAGAACAGAAATCACATCAATTCTAAACTTTTTATGCTGCGGATTTTCCTGCAGATACATAAACAATCCCCGTTTTATATGCTGATATTTACTCTTAGTAACAGCTTCAAAAGGTCTGCCGCAAATATCAGTTGAACGAGTTTTTACTTCCGCAAACACAAGAGTGTCTTTATCAACAGCTATAATATCAATCTCGCAAAAACGCGAAAATCTCCGATTTGTTTCAATTATCTTGTATCCGTTTTTAATTAGATAATCAACTGCAAGTTCTTCACCCATTTTACCTACAGAAATATTTGTCATAGTCATTTCTCCACATAAATCAAATATGAATTTCTTTCTCGTTTTGAATATTTAACATTTTGACCTTTAAGCCATTCAAAAATCATAGGAAAAACTTGCGCCCTGTTATAATCTTTTATCAGATAAAGCCAGTAACCGCGGCCTCTCTCCAAGCCATCAAGATAATCCTTTGAAAAATCAACAGGCATTTCATAAATATCTTTAGTTTCAAACCCGTATTTTGAAGAATAAAACAAATAACTTGGAGAAGAAGCCGGATTACAAAGAACAATATCTTTTTTCGGATTATATTTATCCATCATAATAAGCATAAGCTTTTTTGGAGAATACGAAACAAGATAATCAGTATTAGTTAAATTCTTAATATAGTTCCAATCATATTTACAAAAACTCAAAATCAAAAATAATCCCGCTAAAATCACTGTCTTATTTTTAATATCCAGAGGTTTTAAGATAAACAGCAAGAAAATAGGAAGTGCGTACAGCCCGACTCTGCCGCTCAAAGGATAAAGCCCGAGAAGCGACGATAGAAGAATAAATAAAAATACCAGCAGAACAAAGTACTGTTTTTCGCGGATAAAAAGATAAATCCCCCAAAACATAAGAATGATTGAAGCTAAAGATAAATCATTCGGCAGAAAATAAAATCTTATATTCAAAACCAAAAGCTTTAAAAATTCATTTAAAGAAAAGCTCCAGAAACCATCATTCCAATATTCAGGAAAATAATTATACAAGTCAGCTTTTGAAGGAGCTAGGCTTAAAAAATAATAAGCTCCAATAAGAACAGCAAACGGTAAACTTAATACTAAAACTCGTTTCCAGTTTCTCGCCGAATTAATAGCAAAAAATGCCGCAATAAAAAACAATGACGGCAAAGAAATAAGAGGTAATAATAGTATCCCGCAGCACAGAGCAGCAAACTTTTTAAAAGAAAGTTCAGAAACTTTAATCTGAGGCAAATAATATAAACATAAAAGCGCTGCTAAAACATCAAGAGAATACTGCTTAAAAATAACAGAAAAAGATATCAGAGGCTGACTAAGCGCAAAAATAAAGAGTCCTGCTGCAATGCCAGCACAAGAGTTCAAATATTTTGCACAAACTTTATAAAACAAAAAAACGCTTCCAAGCCCTGAAACAAAAGGAATAAATTTTGCAGCATGTTCTGTAAAACCAAATAAACCAGTAATCATTTTCGAAAGAAGAACAAACACAGGAGGAGCAGACTGAGCATATCCAAGATAAAAAATTGAGCCTGAATTTAACATACTCAAAGCAAGCCTGCATTCATCATCAGAAAAAATATCGTTTGCAAGATAAAGTTTCGTCCTAAGAAAAACTGCTAAAACAAATAAAATTATAATAACAATGTAATAAAAACAGACTTTTTTACTTTTCATTAAACCTCTCAAAACAAAAAACGCACCCGTCGGGTGCATCAATTATTTATACACTAAAATGGTCAATAAATCAAGCGTTCATAAACTTAAAACTAACCTTTAAAATTTTACGATTCCTTTTATATCATCAATTCTGTGATGCGCAGATTTAATACTGTTTTCTGCTGATGCCATTCTTTCAATTAAATTATTATGCTTATCTTGTTTTTGTTCCAATCGGGTAAAATGACTTTGAAAATCTTCTTTCAATAATTGAAGCATTTCTTTTTGATGGTCCTGATTCGATTTCAAAATACCTGCAAAAAAGGATACTGCAACAATATTAATTATAACTGTAATAAATAGTGCAAGTCCTGCTATAACTAACTCTAAACTCATTTTTTGTGCTGCCAGCGCTCTTTATTCAAGTCTCTTCCGCAAATCTTCTGATAGTTATCAACACTATGAAACATAGCCCATCTTTTAACCGCATTAAACCGCCCAAAATATTCACATAACGTTTCAAATACAAGAGTAGACAAATACCTGTCATTTCCTATAACCTCGTGATGTTCGCACATATAATCGTGCACACAGCTTGCCAGCTTAAAACGCGGTTCTTTCTGCTGACCGATAATTAACCAGCAAAAAGGAGGTACATTCGCACCATTCCAATCATAAGCTTTAGGTATTATCCAATTGTATAAATTATTTTTATACAATACCTGGACTGAAAACGGACATCTTACATAAAACGGTTTTTTTAAAGCTTTTTCAAGCTCTTCTCCCGTTAACCCAACCAAAGATTTATCAGCAAGACATTCTTCGGGTAAAGAGGGGTAAAATTTAATTGTTACCCCTTTTCTGCCTTCTATATAAAGCGGATGTATATTCTTAAGCCTCATCTACTGCCTCATTATCCTTTATAAGCTTCGTATAATCTTTCGTCTCAAAAAACTCATCCAGCATCTCAGGAGTGAATCCCAATAGCACCCCGACCTCATTAATCCAAGGATTGCCGCGGAAGAAATTGTTTGCTTTAAGCTCAATTTTCAACGCCTTTACATCAATATCCGGATTATCTTTTACAAGCTTTAAGATATCCTCAAAATCCATGCCTTTAGCTTTGTAAATAGCTCTTTCAACATCTGCAGCTGTGAGAGAAAGCATATTTAAATGTTCACACTCCTGAGCCTGAAGCTCTTCTTCTGTAAATCCAAGAGCTTGTAAGCCATCTTCTGTTTCCTGAATTGTGTAACCAAGCTTGTGGTTGTTCTCTACAATGAAGTTTAATCTCTCTTCTTCTGTATATGGTTTATTTAATATAGCTTTAGTTTCCATTTCTTTTATCCTTTCTAATTAATATATCCTCTGGCATACCATTGCATAGTTTTACCGGAAATAGTCTGGTCTCGGGTAGAATGTACTATTGAAAAATTACTTGGAGATTTTCTAGGTATACCCAGGTAACTTACATACAAATCGTCAGAAGTGCTGCTTTGATTACAAAATAAATATGTAGCAAAATAATTTGTATTAATAAATGGTTTTAATAATGTAATATTATCGTAGCTGGCTGCAGTTGTCGTGAAGCTCCCCCACTGCTCGCAAAATCCGTTAGAATACAAGTTGTATCCGCTTAATCCATTAAGATAACTTTCTGTGATGTAAGCTTTAACCTGTGAAATATCGAGCTTATCAGCAAGAGCTTCGGTTACTTCTGCAGCATCCAGCAGCTCAAGGTTCTGGACTGCATTGGAAACTTTAAAATAAAGTGTACCATTGCCCTTAAAAGGATATAGTCTAAAATACACTAATGGCCCTGTTGTATCATACCAAGCTACAAAAGTATCATTTTGGGCAACTTCTATTGAAACTGTTAGACGTGCTCCATTATAAGTAGATTGTGCTTCATCTGTTAAACTTTGCTTAGTCCAATTAATTAAATTTGCATATTCGTTCGTGGCACCGGCTGTTATATTTAATTCAACTCTTCCACTTTTTTCTACTTGATATTGCGAACCGGATTCCAATAGTGTTATATTTTCATAACTATTACTTAATATTCTTTCACTACCATTCAACAATGGAAGCCTAAACGTCATATTCTCTTCATTAATAACTAGGTCATAGTCATTATACGCAGTTGTTGATGACTTGATATAACCACTGGCAAAAGTATCACCTAGCTTATTTACTGCATAGTTATAGAATGTTTGATATATATTCCCGCTATTCCATTGTCCTTGCGATTTCAACCAGGCTGCTGAAGGCTGTGCGCCGTTCTGATATGTTGAAAATCCCAGCGGAATGGTATCATTTTCGCTTGTAGTAATATCTATTACGTTTGTAATTGCCTCTTCTTGAACTGTATTCCCGACTACATAGTAAAGAAGTTTATTTGATGATGGAGGCTGTACTGTATCTGAAGCACCATAAATATCACTATTTTCAACTTCCTCCGTTTCGTTAGTAAATCCCATATTACCCCCGCCGCCGCCAAATGGAATGCTGCCGGCTGAGTTTCTTGCAGGAGGTTGTATAGGGTGTGTATGATTCGGCAGTCCTGGTTTGTTGTAATCATTCACTTTGCTTATGTCGGTTGTAAGCTGCATAAACCAATTACTGCGCGGTAAAAATATACGCTCGTTTTCTTCGTCCACACCGTACATATCTGAAACTCCGGTTGTGTTAAATAAATTGTCAACAGTGGATTTATCGGAGATATCGTAAAAAATATGACCGTTAGCATTTTTGTAAACAGTAATTGTTGTACTGCCTATTGTCATTTGTTCTTGAACTGCATTGTTTTTTTCATCAACACATTTTTGATAAAAATCCGGATAACCGTAACGTGAACCCGCGACGGCTTCTTTATAGACGTATGTGCCTTGAAGTGCATAACCTTTGCTGGATTCAAAGCTTAAAGCATGGTCCATTATTATGGGAGTGAATAGAGGTAGGGAGATGCCGTTTTTCAGCTCCGGCAGCTGTGCTAAAGGCACTTTACCGTTCCCGTCAAGAGAAGCATAACCGTTGACATTTCCTTTTTGAGCGGCAAAATTGTCTATCTTATCCCAATTTTCGTTTAAAGCAGTATTAATATTAAAAGTCTGCTTAGCATCTTTTTCTGAATCATATTTAAATAAATCTAAATAAGTTGTACTTGTTGACATAACATTCCTTTCTTTTATCTGACTACACCGCCCGCAAAACAAAATAACTGTACCTGCTCCATTTCTTCAATAGTTTTGGTCAAATGGATATTTTCAATTAATAGATACTTATAAATAAGCAGCAGCGGCAAATGAGCAGGCTTTATTTCATTAACTGCATTTACCAAACCTTCTAAATCTTTTGGTATACCATACCCGCCTATAAATTTAAGGCTGATTTTTCCATCAATAAAATCAGCTTCAACTTCACCATTTTTCCAGCTGTCACAAATCGCTTGTATTAGTAAAATATCATTATGAGCACTGCTGAGCCATTTTGCCCTTATACGTGCACGACGGCTTTCTATGCTTGAGCTTATTTCAGTGATTTCCAAAAACTTTTCCCACCATTCACAGCTTTTTGAATCCAGTTTGTCAAAATAAAAAAGATTTCCTATTCTTATAATCATTTCTTCGCAAGAATTAAATACAAGACTTGCTGCATTAACAAAATTCTTAATAAAATCATCATTACGATAAATTTTATGTAACAGCTTCAATATCATTTTCTACCTCAATTATTAATTCATTTAATACCGCAACTTCTGTTATTTCATCATTATCAGCCAGCACAATATTGTCAGTATCACCATTTAGCAAAAAATCTTTGCTATCATAATCATAAACACCATCTGCATTCATAATTAATGAACCAATTTTGGAATAACTGATATATTTAACAGCTTCATCAAAAGCAGCAACTTTTAAGTACTCTTCTATATCCCTGCGAATATTATTAACTACTTCACTTCGCTCTATACCTGATTTTAACTTGATTTTATTTTTTACATTCAAATATTTTGGTTCTGCAGCGCATACAGTGCAATAAGCCCCTAAGGGCGCCTGTCCCAGACCTAAACCTTTTGAGCCTGGGTCTATGTAATCTTGTACTTTATTAACCAGCTCTTTTGAAGGAATATTTTTATTCGAATCAAGAATAACTACTTTTACAGTATTATCACCATTCCATAACGGTTTGACTTTTGCATTGCCTACACCTGTAACTTCCAAAGCCCATTTAATATAATGATAAATATTTCCGCTGGTTACAGGTTTTTGAATATCATCATAATAACGCTGCAATAAATCTTCTTTCGTTTCATCTTCATATCCGCCGGTGAAAGCTTCTTCATTAATTACACTGACTATTCCTTGAATCGTTGAAGGCATTACACTTATTGCTCCTTTAGGAACATTACCTATTATGCCTTTTGTAAGACATGAGGCTTTGAATTTATCTCCTGCTAAAACATCCTTTTTCTCAATCGCCTGAAATTGAAGCCCGTCGGGAGTTTCAAAAACATTACCGATGTTTATAGTCCCGTTTCCGTTCAGAACAGTTAGATAACCGGAAGAACTTGCTGCCTTCTTCGCATTCATTCCGCGTGTTTGAAATACAAATTGAACTAAGTCTTCGTAATCCATATTTCTTAAATCGGCTAAACAAGATGCAATATAACCTATTTTCTGCCAAAGCTTATAAAGCACTTTTCCTATTGCCGAAAAATAATCCCACGCAAAAAATCCAACTGTTTTTTGATACTTGTCGTCAAGAGCATCTAAACCTTCTTTTGTAATTTGTTCTGCTGTTATCTCAATATTATCAATTAAAGCCATAAAATCCTTTCTTATTTGATTGTGTACGCTTTTTCTATATCAATATCCAATAAATCTCCGCTAGAGAGTTCGATTTTTAATTTAATACTTAATATTCTTCCGTTTTTCTTTATTTCAAACGAAACAACTTCACTAATAGCCGGACATAAAGCAAGCCCTTCTCTAAAATCACGTTCAATTTCTGCTTCTTCAAATCCGTAGCCTATTCTTTTCCTTCCGTAGAGCTGCTTAAATCTGGTGCCAAAACCTGTTCCTTGATATATCTCATTAACGTTTTTTTCTGTTATACAAAATTTTGTTACCCATTGCCTGACAGCCATAATTTTGTTAATAAGATTTGGAGAACCATTTTTTAGTACAAACTTGCAGTTAGGGATAATATTTATTGTTGTATCTTCAAAATTAATTTCCGGCTCATAGCCGATGCTAAAATTTTCCATCTTATAAAACCTTATCTAATAATATATACTTTCCATCTGTTTCAAGACTTGCAATATTTACAAAATCGTCTTGTTTTAGCTCACATTTGAGTTTTAATAACTCATCTCTAACGCCTAAAATGGCATTAGCAAGATAACTGACTGCATTCGGCATCATACAGTCAGAGCCTGTATACGAATGAATTTCTGTAATACTTAGGGCAGAATCACAGTTTGACTGTACGTTTTCCGATAAAATTCCGGATGCATCAATCTCACACCGAAACCTGAACCATTCTGATATTTCTAACTCATCACCTTCTTTCAGTAAAATTTTTCCATCTGAAATCTGGACAATAATCGGATCAAGCTGCACAACTTTTGCGATAATATTTGATTTTAAATCATCAGGATTATTGCGGATATTCAAATTTTCCGCTAACAATTCAATAAAACTTTTATTGGTCATACATCAACTTTCTTTGTTATTTGAACAAAAACATAAAAAATTCGTTATTATAGTAACGAGGTAAGATATGAAAAATTTTTAATGTAATTGTAATGTTATACATATAAATTTCGTTTATAATAAGTAAAAGAATAAATAAAGGAGATTTATGAGATTTTTTTTAACTCTTTTAGTAATGTTATTATTTTTACCCACTGCATTTGCCAATGTTCGCATTGAATCCATTGGTAATGAAACGGTTACTTATAATAGTAGTGGCAAAATAATTTACATTGGTAATAGAAGAGTACAATATTGTATTATAGACCCGGAACGCATTGAATCAATAGGTAATGAAACAGTTATTTATAATAGTAAGGGCAAAATAATTTACATTGGTAATAGAAGAGTACAATATTATTAAATGCCATAAATAAACCATTCCCTTATTAAAATAAATTAACTAGAAAATCGACCTAGTTCTCTAATAAATATTTCAACTTTTTCTGTTACACCTTGAATTATATGTATTGATTGTTCTATTAAATAATCACCATTTAAATTTAGTTCTTTATTATTAATAGGAATAATAACCCCCTTTCGCGCTCTATAATCACCAAATATTGTTAACTTATCTTGTTCTTCTTTAACACCTTCTGGACTTATAATATGAGTAATCTTAAATTTATCTTGTATCGTATCCATACTATTAACTCTGTATAAATTTGATATCTTTCCATATAAATTCTCAACTCTAGTATACTCTTTTAGTTCCAGCTCGCCAGATGAACAATCAATAAATAAATTCTGATTAACTGGACCGCTATAATTATTTAACTTAGGATCTCCTTTTAGTATATCGCTTATTACATCTTTAGCACACTTATTTCTATATATACGTTTCAACTCTGTATCTTCCTTTACAAGATTCGATGAGATAGGAAAATTTATATCATTACAAATTTTTTTAAGAGCATCTGTAATTTTAACGTATTTAAAATCGAATGTATCACGGCATTTGTTAAGTAAATATCCTATATCATATCCATAATACTGAACTCTATCTTTTTGAGTCCTAATTGAATGCGTTATAATACCTCGGAAAACAACCGCATCATCATCTTTATTATATAATTCTACAGCACTACCAAGCTTAATATCTGTATTGGTAGTAAAATCAAATGATAAAAAGTTGTTATTAATATTATCACTCCAGTTAACTTCAAAAACATTTTCTATTTTTGTTTGTTCAGATTTATTTTTGTCTCTTTCAACAAATCTATTATTTTCAAAAATTATGTTATGCAGTTCATAAGTCATTTTTAATCATCCATTCTTTTTTAATAGGCTTCTACAATATTCATTTATTTCATCTTTTTACCAATTCTATTCCATTTTGAACAAAAACATATTAATTTCGTTTATAATAATAAGTAACTCTACAAACCAAGAGGTGAAATATGAAAAAAATATTAATACTATTTTTAATGTTGTTCTTTATCTGTCCGGCATTTGCTGGTAATCGCATCGAGAAGATAGGAAATGAAGATATACATTATGATAACAATGGCAGAATTACAGGCATAGGGAATAAGTCTGTGAGGTACTCGCTTGATTCCAGTCGCATCGAGAAGATAGGAAATGAAGATATACATTATGATAACAATGGCAGAATTACAGGCATAGGGAATAGGTCTGTGAGGTACGAGTTATAGAATAACTTTCTTGATATATATTTGAACCTTTTCAACTGAGCCTTGAATTTGATGCTTAGACCTTTCTATTAAATAATAGTCATTAAACCTGAGCTCTTTATTATCAATTTTAATAATTACACCTTTTCTTGCTTTATAATCTCCCAAAATAGTTAAAGTATCATCTTCTTTAGGTAAACCTTCTATATCTATTGAATAAGTAATTTTAAAATCATTTTGAATTGTATCCAAACTTTTAACTACATATAAATTTGAAACTTTTCCGTATAGGTCGTTACATATTTGGTACTCTTTTAATTCTAAAACACCTGTCGAACAATCTATAAAATAATTTTTATTAACAGGTCCGGTGTATTTATTTAATTTAGGATTACCATTAAGGATATCGTATATTACATCTTTAAGAATTTTATTTCTGTATATACGTGTTAATCTCGTTTCATCTTTTTTAATATTGACTAAACCCGGGAAGTTAGAATCGCTGCAAACCCTTGATATTGCATCAGATATACAAGTTCCCTTGAAATCAAATGTATATGACAGTTTAGATAATAGATAACCTATATCATAGCCTTCATAATTGATTTGTTTTTGAGCACTTCTGATTGATTTTCTTATAAATCCACGGAAAATAACTACATCATCTTCTTTTTCATATAATTCTATTGCCTGTCCAAGTTCGATTTCTTCATTAGTAGTAAAATTAAACGATATGTGATAATTCTTTACGTCATCCTCCCAGTTAACTTTAAAAACATTTTTTATTATTGTTTGTTCAGGGTTTGTTTTATCTCGTTCTATAAATTTATTATTTTCAAAACCTATTTTATGTATCTCAAACGTCATCTTTAATTAATCCATTTTTTTTTAATAATTCATTTTTATATTTTACTGTATTATTTTTTACATATTTCCATATTTTTGGATCTACCTCCAAAAATGATAGAAATTTGGCTGGAAATTCTGAAACCTTTATCGAATAATTAATATCACCAGCTTTATCCAATTTGTAAGTCAATGTATCAATGCTCACTAGTGAATTAAAAATAGGCACTTTATCACTATTTGTTATAATATATTTTTAAAAGGATGATTTTCTTTTAATTTTAAAGTTATCTTTGTTCCAACTTGTTGTTTGTAGGATTTCTTCTTAATCATATATCCAAATGCAGTAGGTATTTCAACACATAGTGGCTCATTAGGATTATTAGTATCTTCACTAAACCTTTTACTTTCTATTTCTATACTATCTGCAACCATAAAACAGGATAGTATGCCAATGCCAAACTCGCTAATCGATTGATAATCAGACACTAAAGATTTCGCATCTTTACTTTTATAAAAGCTTTTACCGACATTTACAAAATATTTCTTGAAAATATATTCATCCATTCCTATTCCATTATCTGAAATAGATAATGATTGACCATCAAAATTTATTTCTATTTTAGCCTCAAATTTATCTTTTTGAAGTCCTTTCCTGAAATTTATTGCGTCAACTGAATTTTGAATAAGTTCTCTTAATGCAACTTCAGGAGAGTTATATAACTTTTCTCCCATTAATAGTGTTAAAATTGATTTGTAATCAATCTTAAATTCAAGATTGTCAAATATATATGAACCATCGTTTTTGATATCATCAAAACTTATATCTTCGTTAATAAAAAATTTGTATTTACCCAATAAATTAGAATTATAGTCTTTTACAGCATCATAAACGTTTTTTCTTTCAGCATTAATTCCTTTTAATGTTTCTCTTATAGCTCGTTCATAATCAATATTTTTACAATTAGCCGCTATTCTTATTTTATTAGATGAAAATTTCCAACCGGAAATGCTCATATGCTTTTGCCACTCAATAATGCTAATTTGGTTTTTAGGTGATACAAATTTATATAAAGCTATTGGAGCTCTGTTTGGAAAAATATCTAAATAATCCGCAAGTCTCAATATCATTGCGATATAATGAATATTGCATTCATAAGACTCAATAAGCTCCTGTTTAGAAAACATTCCCTCATTTTTCAAATCAGAAATATCAAGACAATGTCCCAAACATAAATTTGCAACTAACTCGCTATAATCAATGTTCTTATATTTAATTCTGTTTTTGTAATTTTTGATAATAAAATTATAAGATCTTTTTGCATGGTTTTTTCTAATATATTCAGAAAAAATAAAATCAATCTCGTCTTCTTCATAAGAATTAAAAAATCTTTTAAAATCGTCTGTAATAATAATTTTGTTTCTTTCAGTTTCTGAACAAGCCATTCCTATATCATGTAAAAACGCAGAAAATATTATTAAAGATAACTCAATATTATTTAAACTATTTAAAGTTTGTTCAGGAATAATATCAGCAGCAATATTGATAATTGAAATAGAATGTGTATAGTCATGCAAAGTATATTCAGGTAAATAACTTCTTGTTTGGGCAAGAATCGGAATTGATTCTGATAAAATAATTTTTAAATTCTCAGAGATTTCATGGTCTTCTAACTCATTTTCTTGTTTTACCAGAAGCTTGTATATCTTAGTTTTTTTTAATACTTCTAAAAAAATAACTATTCTCCTTTTTTTAATTATACTATAAAATTTTTGTACACCATATCTCACGGATTTTGCAAAGCTGCATCAAATAATTTGTAACCAAATTTTCTAGATGTTTTTTATTAATATTCGTTCCTGTTAACTGCAATTGCCAACATCAAATCGTCACAGGTATCTATAAATAAACAGGAACATTCGCAATTAATATCCACTTATGCAAATCGGGAAAAGGTTGATTGTGTGGGGAATTGAGCCGCTTCCCTCAACATAAAGAGTCACCTAGTTTGATAATTCTCATCCAAAACGGTCTAGTTATACGGGGATAAGGCGGAAACGCAATAAAAAAGAGCCCTTTCAGGACTCTTCTTTATGGAGCGGGAGACGAGGCTCGAACTCGCGACATCCTCCTTGGCAAGGAGGCATTCTACCACTGAATTACCCCCGCTCGGTATAATTATATAGTACATGCTCAAGTTCTATTGTCAACACTTTTTTGCTAGTTAAATGTAAATCCGTCTTCTTTCATTCTTCGAATTACTTCTTTTAGCTCATCTTCTGAGCACACAATCGACACTCTAAAGAAACCTTTTCCATAATCGCCAAAGGCATCGCCAGGAACGGCAACAACGCCAGATTTATGCATTAAATCATCTGTAAACTCAACAGAAGAATTGTATCTTGGAGGAATTGGAAGCCAAAGATAAAAAGTTGCTCGCGGAATATTAAAATCTCCCCAGCCAAGCTCTTCTTTCAAACCTTGCACAAAAATTTCTTGATTGCGTTTAAATCTTTTATTAGCTTCAGCAATATAATCATCACCTGCTTTTGAGTTTAAAATCGCAGCGCAAGCTTTTTGCAAAGCTTTAAACAAACCAGAATCAAGAGTAGACTTTAACTTTCCAAATATTTTAACAGCTTCTTCATTTCCGCAAATCCAACCCAACCTCCAGCCTGTAGCAGCATAAGGTTTTGAAAAGCTGAAGAACTCAACTGAAACATCTTTTGCACCTTCAATTTCCAATATGCTCATAGGCTTAACTTCCGGCTCAAAATACATATCTGCATAAGCTGCATCAGAAATCAAAAGAATATTATGTTTTTTACAAAAATCTACAAGCTTCGTTAAATATTCTTTGTCAGCAGTCGCGCCTAAAGGATTATTCGGATAATTAATCAAAAGTGCTTTTACTTTTTCAGGTTTATTTCCAGCTTTGACTAAATCTTCCCAAACTTTGTCCATATCCGGCATAAAATTATCCTCAGGAATCAAAGGAATAGAAAAAGCTTTACCCCCAGATACCTTAACCATTTCTTTATAAGAAGCATATCCTGGATCAGGTACAAGAATAATTTCTTTATCTTCTTCCGCCACTGCCGGATTAATTAAAACTCTTATGAAATTTGCAAGCCCTTCTTTAGAACCTATAAGCGAAAATATTTCGGCATCAGGATTGAGCTCTACACCAAATCTTGTTTTCATTCTCTTTGCAATAGCTTCTCGATAAAACTTTTCTCCTTTTGGAGAAGAATAAAGGTGTATTCCGCCTTCATCAAGAGCAGATTTTAGAGAATCAATAAGAGCTTTTGGAGGAGCTGCTGTCGGAGCTCCCATTGAAAGAGCAATCGGCGCTCTATTTTTTGCTTTAAGCTCAGGCGTAATTTTCGCCACTGTTTCCTTTATTCGAAACATGATATAAGTTTCTAAAGATTGTACATAGTCATTAAAAAGTTCTTGCATAATAATATTCCTTAACCGTCTAACTTGCAGGAGCAGCTGCTTATCTCTTTGCTGACCCCTTCATTTACTCCAGCTAAGGAATATTATATAACAATTTTTCTAATGTGAATAGTTTTTTACTGGCGAATTTTTTATGCAATTATCTAAATATTCAATTGTACTTAATTTTTCATTATAAAGATACTTGATAAAATTAAGATAAGATATATCAAAAGAACTCAGAAGAACATTTATTTCAAACCCTTCTGAGCAGAAAGGTTCGTAATCATAAACAACATAGCTGTTATATTTGCTTTTCCATTCTTTACGTTCTATCTTGCAATTGTTTTCTTCGGCTATATCTTCAACCCAATTTACAATATCTTTGCTGATGTTTTTTATTTCTAAATATTTATTCTGAAATTTTTCCATAACAACGTATCTCCATACAGCAATTGTAAAGGTTTCTGGAGCAACATAAATTACCTGTTAGTTTAGTTTTCAGGGTAATACATTTCAATAATTTGTCTATTAAATTTTCTGGCAAGCAAATAAAACTATATGATATTATAAAACTATGCGAGATATCTGGAACCCATGGCACGGGTGTAAAAAAATAAGCGAAGGCTGCCAAAATTGTTATATGTATTTTTTAGATGCACAACGCAAAAAATCCGGTGCAGATATATTTAAAGTAAAAAACAATTTTGACTACCCCCTTCATCGAGATAAAAAAGGAAACTACAAAATCAAAAGCGGAGAATTTATCCGGGTTTGCATGACATCTGATTTTTTCCTTGAAGAAGCAGATGAATGGCGTCCTGCAGCCTGGGAAATCATTAAATCCAGGCCTGATGTAGTTTTTATTTTAATAACCAAGCGAATTCAAAGAGCTGCTGAAACATTGCCAAACGATTGGAATGATGGATGGGAAAATGTATGGCTGAATGCAACCTGCGAAAACCAAAACAGAGCAGATGAGCGAATTCCCGTTCTACTTGATTTACCGTTTAAACATAAAGGTATTTCTGTAACACCCTTTATCGGAAAGCTTTCACTCATTGAATATTTACAAACAGGAAAAATCGAAAATGTTTGGTGCGGAGGAGAAAATTACGCAGGCTCGCGGCCGCTTTTCTACGAATGGGTAAAAACACTTTCTGATGAATGCAAAAATCACGATGTTACATTTGAATTCTTTGAATCAGGCAATATTTTTATTAAAGACGGAAAAAAAATCACTTTTGCAAACAAACGAGAACAGACAAAATACGCTTTCTTATGCAGCTTGAACTATGAAAGCTCTAAACCGCATATTTTTAATATTCCAAAAATTACAGAACCAAAACAGATAGGCTTATTCTCTCAAGATGCAGCTCCTTTTTATCAGGATGACTGCAAATACTGCGTAATGAAAAAACGCTGTGCAGGATGCTCAAACTGCGGTCACTGCCCTTGAGACAAGAAAGCCAAACCGCCTGTTTCTATACTCCAGCTCTTTACTCTTTATTTCTCCTAATGTTTTATAAGGAATTTTAAGCTTTTTAAATAACTGTTCTTGAACTTCTGCTTCTTCTTCTCCTTGATTAATAATCAGCATATCTTTTTTCAAAAGGCTATAAGCATGCTCAAGAAGTTTTTCGGGCATAAAAAACTTTTCAGGAAGCCCCCAGCGCTTTAGCGGATACTTCGTTACAAAAGGCAGAATCCAGATTATATAATCATACCTGCCTTTAATATTTAACAAATCATCAGGATAATAATTTACTCCGGCTAAATCCTTAATATAAAATTTCGCATATTCATATCTGGAATAAAAATTCGAATAAAGCCTGTAAGCATCAATTTCAACTCCATCAAGAACAAGATTTTCACAATATTGCCTAAAAAACTTGTACTCACCTCTTGCGTATTCCCAATTCTTTGAACCAATATCAAGAACTTTTAAATCTTTTTGATGCTCAAGCCTAAGAGTTTGAGACAAAATATCAAACGCATAGCCGTTTACTTCTTTTGTAAGATTTAAATCTTCCGAATAATTCTTTCTAGAAAACTTTGCTGCTGAACGTAAATAATAATCAAACTTATTTTTTAAATCAAACATTTAATTCTATTTTAGCAAAAAATTTTTTTACGTGTTTTAATATCCAAAGGAGATAATTATGAAAATTACAAAAATTCAAATTTACGATAACAAAACATTCATTCAAAATAGAAAAAATAATACTAAAAACACAGAAATTGCAGCAACAAACCCGATTTCTTTCGCATATCAGGATTTCAGCATAAGCTTCAAAGGCCGAACACCTGAAGATTTTTATGAGCAGGAGTTCAATGTAAAGTTTATGCCCGATACTATGAACAAATATCTTAATGAAAACTATGAATCCAGAAGACATATGCCTCCTGAACAAATCATGAGCGAAAGCTTCAAATATCTTACTGTTGCTGACACTATTGAAGATGTGAAAGACATTTATAAAGAAGAACCGCTTTTTGAAAACCTTCATGAAGCAAGCTTGAAAGGCAGAAGCGGAGTTCTTTCCGACATAAAATTAGCTCGTGAAATGTCAGATATTCCGCTTTTTACTGACGGTTCTGACCATCTGGGAGTTTATCTTTTAAAGAAAATATTTCTTGAAGGCAAGACAATCAAAGAAATAAACAAAGATTTTTATGAAAAAGATTTAAACCCGGAATACAAAGGCATTATCACCCAGCCGATTACTTACGGAACAACTTCTGCTTACGGCATCAGATATCCGAAAACCGATTTTTGGAACTCTTTTATTGCAACAAGAGATGAATACAAAAAATTCTTTATTGAGCTTCCTAAACAAACCAAATCTGAGCTTAAAAAAGAACTTAAAACTCCTGAAAAGAAACCGTATGTACGTAAGTACACAATAAAAAAATACCAAAAAGATCAGCTTAAACAAGATATCAAAAAATCAAAAGGCAGCGAGAAAACGATTGCAGATTCAATAAGAAAACGCTTTACAAAAGATGATCCTGAAGCTGCATTTATTATAAAATACTTAAGCCCGATTATGACAATTGCAGCTGATAAAATTCACCTTTCAGAAGAAGAAAGATTCTTTGCTGAGTCAGAAAAATCGAAAGGCAGAAAACTAGAGAATTTCTTCGCGAGCTTCTGGAAATCCAAACCTGAACTTCTTGAACAATATTCAACCGCTATTACTGATACAATTGAGCTGTTCGAAGAAAACTACGGCAGCGGCGGATTGATTCCTATAAATAACGAGTATCAAGAAATCACAGCCGAAACCAAAAACAAAAAAGCAATCGACTTTGTACCGCAAGAATTTCTTGAGCTTCTAGATAACACGCAAAAAATTGTTCCTGCAAGATTGAAAGCACTTGCAGATTACGAAGCTTCACAAGAAAAATGGAATGAGCACTTCTTATGGCGTTATGGTGAAATCCAGCCGGAAGAAGAACCTGCTCCTAATGTACAAGCTATAGATCCTATAGAAATTTTGAAAGAAAAAGCACAAAAAAATAACGCTCAAGTCTATATGCTCAAAGGTACTGATAACAACGATGTAGCAATTACAGTGAATCTAGACGAATTCATAGCAGATTATTTAAGAAAAGATTTTATTGGATTTCCGCCTAAATTCGTAAACATGCTTATTAATTTCACACTTAAACACCCAATGATGACAGAAAATGCAAAACTAAGTTTCGCAACAATTAAAGTTGCTGACAAGATTGACGATGAACGTATACTCGGAAAAACAGGACTAGATTGCATACGTAATTTTATAAAATCTGAATTGGAATTTGAAACAGCAGCTGCCAGTATGGCTGCATTAGATGTATTCGCAAAATTTTCAGATTCTCCTGAAAAAATCTACAGAACTCTTTTCCCAAATTACGAAGCAGCAGATGCTAATGAATACAGCCTTCAACTTTTGAAGTACAAAGAAGACGCAAAAATTAAAGACGAACTAAACAGGCTATATGACATTTATCGTAAAGCTCCTTCTCAATCTGAGTTAAACAAAATAAAGCTGAAAATCGTAAGCTTTATTAGAGATTTTAACATCAGCCTTACAAATTCTCCAAAATCTGTAATATATGAATTGCATGGCCTGGCAAGCAATATAAGCCAATTACAGGAAATGTTAAAAGATAAACAAGTTGTTCCAAAGATAAATAACTTAATATCAAAAATGATTATCGACTCAAAAGTTTTCTACACCAAAAGCTTACTTTTCGGTCAGGAAAACAAAGCTCAATATCAAGCAAAAACCGAAATTATAGCGTGCAATGTTATCAACATATTAATTAATAAAGCTCATCAATTAAAATAAAAAAAGCAGGGAGTATTCCCTGCTTTTTTTAAATAAATTTATTCATCCTATATAGCTTTGAAAACAAGAGTTGCGTTGTGACCGCCAAATCCAAATGAATTTGAAAGCGCGGCATTAACTTTTTTATCAATAGCTTTATGCGGAACATAATCAAGGTTTGCAACATGCTCGTCTTGGTTGTCAAGGTTAATTGTAGGAGGAACTTTACCGTCAGTAATAGTCTTAATACAAACGATACCTTCTACTGCACCTGTAGCGCCAAGCATGTGACCATGCATACTCTTAGTTGAACTTACAACAAGATTCTTGTTTTGTTCTTTGTCGCCAAAGATTTTAGCAATAGCTTGAGACTCAGCAACGTCTCCTAAACCTGTACTTGTTCCGTGAGGATTGATATAATCAATATCTTCCGGTTTTAATCCTGCATCAGCAAGAGCTAATTCCATAGATTTGATTGCCCCTTTGCCTTCAGGATCAGGAGCTACCATATCATGAGCATCCGCTGTCTGACCATAACCAACGATTTCTGCATAAATATGAGCACCGCGTTTTTTAGCAGATTCATATTCTTCAAGAACAAGAACTCCTGCGCCTTCTCCCATTACAAAACCATCTCTGTCTTTATCATAAGGTCTTGACGCTTTTTGCGGTTCATCATTTCTCTTAGATAAAGTTCTTGCAGCTGTAAATGCACCTATACCAAGAGTTGTAATTGTAGCTTCGCAGCCTCCTGCAACCATTACATCAGCATCACCGTACTGAATTGTTCTAAACGCATCGCCGATTGAATGTGAGCCTGTCGCACAAGCAGATACAATCGCTTTGTTAACACCTTTATATCCGTGTTTCATTGAAACTCTGCCTGATGCCATATCAACAATAAGCATAGGAACAGTAAACGGAGAACCTTTTGTCGGTCCCTTTTCAATCATAGCCATATGATTCTTTTCAAAAGTTTTGAAACCGCCGGCTGCTGAACTTACTAATACACCGATTCTATATGGATCAATACCAGCTTCATCAAGCTTTGCGTCTGCAATTGCTTCATCCGCTGCAACCATTGCAAACTGAGTAAATCTGTCCATTCTTTTTGCATCTTTAGAATCCATATAATCTTCAGGATTGAAATCTTTTTCTTTAATTTCACCTGCAATTTTAACAGTATGTCTTTCCGTATCAATTGATTCAATATTTGAAATTCCGCTCTTACCTTCAAGCATCGCGTTCCAGAATTTATTAACTCCGATACCGCAAGGCGTAACAGCTCCCATACCTGTTATAACAACTCTACGTTTTGTCATCTTATTTTCCCCTATTAATAAATAAGGAGGTGAAAATATACTATTCCCACCCCCTTAAAATCCTTGATATCTCAATTATGAGTGTGCTTCGATGTAGTTAACTGCATCTTGAACAGTTTGGATTTTTTCAGCTTCTTCATCAGGAATTTCGCATCCGAATTCTTCTTCGAAAGCCATAACTAATTCAACTGTATCCAAAGAGTCAGCACCCAAATCAGCTGTAAAGCTAGCTTCTGGAGTAACTAAAGCTTCATCGCAGCTTAATTGGTCTACTACAACTTTTTTAACTTTTTCTAATGTACTCATGTTTTTATCCTCTTCATTATTGTGTAATACACTATTCTACTGAATTATACCATTTCAAGATATTTTTGCAATTAATTTAAGAAATTGTTACATTATATCATCAAACCGCCGGCAACTTCAATTGCTTGGCCGGTTACATAATCTGTATCTAAAGCTAAGAATTTAACAACTTTAGCAATATCTTCCGGAGTACCAAGTCTCTTCATAGGAATTGCTTTTAAGTATTCATCAATATTAGCAAGTTCAGCTGTCATAGCTGTTTGAATAAATCCAGGGCAAACTGCGTTTACTCTGATATTTCTTGAACCAAATTCTTTTGCAAGAGTTTGAGTAAATCCAATCAAACCAGCTTTTGAAGCAGAATAGTTTGCTTGGCCAGCATTACCGTGACGGCCGACAATACTTGACATATTAATAATTGAACCTTGGCGTGCTTTTGACATGTGTTTGATTACAGCGTGAGTTACACAGTAAGCAGATGTCAAGTTAATCTTGATAACTCTTTCCCATTGTTCCATATCCATTCTTAAGAACAAACCGTCTTTTGTAATACCTGCATTATTTAAAAGAATATCAATTTTGCCATGTTCTTTAATCATTTTATCAACAGTAGCTTGAACTTGCTCATCATTTGAAACATCAAACTGATAAAAATAAGCATTAACACCGCAAGCTTTAATTTCATCAATAGCAGGCTGAGCTTTTTCTGCTTCGCAAATATCGTTAATAATAATGTCGCATCCTGCTTTAGCAAGTTCCAAAGCACAAGCTAAACCGATACCGCGTGAACCGCCCGTAATTAAAGCAATTTTTCTTTCTGTCATTTTAAACTTTCTCCTTATTCTAAAAACTTGGCGATACACGCCTTTATACTAAACTCATACTTTCTTTTAATGCTTCAATAGTAGCATCTAATGATGCTTTGTCAAATACATTATAAACAGCAGCTTCAGGAGCTATCTTTTTATTCAAACCAGCAAGAACTTTTCCCGGTCCGATTTCAATAAATGTATCAACACCTTCTTCAACCATTTTTTGAATTGTTTGTGTCCAATGAACTGAAGAATAAATCTGTTTAGGCATTTTTTCTCTAAAATCTTCTGAATTTGAAGATGCTTCAGCATCCACATTTGTAATAACAGGAATAGACGCGTCATTTAATTCTAAATCAGACACAAAAGAAGCAAATTCTTTACCAGCATCTTCCATAAATTTAGAATGGAAAGCTCCTGAAACAGCAAGAGGAACAACTCGTCTTACACCGTTTGCAAGCAAGTAATCAGAAGCAGCCTTAACTGCATCATCAGCACCAGTAATTACAACCTGAGCAGGAGAATTGTAGTTTGCAACATCAACATAACCGACTTTTGAACCTTCTTCCAAACCTGCTTTCAATTGTTCTTCGCTGGCATTCAAAACAGCAGCCATAGAACCGCCTTTTGTCTGCCCCATCAAATCTGCACGTTTTTGAATTGCTTTAAGAGTTGTCTCCAAAGACATAACCCCTGCTGCAAACATTGCACAATACTCACCCAAAGAATGACCTGCTGTATAGTCAGGTACAACATTCACCTGAGAACGCAAAGCTTCCATAGCAGCAATTGACATTGTTACAATTGAAGGCTGGGTATTAACAGTCAGCTTCAAATCTTCTTCCGGACCTTCAAAGCAAATTTTTGTAACGCTTTTTCCTAAAACTGTATCAGCTGTATCGAAAACATTTTTTGCAGCCTCATAATTATCATACAAATCTTTGCCCATACCTACAGACTGTGAGCCCTGTCCTGGAAATAAAAATGCGATTTTTTTCATATTTATACAATCCCTTCTCTTAACCTTACAATTGCTCCGCCCCAGGTCATGCCTGCGCCAAATCCGCAAAGCACAGCAGTTGAGCCAAGCTTAACCTTGCCTTTTTCAACACCTTCCGCCATTGCTAGAGGAATTGAAGCTGCTGAAGTATTACCATAATACTTAATGTTTGTCACAACTTTTTCATCAGAATAACCGAGACGCTCCTGAACAGCTTGAATAATTCTTAAATTAGCCTGATGCGGTATTAAATAATCAATGTCTTCAGCTTTCATTCCAGCTTTTTCAATCATTTCTTCAACGTAATGAGGAAGCACTTTTGCAACAAATTTATAAACTTCTTTACCATTCATTTCAATAAACTGAGACTGCTCATCATTAGGTTCAACAAGCGGACAGTTTTTACCAGCAAGAGGAAGCTTAATTAAGTCGCCGATAGAACCGTTTGCTCTGATATCAATCGAAATAATATCATCAACATCGTCCTCAGAAGCTGTAACAACAACAGCTCCCGCTCCATCTCCAAAAAGAATGGAAGCACTTCTATCTTCCCAGTTCAAAAGCCTTGAATTGTTATCAGTTGCTACAAGCAAAATTGACTTATACATGCCGGATGCAATAAAACCTCTTGCAATACTCAATGCATAAATCAAACCTGAACACGCAGCAGTAATGTCAAACGCAGGCACATCGTTCGGGATTCCAAGATGAGCTTGAATTCTGCAGGCAATTGCAGGATAAAGCTCCGGAGGCGCAGAAGATGCACAAATTACCATATCAATATCTTCTACTTTCAATCCTGATTTACCAAGAGCTTTTTCAGCAGCATCAGCTCCGAGAGTTACAGCGCTTTCATTACCTGAAACCAATCTTCTTTCTTTAATACCGGTTCTTGTATAAATCCATTCATCCGATGTGTCATACAATTTTGTTAAATCATCATTTGTAACAACCGTTGAAGGAACACTATACCCTACTCCCGCAATTCTCAACGGTATTGCATTATTTATCATTAAAATCTTCTCCTTTTCCCGAGCCGGTAAATTACCAATTAACCTTAAACGATGTTCTCAGCAATCGTCTTATTAACACCGGTAATTACAGCTTCTTTAGCTACTCTCACGGCATTTTTGATTGCGTAAGCTTTACTTCTGCCGTGTGATATTACTGTAATACCTTTTACTCCCAAAAGCAAACATCCGCCAAACTCTTCGTAATTAATTTTTTCGTAAATTCTTTTCATAAAAGGCTTTGCCAGCATTCCAATCAGCATACCAATAAAATCTGATTTAAACTGAGCTTTTATCATTTTGAAAAGAAGAGAAGAAGTACCTTCCGTAACTTTCAAAACAACATTTCCGACAAAACCGTCGCAAACAACGACATCGCAATGGTTCAAGAACAATTCCCTGCCTTCAACATTGCCCATAAAATTAAATTTTTCTTTTTCTTCTTCTAATAAATTGTAAGTAGCCTGAGCAAGCTCGTTACCTTTACCAGCTTCTTCACCAATATTTAAAACTCCAACTCTAGGCTTTTCAACTCCAAGCACTTTTTCAGAAAAAGTCATACCCATTACTGCAAACTGTTTTAACATTTGAGGAGTACAGTTGCTGTTAGCTCCGCCGTCAATTACAACAATCGGCTTTTTCATCGTTGGAAGCGTAACTGCAATTGCCGGTCTGTCAATTCCCGGAATTCTGCCTAAACCAAATAAACTTGAAGCCATTGCAGCTCCAGTTGAACCAGCTGCAACCAAAGCATCTGAACTTCCTGTTGCGACAGAATTTACAGTAAGAACAATTGAAGAGTTCTTTTTCTTACGAATAGCCTGCCCTGGAGCTTCGCCCATTTCAATAATTTCAGAAGCGTGAGTGATTTTTATATCAAGAGATTTAACATCTACTCTAACCCTGCGTTTTCTGCCGGCTTTCCCGCAATCAGAAAGAAAACCTTCCTGCTGAATAGTTTCAAGACATTGTTCAATCTGATCTTGCTTACCAACCAGCTCTAAAGCTACACCATATTCCGCAGCAGCCCATATAGCTCCTGCTATAATTTCAAATGGCGCATGGTCACCACCCATTGCATCTACAGCTATTCTTGTCATTTTAACTCTTCCCTTTATCTCTCTTAAATAAGGTGCGGAAAACCGCACCTTTTGAACTACTCTTCAGTTGAAGTTTCTTCAACAACTTCAGCTTTTGCTTCTTCTGCAGCAGGAGTTTCTACAACTTCTTCAGCTTTTTTTGAAGATTTTTTTGATTTCTTTTCTTCTTTTACTTCTTCAACATAGCCTTCAGCTTTTTTAGAAACAACTTTACCTTTGTAAGTTCCGCAAGCTGTACAAACTGTATGAGTTAAAACCTTAGCTCCGCAGTTTGGACAAGTTGTAATTTCAGGCTTTGAAGCCTTCCAGTTTGATCTTCTTTTTCCTTGAGCGCTGTGCCCTGTTCTTTTCTTTGGTACTGCCATTTTTCCTATACCTTTCTATTCTTGAGTACTACTTATATATCGGGTTATTTATCATTTTGAATGGGAATATTCTTGAATATATCCATTCTATCATCGTGAATTACCATATCTTCTTCAGACACAAATAATCCCTCATTACAATTTATACCACAAACTTTTTTATTTGGTAAGTTTAATATTACAGATTGATACAATAAGTCATAAATGTCAATTTCTTTTTCCCCGTTCAAATCCGTAATAAACTGTCCTGACTGGAGTTCAACCTCTTGAGAATACTCATCATAAAGCGAACGTTTTGCATAAGTTTCGTCAATATCAAACTCCAAATCATAATCAAATTTATTCAAACATCTATCGCATTCAAGAGTAACAACTCCAGAAACATCACCTTTTATTTCAATAAAATCTCCGAGCGACTTGATTTCTAAATCAGCATTAAGCTTGCATCCTTCGAGTTCTTCAATTTCATCATCAAATTCATAATGAAGGGTTTTATTTGGCTCGCGTTCGATATCTTCAATTAAAATTTTATGCATACGGTTCCTCTTGAAGCACAACACCTGCTATTTGAGTAGAAACGAAGCAAAGTTTCTTAATCGGTCCCATAGGCTCTTTTTCAACAAGCACAGGAGTAGGACTTTTCATAAGCTGTTTTAACTCAGCATAAATCGCCTGAGGGTTGTCAAAATACATTACAATTGGAGTTGCAGAACCTTTTAAAAACAAAATTACAGCTGTTCTTGTTTTCTGCGGTGTGTTAAATTGTTGAACCATGTCGTTCTCCTTTTATTTTAAACATAGGTATATTATAATATAAAAAGTTGATAGTGAGTAGTAAGTATGAATAAAATTAATGAGATTTTAAAAAACGGCGGAGTTATCGCATTTGTTACAGATACAGTCTGGGGGCTCGGATGCCTGCCTGATAATGAAAAAGCCGTGCAAAAGATTTATGACATAAAACAGCGCGACGGGAAAAAACCGTTAATTTTAATGAGTAATGAATTTTATAATTTACTGGATTATGTAAAACAGCCGATAGAAAAAGAAGCCCAGAAATTAATAAAAAAACATTTTCCAGGTGCGCTTACACTTGTATTGGAAAAATCAGAAAAAACTCCTGATTACATAACATCAGGTATGCCGACTGTCGGCGTAAGAATTCCGGATAATGAAACTTTTGCAGAAATTTGCAGAAACATAGACGGCAGAGTTCTTGCAACAACAAGCGCAAACCTTTCAGGAGAACCTGCAGCCCTCTCTTACGAAGAAGCTATTAAATACATCGGAGATAAAGTCGACCTTGTAATCCAGTCAGGAGGCCGCGAGGCTCAGGGCAGAGCTTCAACCGTTGCAGGGTTCAAAGACGGTAACACAGTAATCTTTCGTCAGGGTGAAATTGAATTATAAAATTTATATATTACGTTCTATTTTTGCATCCGGCATTCTAATCTGTGCATGAGAATAATTCGTCAAAGCTTTTCCGACATTGCGCATAACTAAACCTGCTTCTTGTGTATTCTGAGCTTCGACTTTTGTCGAAGTTTCCGCAACAGGAGCAGATTCCGCATATTTCATATAATCATCGTATTCCATCAAATCTTTTTTAATCATTGAATCAGCCATACTTTGAGCGTTTTGAACAGCTTCCTCTGTACCGCCGCTGTTTTCTTTGCGGTATTCTTCATACTCTTCCATTGTAATTACGCCGTCTTTATCAGCATCCATTTCTTCGTTATACAAAGGGTCGCCTTCTCTAGCGAAAACAAGCGGTTCTGCTTTTTGAGCAGCTCCGCTCTGACCGGAATTGCCAATCATTGATTGTAACAATTGTAAATTTAGCTCTATATTTGTCATATTATAATTATAACTCATTTTTAAATAAAAAGAAGGGGCGGAGCCTAAAAGGCTCCGCCCCTTCTTTTTACATCTATTTTAAATCATTTTCTACTTTTATAAGAATTTCATCAAGCTTACCAGCGTCTTTTACACCGCCTTGAGCAAAATTCGGTCTTCCTCCGCCGTTTGCTCCTGTAAATCTTGCAATTTCTCCAACAATCTTTCCAGCATTAATACCTTTTTTTACAAAGCTGTCAGATACTTTTACAACTACCATTTTTTCACTTGCAAGAACAATTATGCTCTCTCCCAGTTTATTAGCAAGAAGTTCAATACCAGCTTTTATTGCATCAGCATCATAATTTTCAATCTTTGTAACAAATAATTTTCCGCCTTCGATTTCTAGAGCTTTAGACACAAATGTTGCAAACTTGCTTTTTGCCATTTCAGCTTTAGTGCGTTCAAGTTCTTTTTGAAGTTCTTTATTTTCTTCAGCAAGTTTTTCTACACGTTCAAGTACTTCTGCTGTATGAACTTTAAATCTTGCCTCAAGTGTATCCGAAATTTTTGCTTTATTGTTTAAATACTCAATCGCTGCATCTGCAACAACAGCTTCGATTCTTCTTGTTCCAGCAGCAATTGCGCCTTCAGATACTATCTTAATAAGTCTCAAATCTGCTGTATTAGAAGCGTGAGTACCTGCGCAAAACTCTTTTGAGATTACTTCTTTTTCTTCTTCATCTTCATGAGAACAATTACATTCACCTGAGCAAGAAGCGCAATGGTGTGCTCCGCCTATGGATACAACCCTTACAACATTTTCATATTTTTCACCGAATAAAGCTGTTGCCCCTGTAAGTTTTGCTTGTTCAATATCCATAACTTCAGTATTAACAGGGAGTTTTTCACCAATCCAATTATTCATGATTTTTTCAGTTTTCACAATCTCATCAGGGGTCATAGCACGTGAAAAAGTAAAGTCAAATCTCATTCTGTTTTCTTCAACCTGAGAGCCTGCTTGTTTAACTTCATCACCCAGAACTTTAATTAAAGCAGCCTGCAGCAAGTGAGCAGAAGTGTGGTGCACTCTAATTTGCGCACGTCTTGCTGAATCAATCTGCGCAAAAACATAATCACCAATATTAACTTCACCAACAGCAACCTGGCATCTGTGAACAAAAAGGTGGTTAACTTTAAATGTTGTTAAGACTTCTGCTTTTAAGTTTTCATTAACAATATAACCGCTGTCACCAGCCTGACCGCCGCATTCAGCGTAGAAAGGAGTTCTATCGAGCACGATATCAACATATCCATCGCCTTCGATTGAAGCAAGAATTTTTGCCTGAGCACAATCAACAAGGTATCCGACAAATTCAGTCGAGCCGACTTGTTCTTCAACTTTTGCGTATTTAATATCTCCTGTTACAGAAATCTTCTCTGTTGCAGCTTTAGCACGTTCTTTTTGTTCCTGCATAGCAGCTTTAAAGCCTTCTTCATTTACCCTCAAGTTATTTTCTTCTGCAATTTCTCTTGTAAGTTCAAATGGAAATCCGTAAGTATCATAAAGTTTAAACGCGCTTTCTCCGTCAATATCTTTCTTTTCAGCGATAAATTCGTCAAGCATTTTGTATCCTCTATCAAGAGTTTTAGCAAAACGTTCTTCTTCTTTTTTAATTACATCAACAATTTTCGCCTTATTTTTAACTAAATCCGGATAAGCTTCGCCGTAATGTTCTACCACTGTATCAACAAGTTTATACAAGAACGGAAGCTCCATTCCTAAAATTTTGCCGTGTCTAAGCGCACGTCTCAAAATCATTCTTAAAACATAGCTTCTACCTTCGTTACCAGGAATTACACCGTCAGAAATCAAGAAAGAAACACATCTTGCGTGGTCTGTAATGATACGCAGAGATACATCGGTTTTCTCAGATTTTTTGTAAGGCACACCGCTCATTTCAGAAACTTTATCTAAAATAGGCTTTAAAAGGTCAGTTTCAAAAGTTGAAGCAACCCCCTGACAAACCATAGTAATACGTTCCAAGCCCATGCCGGTATCAACATTTTTCTTTTCTAAAGGTGATTGATTTCCTTCTTCATCCTGATAAAGTTCTGTGAATACTAAGTTCCAAATCTCAACCCATCTATCGCATTCGCAGGTATCGATACCGCAGTTTGGATGATTACATTTGTATTCTTCACCCAAATCATAGTGAATTTCTGAGCACGGTCCGCAAGAACCTGAAGCGCCAGGAGGCCCCCAGAAGTTATCTTTTTTGCCTTTTCTTTTAATACGCTCAGCCGGAACTCCTATGCTTCTCCAGATATCAAAAGCTTCGTCATCTGTTTCAAAAATTGTAATCCAGAGTCTGTCTTTATCAAGCTTCAAAACTTCTGTTACAAATTCCCAAGCCCAAGGAATAATTTCTTTTTTATAATAATCGCCAAAAGAAAAATTTCCAAGCATTTCAAAAAAAGTATGATGCCTTGGAGTTCTTCCAACGTTTTCAATATCAGAATCTTTGCCACCCGCACGCGCGCATTTCTGACAAGAAGCTGCTCTGGCAGGGTCGTAAGGTGATTTTGTAATCCCCAAAAATATCGGCAAGAACTGAAGCATACCCGCTGTTGTCAAAAGCACAGTAGGATTATCCGGAACAAGGCTTGAGCTTTCAACAATAGTATGCTGATGTTTGTTTTTAAAATAATCTAAATATAATTGTCTGATTTCATTTCCTTTTAGCATAATTAATCCCTCTAAATTTCTATGAGATAATTATACATCAAAGAAAAACACAAGACTTGAAATTTTGTTTAAATGCGTTAAAATAAGAATACAGGCAAGGGTAGCCTTAATACCCAAGCCCGTTCCCAAATTAATGGGATTGTAGCCAAAGAACTATTGATATTAATATCAGTAGTTCTTTTTCGCTGATAATGATTATCATTTTACACCTCCTTTCGTTTATGAAATCAGCGAAATAATAATCAAAATCTTTTGCCTATATTCTTTTTTTAATATGCCAGTATATTATACCAAATTAAAATTAGTTTATCAATACTTTTTCTTATTTGCCCTCATCTCTGTAACTTTTGCATTCAGCATTGGAAGCAGAATTCCAAGCGTAACAGCAGAATACGCAATCCCTGATGCTTGCGCAGCATTAAGCTTCCACATATTTTTCTTCGCAAACTCACTTCCTTTAGATGCAATTTCATTATGGGTCTTCAAGCTCATATCATTAAACCAATGCTTCAACCCTTTACCTTCTTTTGTGTAGTTAAACAAATTCTGACCTTTTCTATCCAGAAGATTTGCAGCTCCTTTTGCAAAGAAACCGCCAAACACAAGCCAGTTTAAGAACCCTAAATAATCTCTTGTCATAGACTCTCTAAGCTCTGTCCCGTTATCCGCTGCCAGAAATCTGCCGACAATTGTAGCCCCATAAACAGTTTTAATCGCGTTGCCGCCGGTAATCGGACCTGTAAACTGAAGCTTATTCGCAAACTCTTTGAAGTTTTTTACCCCCATCGTTGCAAAAATAAGCGCAATCATAAGGGCGCTTGCGCCGATTTTTTTGGCTGATAAATATTTGTCTTCACGGGCGCAAGCGCCCTCTGTTCCATAGCCTATATCACCAACAAAACCTTTCACGCCGGTACGCTTTTCTGTAATCTTTCTATTCAAAGCCTGATTTGTAAGCCCCAAAATACAAGACGCTGTAATTGCTCCAAAAGCTTTAACTTTATTCACTTTCAAAGTTTTATTAATTATTTGTTCAATTTCTTTTGAGCTGTGTTTTGTAAAAACATCCTTTCCCATATCATGAGTATCACGCAATATATTCTCAAGCTTGGCAGAAAGCTTAACCCCGTCAACATTTAAAGCAGTATCTCTTTCAGCTCCAAGTACGTTTGCAAGGCGCTTCTCCATTATTGATAAAACACATTTCTTGTCATCTTTTGTGATATTTTCGTCTCTTATTAATTCTTTAAAAGTATTGATAAAATCAGCTTTAGTTTTCAGCTTGTCTTGAACCCCTCTATACCCCTGATTGTCCCATTTAATCTTTTCCCAGCGTGCTTCATCAACCCATTCAACATCTTGCCAGCAAATATTCTTTAACTCATTAACTTTATTTACATCCCTTCCAGAAATGCTTTCAAGCACTTTATTCAAATAACCGTCAAGATTGCCGGTTTTATCCCAAGCTTTTTTCAAAGCTCCAAGAGACTCTGCAGAATACCAGCTGTCAGGATTTACCTTAATTTCAGGCTGAATACGCTTAGATGCAATTTTTGAAATCCCCATTGCAAATAAACCCGCAGAAAGACAGTTGATAAAAGTTCCGCTCGCTTCACGAATAAATGTTTCAGCTCCTGCATACTCGTTCCTTGCTTTTGTATCATAATAAGCCCTTGGAATAACCATCGCACCAACATCAAGCCCGACTGCGTTAACCATTTCATTCATATCACAAGCTCTAAGAGCGCCAGTCACCATCCCGTCAAGCGGTCCTTTAAAGTTTATATTATTACTTAACCCATTTACTTTCATTAATTGTCCTTTCTACACAACAAAAAAGTCCCATTTTGCACCAAACGGGACTTTTTTAAAAGATTAAATTCTACTGCATATAAAACTTACGCGCTAAAATAACCACCGTCCCGCATTTTACCGGAACATGTGGAAGATGAATATGTATTTGTTAATACAATCTGTACGCTTTTCATAGTACAAAAAGTATAATTCAAAGCTCATAAATTTGTCAATAGTAAACTTGATTTCAGCCTTACTATATGATAACTTTAAAAATATGGAAGAGAATTTAGAAACACATTTGCAAGAGATTGATATTCTATATAACGCTTCTAATGCAAAAATTTCCGAAAAATTTTCGGAAGAATCAGAGCTTGTGCGAAAATTTAAAACACATTACAGGCTCTTTAGGAAAATTTTGTTCTCTTATATTCACCCTAAAGACAAAAATTTCAAAAATATTTTGTACATTACAATGCAAAATCCGCCGATTGACTACATTTCAGCATTTAGAAAACAATACCCGGATAAAAAGTTCAGAATATTAATGCCGGTTAAAAATCCGGAAGGTTTAACAAAACTCAACCAAGACTTTGATTTTTCTATCAGAAATATTAAGTACACAGCTTCTTTGTATAAATTCAAAGACATCAAAGAAAATATCGAAATCTATGGAGTACACTCCGCAGCTTTTGATGAATATGAACCTCAAAGCTTCCAATACCTTGCACTGTTTGCAAAAGTTGTAAGACACATAACAAAAAAATTCAAACCAGATATTGTTCACTCAGATAATTTCCCATTCTTTTTAGGCTCAGAATTCGAAGGGGTAAATATAGGAGGCATAAATGTAAAGAGAGTGAACACCGGAGGAGCAAAAGTTTTATTAACAGTTAATGATTTCTCTAAGTTTGAACTCGGCTCAAATTTATGTAAAAACATAATGTATCAAACACTTAAACAAGCAAATGGCTGGGCAGCTTTGTCAAAAACTTATTATGAAGAACTCCTTGAAAATCCTGAACTTTCAGGCGTACTATTTGACATAATAAAAAAAAGAAAACGCAGAAGCAGCTGGGTTTCGTACGGGTATGAAGACAAAGAACAAAATACTGTTTATAAACAGTTTACACAAGAAAACTTCAAAGAATACCGCGCAAGAAATAAAAAATACCTTGTAAGAGAATTCTCAAAAGCTAGAATAAGAACAAATTTTATTGATACAAAGTTTTTTGAAAATAAAGAACATCAGATTAAAGGCTACCTTGAAGCTTCAACCGAAGTTCCTTTAATTTTTTGTAAATTTTCTACAGAAATTTTTCCAGAAGGGGCTGATATAGCACTTACAGTCCTGCTCAAACTTTTAGAAGAAAATAAAAATGCGCAGGTTATTATTAATATGCCGGAAGGACTCCAAAACAAAAGCATCCAGTCCTGGGTTGAATACCTTGAACAAAAAGAAGAAATGGCCGGCAAATGGCTTTTCATAGACGGCAAAATCAACCTTTCCCAATTCTATGCATCATCCGATTTAACCCTTCTGCCGGCAAGAGAAAACCCGACTTCGGAACTTCACCTGCTCGCGCTTAAATACGGGTGCATTCCGGTGACATCAAGAAACGGAATTTATAACGATACTGTCATTGATATTTTTGACGATATGACTCTTGGCTGCGGATTTAAAACAAAAACAAAACTTGTTAACGACGAAGATAGCTTTACAAACTTCCTGAAAGTAACAGAAAAAGCTTTAAACTTGTATACAAATAACCCTTCCAGCTGGAATTTGCTAATCAAAAATGCAATGAATATTGACAGCGGCTGGAATTTTGAAGTCATTGAACAATTCAACACAATTTATAACAAATTATAAACCTTGGCTTATTATTGTTATCTTGTTAACCCCTGAGCAAGACGGCTGCGCTTAACTGAACTCTCATGAAGAGATAGTATTTCCCCTATTTCTGCGTCAGACTTACCTTCATAAAATAAGTCTCTAATCTTTTCATTCCTGACCTGACGAGGATTAACAGTCTTGTTTTTTAACATTTGCTGATAACAATACTCTTCGCTGATACCAGTCAATTTACGCACTTTCGAAAAAGACACGCCTTGCTGGATAAGAGGCAGAGCTTCAGATTTATAACGCTCGCGAAGCTTATCAGCAGGAAGCTGTAATCCGCATTTCTTTATTTTTGCCCTTATCGTACTTGATGCTGTTCCATACTTTCTGGCAATCTGCTCTACTGTCTTATCTTTGTTCAACAAAGCCTCTAACTCCGCACGCGAAATTTGCTTTGTTCCAAAAACTGTACTGCAATTATATTGGTTTGATATCAATAACACATCTTACTCCTTTTTTCATGAGTAAAACACGTAAAAAAAATTTTTTGCTTAAATTTTATTAAAACTTATTTCGTAACCAAGAAGCTCTGCTATCATAAGAGTGTCATTGTATGAAAGAGTTCCACGCGTAAGCTTTCTGGATAAACAATTCGGTGCACAATATTTACCTGTTTTCTCTGAAATCATTTGTGCTAAATCTTTTAAATAGATTCCTTCCTGCAATAATAATGTTTTTATTTGTTCTCTAACTCGCAATTTCATAAACTTATTATACATTTTAGCCATTTAGTTGACAAATATGGAACTTTTTATTATTATAAGTTCCATATTCAGTACTTAAATACTTGCAACAGTATTTATAAGTTTACAAAAATCAACAAAAGGAGTTAACATGGCAAATTTTGAGGAATTGGAAAAAGATTTTTAGTGCATAGATTGTTTGATTAGAATGCTGAAAGAAATTTTGTTTACGAAAACTCTTGAATTGCACGAAGGTGACATAATGACAATCAGCGAAATCCTTGTTGAAAAGTCAGAGAATTTAAGCAAAAAAGTAACAAAATTCCGAAAAACTTTGTAAAAGCAGCAGGCGGAAACCTAAGGTTTCCGCCTGCTGCAAAATATTTATACTCATTCACCGCCGGTGAATTCGGACTACACTCTGAACTACATCATTCCCATTCCGCCCATGCCTGCCATTGCTGACATATCAGGAGCTTTTGATTCTTCTGGAATATCAACTACAGCTGCTTGAGTTGTTAACAACATTGAGCCTACAGACGCTGCGTTTTCAAGCGCACTTCTTGTAACTTTTGCAGGGTCTACAATACCAGCTGCAAACATATCAGTGTATCTATCTAAAAGTGCATCATAACCGTAAGCATCTTTTTCTGCTCTTACGTTTTCTACAACTACATCAGATTTTGCACCTGAGTTGTAAGCAATTGCTCTCAAAGGTACATCAAGAGCAGCTGTCAAAATTTTGAAACCGCTTTTTTCATCGTCAGATTCGAAAGTTAAAGTATTAAGCTTAGATTCAAGTTCTTGTTGAACTCTTATCAAAGCAACTCCGCCTCCTGGAACTATACCTTCTTCGTTTGCTGCTCTTGTTGCATTCAAAGCGTCTTCAATTCTTAACTTTCTTTCTTTAAGTTCGATTTCAGAAGCTGCACCAACTTCAATAACTGCAACACCGCCAGCTAATTTAGCCATACGCTCTTGAAGTTTTTCTTTATCGTATTCGCTGTCAGAAGCTTCGATTTGTTTTTTAATCAAGTTAACACGTTCTCTAACAGCTTCTTTTGTTTCGTCTCCTACAACAATTGTAGTTTCGTCTTTAGTTACAGTAACGCGTTTTGCAATACCCATCATTGCTGTTGTTACGTTTTCAAGCTTAAGACCAAGTTCTTCCGTAAACAATTGACCGCCTGTCAAAATAGCGATATCTTCAAGCATTGCTTTTCTTCTATCACCAAATCCCGGAGCTTTAACAGCAACAGCTCTTAAAACTTTTCTCATTGTGTTAACAACCAATGTTGCAAGAGCTTCGCCTTCAACATCTTCTGCAATAAGAAGAAGTGAACGGCCGTCACGAGCAACTTGTTCTAATACAGGAACCAAATCAGCAATCAAGTTAATTTTCTTGTTCACACAAAGAACGTAAGCTTCTTCAAGAACAGCTTCCATTCTTTCAGGGTCAGTTACGAAATAAGGTGAGATATAACCTTTATCAAACTGCATACCTTCAACTACTTTCAAGTTAGTACCGAAAGATTTGCTTTCTTCAACAGTAATAACCCCGTCGTGTCCTACTTTTTCCATAGCTTCTGCAATCAATTCGCCGATTTCAGAATTATTGCCTGCAGAAATTCCTGCAACCTGTGCAATTTCTTCTTTTGTACTAACTGACTTAGACAAATCTCTAATTTTATTGATAGAAATTTCAACAGCTTTATCAATACCGCGTTTCATAGACATCGGATTTGCGCCTGCTGTTAAGTTCTTCAAGCCTTCTCTTACAATTGCTTGAGCAAGAACAGAAGCTGTAGTTGTACCGTCGCCTGCAACATCATTTGTTTTTGATGAAACTTCTTTAAGAAGCTGAGCTCCTGCATTTTCTAAACCGTCTTGGAGTTCGATTTCTTTTGCAATAGTTACACCATCATTAACGATTTGAGGAGCACCGAATTTCTTTTGTAAAATTACGTTTCTGCCTTTAGGTCCCAAAGTAACCTTTACAGCATCCGCAACTGCGTCAATACCTTTTAGAAGCGATTTTCTTGCTTCTTCTTCAAATATAATTTTTTTAGCCATTTTTTATACCTTTCTTACTAGTTTATATTGTTATTCCACAACTGCTAATGCATCTTTGATTGATAAGATTTTGTACTCAACTCCGTCCATTTTAACTTCTGTACCGGCATATTTAGCGTAAAGAATGACATCTCCTACTTTAACTTCCATAGGTTCTTTTTCGCCTTTGTCATTAGTTTTGCCTTCGCCAACTGCAACAACTTCACCTTTTTGAGGTTTTTCTTTTGCGCTGTCCGGAATAAAAATACCGCCGGAAGTTTGTTCTGTATCTTCAATAACTCTAATAACAATTCTGTCCTGTAATGGTTTTAATGCCATAATATAATCCTCCTATTCATTTACAATTATATTTATATAACAAATTTAATCAAAATCCTAAAAAATTAAGGAAATTTTAATATTTGATAAAAAAAAGAGAGGATTTTCATCCTCTCTTTTCTAAATTATTATAAAGCGATATTGAAACCTGCTTGGAAAGCGACACCGGATCTTCCGCCGGATCTAAACAGAGTCTGCAAGAAACCTCCGACCCTTTCGCCTGTTTTTTGAACACCAAATCCGTAGTTAAAATATGGCTTAACACTCATTTCAGGCAAAGCAACATTATTTGCTCTAAATCTTATGTCGTCCATAATATTCCATACTATTGAGAAGTTCAAATAAGGCTTCCATCCTTTCGGCAAGTTACCGATAACCCTCAATCCCGGTGAAATCTGGATTGCATTCAAAGGCTGAGAGTTTATGCTTAAACCTGCTGCATTTGTGTAATCAAAAGTATTTACAAAGCTGTAAGACATTAAATAATGCGGCTGGATAATCATTTTTTCTTTGAAAAGCTCCCAATTATATCCGGTTTTTGAAGCAATACCTGTCATAAGCATTGAGAAGTTATCTGTACCGTACATAGTATCTGCACTGCCGGAGTTTGCACCCACGTTCGCTGTCAAAGCAGAAAAGAAATTATTCTTATAAACAACGCCTGTTGCGCCTAAAGTACCGCCGTTCTGCCAAATACCATTACCAAGATAAGACTGGTGGCTTCCATTGTATCCTGCATATAAAGACCACATTCCGTCAAATCCGTGTCCGATATCTTTAAGCTCGCTGTCATAACCAAAGAAAGAACCATAAGCAACGTTTGAAACTTTAGGACCTCTTTGGAGTTTTACGTTTTCAAACACAGAATAAGGCTTGAACCAAACATTTTCATCTTTATAAGGATCCATTATTGGAGAGAAGATTCCGCCTTCGTTCGAAGCGTATTTATTCTTAAGCTTCAAAGCTTCCCTCTGTTTACGAGTTTTCAGCATGTACATATCTGAATTATAAAAAGCCATGTCATAAGAATTAAGCTGAGTTAAATACCCGCCTATTAAAGCAGCAATCGGAGAAGCAAGTACTGCCGGGTTATATCCGTCACTTGTAGCTCCGCCGCCATTTAATGACATAATACCTGTTGCAGAATTATAACTTGATTTGTATTTGTAAATTGGTCCTAAAACTTCTGTTGCAGAAGAAGAACCAAGCTCAACATTTCCAATCAAAGGGCTTCCATTATCTACATCAAGAGAAATAACTTCAAAGTTCATATTTGCAAGAGTCGGATCGCTTAATGATGTAAGATTAATATTATCGATAATAATCTTGCCTTCTCCTGTTAAGCTCTCAGCACCAAACTTATCACTTCTGCCTCTAGTTGCATCAATATCAATTCCAATCCTTGCATTACCGTCCAAATGTAAATTACCAAAGTTTACATTATCTTCTGCGCTGTTATTTATCAAGCTCAATCCTGCATTGTTTGCAAAATGAGTATTCTGAGCATTGAAATAAGATGCACCAGCTTGAAGCTGAGTCATACCTTCATTATAATAAACATCTCCTGTATAAGAAGCGTTGTTTCCGCCAAGAACCATAGTTCCTGAACCATTTTTGCGAATCTCGCCATCTCCTGAAATACCGCTTCCAAAAACAGTATTTCTTGAACCGTTTACTGTTAATGAAGCAGCTTCAAGATGAATATCGTTTCCTGCAGCTTCTGTTGAACGAACTGGACCTGCTGATAAATTATTTGCAATATTGTCTTTAAACACAACATCTTTTGTATCTGCATTGATAATTACATTTCCGCCATTTGAATAAATCGCTCCGCCCTTTCCATCAGCAGTATTATTCTTAATAGTAGAATCAGTAATAATTATGTCGCCGCCTGTATTGTTAACTACTGCACCGTTAGAAGAAGTATAAAAATTGTGTATGGTATTTCCATTTTTAAACTCAAGTTTTTGTCCTTCAGATACAATAACACCAGAATTATTGCAAGCATCCAAATCATTACCGTTCATGTTAATCCTCAATGATTCGCCAGTCATAGCTCCAAGCGCATCACTTAACATTACATTCATACCAGGAGAAGCTTTATATTCTCTAATAGCTTCATCTGATGTAATAGCATCAGGCAAACCATTTGCCATATCTTTCTTAACATTAATAAATCCATTTTCGCCAACAGATAAAATATACTTCATTGACTCATTGTACTGAACAAGCTCACCGTCAAATTTAAACCCGTTAGAGATTTTATTAAACAGCTGAAATCCGTCAGCATCACCATTTTGAAGAATATTAACTTCAAAATGATCAGAATCAAAATCAATTCCGCCTGTCATATTGTTAGAAATATTAAATAAATCGCTTTGACCCTCTTTTAAATCTGCATCAAAAGCAATCGTCATTTTCTGCTCGCCGCTTGGATTTTGAATATTAAGGTTTCTAATATTTAAATTATCAATTTTTCCATTTGCAATATCAAATCTTATACTGCTTTCTCCATCCGGAGCAAAAGTTAAATCAACATTATTAAGAATTGAAGCTCCTTCTGACAGCATATTTGAACCGTTTAAAACAAGTGTTCCGGATTTGTGAGTCAAAGAAACATTTTTAATTTCATTGTTTAACTCAATCTCACCGCCGCCCATTGATATAATATGAAGCTTTGCATTATCAATACTGCTTCCTTCAATTCCATCATCAAACACCAGCCTGCTTGTTTCATGGTTTTGAGTTTTTAACTCTACCGTTCCTCTTTCAATAAACAAAGCGTTTGATACAGCATGTTCATCACCATATTCTACATTTTGTTTATTGCCGGAGAAATAATATGTACCGCCGTCGCCTGATTCTATACGAAGCTTAGAGGACGCTGTTGATGGAGCATAATATATAGCACCGCCAAGCTGACCAGCTTTGTTATTTATGAAATTTGTGTTTTTAATATATGTAAGATACGGATTTCCGCTTATGTGAATTGCCCCTCCGCGCGTTCCTGCATAATTATTCTCAAAAACAGAATTATCAATCTGCTGCATCATAAAACTTCCATTGCCGGCAAATTTTACAGCACCGCCAAGATACTGCGCTGAATTTGAAACAAATCTAACATTATCCAGCATAGGCATTTCACCCCAAGCACTTATAGCACCGCCTGAGTTTGCACTGTTATTTTCAAATAAAGAATTTTTCAAATTATATCCGGTAAAATCTAAAGCACCCCCGTTAATAGTATCTGAAACCGGAGTTAAGTTTTTAAAATAATATGAATCCAGATTACTTCCAGATTCCATTCTCTGCCCGCCATTATTTCCGTCAACAACATTAGAATATGACGGCGGAGCAACGTATGCAGCTTCGGCACAGTTTAAAGTCGCAGCGCATAAAAAACTTAAAGCAACGCTGCAAACCAACAAGTGTTTACTTTTCTTTCTCATTCTGCTATTTTCCTTAATTCTAATACTTCTAGACTATACAATATTGTGTAAGAATAATTATCTATATTAAAACTTTTTCGTCAATAGAATTTATTCCCCAAATTTTGGCTTTAAATCAATAAGAATTACAACCGTATCTTTTAAAAGACCAGCTGCCCATTTTAAAATTAAAATACCGCCTAAAATACCAATCAATGGGTCAAAATAAATAAAATGAAAATATTTGCCTGCAAATAACGCACCAATTGCAAGTATAGAAGTTAAAGCGTCAGCCAAAATATGTAAATATGCTGCTTTAAAATTGTAATCAATTTCATGATGATGCTTACATTCCATAATCAAAATACAAACAACATTTACAATAAGCCCGATTATTGCAACAATAATCGCTTCTTCAAATCTGATTTCAAGCGGATTAAAAAACCTATGCACAGCTTCTGCAATTATCCACAAACCCGTAAATCCCAAAAATAACGAACTTGTATATCCGGCAAGCGTTCCGATTTTTTCTGTATTAAATTTTCTCATCAAAATATAAGCTGCAAACGTTAAACCAAGAGCAAGCGCATGAGTACCCATATGATACCCGTCAGCCAAAAGCGCCATTGAATTTGTAAAATAACCATATACTATTTCTGCAAACATTGCAATTACAGTAAAAATAATAACTATTAGGGTTCGTTTTTCATTTCTGTTAGAAATTCTATGATTATGAGACATAAACTTCTCCTAAATTTATTCTATCTATATTATAGTTGAACAACTGTTCAATTGTCAAGAGGAGAAGGATAAAATTGTTACAAAAGTTTGACATTTGAGCAAGTATTCAACTATTATAAAAGAATGAATATTGAAGAAAATGAAATAATTTACGAGCTTTCTGATTTTTTTAAAATTATAGGAGATGTTACAAGGATACGTCTTTTAATAGCATTAGAAGAAAAAGAAAAATGTGTAGGCGAGCTTGCAGAAGTTCTTAAGATGACAAAATCAGCTGTATCTCATCAGCTTAAAACTTTACGCGGAGCGAGGCTTGTTAGAGCTGAGAAGCGCGGAAAGAATGTTTTTTATGCATTGAGCGACCTGCATGTAAAAACTCTGCTTGAGATGGCTTATGAGCACGTTTGCGAATAAAAATTACCCGACGGGCGGTTTTGTTTTTTTATTAAAGCATTATTATGTGGTAGATTAAGGGAGGAACAAAGTTTATGAATAGAAACATTTTTATTATTTTACTTATTTTTATTGTACCATTAGCTGCATACTTCGGGCTTACACGCGACAAGCTTACAACTCCGCCTTCTTATGCTTCTGGGGGAGCTGAAATTATAAAATTCGCATCTCCTATGTGTTATGAATGCCAGGAGCTGGAAAAGGTTTTCAATGAAGTTTTTCCAAAATATGAAAAGGATATTACTTTAAAAAAAGTTAATGTTACGAACAAAGATAATGTTACAAAAGGCATGATTAAGAGTTTTGGTGTAAAACTTGTTCCAACAACGGTTTTTAAAGATAAAAATGGCAATACAGTAAGAAGAATTGAAGGTTCAATGGAGCCGCAGGTATTGGAAAATTATTTGAAAGAGTTGGTAAATGGATAATTTAGTACAGATATTTTCTTCCGGCTCAACCACACCCGGAATTTGGGTTTTAATGTTTGCAGCATCATTTGCAGGCGGGGTGCTTGCTTCTATTTCACCTTGTTCATTAGCAATGCTGCCTTTAATAATCGGATACGTGGGCGGTTATTCTAAAGAAACACCTTTGAGAACTCTGGCACAGTTATGCTTTTTTATTTTTGGTACAGCAATTGTATTTTCAATAATCGGTATAATATGTGCAGTAACAGGAAGTGTCTTCGCATCAACTCTTGGCGGATATTTTACATTAATAATGGCATCTCTGCTTTTAGTTATGGGGCTTAAGCTGACAGGAATACTTTATTTTGAAATGCCTGTTATGATTAAGTCTATGCCGACGAACTCAACGAACTCGCTTTTCTTATATCCTGTGCTTCTTGGTATTGCTTTTGCACTTGCCGGCACTCCGTGTTCAACTCCTATTTTAGCAGGTATAATGGCATTTGCTGCAATGGGTAAAAACCTTGCTGCAGCAGTATTAATGCTTTTCTTATTTGCTTTAGGCCAAGGTTTAATCCTTATTATTGCAGGATTATTCACATCCGGAGTAAAAAATCTCAAGAAATTTGCAGAATTCTCTGATGTACTTTTAAAAGTAAGCGGAGGTTTGTTGATACTTGTTGCATTGTATTTGTATTATAAAACTTTTGCACCGTTAATTTAAAATATTACGTTCAATAATTTCTGCTGCAACTTCAATACAGTGTTCACAAGGTCGTTCCTGATAATACTGCTCTGTACGTTTTGAAGGCGCAGGCGAGTCTGCGCCTTCTTCAAGTCCGAGAATTTCACGGCAGATAAATGAACCGCATTGAGATTTAAACTCACTGCCCAAATCCTGAATCCGCTCATAATGACTGCCTTTAATTTCATCATCATTAGGAGTCGTGTAACCTTTTAACAGACCTGCTATCATGAACATTGAGCTGACTGCTCCGCAGACTTCCCGCAGTCTTCCCATGCCGCCGCCAAATGACGAAGAAAGCTTAAGAGCTGTTTCTTTATCGAAGCCGACAACTTCTGAAAAAGCTAATAGTACAGATTGTGCACAATTATAGCCTTCCCGAAAGTTTTTGCAAGCGTTTTCAGCGTATTTTCCCATAAAAACATTTTATCATAAATGAACAATAAGATTATATAAATCGTTTTAGTCATGTAATTCAAAAAAGGAGAGTAAACTTATGACAGATGAAATTAGAGTAGAAGAACATCATACTTGTATGTGCCAAAGTAAAGGTTTTAGAAAATTTTTGACCGTTGCCGGCGGAACTTTTGTAGGTGCATTTTTAGCTTTAAGCTTATTTGCAGCTTTGCACAAACCGCCTGTAATAGTACCTGTTGGCGGAGGATGTCCTTGCGGATGCCATGGAATGGCAAGACCGTATATGGGACCGCACCATTTTGATAGGGGTTTTAGAGGTGATTTTCATAAGAAAATGATGAAACACAAAATGGATAACAACAGAGAAGTAAAAGTCGAAATTGATGATTAATAAAAAAAGGAACCTTAACGGGTTCCTTTTTTTATTAGGTTTAAAATTCTTTTAACAATGCTATTACTTTCTTTTTTAATATTTTTTGCAATAGCACAGCCTGGGTCTAAGAGATAAACTTTTCCGTCGGAAGCTCTGCCGAATTGCTTATGCTTAAATATTATTTTATTCTCATAATCTCCATAAAAATCAACCATATCATAACCTTGGGACTGAATACGTTTGACTAAATGCAAGATTTCCGAATCCTGCAAATTATCCTGCCGTACGATTTCTTCAATAAAATAATGATAGATGCTATTTGGGGCTAATTTGCCACTCTTTAGAATTGGGAGGTCAAAATCTGCAGGCGGTCTGTTTGCTGGGAAATGAGGTCCTTGAGTAATTTTTAAAGCGAGTCCTTTTTCTGTTTCAAATACATAAGCATAAGAACCAAGACCAATTAAAGATTTAACTTTAATATTCCCAATTTCAGGATTATCAGCCAAGAGTGAGCTTATTTCTTGTATTTCTTCAGGCGAATGCAAATGAGCCAGAAATTGGGCTTGCATAAATGGTTCATGTTTAGAAGCCAAGTTTTTAAACACGCTGGCTGTAGTAACGGGATATTTGTACTGTATTGATTTAATTCTGCCTGAATTATATTTTTCAATTTTAACATCATAGCTTGAATGAAATTCATCGTACTTACTTTGAAATATTGGATTTGTTTTATTTAAATGTGTATAATGTATTGGTTTATAAGGATTTACAGGTAATATATTCATATTTTAATAAAAGTATGTAAATATATTTTTTGCTATTGCTTGAAATTAAAAAATGTTTGTGAGAGAATATATTTTGTTATGGCAAGGTAGCTCAGTTGGCGAGAGCGCACGGCTCATACAAATGTGGTCGAAACCATAAAATTGACAATTAAATAAAAATAGACATGGCTGGGTAGCTCAGTTGGTTAGAGCGTTCGGCTCATACCCGAAAGGTTCGAGAGTTCGAGTCTCTCCCCAGCTATTTTTTATTTCATGTCCATTCTGTGTCCACTTTTTGATTTGAATTAAATCCTAATTATATGAATTAAGAACTGATATTGCATCTTGTTTTCTTTTTGGAATTGGATGGGCATATCTCATTGTTGTTTCTATATTTGTGTGTCCTAGAATATCCATAACCACAAGTAAGTCTATTCCTTTTTCCACCAGCCGAGTTGCTACTGTATGTCTTAGGTCATGGAATCTGAAATCTTTTATTCCTGCTTCTTCTTTTGCTTTATTAAAAGATTTTTTAATATCAACATAAGGTAATCCTGTTTCGGGATTTATAAAAACATAATCACTTTCTTTTTCTTGATTTTTTAATATTTCCATTAACTTATCTGATATTGGAATTTTTCTTGCCTTGCCAGTTTTTGTTTTTAATAATTCTATAAATCCATATTCAAAGTCTATATTATTCCATTGTAAGTTTAATATTTCTCCTTTTCTCATTCCTGTTTGTAATGCTACTGTTACTATGGGCTTTAGAAAATCAGGGAGTGCTTTATATAATCTGTTTTCTTCCTCTGTTGTTAGAAATCTGATTTTATGATTATCTTCTTGGAGCTTCTTTACCTTTGATACTGGATTCTGTGTAATCAATCCGTTATCTATTCCTAAATTAAACATTTTACTTAAAATTTCTAAGTATCTGTTTATGCTTGAGTTTTTTAGATTTCTTTCTATTCTTAGTGTTTCTTTAAATTTTTCTATAGTTTGAGGTAATATTTTCTGTGCTGGTGTATTCTCTTCAAAATAATCCATTATGATTTTAATATAATATAAGTTATTTTTATAATTTCTATTATTAGTTTCTGAGTAATCTAAATAAATCTGTTTTAGTTTATTTAAAGGTATATTTTTCTCTTCCTTTGGAATTACACCATTTTGCTGCTGTTGAAGTTTATATTTAAAAGCATTCTCCATCTTTTCAGCTTCTTTAATGGAGGTTGCACCACTACATAACCTGTGATGTCTTTCTCCATTGAGTTGAAAACGACAGTAAAATTTTCCATTCCTTTTGGTGATAGTCATACAATATCTATATCACCTCATGTGTCTTTTTCAACCCATTCTTTAAACCTATTGACCCTCACAAAAATTGTTCCGCCTATTGGTTTGAAGAGGGAAGAGGGTAAATCCCCTCTCCGTCTCCATGTGTTTATCGTACTTTCAGGCTTGTTCAATTCTTTGGCAAGGTCTTTAATTGTCATAAGACCAAACATAAAATTGTTACACTCCTTCATGAATTTTTGTTAAGTTCCATCTAAAACTAAAGGTTCATAAATCGGGCAATCTACAACTGTTATCCTGTCAGCTGAAGGATATACTAAATTTGTTTCTAATGCTCCTACTAATGGACAATAATCAAATAAGGAGCAAAATAGACAAATATCACTGGTTTCTGCTGCTACTTCAGTAATACCTTCTTTGCTGTTATATTCAAACTGCATTATGCAATATATGCTCCGTATGCAAAGTTTTCAGATTTTTTAGTAGATTTTGCCATCATCAATCTGCATAATGCGTGGTTAATATGGTCGTCTTGAGTATCGCCAGCAAGGTGTGCAATAAGATGAATTAATGCGTGATTAATATGTTCTTCTTCAGGAATCAATCTCCAGTTATTAGGAGCATATCTGTCAGCACCATATTGAAGAATTTTAGCTATATTGATTACCTGTTGAACTTCATCATTACATAAACAGTCCATAGCACAGGTAAGTTCAAAATCTACTCCTGATTGCATATAAGAAGCAATAAATTCTATTGCTCTGCAACAGCTGTGTCTATCTATGCTTTCAACTCTCACACAAGTTGAATCGCCTTCATCACAGTATTCTTCTCTTTCTGCCAATTCTTTGAATACTTCTTCTAAATAATAAGGGTCAACTAAGTGCATAGCCATGGGGCTTTTTGATTGCTTTCCTCCTGCTGCGTTTGTTATGATTTCTGCATCTTCGCCAACACCATCAATTACTGCTTTTTTATCTTCCATATTAAATTCCTTTTTACCAACTTCAATTAAACCAAATTTATCATCCCATTGGGTTGAACCATATAAACAGTTGCTTCTATCTTTGCAAGCTTCAATGAACCCTGTCTCATAGGGTTCACATTTACAACATTTTTTAGATATATCTTTATCCATTATTAACCTTCCCATATCTACAATGAAGAGTATTTAACCCAAGTTCCTGAAACATTTTAATATTTGTTTCATCATCATCTATCGCAAATAAAATGTCGTATTTTCCTTTAATATGATTTTCATAGATTTCTTTTTTAACTACAGCAGCTTTGCGATAATCATTTTCAGGTCTATAAAAAATGTGATACCTTGGAAAATATAAATCAAGTTCATTTTCTGTAACCGTTTTTAAGGCTTCTGTTCCTTCCCTGCCTGTTACAAAAATTAGCTCAATATCCTTGATAAATGCCATATCTAAAATAGCTAATATATGCTTATTTACCTCACATTCAGCCATTTTTTCCTGAACTAAATTCCAACCAGCTCTGTCTCCACTTTTCTTTGGGATATATTGGTCTAAATGTCTTGAATCAAATAAACAATCATCTAAATCAACTATAATAGCTGGTCTTTTAAAAAGAAGCACATCACCCACTAGGCTACTCTCCTGAAATATTCTTGTTTAAAGGTTTTAGCTATGATATTATTCAGGTTTTTCCTATTTTTAACTTCAATAGAATCTTTAGTAGCATCCATAACTACATCTTCAGCATAAGCTTTTATGAAATCACCAAAGTTTTCTTTTTTGTAAGGTTCTTTGCTAAACACAGCATCAAACCTGTTTTCATTGATATATGGAGCAACCGCTTCATTGTCTTTTGAATAATCAACAAATCTATCGGTTTTGCTTTTTGGCGTTTTCTTATTTTCAAAAAATTCTTCATTCTTCTTTTTGATAATAACCCTACTACCCATAGTGGTTTGAAGTTCTTCGTAGAAAGGTTTTATAACAACACCTTCGCAGATATTCTCTTCTAAATTAGCATATTCACCTTCTGCTGCAATAGAATTAAATCTTGTACCTACTAAATTCACTACATTTTTAGCTGTAGCTTGGACAAATTGGATAGGTTCTACACAAGGTAGTTTATAATATTTTAGAGCTTCTAACGCTATGGAATAAGGAAGGTAATTACCATCATATTTTATATCAAAGAATTTAATTTTAGGTTCTTTGCAATATTTAACACCTTTTTGGATTCCATCACCATAAACTTCACCATAGAATGTTAGAGGCTTCTTAATTACCAGTTCATCATAACAAGCCTTAATATTAGGTTCTAGCTCTTTTATAATATCCTGCAAACCATTAAATTTATCTGTAGTATTCAAAAATCTGTTTCTACTGCCTATTAATAGATTTTCGCCATCATAATAAACTTGAAAATTACTGCCGTGAATTTTTTCGGTTACACACCAATATATTTCGCCTTCAGGGCATCTTTCCAAAAATCCTTCCTGATAATGATTTTCTATACTTGAATATCTTATAAATTTATCACTTTTGTTCATTTGTTTCCTCTACTTCTATTACTATATTTTTGATTTTTACTGCTCGTAGTAAATCATAGTCTTTAAAACTGGAGTGATATTTACCAGCATTGATTGCGTGTCCTCTTTTTTCATAGATAGTAGGTAAATTATTCCAGCCTCTGTGCTTATTCCAGTATTTTCCTGTATCACTTCTTTTAATAGCCCAGCCTATAAATTCCATAAAATAGCTTCCTTCTTTTTAAAATCGTAATCTTCAAAATGTAGAATTCTTGCCATTCTTGCATTTAACAAAGCATCCTCTTTGGTCATTCCATTTTTTTCAAAGGTTTTTACAACCAATTCCCACATTTTTTCTAATGAGTTTTCACCACATAACCCAAGAATCTTGCGAGCTGTTTTATCTCCAACCCCCTTGCAGCCATAGTAGCCATCTACAGTATCTCCAATTAAGGTTTGATACATAAACCACCAATCAGCTTCTTCTTTTGCTATAATTTTACTTTCGTGGTTTCCGTTAGGTCTTGACCTGTGAAACTTACAAGGAATAGTTTTAAAATCTTTATCTAAAGACCAAACAACCTTATCTCCTTTGATGATTTTATCCGTTGTAGCTAAAATCCCTATAACATCATCAGCTTCGAGATTTGGCTTTTCATAGAGTTTATATCCTGATTCATCTTTAATATAATTCCTGATAAACTCATAAAGAATCGGTTTTATAGATTTTCTGTTTTTCTTATAATTAGGATTAATAACTTTTCTGAAGTTTCCGTTCATATCGGATAAGCAAATAGCCACACTATCAGCTTTACAATCTCTACAAATTTTATCTATTAGATTTTCTATATAATCCCTTGCTGCTTGCTTATTAGCCCAGCCAATGTTGCGATAAATAAATTCATCTGTTTCATCTGTTTCTATTTCATAAGAATCAGCACAACCCTCGGCTACTTTATAAACAATAACATCACCATCAATAATTACTGTTCTTGACATATTTCCTCACTTGGAACAAATTTAATTAATTTAAACCCTAAAAATTTCAAGCGTGTTCTGTTGCACTTTTGAGCCTGTTTGATGGTAGAATAAGTATTCATAATTTTATATGATGGAATGCCTACTACAGCATATATTGGTTTTATGTTCTCTAATTCCATTATTGGTTTACCTCACAAATTCTATCCCAAGCATTTTTATTCCATCCCCTAGGGTCTTTTGGTCTGAAATAATTGAAATCCACTTTTTCAACAGGTTTTATTTCTATCTTATGGATTTCTTTTATGGAACTACTATTTGTTTTCAACCTGTGTTGAACTTCAGCCCTGCTTAAAATTGAAGAATATCCCCAACAGGTTTTAACTAAAAATAATTCTGTTTTATTCGAATAGCTCATTTATTCTCCTCCAAATATTTAATAGCTTTTTTCATAACTTCTATATTTTCGTGAAAATAACCAATTCCCCTGTTGCACTGGTCGCAAAGTAAACCTCTGACTTCTCCAGTAGCTTGGTTATGGTCAACACATAGATATTTACCATCAGGCAATTCTTTTCCACATATTTTACATTTCCCATCCTGAGCCTGATATAGTTCTAAATATTGTTCAGGACTTAATCCGTACCTATATTGCCAATCATAATCTCTTCTGCATATTCGGCATTTATCTGTATTAGGAGCAAACATAGATTCAGGCAAGACCTTCCCACATTTAGGACATTTCCTCAGATTCATTATCTTCTCCACAATCAGTACAGAAATAGTTACTAACTGCTAGGGGTAGTCCAAACTTATTGGCTTTTTCTGTGATTTCTTCTGTTAATTTTTTACTGCAAGGCTTTTTGCATTTATCATTAACACAAAAAGTCATATCTTTATATGTCAGCATTTTTATTTCTCCTGTATTCTGCCATTCGCTTTTTAAAGGCTTCTATCTGTTCAGGGGTTTTAGAACTTTTTCTTGTTTTAGGATTCTTAAACCCCTTCTTTTCGCATTCAGGACAATATTTCCAAGTCGGAGGAATGTCTTTCACATTTGTTCTATCCTCATCAGTCCAAGCCCTATCACAATAATTCGGGTCTGTTGGTTTTAATTTTGAATTTTTACAAACATGAATCACATAAATATTAGTGTGTCTCATACCAATTCACTCCTTCTTTTGCTTCACCATCCAAAGGACATCTGAAGTTAAAATAAATTCCTGATTTTTTAATAGCTTCCACTGCCATTTGTTTATATTCTTCAACGATTTCAGGTATTACTTCGGCTTGGTATTCATCATGAATGTTTAAGACAAAATAAACTAAATTATCATCTGCTAGATACCATCTGTCATTTATCCAGCCTTTAGCTACACAATCATCATAGAGAATACATAATGCCTTTTTCATAGCTATAGCTCCAGCCGATTGAAGTAAGACATTTAAACCTTTATATTGTTCTCTGACTTTTAGCTTTCTTTTATCTAAACCTAGCAAATAGCCTTTGATTTTGATTTTATCTTTTACACCAGTCATTAATTTGTGTAGTTTTGGTAAGGATTGCAAGAATTTGGCTTTAATTTTTTTGCCTTCCTTAGCACCTTTGCCAGTAATTGAGCCTACTTTTGCATCCCCAGCTCCATAAATAAAGCCATAAATAAATGTTTTAGCATTATCTCTTGTTGGAAGTCCTGCCATCATCTGATTTTTGGTGTGAATATCTCCGTTCAAGATTTCGTGTGTGTAATCTTCATCATTCATATAATGAGCAAGACATCTCAATTCCAATCCTGAAGCATCACAGCCTATGAACCTGTAACCTTTGCGAGCTTTAAACAGCCCTCTGCATTCTTTACCAAAGGCTGAATGCCCTGATGGAACTTGTGCTAAATTAGGTGAATTATGCGTACATCTGCCTGTTACTGCTCCGATTGTATCAACACCACCATAAATAACACCATTCTTTTCCAGTTTTAGCCAAGCATTTCTACCGTCTGCTAGCTGTCCTAAAGTCTTTGTTACCAAGAAATATCTTTGTAATAGTGGTGCTTCAGGGTAAGTTAAGCTTTCTATAACTTCTTCATCAATAACAGGCAACCCTGTCGGACTTTCTTTAGTAGGTTTCCAACCATATTTTTTAATAAGTCTTTCAGCAAGCATTTGTCTGCTAGAAGGATTAAACTCAATTTCATACCTTTTAATAAAAGGTTGACCTTTGATGTATCCTTTGGTTTTGTTATTAACTTTTGGAATAAATGTTTCTTCTCTGATTTCGTTTGGAAAAGCAAGTTTAAGCTTTCGTTCCAAATCTGCTTTTTCTTCAACGAGATTGGCTGCAAGTTCGACTGCTTTTTCTTTGTCAAAACACACTCCTCTCTGTTCTTGTTGTCCTATAATTTTTGCAAACTTATGTTCTATTTCTAATGATTTTTCTGATAAATATTTTGTTTTTAAAAGGTCATAAACCTTTTTAGTTACCATAACATCCTGTTTGCAATATTCTTCCATCTCGGCTGACCACTGATTCCAAGCTCCATCCTGTTCGCAATATTCACCTTTTAATTCCCCTAAACGATAGCCCCAAGCTTTTAAACTGTAGCGACCTCTTAATTTCTTTGGAAACTTACCTTTTCTGATATTTCTATCATCTAATTCGCCAATGTCAGGATATACAAGCTTTGAAACCAATAAAGTATCAAATATTTTACATCCTTGTTTTGTGTCAAATTCAGGATAAATTTTTTGTAAAGCTGGTAAGTCAAATTTAACTATATTGTGTCCAATAAGCTCATCTGCTTCACTAAGTGCCAGCAAACCATCTCTTAATGTATTATTGCTATAACTTTTTATTGTATCGGTTTTGGTGTCATATATTGCTATACAGTGTAATTTTTGAGTTGTGTCCAATAAGCCGTCTGTTTCAATATCAAAGATTAGGCTCATTCTTAATAGACATCCTCATTTCTATCAATCATAGATTCAAAAGGAAAAGAATCTGTAAAATTTGAGCCTCTTGTTTTTGATATTTTAAAAGTAATATCATCAGCATAACCGCCATTTAAAATTAAAGGAATGCCTAATATGGAACTATGCCCTAATATGTGATGTCTAAAAAAAGGAGCAACAAGAATAGCTTCTATATTGTAGCCCTCTTGTTTCAAAGCTATGACACATTTTTCTATATGGTCTATATTAAAATAGTCCATTTTATTCTTTACTTCTAAATTTCTAATTCTTTGTTCTAAATTCATAAATTATTCCTCGTAATATCCCAATTCTTCTTCATCTTTTGACCAGCCACAGTGATAACAAAGCTCTAAGTCCATTTCTATTACTACAGGATAGCCACATCTAGGGCAGTTGTAACCAGCCAGTTCTTCATCATATTCATCTTGATGTTGATTTTCCTTAATATCTGCATACAGAGTTTTATTAGTCGAAATAGACAACGACTGTTGCTGTGGTGCTTCCATCTTCGTTTTTTCTTGCATTTTCTAATCTTCCTCCATAGTTTCCTGTAGAATTATCAACATAATTAACTAAATCCTGAACATCCCAATCACCTGTAAAAGTGCATCTTGCTGAATGGCAATAATAGCCACTATTGGCACGATAATCTTCTATTTGTATTGTTTTATCAGGGTTATCTTTTAAAAATTGTTCTCTTGAATAAACCATTAAAAATCTCCTGATTCATCTTTTAAATCAAACTCGGATGGAGCATTTTCAGCTTCAAAGAGTTTTCCTGTTTCCGTATCATATTTAATCGCTATTGTGCATCCTGTAGCTTGACCTGTATATCTGTCTTTAAGGCATCTAAGTGTTGTTGTATGTCTCTCTTCCAAATCCTCAGCCTGTTGGTTGCGTTCCAACCCAAATACATAGCTAGCCCATTGAGAAATAGCCTTAGCACCATATAAATCATCAAGATGAACCCTCCCACCTTCTTCATGGGGCTTTTTGCCGTCAGATTTTCTAAGGTGAGATATTGCAAATAAGGTAAAGTCCAACTCTCTTGTGAGCCTAGCAAGCTCTGAGACAATATTTCGCATCCTTTGATTGACTTCTCCACTATTTTCAATAGCATCACCAAGAGCAGTGATATGGTCAAGAAATATAAACTTACAACCTTTGCCTTTAACCATATACCTGATTGTATTTTTGATGGTATCAAGGTCGGTTGTTCCAAAGCTATCATATATAAATACTCTGTCTGTGCCGATTGTTTCATCAAATGCTTTCCTTTTTTCTTCCTCTGTAAAAGGTGTATCAGGGAGGTGAAATTTTATTCCACTATGCTTAGTCATTAGCCCTAATACAGTATCTTTTGTTGTTTCTTCAAGGTGAATAATACCAACCGTTTGTTTATGTTCTTTTATCAAATGGGTTTCAATCTCTTTAAAGAAATCTGTTTTCCCCATTCCTGTACCAGCACCAAAACAAATAAACTCAGGAACTCTTATGCCGTATGTAAGCTCTGTTAAAGCTTCAAATGGATAGCTAAGACCTTTTTCTATTGGTCTATTAACTTCTTCCCAAAGTTCTTCTCCCGATACAATTCCATCAGGTCTATATTCTTCACCGTTCCAAGTAGCTTTATATAGTTCCTTTTCTTTCCCCTTAACCAACATTTCATTGGCATCCTTGAGAGGAAGAGTAACTATTTTTGCTTTTCCGATAGTAATTAATGCGGCACATTCTTTAGCAGCTTCAACACCATATTTATCAGAATCAAACATAAAAACAATTTCTTCAAATCGTTCAAGCCATTCTAAATTATGTTGTATTGCTTCTTTTGCATTTTTAGCACCATTTGGCACGCTTACTACTGGATAATCGCCAACTACTTGATATACTGATAAAGCATCTATTTCACCTTCGGTTATAATTAACTTTTTTGTACTCCCTTTAAATAGGTGCATACCATATAAAAGTGGTTTAAATTTTCCTATGGTGAAAAATTCTTTATCTTCTACAAATCGGATTTTTTGAAACACTGGATTGTTGTCTAAATCACGATATGTAGCTATCTGAACCTCTTTGTCCTTATATGTTCCAGTCATATACTTAAACTTAGAACAGGTTTCTTTGCTTAGTTTTCTTGAATCAATATAAGCAGCTTTTCCTTTTAGAAACTCTGCTGGAGTTTTTTTAGTATTCTGTGTGGAAGCACCGTCAGGAGACGGTGTGAACTTCCCACAAGAATAACATTTAGTAGAACCATCATCATTAATTAATAAAGCATCACTAGAACCACAATCAGGACAAGGCTGATGTCCTTGAGCCATTACTTAGTAACAACTTCCTTTAGTCTAGCTAATACATCTTCTGCATTTGCAACAAACTTTCTGAAAACTTCAACAACTGCTTTAATTTGTTCTGCTAAATTCATTGCCTGTTCTTTAATTTCATCTTGTTGTTTTAAAAATTTTGCTGCTTTACCGAGAGTATTCAGACCTCTGAAAATATTAATAATTCCCATTATTTCTCCTTTAAAATTTCTTCAATCCACTCTTGTGGAACTACTTTATCTGCATATTTAAACCCATTTTTCTCACACCATTTACCATAAGTAGTTGCACTAACCTTTGAAATTCTAGCGTTAGAATTATTGAATACAAATCTAAATTCATATTCAGGATGCTGTTTTTTTACTTCTAACATTTTCATTCTGTCAGCAGTTTGAAACCTTCCTTTGGTCTCAATAATAATTCGTTTTCCTACAGGAAAATCAGGTGTATAGGTATGATTCTTTTCAACTCTATAAGGTAGTTTCAAAGTTTCAAATTTAGGGTCTATACCAGCTTGTTTGAGCTGTTGAGCTATGGTTTCTTCTAATCCGCTTCTGAAACCATAAGTTAAGCCTACTTGCTTAGAAGTCAACTTCTTCGCTTTCGCCATCTTCAACTTCATCCTCTGTTGTTGTTGTTTCTTCTACATCAGATTCTTCAAAATCAAAACCATCTTCTTGTGTTAAACCAAAGCTTTCGGCTGTTGCTCCTCCTGAGTATTCAACTAAATTAATGATTTGAACCAATCTTAATTTAACAGAAACACCAGTTTTTCCTGCAACGCTGTAGCCAACAAGCTCAACACCCAATTTAGCTGTAGTGCCTTCTCCAACTTTAATTCCTGTTACTGGTTTTAATTTTGCATCTAAAACAGGGATTCTTTGAGTAATTTTACCATCCTTGATAAATGCTGAAGCCTTTGATTTTAATACATATCTGCCTTCTGCATCTTCAATTTCTTCTCCTGTTTCTTCATTAACAGTGGTATAAGGTACACATTGAGTTAATTCTGCAACTTTTGTTCCTTTACCAAATTGTTTAAATTGTTGTGTTCTAATTTCTTTGATTTTTGAAGCGAGTTTTTCGCCTTCATCTTTTGAAAGTAATAAATGAGCTTGGTAAACACCTTCTTTATTAAATTTTGTTGAAGGCTCAAACAAGCTGATAAAACCAGTTAATGTGCCTTTTTCAGTTGTATATTTTTCTGAAACTGATTTTTTCTCTTTTGCCATTTAGTTTAAATCTCCTATTAATTTTTTTGTTAGGCTTCCTTCTGCAAATGTTTTTTCAACACCTTTTATTTCTATTGCTTCTAATTCAGAAATTGGAATAACATCAATATTATTTGCCTTATATTTAAGAATTAATTCATGTAATAGTTTTCCTGTTTCTAATGATGATTCAACCATCATTCCCATCATAAATTTTAGAGGATTCATTCCCATATTGTTTTCCATTACATAATCTCCTTTTTATTTTTCATAAATAAATAACAATTTTTAAATTCAGGTAACATATTGTTGTTATCCCCTGAATGTACAACGGCATCAGCCGTTCCTAAAACATCAATATGACTTAATCCATATCTGTCTAGGAACACTAAAAGTAAACTTGCTACTCCTAGAATTTGATTTTCAATGCTATCATTTTGGATAGCTTTCATAACTTTTAAAGAAGTTTGAGATACAGGTTTTGAATCTGTACTTTGAAACATTAATGAATGAATTAAATCTACTGTATTACTTTTTTGCATTGTGGTTCTTTTTCCTTCTACTAAACTGTGCTTTTCTATCCTTTTTAAAGAGTTCATCCAGTTGGTGTTTAAGCCAACCGCTCGACCTTGACTTACCCTCATTTGCTGCTTTTATTAATGCTCTTCCTACAGAGCCTATTCTTGGTTTGTAGGTTCTGTATCCTAGTTTTTCTCTTAAATCCTCAAAACAGACAGCTACTGGTTGCCCATTACTTTGATATTCAATTTTATCCATCTACACCTCAATTCCTGTAATTTCAAAGAATACATCTTTATTAAAGTTAGGAAGTTTTTTGATTTTATTTCTTTCAGTTTTATTGAAACCTTCCCACATCTCTTTACAAGCTTCTTTGTAATTTTTTCTCTTCAAATAACCACCTGTAGTTTTATATTCAGGATGTGCTTCTTTTTCTTCGTCTGTCATTTCAAAATCGCAAATCCACTGGTTTAATCTAAAGTTTGAATAATAAAGAAGATTGTAAGCTTCAGGATATTTTTCTTGAAACTCTTCAAATGTCATTTTTGTGGCTTTATTAAACATTGAAATTTTTGGTGATTTTGAGTTGAATAAGCCATTTGCGTGGTTACAGGCATTGAACAGTCCACTGTTCCAGTCGCCTGAGTTCCAGTCGCCTGAGTTCCTGTTGCCTGAGTTCCTGTTGCCTGAGTTC